>QGNQ01000040.1 GCA_003228175.2 Chloroflexota bacterium
ACCCGCGCTCAGCTCCCCCTCCACCTGCGCCGCTCCCCAGCCGGCGTAGCCGCTGAAGACCCGCAAGGCCTGAATCACCGCGTCGCCCGGTGCACTGCGCAGATCCACGACGCCGAGGCCGGGCAGCACCGGCGACCACCGATCGTCCGGCATCGCCTCCGCGCGGGCCAGCCCAATCACCGCCGTCGGCTCCACCGGCCCGCCACGGAAGATCGTCGCCGGGGCCGACGCCAGGGAACTCCAGTCCGGCAATGGCGAACGCAACGGCGTCATCGTTGGGCGGTTGAGCACCAAGCCCAAGCCGCCCTGCGGCCCGTGCTCCAGCAGCAGCACCACCGTCCCCAGGAAGTTCGGGTCCGCCATCTCCGGCGTCGCCACAAGCAGTCGGCCCTTGAGCGAGGTGAAGTCCACCGCACCAGCCTACCCCCCCGCCCGCGCGCGCCCTCGCGCGCCATCACAACCTCCGCAGCCCTCTCCGCACAGCCGCCCGGCCCGCCCCAACGCGCACGCAGAGATCAACGCGGAGGCACCCTCGCCGCGCCGCCGCGGAGACCCAACGGCACGTCCCAAAACGCCTACGGAGGCCGTCACAAACCTCTGACTTGCAGGGTCTATCCGGCACGACCACCCTGGAAGTGAGGAGCGACCCATGACCACGATTCAGCGCGCGATGCTGGTAGATTCCAGCCCCGACTCGCGTGCCCGTATGCAGCACCTGTTGACCAAAGCCCCGCTCTTCATCGTGGCCGAATCCGGCTACGGTCAGCGCGCCACAGCGCTGGCGGTGGCCAAGCGCCCCGCCGTGGCCTTGGTCTCCGTCGAAGCGCCTCTCGAGCGGGCGCTGAACACGTTGAACACCCTGCGCGCAGAGCTCCCCGAAGCGATGCTGATCGCCTACACCTCCCATCGCTCGGCGGCCGTCGTCAAGGAAGCGATGCGCGCCGGCGCCGACGGCGTCCTGGCCGCTCCCGTCGACGGCACAGAGCTGCTCGCCATGCTCGCCGGCCGGGAGCTACGCCTGACCGATCCCGATCTCACCCCTGAGCTGACGAGCACGGTTGACCACGCCACCGACGTCGCCCCCGCGACGCCGCGCGGCAAGATCTTCACGGTCTACCACGTCAAGGGCGGCGTCGGCGCCTCCACGATCGCCGCCAATTTGGCCGCTGCGATCGCCACGCAGACCGGCAGTCGCGTTCTCGCGATGGACCTGGACTCCCGCTTTGGCGATCTGGCCACGCTCATGGATCTGGAACCCGAGTTCTCCCTGGCGGACCTCGCCGACGTGGGACGCACCGCCGACCTGGACCGCGAAATTCTGGCCCGCGCCACCACCACCCACGAATCCGGCGTGGACTTCCTCTGCGCCGCCCGACGGCCCGCCGATTGGCGCCCGATCTCGGCGCAGCAACTGCGCGTCGTGATCGAGTTCGCCGCACGCATGTACGACTACGTCATCCTCGACGCGCCCAGCGCGCTCGACGACATGACGGCAACCGCGATTGAGCTCGCCGACCGCACTCTGCTGGTCAGCAGCTTCGATCGCACCAGCGTCTATGCCGCCGCGCGCGTCGCGGAGATGCTCGGCCACTCGCCCGCCAGCGCCGCGGGAGTGCGCCTCGTGCTCAACCAAGTGCAGGAAGAGCGCGTGATCGATGACGCCCGCGCCCGCGAATCCGTGGGGCTGGAGATCTACGCTTCGATCCCCTTCGACCCAGCCGTGATCGAAGCCAGCCAAAGCGGCACCCCCGTCGTCACGAACACCGGCCGCTCCAGCGCCGCCCTGGCGCTGCACGCCCTCGCGGGCGACCTGGCCGGCTACGTACCACAGGCGGAGTCCGCTCCGGCCTGGGACCGCGTGATCGGCTGGGCCAGCGGCCGCGAGCCCGTCAAGACCCAGCGCAGGCGCGCGCTCATCTAGGCGCCCGCCCGTCTCGATCCACATGGGGCGCCCCTCCCATATTGGGCGACACGATGCCTCCCGCCCCCTACTCTGCCGCCCATGAGTCTGCCTCTGGACCACCTGCGCCTGATCGACCTCACCCGCTTCCGATCGGGCCCCAACGCGGTGCGCCAGCTCTCCGACATGGGCGCCGAGGTCGTGCAGATCACGCCGCCGCCCGGCACAGGCGGCGGCGCCGTCTTCGGCGCCCGCGGTTTCGACTACCAGAACGTTCAGCGCAACAAGCGCTCCTTGCAGCTCAACCTGCAAGACCCCCGCGGCGTCGAGGTGCTGCGCCGGCTGGCCGCCCAGGCCGACATTCTGGTCGAGAATTTCCGGCCCGGCGTCACCGCCCGGCTCGGCATCGACTACCCCACGCTGCAGCCGCTCAATCCGCGCCTGATCTACGGGAGCATCTCCGGCTTCGGCCAAGAGGGCCCGTATCGAAACCGCCCCGGCTACGACCAGGTCGCCCAGGGCATGGGCGGCCTCATGTCCATCACCGGCGCGCCCGGCGGCGGGCCCATGCGGGTCGGCATCCCCATCGCCGACCTCACCGCAGGGCTCTACCTGGCCCAGGGCATCCTGGTGGCCCTGGTCGAGCGCGAGCGATCCGGCCAGGGCCAGTGGGTCACGACCTCGCTACTCCAGGCCATGGTCAACATGCTCGACTTCCAGGCGACGCGCTGGCTGATCGACGGCGAAGTGCCACCGCAGGCCGGCAACGACCACCCCACCACCATGCCCACGGGCGTCTTCCGCACCGCTGACGGTCACATCAACATCGCCGCCGCCACCCAGCCGCAGTGGCGCAAGCTCTGCGCGGCCATCGGCGCCGACGATCTGATCGAAGACGACCGCTTCGCGAAGCCGCCCGGGCGTTCCCAGCATCGTGTGGCGTTGCACGAAGAACTCGACCGACGCACTGAGGCATTCCCCAGCGAGCAGCTAATCGAGCAGCTCAACGCCGCGGGCGTGCCCGCCGGCCCCATCCTGGATGTGTCCGAGGTCTTCGCGGATCCGCAGGTACGCGCCCTGCCGACGACGGCCACCGTCGAGCACCCCGAACTCGGCCAGCTCGAGCTGCTGGGCCTGCCGGTCCAGCTCTCCCGCACCCCAGGCGCCGTGCGCACCCCCGCCCCCGACCCCGGCGCCCACACAGACACCATCCTTGACGAACTCGGCTATACGCCCAGCGAGATCACGGACCTCCACGACGCCGGAATCGTCTGACACCCATTCCTTCGTCCCGCCTCCGGTCCGATCCCCGCTCTCCATCGGTCCAGATGGAGAGCGCGCGAGAGCCAGTCCTGAGCCCGTCGAAGGTAGGTGGGGTCGTCGAGCCGCCCCCGACCTACAGAACGCCGCCCCCGTCGAGGATCAGCGTCTGGCCCGTCGTGAACGACGACGCCGGCGACGCGAAGTAGACCACCGCACCAGCCATCTCGTCCGGGTCCGCGATGCGGTGCAGCGCCGAACCCGAGGTCGACGCTTCCAGGATCTCCTCGTTCTCCCACAGCGCGCGGGAGAACTCCGTCTTGATCAGCCCCGGCGCAATGCAGTTGACGCGGATGTTGTCCGCGCCCCAGGTCTTGGCGCAGGCCTGCGTCATCATGTTCATCGCCGCCTTCGAGATCGAGTACGACGCGATCACGTCCGACGACCGCACGCCGCCAACCGAGCTCACATTGACGATCGTGCCGCCGTCGCCATGCTCCAGCATCGCCTCGCGGCACATCACGCTCAGGAAGAACGGCGACTTCAGATTGGTATTCATGACAACATCCCACTGACCCTCTTCGATCGTCTGGATGGGGCCAAAGTGGGGGTTCGTACCCGCGTTATTGACCAGCACGTCGACCCGGCCCAGCTCGTCCTTGGTGCGCTGCACCAGCGTCTTCAGATCCTCCATCCGACGCACGTTCGTCTCCACGCCAATCGCCTTGCGGCCCAGCCCCTGCACCGCCTCCACGGCCTCCTGCAGCGGTCCCGGCTTGCGCGCCGCGATCGCCACATCCGCGCCCGCCTCCGCCAGCCCCAGCGCGATCGAGCGGCCAATCCCGCGGCTACCGCCCGTGACGATGGCGACTTTGCCCTGCAATGAAAAATCTGCGACGACCATGACTCACTCCTCCGTTGGGCTTCTGTGTGTATTTCGCGGCGCTGATGCTAGGTCAGCTTCGCGATTCCCGCTATGCTCCGGTGTAGTGACAAGCCGGGGTGGTCCTGGACGCCGAAGTGGCGTCGTGACCTGAGAACACACCCGCTGAACCTGATCCGGTTGATACCGGCGTAGGGAGCCATGGCACGCACGGTTGCCATCCTCTTGGTCCCGCCTTGGTCCGCACGTCCCCGACGTGCGCCTTGGCCTTGCGTCGCCCCCTTCCGATCAGGCATACCGGGAGCGCCCGTCGCGCGAACAGGCGTGACTAGCCCACGCGGCTAGCACGCACCAACTGATTCGCGACGCTGGCGCGCGTTCTCTAACCCCGTAGATCGAAAGGAGGGGCTGTGATGGCCCTCATGTTCAGTCTGCGGCGCATCGTGCCGCTGCTCCTAGGACTCAGCGCCGTCGCCCTCATCGTCGCCGCCTGCGGTGACAACGACGCGCCCGCGGACGACGCCCGCACCGCCGCCGACTTCGCCGGCGAAGAGTTGGTCGTCCTAGTGCACGACAGCTTCGCCATCTCTGCCGAAACGATCGCCGCCTTCGAGGACCAGTTCGACGTGACCGTCACCGTCGTCCTGACCGGCGATGCCCTGGAGGGCCTCAACCGCGCCATCCTCACCAAAGGCAACCCGGAGGGCGACCTACTCTTCGGCGTCGACAACATCTCCTTCGTGCGCGCGCTGGAGGCCGACGTCTTCCTGCCCTACCGCCCAGCAGCCCTGGACTCCATCGACGAGTCGCTGATCTTCGACGACAGCGGCCACATCACGCCCGTCAACTTCGGCTACGTGCTGTTCAACTTCCACAAGGCGGCGCTGGCCCAAGCGGGCCTCAGCGCCCCGGCCACCCTGGAGCAACTCGCGCTGCCCGACTGGAGCGGCCGCGTCGCCGTCCAGGACCCCAACACGTCATCGCCGGGCTTGCAGCTGATGCTCGTCACGATCGCCTACTTCGGCGAGAACGGCCCCTACACCTGGCTCGACTTCTGGCGCGACATGCGCGCCAACGACCTCATCGTCAGCGACAACTGGACCGACGCCTACTACACCCAGTTCTCCCAATACGGCGGCGGCGCCTGGCTCGTCAACAGCTACGCCACCTCCCCGCCCGCGGAGGTCATCTTCGCCGAGTCGCCCCTGGACGAATCGCCCACAGGCAACGTCATCGTGCCCGGCGGCAGCTACCGCCAGGTCGAGGGTGTCGGCATCCTGCGCGGCACCGACAAGCAGCCGCTCGCCCAGGCCTTCATCGACTTCATGCTCAGCGATCGCTTCCAGTCCGACATCCCGCTCAACATGTTCGTCTACCCGGTGGTCAACGGCGTTCCCTTGCCAAGCGAGTTCCTCGAGTTCGCCCAGATCCCCACCGAGCCGGCCCAGATCGACGCGGACGTCGTCGCCGCCAACCTGGAGCGCTGGCTGGACGAGTGGACCGACGTGGTGCTGCGCTAACCGCGGTCGACGGGCATGAAAGGCGGGCACGTGCGGCCAAGCCGGCTCATCCTGATCCCGGCGCTGGGCTTCCTGGCGTTGTTCTTCGTCTATCCCCTGATCGAGATCTTCCGCCAGAGTCTCGCCCCCAACGGCGACTTCAGCCTCGCCCCGTTCGAGACCGTGCTCGGCGATAGCTTCTTCCTGGGCCGGCTCTGGTTCACGGCCTGGCAGGCGCTCGCCTCCACCGCGCTCACGCTCGCCCTGGGCCTGCCCAGCGCCTACGTCTTCGCCCGCTACGAGTTCCGCGGCAAGACGACGATCCGCGCCCTCACGACGATCCCCTTCGTCCTGCCCGTGGTCGTCGTCGCGATCGCGTTTACGGCGCTCCTGGGGCCCACAGGCGTCCTCAACGAGGCCCTCCAATCGATCTTCGGGCTGTCGCAGCCGCCGATTCGCGTCCTCAACACGATCACCGTCATCCTGTTGGCGCACGCGTTCTACAACTACACGATCGTCGTGCGCACGGTCTCCGCCCTCTGGGCCAACATCGACCCCCGCACCGAGGAGGCCGCCCGCGTGCTGGGCGGCGGAGCCGTCGCCGTCTTCTGGCGCGTGACCTTGCCGCAGATCGCGCCCGCCGTGCTGTCGGCAGCGCTGTTGGTCTTCATGTTCTCGTTCACCAGCTTCGGCGTCGTGCTGATCCTGGGCGGCCCCGAGTTCGCGACCCTCGAGGCCACGATCTACAACCTCACAGCGCGACTACTGAGGCTGCCACTGGCGGCGGCCCTGGCGATCGTGCAGATCGTCTTCACGCTGGCCGTTATGTGGACCTACGCGCGCTTGCAGGCGCGCACCGCCACGCCGCTCAGCCTGCAGCCGCAATCGGCCGCCACCCGACGCATCCGCGGCCGCCGCCAGCGCCTCCTCATCGGCCTCAACTTCGGCCTCGTCTTTCTCTGGCTGGGGGCGCCCCTGCTCGCCCTGGTGGAAAGATCCTTCCGCGGGGCGGAGGGCTACACCTTCGCCTTCTACAAGGCGCTGGAGAACAACGCGCAGGAGCAGTTCTTCTTCGTCTCGCTCTCCGAGGCTCTGCGAAACTCGCTCTGGTTCGCCGCCGTCACGGTCCTGATCGCCGTACCGCTGGGCACGGTGCTGGCCTTCGCCGTCGCCCGAGTGCGAGGCCGCTGGCGCCCCATCGCCGACGCACTCGCCATGCTCCCCCTGGGCGTCTCCGTAATCACGCTGGCCTTCGGCATCCTCATCGCGCTCGACAGCGGCCCCCTCGATCTGCGCGCCTCCTGGGTCATCATCGTGGTCGCGCACACCCTGATCGCGTATCCCTTCGTGATGCGCAGCGTGTTGTCCGTGGTGCGCGGCATCGATGAACGCCTGCACGAAGCCGCGGCCACGCTGGGCGCATCCCCCACCCAGACCGTTCGCCGCGTCGACCTGCCCATCGTCTCCCGCGCGATGCTCGTCGGCGCGACCTTCGCCTTCGCCATCTCCATCGGCGACTTCGGCGCCGCCCTGCTGCTTTCGCGACCGGAGTTCTCCACGATGAACGTCGCCATCTTCCGCTACCTCAGCCTGCCCGGCGGCGAGCGACTCGGAGCGGCCCTGGCCATGAGCGTCGTGCTCATGCTGGTCAGCGGCATCGGCTTCCTCCTGATCGAGCGCTTCCGCTATCGCGACGTGGGGGAGTTCTGATGCCCCCCCTCCTGGAAGTGCGCAACGCCCAGCTGAGCTACGACGATGCACCCGTCCTGCGCGACGTCTCCCTGGAGCTCGCGGAGGGAGAAATCTTCGCCGTCATCGGTCCCAGCGGCTGCGGCAAGACCTCACTGCTGCGCGTCATCGCGGGCCTCGAACAGGCCCAGTCGGGCGAGGTCTGGCTCGACGGCGCCCGCATCGATGCGACCCCCACCCATCGACGCGGAATCGGCCTCATGTTTCAGGAACTGGCGCTCTTTCCGCATCTCGATGTCGCCGCCAACGTGGACTTCGGACTCCGCCTGCAGGGCCTCGACGCGACCGCGCGTGCAGAACGCGTCACCGAAATGCTGCAACTCGTCGGCCTGCCGGAACACGGCGCCCGCAAGGTGCACGAGTTGTCCGGTGGCGAACGCCAACGCGTCGCGCTGGCCCGCTCGCTCGCGCCCCGGCCACGACTGCTGATGCTCGACGAGCCCGTCGGCGCGCTCGACCGGGCCCTGCGCGAGGATCTCCTGGCCGAGCTCGGTGCGATTCTGCGCTCCCAAAGCCTCACCGCGATCTACGTCACGCACGACCAAGAAGAAGCGTTCGCCCTGGCCGATCGAGTGATGGTCATGCAAGCGGGTGAGGTGCGGCAGGTCGGCCCGCCCCTGGAGATCTATCGCGCCCCCGCCGACGCCTGGGTCGCGCGCTTCCTCGGTCGCACCAACCTCATCCCCGGCCAAGTCCACCCCCCCCTCCCCTCCGGTCCCCCCTCTGCATCGCCGCCCCCTCGGGTCCCCTCCAGTCCCCCCTCTCCATCGCAACGCGATGGGGAGGGGGTTAGGGGGAGGGGCCGGGTTCGCGTCCACACCCCCATCGGCGACTTCATCCTCCCCACCCCCCTCCCTACCGACGCCGCCCCCGGCCCCATCACCCTGCTCCTGGGCGACGAGCGCGCCCACATCGAACGAGCGGCGGACCCGTCCCCCGCCCTCAACACGATCGTCGCCGAGATCGTCGCGCAGAGCTTTCACGGCCGCTTGCTCCGGCTCAGCGTCCGCACCGGCGGGCACGATCTCAGCTTCGCCGTCGACCCTCCACCGCCCGGCGATGCGTGGGGCGTTGGCGAGAGCGTCCGGATCACCCTGGATCCCGCCGCCATCATCATGATTCCAGACGGATCGAGCTAGGCTCCCGGTCGCAGCCGGTCAGATCTCCGGCCCGACATCCTGCGTCTCGAAGCTGGGCTCGACGGGCCGGTCCGGGTCGTCACCTGTGACGAGCTCCGCCAACGCCCGATCGACCTTGTCCGCGTCCGCCCAGCTCGATTTGTAGTGCACCCGCCCGTCCTTGCCCACCACGTAGACCACGTTCGGCAGCCCACCCAGCGCCGCCCGGGTCGCATCGTCCATCCCGTCGACCAGCACCGGGCCGCTGATCCCCTTCAGCGTTACAAGCTCCTGCGCGTACAGCGCCCGCTCGTCATACGTCCCCGGCTGCGTGTAGTCCCGGAAGCCGCGCTCCCCCGCGTGCGGCTCGCTCACGTAGACGTGCAGCACCACCACGTCGCGTTCGCCGTACTTCGCCATCAGACGCTCGAACAGCGGCGCCTGCCGCCGGTAGGTCGGTCAAGTGATCGCACCCGTCATCAGCACGAAGTGCTTGTGCCCGCGCAGGGCGCCAGTGCTGACCGTCTCGCCATCGGCAGTCCGCAGCACGATCGCCGGGAACTCCGACCCGGGCGGCAGCCGCTTCGAGAACTGATTCTGCGCCCGGCGGCGCGCCGCGTTCAATCCCAACGCCGCCATCTTCTGCGGATCGAGGTAGCGCAGACTCCACAGCCCCTTCTGCGGACCCGGCGGGCGTGTCGGCGACTCATTGTGCGATTCCAGATAGCTGATCATGTTGCGCGCACAATAGGGCGTCGCCCGCCCAGTTACTCGCTGATCGACGCCGCATTCGCCCGCAGCAGCCCCAAGTACGAGTCCACCTCCCCGCTCAGCTGCGAATAGATCGGCCGTACCTCCGCTCCCGCATCATCCGCGACGCGCTGCACCACGCGCGCGCTGAACTGCGGCTCGCGGAAGATCACGCCCGCTCCCGCCCCCTTCATCCCCTCGACCAGCGCCGCGATGTCTGCCGCGCTCGGCTCCACTTCCGGCCCCTCCACCACGAAGCCCAGAATCGTCAGGCCGTAGCGACGAGCGAAGTACCCGTACGCATCGTGAAAGGTCACCAGCACACGACGCTCCGGCGGCAGCGCCGCCAGCAGCGCCCCGACTTCGGCATCCACGGCCCGCACCTCGCCCAGGTACGCCGCCGCCCGAGCCCGGTAGCCGTCCGCCCCTGCCGGGTCGAGCCCGATCAGAACATCGCGAACGCGCTCAATCGCCACGATCGCCCGCTCTGGATCCAGCCAGAAGTGCGGGTCGCGAGCATCGTCCTCATGAGCCTCGCCCAGGCCGGGCGCGAACGCATGCAGATCGATCGCGTCCGCCAGCACGATCAGCGATCCACCGACGTTGCGCCGCACCAACGACTCGAAGCCCGCCTCCAGGCCACCGCCGCTTAGCAAGACGACGTCCGCCTCGGCAATCGCGATCACCTGGCTCGGTTCGGGCTGCCACGTGTGCACGTCGGCCCCGGACTCCACGAGCGACCGGGCCCGCACTCGCTCGCCGCCGACCTGGCTGACCCAATCCGCGATCAGCGCCGTTGAAGCGACCACGTCAACGACCGGCTCCTGCGACGACCGGCCAGCATCGTCGCTGCCGCACGCTGCCCCAAGCAGTGCCACACCGAGCAGCGCCACCCCGATGCGGGCTCCCACCGACCCTGGTGATGCGAACAGCCGGCGAATGAGACGCATTCTCGGGTACTCCAGGGCGAGGCGAGGGAATGAAACTCCGTCTTGTCGCCGCGCCCCCGCGCTACTCCGCGGTCACGACCCCGCTGGGCGCGACGCGATCAGTCAAGTCCGCCACCACCACCCGCCGCTGCGAGTAGTTGTTCGACTCATCGTCGAAGGACCCCTCACAAGTCACGATCGTCAGCATCGCGTCCTCGCTGGCGCGCAAGAATCGGCTGCCTGTCGGATCGTCCCAGGTCACGCTGTGAATCTCCCGCACGGTGTAGACGAAGGCGCTGCCATCCGTCACGTCCCGCAGGATGATCGGGTCGCCGGGCCGCGTCTCCGTCAGCAGCCAACAGACCCCGAAGCCCACGTTGTCGTTCACGTCGCTGAAGTCACGATGCCCGTCCAGCAGCACGTTGCCGTTCTCGCCGGGCGCGGGCCCATCCTCCCACCAGCCGATCAGCTCCGGATTGTCGGGCGCGCCCAGGAAGTTGCTGGCCGTCACGACCACCTGCGCGATCGCCGCGCGCAGCTGTGCCGAGGGGATGATCAACTCCCAGTTCGTGCGCCGATCGAAGCCGCTCGTGGGCACAATCCCCGGCCCCGCCAAGATCGCGCCGTCCGCGCCGGCCCCACCGTAGATCAACGCCTCCGGATCGAACTCCGGCAGCTCGGTCGTCGTGAAGTCCCCCCCGGCCCCAATGGTTGCGGGCGTGCCGGCGCTGGCGCCCGCTTCGGTCGTGGTCTCGCCGCTTGCCGCCGCGGCGTCACCCGTCGCGCTCTCGGGATCACCGGCCGCCGCCGGCGCCCCAGGCACCGCGACCGACGATCCATCCGAGGCTGCCGTCACGCCGTCGTCGAGAAATTCGCCCGTTACGAAGAAGGCGGCCAGAAAGAACGCGCTCGCCGAGATAATCGCGGCCAGCCCCCACGCGATCGTACCCAGGGAACTGCCAGAACCCGGCTGCGGATCATGCTCCACCGGCCTCGATCCTTCCTGCCGTCAATGCATCAACGGTACGTCCCACGATCGCCTCGTGCTATCAAGGCCGCGCCCTCGCGCCTCGCCCGTCCTGACGAGAACGCTGCCCGAACACTGTCGGTTCCCCTGTAGAACGCTCCCCGCCCCGCGAGAGATGTAACGCGACCGGAAATCGTCAACGCGCTCGTTCCACGTACGAGCCACTCCCCTGCGCCAACACCGCACCATCCGGGTCCCGCAGCTCCACGGTGACGTGGTTCACGGAGCGACCCCGGCGCAACACCTCGCCCCGAGCCCGCATCGATGGATGGCGCAGCGCGCGCAGCCAGCGAAACTCCGACTGCACCGTGATCACCGCCGTCCCCGCCGGCACGACCGTGGAGATGGCAGCGCCCATCGCCGCGTCGGCCAGGGTCAGCCACACCCCCCCGTGCACGATGCCGTAAAGATTCTCCGTGTTCGGCCCGCTCGCCAGCTCCACCTCCGCCCAGCCCTCGCCGGCCCCGCTGAATCGCAGTCCCAGCACCTCGAACAACGGGGTCGCCTGCATCTCGCGCAGCGGATCGAATCGAGCATCGTCGGGTAGCTCCGCCGCTTCCACGCGCTAAGCCTCCGTCCTGCGTTCGCGCCACCGCGCATACTGCCAGAGGTGGTTCAGCGCACGCACGGCGTCGGGTCCGCTGGCGTAGGCCAGCCGTCCGCTCGCCCGCACGGCTGCCGGGCTCGCATTCCCAGGCTGGGTCGCCGCCAGCTCCGAGGCCAGCAGAATCGGCTTCCCGCTCTCCTCCGACAGCGACGCCGCCACCTCCGCGTACCGCCGGTCCTGGCGCTCGTGGTAATCCGCGATGCGAGCCAGCCCCTGCGACTCGAACAGCGGACCCTCACGCATCAACGCGGCCTGGTTCGACTGAATACCCCCGCCCAGCAGGATCACGCTGTGCACCTCCGCGTGCGACACCGCCAACCGCAGTATCTCGGCGATCGTATCGCGCGTTTCGCCCGCGGCGGTGTCGATCGGGTTGGCCCCACTCCAGCGTGGCGGCAGCAACGCGTCGAACGCGGACCGCAGGTCGTCCGGCAGCGGCAACAGCGTCAGCTCGCTGCCGGCGATCGCGTCCGCCGTCAGCACCCCCCAGCCACCGGCCGGCGTCACGACGAGCACGTTAGGGCCCGCCGGCAGCGGCTGCGTCGCGAAGCTTGCCGCGGCCTCAAACGCCTCCGATGCCGAGGCCGCTCGGACCAGCCCCGCTTGGCGGCAGGCCGCATCGAAGAGGCGGTCGTTTGTCGCCAGAGAGCCCGTGTGCGACTGCGCGGCGCGCTGCCCCAGCGCGCTGGCGCCGCCCTTCAGCACGACGATCGGCTTGCGCGCCGACAGCAGCTTCGCCCGAGCCAGGAAGTCCCGCCCGTCGCTGATGCCTTCGATATACGCCAGCGACACGGAGGACGCGTCGTCCTCCGAGAAGTACTCCAGATAGTCCACCACCCCCAGCGCCGCCGCGTTCCCCGCCGATACGGCCCGGCTCACCCCAACTCCACTCGCCACGGCGTAGTTGCAGAAAGCGGAGCTCAGGTTGCCGGACTGGCTCGCGATCGCGATGCCCCCGGCGGGCGGATACGGCGCAACGATCTGTGCGCAGAGCCCGGCCGGCGTAGAGATCACGCCCTGCCCGTTCGGCCCGGCCAGCAGCATGCCCCAATCAGCCGCCGCAGCGACGATCTCCCGCTCCAGACGCTCCCCCGCCTCGCCGGTCTCCGCGTATCCCCCCGCCGCCACGAAGGCCGCGCGCACCCCGCGCGCTCCGCAATCCCGCAGCAGTTGCGCGTTGATCGCGGCAGGGGTGCAGACCATCACCAGGTCGGCCGCCCCCTCCGGGATCGCGGCCACGTCCACGACGGTCGCGACCCCCAGCACGTCGCCACCCTCCCGACTCGTGGCGAAGACCCGTCCCGGGTAGCCGGCCGCCAGCAGGTTGTGCAGCGCCACCGTGCCAAAGCGGCCCGGGTGCGGCGAGGCCCCCGCGATAATCACACCGGCCGGTTCGAACAGCTCTTCCCAAGCCGGGGCCGCCCGCGCAGGCGCCACTAGCCGCAGCTCAGATCGATGTCGATCTGAAGTTCGCCGGCCAAATCTTGCAGTTGCTCGCAGGCGGCGTCGTTGCGATCACTGACCTGCTCGAAGCCGGGCTGCTCCGCAAAGGCCAAGAACACCGACATGAAATCGTCAATCGTGCTGACCGGCGCGATCAAGCGTTCCAGCTGCAGCACCAATCCCACGAAAGCCTGCATCGCCTCCACCGCCTCGGTGTGCGCCGGCGCGATCGCCTGCGGTGGATCCAGCGCCATGATGCCGGCGGCGAACTCCTGCTGCACAGCAGAGAGGTCCTGCAGGATCTCCTTGGCCCGGGGCACGTCCTCCGCCTCGATCGCGACTCCCAGCGAATCGCTCAGCTCCTCCGTCGCTTGCTCCAACGCCTGGGCCAGCACCTCCAGCTGCAGGAAATAGCCGACGACCGGCGCCCGCACCACTGCGTTCAGCTCCGCGCCCAGCTCCGCAACCGTCTCTTGCAGCTTCATCAGCGCCTGGATGCGCTCCAGCGCTCCAGCCTCCCCCGCCTCGAGCCGCTGGGAGATCGCGACGATCTCGCCGGCCGCCTTGTCGATCGCGGGCTGCAACAGCGCCTCTACCGCCTCAGCCGCCTCGACGCTGCCCAGCACCTCATCCAGCACCGCTTCGACCTCGCCGAAGATCTCGCCGCGCTCAGTCTCCGCCTCCTCTTGGGCCGCCCGCAACACGTTGACCTCAGATTGCAGCGCGTCGACATCCGCCCGCAGCTGCTCGACCTCGCCCCCACCTTCGCCCCCATCATCGTCGCCGCCGCAGGCGGCGATCAGAAGCGCGCTCAGGACCAGGCCAAACAGAAAGAGCGATCGGCGCATGGGAGCTCCCGCCAGATTGTGGTCAGCCAACACTAGTCAGCCAGCGCTGGAAGTGTTCTCGTGCAGCTGCTCGAGCAACCGCCGCGTCGCGACGGAGACATCGGCCACCGCCTCCTCGAAGGCGGGCGCGTTCCGGCGCGATGGCTTCCGGCAGCCACTCACCTTGCGCACGAACTGCAGCGCCGCCGCCTCAATTTCCGTGTCGCCCGCCGGCGGCTCCGCGTCGCGGAGGGTCTTGATGCTTCGGCACACGATGGGCTCCCCTCGCTCAGACTGGCTCCGAGCGAGGATAGCAACCGGCCTCCCGCGCCCGCCCCACAACCAGCGCCCGCACGACGTCGATCGTGGGGGTGGGCACACCAACGGTTCGCCCCAGCTCCGCCACGACGCTGACCAGCGCGTCGATCTCCATCGGCCGGCCCAACTCCAGGTCCTGCAGCATGCTCGTGCGATGCGCGCCCACCCGCTCGCCCACGGCGATGCGCTCATCCACCGACATGCGCAAGCGCACGCCCAGCGCCTCCGCCACGGCTCGGCCCTCCTCCATCATCGGGACGATCACGGATCGCGTATCGGGGTCACGGGCGAGCTGCTCCAACGTCATCCCGGTCAGCGCGCTGATCGGGTTGAAGCTCAGGTTGCCCCACAGCTTGATCCAGATCTCGTTGCGAATCTCCCGATTGACCGGCGCCCGGATCCCCGCCTCGCGGAGAATCGCGGCCAGCCGCAGCACGCGCTCGCTGCGTCCGCCCCTCGGCTCCCCCAGCGCCAGCCGATCACCGTGCAAGTGCGTGATCTCCCCCGGCGCCGTCAGCGTCGACGACTGCCACGCGACGCAGCCAATCACGCGCTCCGGACCAATGCCCTGCCATTGCGCGTCGTCCGGATCCAGTAACGGCAGCCGCCGGTCCTGATACGAACCCTCGATCCCGTAGAAGTACCACCAGGGGATGCCGTTCATCGCCGTCACGACGGCCGTCTCCGGCCCCAGCAGCGGCTGCATCGGCCCCACCAGTGCCGGCGCCGAATGCGCCTTCACCGTGACGATCACGTAGTCCTGCTCACCGGCCTCCGCCGGGTCGTCCGTGCTGGCCGGATGCACGAGCAATTCTTCGTCGGCCAGGTGCACCCGCAACCCGTGCTCACGCATTGCCGCCAGATGGGGACCGCGCGCGATCAGCGTCACGTCCACCCCCGCCCGATGCAGCAGTGCCCCCAGGTAGCCGCCGATCGCGCCGGCCCCGTAGACCGCGATCCGAGTCACGCCAGCCCGAGCTTCTCAGCCAGCCCGATGCGTTGCAGCTTCCCTGTGGGCCCCTTGGAAATCTCGTCCACGATCACGATCTTGCGGGGCACTTTGAAGTCGGCGATCCGCCCCGACGCGTACGCGCGAATCTCGCGCTCCGTCGCCGTCCCGCCGGGCTGCAGCACGACCGCCGCCGCCACCTCCTCGCCCAGCTTCTCGTGCGGCATCGCGAAGGCCACCGCCTGCGCGACTGCCGGGTGCCCCAGCAGCACCTCATCGACCTCCCGCGGGCTAATCTTCTCGCCGCCCCGATTGATGATCTCCTTCAGGCGGCCCGTAATACGCAGATAACCCTCCTCGTCCAGGACGCCCTGGTCCCCCGTGCGGAACCAGCCGTCTTGGTAGGCGCCCGCGTTGGCCTCGGGGTTGCGCGCGTACCCGCTCGTCACGTTCGGGCCCCGAATCACGATCTCCCCCGTCGCCCCGACCGACAATAGATCACCCGCCTCATTCATGATCGCGACCTCCGGCCCCGCCGCGACGCCCACGCTGCCCGGCTTGCGCTCGCGCGGGGGCAGCGGATTGGACGCCATCTGGTGCGCCGCCTCCGTCATGCCATAGGCCTCCACGACCGGCGCATCGAAGGTCTCCTCCAGCTCGGCCATCACGGACGGCGGCAACGACGACGACGACGATCGCACGAAGCGCAGCCGGTTCGCGTCCACCGTGGCCTTGTTCCGCGACGCCCGCGACAGGATCGCCTGATGCATCGTGGGCACCGCGGTGTACCAGCTCGGCTGCACCTCCTCCAGCCAGCTGAAGAAGCGCAGGGCGTTGAAGCCGGGCGAACAGACGACGCTGCCCCCGGCCGCCGCCGTCGACAGCACCGCAGCAATCAGCCCGTGGATGTGGAACAGCGGCATGATGTTGAGGCAGCGATCAGAGCGATCGAGCGCCAGCGTCTCCCCGATCTGCCGTGCGGACGCGCAGACGTTGCGCTGACTCAGCGGCACGATCTTCGGTCGAGAGGTCGTGCCGGACGTGTGCAGCACCAGCGCCACGTCGTCGGCCTCCGCCATCCCGCCGACCTTGGGCGTCCCCGCCAGCGCCGACTGCAGTCGGTACCCGCCTGCCGGACCATCGCTCGGCTGCAGCTCGATCAGGCCAATGCCCAGTCGCTCCGCGACCGCGCGCACCGGCGACGCTTCGCCCACCTGCACCAGGACGGCGCGCGCCTCCAGGTCCGTGAGATAAAACTCGAACTCTTCCTCCCGATAGCCCGGGTTCAGCGGCGCCGCCGTCGCGCCGGCCGCGACCCCCAGAAACGCGGTCGCCATCTCCGGCCCGTTCGGCAGCACGATCGCCACGGCGTCGTTGCGGCCGATACCAAAGCCATTCAGCGCCCCGGCGGTCTCGCCGATCAGCGCGGCCAGCTCCGCGTAGGTCAGATCGCTGCGACCGGGCGCCCCGATCGCCGCCGCGGACGGGTCCGAGCGGTCCAGCAGTTCCAAGACAGTGTCGGGCATCGATCCTCCGGCGCCGCGCTGCACGGCGGTCGCCAGGATACCGCCCCCAACCGAACACACACGCCCCCGCCGAACACGCCCCCACCGAACACAAGCGCGAAGCCGCACCTGCGCCACCTGCCACCCGATCCGCGGCTAGCCGGGCACCTCAATCACGACCCCGCCCGCGTTGATCTGCTCAACCACGAACTCGATGTGCAGGCTGCCCTCATACTGCGTCTCCCCTTCCACGCGGAAGCTCGGCATATCCACGAGGAACCGCACGGGTGCTCCGCTGACCGGATCCACATCCAGCTCCAGGTGCACCGAATCCGCGCTGAAGTAGCTGTATGCGAAAACGGTCGCCGGCACGCCATCAAAGTCCACGCTGGGCTCATCGATCTCGGCCACGACGCGCAACAGCAGCCCACTCTCTGCATCCACGTCCAGACGGACCATCGTGTCCGTCCGGTTGTCGTAGCCCCCATACACGCCACCCACGCCCAGCTGATCCTCCAACTCTCGGGGATCGACCAGCGCACGCACGATCGAGTCCAACTCGAACTCCGTCACCAGGTACGACTGCACCGCCGGATCGGCGGATTCCAGCGGCGCAAGCAACTCCTGATCTGCCAAGAACGTCGCGAACGACTGCCAGCTCGCGGCGTCCCCGGCCAGCAGCGACGTAAGGCGGCCCTGCGCCTCGATTGCATCGATCAGCGCCTTGAAGTCGAACCCCAGCTCGCGGCTGTCGATGAAGACGCTGGCCAGCTCCAAGATATCGGCATCCGGCGGGTGCTCCTCCCAGCCGAAACCGAAGTTCGTATACAGCACGCCCCCCGTTTGGCGCAGTCCAAACGGGGGCAGCCCACCCTCTCCATCGCTCCCGAAGCTGATCACGATGTCGAACGCATCCTCGCTCGGCGCAATGACCCCGCTCAGCACCATGGTCCCCAGCGCGTTGATCAGATCGAGGCTTCGGCTGTTGCCCTCCAGCACCTCCGTCACAAGATCGATCGTCGCACGGAAGCGGAAGTCACCCTGAGCGGAGAGCGAGCCCATGTGCAGACGAGACAGCAGGGCGGCTGTATCGATCGGCGCCACCGATTCCTCCTCCTCGACCTCCGCCGCTACCTGCTCCTCGGCCTGCTCGTCGGCCTGCTCGTCGACGGCGGCTTGCTCTTCGGGCTCCTCCTCCACCGCCTCCTCGGCCGCTTGCTCCTCCGCACCCCCTTGCGCTTGCGTTTGCGCCTGAGCCTGGGCCTGCTCGCGCGCCTCAGGCTCCTCGCTTGCCGTCGTCTCCTGCTCCGCCGTCTGCTGCTCTGGGGCGGCGGTCGTCTGGGCCGCCGAATCGTCGGAGCCGCCGCAGGCGGCCAGGACGACGCCCGCAAACAGCACCACGCCGGCCCCAACCGACGCCCAGCCATCGCGCTTCCATCTGCTGATCGGCACGGTGTTGCCCCTCATCTCCCCGCGACCGCCACGCCGATTCGATTCCGCCGAGAGTGGGCGAGATAACGTCAGGGCTACTCCACCGGCGGTTCGATCACGATCCCGCCCTGATTCACGTCTGAGGTGGAGACACTGAAGATAACCTGACCGCTGAAGCCGTCCGGCCCCGTCAACTCAATCTCTTCGAGAAACAGCGACAGTTCCGCCGGCAGCCCGAACGCCGGAAGAATATCCATCTCCAGCCGCAAGCCGCCGATCGAGACGTCGCTGCCCTCGTCATCGATGTTGGTCAGCTCCAAGCCCAGCAGCTCGAACACGACCTTGGCCACAGTCCCCGTCTCCTCATCGACCCAGAGAATGACGCGGGCAACGCTCACCGATGCGTCCGCAAACGCACTCAGGTCGAGTGCCCCCTCCGCCTCCTCCTGCAGCCCGGCGATGGAAGTGCCCAGCAAACGGTCAATGAACGTTTCCAGGTCGCTCTCCTCGATCATGTAGGACCGCGCCGCGTCCGACGTCCGAATCGACTCCACGCCAAGGTCGTCCCAACCATCGAAGGAGAATTCGTCCGGCAGGAACGGCAGCTCGCCGGCGGCCAGCCCTTCCAAGTCCAGCCCGCTTGGGTCCACACCAAGCGCGGAGAGATCGAACCCCTCCAAGAGGCCGCCCGCGCCGCCTGCCTGCTCTTCCCAGCCGAAACCCAGGTTCGCGAAGAGCCGGTCGCCCACGCTGATCAGACCGATCGGGGGCAGGGCCGACCCGTCGCCCACCCGGACCGACACCTCGAAGTCACCGGGCCCAACGAACGCCCCGTCAATAGACACATCGCTGAACGCCTCCAGCAGCGCCAGATCGCCGTCCGGCGTGTTTGGCGTGATGTCCAGTGTCAGACGGGCCTCCAGACGAAAATCCTCCACCAGGGCGAAGTCGCCCAGCGCTAGCGCGCTGCTCACGGCGCCATCCGCCCCGTCGCCCCCGTCGCCGCCGTCGTCGTCGCCTTCGGCGGCCTGCGCCTGCGCGTCCGCGTCCGCGTCCTCTTCGACCTCGGCTTCCGCTGCGGCCTGCTCCTCGGCCTCCGCTGCGGCTTGCTCCTGGGCCTGCTCCTCAGCAGCGGCTTGCTCCGCCGCGCCTTCTGCCTGCGCGGCCCCGTCCTCCTCGGCCTGCGACTGGGGTTCCGCCTGCTCCGCCGCCGGCCCGCCCTGCGCCTCGTCCGACTGCTCAGCCGCCTGCGCGGGCGCGTCCGATTGTTCAGCTTCGTCGTCGCTGCTTTGCTCGCTCGCGGCCGTCGACGGTTCGGGCGCGTCGTCGTCGTCGGAGCCGCCACACGCGGCCGCAATCGTCGCCAGGGCGACAAGGGCAATCAATATGAAGAGCCAGTGGGAACGGAACGACGTGCGGGACACGCGGGAGTCCTTCCCTGCGGCCGCAGTCGCGGCGCTCGCCCAGTCTATCGACCGCGAGCGCGCGAAGGTGCTGCGTTGCAATCAGAGAGCCCCCGCGCGGCAATCAGCCCGCAAACAGAGAACTCCGCGTCGCAATCAGACAGGGAATAAAGGACAGGAGTGCCCCGGTCAGGAGCGCAGGGACCAGCTAAGCGTCGTCGGTTCCCGTCTTCGCAGCGGGCCGCAAGTGTTCCTGTAGATGCGCCAGACTGGCCGACGGAACCGCCTGTCCCTGGATCGCCGCGCGGTTCTCGTCGCGCACCGCGTCGCACAGCTCCTCGCGCAGCACCCCGATCGAACGCGGCGCATCGATCCCAATCTTCACGCGGTCGCCATCCACGGACAGCACCCGCACAATGATGTTGTTGTGGATCACGATGCCTTGTTCAGCTTTGCGCGTGAGTATCAGCATGGCTAATCATCGACGAGCGAAGCCGCCTTCCTCAGGCATCCGCCAGCCCCAGGTCGAGTGGTCACCAGATAGGCCCGTCAGATAGGCCCGCCACATAGGGCCACCAGACCGCCTCCGTCTGGCCCGGCCATCCGGACGGTCGTCTGCTACGCAGCCTCGTGTCTCCGGGCCACCGGTCCAATGCGCACCAACGCTCGGTCCCCCACCGCCGGCTCCAGCATCCGCGCGCCCCGCCAGACCGCGAGACCCACGACCGCCCCGGCGAGGAGGTCCGTGACGTAGTGCTCCGCGCCGTAGACCAACGCGAAGCCCATCGCCACGCTGTAGAGCCCCGCTGCGACCCGCAGCCGCCCGTGTCCCCACGTGGCCGCCAGGATCAGCACCGTCAGTGCCATGTGCAACGAGGGCATCGCCGCGACGGCATTCGGCCCCACCACCTCGTACGCCGTATCCGCACTGCCGTTCAGATCGAGCAGCGTCAGCCGCACGACGCGCGCCACCGCTGGCAACGCCCCCTCTCCGGCCGCCAGCCAGGGCGGCGTCGTGGGCAGCACCAGCGAAACCAACAACCCCACGTACACGACTCCCAGCACCGCCACGACGAAGCGCTTGAACAGCCCTGGTCGGTAGCGCCAGATCAGCAGCGCCGCCACATGCGGAGCCAAAAAGTAGGTCACGTAGACCAGGCTGGAAAGCATCTCCAGCGGCCCAATATCGCCCCGGAAAAGGCGCTCCTGCAGCCAGACCGTCGGCGTCACGCCGAAGAACAGCGCCTCTTCGATGTCGATCACGTACTGCGTCTGCACCGCGATCCCCGTCTCGTCGGTCAGGGCGCGGAGATGCGCGAAGACGATGAAGCCGACCAGGTACAGCGCCCACAATCGCCCCTGCCCGCGTCGACGCGAGAGCACCGCCACCGCCACCAACGCCGCCGCCAGCGCCACCCCGTACCCCCCCAGCGACAGCGTCCCTCGGCTGACCACCAGCGTGAACAGCAGCACCACCAGCGCCGCCGCCGGCAGCAGCCAGCGCAGGATCTCCCGCAGCGCTAGAGCAGTCTCAGCAATCAGCGACGGATTCCGGGCACGCATACCTGATCATCGGCGCGGACGCCGCCACTGCCACAGGCGGGCCTTCCCTGACTCAACCCTGGCCGCGGGTCATCAGACTAATGGGCGGTCGCGTAGTGCCGGGCCAGAACATCACGGCCGAAATCGGCCTGCGGATCGCGCCAGACCGAGTGAACGTGATTCGCCCCGCGCTGGACGCAGTCGTACTCCACCAGGAAGCGTGGCGCGTGTAGCCGGTAGTAGTGCGGCTCCCCCGGCTCCATGCCGCCCGCCCAGCCAAAGTGGACCGCATCAATCACATCGCCCGTCAGCCGCTCCCACTCGATCGCCGCCAGCGCGTCCGGCAGCCGCCCCACGTACTGGCGGATCAACTCCTCCAAGATGTCCCGCTGGGGCATCGTCAGCCGCGCCGCCGGCAGCCCCACCGGCTGCTCCCGGTAGCGCAACGCCTCCGCGTGCGCATCCCGAAAGCCGCTCGCGGCCAGCGTCTCCGCGTCCCGACGCTCCCGCTCCGGCGTCGGCGTACGGCCCATCATCACCGACGTAGCGCGCGGCTTCAGCCCTTCCTCGATACGCGAGTGGTTGGTCAGCACAATGTCCGGCGGCGCGACCTGCGAGATCGTCGCCGCAGCGCGCTGTTCATCGTCCAGCGCATGCATGATCTCTCGCGCCAAGTCAGTCGCGCTCCCCAGCGGTCGCAGCACCGCCCCGTGCAACGGCGACTCGGCCGGGTCCGCGCCAAAGAACAGCGGCGTCGGCGTCGCGATCACGCCGTCCACAATCGTGTAGTGGACACTGACGTGGTGCCCCTCGAAGCGCCAGCCCCAGGTCGCACCGCCGGGCTCCCCGAACACGCTCACGTAGTACATCTGCGGGTCCCGACCGCGCCCCTCGTACCACTCCACCACGAAGCCCTCTTCCGCGTCGAGCGTGTTCTCCAGCCCCATGATCGTCGAAGCGGTCACGTACCCCGGCCAGGACAATCCCAACGACAGCAGCCGCTGCGCCAACCGCTGTGAGCGGGGGTCCATATCCCGCAACGGGCAACCGGCGCGCACGTTCGGCGTATAGAACCAGCGCGTCCGCTCCTCCTCCGGGGAGAAATCGAGCCCGGCAGCCGCGCGACCTTCCGGGCTCAGCGCCGCCAGCAGATCGGCTGCGGCCTCCGCCATACGCCCCGGCAGAGAATCGGTGGCTGGGGGCATCGTCCACTCCTCGCTGCGCCGCCGCGCCTATCTGCGAGCGGGGACGCAGTATAAGCGCGAACGTTCCCCCTCCCGAGTCCGCATCGGCAATCCGAAATTCATCCAGCGCCTCCTCTCCATCGCCGCCACAGCCGTGCCCCCCGCCGTTCCTCCCGAGCGAAGTCGAGCCCTCCCCTCCGCTCAT
>QGNQ01000041.1 GCA_003228175.2 Chloroflexota bacterium
CGCGATGTAGTTCTTCATGAGCATCGCGAGGACGTTCTTGCTTCGGACCATGCCTCCGTAGAAGAGTGCAAGTCCGGGGGTCATGAACAGGACGAGCGCGGAACTGGTGAGTATCCACGCGGTTGCGCCAGAGTCCATGGTTCTCCTTCCGTGGTTCACGATCGGGGTTGTGCATCTCACCCGCGACCGCGAAGCGTGCGTGATGTTTCTGGGACATGAGTATCAAATCACAACGATGTTGCCAGAGAGTCACAGCCTTGTTGCGGGCATGTGTCGGCGGTGCGACGCGTTATTGGGTTGAGTGCGCATACCTCGCGTCCTTGAGGTCCCATCGCTACAATTGCTGCGCGGCTACCTCCTCAGTCGCAGGGCGTAACCGATCACCGCAACAGCAACCGCTCCGACGATTGAGCTGCCTCTCGATGACGCGATACGGGCGCGTCCGTTTCTGAAATGGGCGGGTGGGAAAGCGCAACTCCTCCCAGCACTCTTGGAGCGCGCACCCCAGTCGATCGATACTTACTACGAACCTTTCATGGGTGGCGCGGCACTGTTCTTCGCGCTCGCCTCTGATCCCGATCTCGCCCCGCGACGAGCCGTGCTGAACGATCAGAATCACGAACTGGTGACGACGTACGAGGTAGTTCGAGACCAGCTCGATGCGCTGGTGACACAGCTCGAGCCGCTGGTTACCAGCTACCTGGCAGCCGACGAGGACACCCGCGCGGAGATCTTCTACGCCTTACGGGAGGACCAGCCCACCACCCCGATCGAGGTCGCTGCACGGCTGCTGTTTCTCAACAGGACCTGCTTCAACGGCCTCTACCGGGTGAACCAGCGCGGTCTCTTCAACGTCCCGCATGGAAAATACAAGAACCCGACGATCCTGGACCCCGTGGTGCTGGCGGCGGCGTCTCGCGCGCTGCAAAACACCGAGCTACTGAGCGGCGACTTTGAGGCAGCGTGTGCGGACGTGAAGCCCGGCGACTTTGTCTACTTCGACCCGCCGTTCCACCCAGTGTCCGACACGGCCAACTTCACCTCGTACACTGCCGGTTCGTTCGCTCGGGAGGATCAGCTGCGTCTCAGATGGTGCATGGACGGTCTGCGTGATAGCGGCGTCCCGGTGATGCTCTCCAACTCGCCACACGAGTGGATGGTCGGAGTCTACGAGGGCGCTCACTACCGCGTCGAGCGCACGCCCGCCCGCCGATCGATTAACTCGAAGGGCGACGGCCGCGGCGTGATCGACGAGTTAGTCGTAACATCCGATTATCCGCGTCGCGGCGGATCCGAGTAGCTCCCGTAACGACCGGGTCCTGCTTCGGCGGCTACAACTCCAGCGCGCCCACGCCAACCATCACCGCCGCCTCGTTCATCTGACGCAGCGTCTCATCGTCCAGCTCGATCCCGTTGGCGAGACGCTCTGCCATCCGACGCCGCTCCGGCTCGCCCGCCGTCAGCACCTCGTCGTTGCCCTCGCGAAACGGAGGCTGGGTGACATGCGTGTTCAGACCGCCGAATGACTCGTCGAACTCGTCGCGACTGATGAATGAACCGATGTTCAGCACCATGAAGAAGACGCCGTTGCCGCCGGGCTTGCCGTTTCCCGCGACGCCCGCGCCAGAGAGCGATCCGGAGAGCGCCTCAACCGCCATCGCGAGGCCGTACGCCTTGTAGGCCACTGGGCCACCAAATGGCAGCAGCGCGCCCCGGTTGCCGGCCTCGTCAGGGTAGAGATCGTTCGGGTCCAACGTCGGCTGGCCGTCGCTGTTCAGCAGGTAGTCCGGCGGCACCTCAACGCCCTTGTTCACCGCTATCCGCATCTTGCCCTCTGCCGCTACCGAGGTGGCGAAGTCCAGCACGAACGGGTGCTCATCGTCCTCGCCCGGAATCGCGATTGCCAGCGGGTTCGTCCCCATCCGACCAACCGCGCCGCCGAACGGAGCCACGAGCCCTCCCGTCCCAGGGTTGTTCACGCAGCCGATGCCGATCATCCCCGCGGCAGCCGCCTGCTGCGCGTAGGCGCCGACACGTCCGATGTGCCCCGTCTGCCGGCACACCGCCGCGCTCATCCCGTGCTCCCGAGCGCGCTCGATCGCCATGCTCATCGCCTGCTTAGCGATTACCTGACCGAAGTTCCAGTTCCCATCGATCACGATCGCGGCACCGTGCTCGTGGATTAGCTCGATCGCACCGGACGGCTTGATCGTCCCGTCCTCCACTTGGTTCATGTAGGTCAGCGTCCGCACCACCCCGTGCGAGTCGTGCCCCATCAGGTTCGCCTCCACGAGGTGCGTGGCGATGTCGCCCGCCTCCTCATCGGAAGCGCCGGAAGCGGCGAAGACTTGTGCGACCCAAATACGCAGCGGATCGGCTTGGATGACGGGTATAGGGAACTCCTTGTGTCCTCGATCGTTGGTTCGGCGTCGTACGCGACGCCTTAGGAAATACTCTCTCGGGCGGCAGCCAGCTCTTCGGACGCGCGCGCGCGCATGAACCCGGTATCCGCACCCAGCATCACCATCTGGAACCCGTGCTCCAGCCACTTCTTGGTGAACTCAAGGCTCCCCGTGTGCGCTCCTGCGACAACACCGTGCCGCTTGCAGGCATCGAAGATTTTGTGGACCGTCTCCACGTGCTTCGGATCGTGGTTGTCGCCGGTCGGCGTGATGTCGATCGCGTACGCTAGGTCCGATGGCCCGATGTACGCCGCATCCACGCCGTCCACCGACAGAATCTCATCGAGGTTCTCCAGCGCCTCGGCCGTCTCGATCATCACCACCACGGCAATGTTGTCGTTCGCCTCCGCTCCGTAGTTCGCCCCGCCGTACATCGCCGCGCGGAACGGTCCCGAGGAGCGTCCGCCCACCGGTGGGTAGCGGCACGCCCACACCGCGCTCTCCGCCTCTTCTTTGTTGTTCACCAGCGGCACGATGATCCCGTACGCGCCCGCATCCAGCGCCCGCATGATCATTGCCGGATCATTCCACCGCACCCGCACGAACGGCACCGTGTCCGACAGCGAAATCGCCTGTAGCAGTCCAATCATCTGCGAGCTGTCGCTCGCCCCGTGCTGCTGATCGACGACGAGCCAGTCGAAGCCGACGTGTCCCATGATCTCGGTCGTGTACGATGAATCTGCGGAGATCCACCCACCGATCGTCTGACCGCCGTTTCGCCACATCTCGAGCACTTTGTTCGTTCGCACTGGGTGTGTCCCTTCGCCATTCTGCTGCGCGTTGTTTCCTCGAAGATCCTGCCACCAAGCCTCAGCAACTCTGGCCGGACACCGGCGCGAGCATCAGTGCAACGAACCGCGTTGTCAACGTTCGCTCGCGGACACTGCCACTTGCGTACGATGGCCCAATTTCCCCCGAGACTGGAGTGAGCTGATGGCGACGTACGAGGTGATTGATACACCGGTCAACCGACTGTTCGTGGGCGCCTCCGATGAAGGCCTCCACCTGATCAAGTTCCTTGACCAGCGCGATTCCGAGGGCGACCTGATCGCCGAGTTAGAAGTCGCCGCCGGCGAGCCCGCATCGAGGGGTGGCGCGGCGATCGAGGAGCCAGTCCGTCAGCTCCGCGAATACTTCACCGGCACACGCCACGAGTTCGATCTCCCGCTCGCCCCAAAGGGAACCGAGTTCCAACTCAGCGTCTGGCAGGCGCTCCGATCAATCCCCTCGGGAGTAACCACGTCCTACGGCGCCATCGCCGCGTTGATCAGCAATCCAACCGCGTCCCGCGCCGTTGGTGCCGCGAACGGCCGCAACCCGATCTCGATCGTCGTCCCCTGCCATCGAGTGATCGGCAGCAACGGCACGCTCACCGGCTACGGCGGTGGCCTCGACCGAAAAGCCTGGCTGTTAAACCATGAGACGACGGAGCGGTCCTTGCTGGCTGGCGCTAGCTAAGCGACTATCCGGCGACGGCGCCCGGACTGCTGGCTTCGCGGAACGCGTCAGCTTCGATCGTTGTGATCATCGCTCCGGGCGGGACGGGAATAGTCGGCTCGCCGGCATCCGTCCACCAATGTCCGTGATTACATCGACGTGGTCCCGATTCAATTCGCCCGGTGACATGAGCCCAATCGCACGAATCACGATTATCAAGTCTTCCTGCACCGCGCGCGCGTAGTTCGCGACTCGCTGCCCCATGTGCTCCGGTACCAACCCGCGCTGCCGCCAGCGATTCTGTGTCGCAACGCCGGTGGGGCATTCATTCGTATGGCAGCGTAGCGCCTGGATGCAGCCGATCGAGAAGAGGAACCCGCGTCCGATGTTGACCAGCTCCGCACCAAGCGCCATCGCGTAGGCATCTTCGGCGCCGGTGATGGTCCGTCCCGCGCCGATGATGCTGATGTCCTCGCGCGCTGCTCCCACGGACAGCGCACGCACGGCCGCCTCCGAGAGCGCACAGCCGCTTCCTCGAGGATCGCCTCGCCGACGTCGACTCCCAGCTCGGTCGTGGCTTCCGCGATAATGTCTGCGAGCGTGTCGGAGCGCTGATCGGTGGTGGTGCGGGACCAGAAGCGCTCTTCAATCTCGCCGAAGCGTCGCACCAGGGTCGGCTCGTCTTCGGGGAGGTGGGATGCCAGATGCTTGGCCGCCAGCTGCCACATATCGGCAAGTTCAACATCGGCGTAATGGCTCAGCGTGCCGCCCCAGTCAAAGATCACGGTGCGGATCGTCATTCGGCACTCCCCACAGGCACCGCCGCCTCCAGTGGTTCCACTGCGACCCGCGCAATCCGCCGATCTTCCATCGCCACCACCGTGAAGCGGAAGCCGTGCAGGTCGATGTACTCGCCGGGCTCCGGGAAGCGGCGCATGTGGTGCAGCATCAGACCGGCCACCGTGTTCGCGTCCACGGCCGTCATGTCGGCCTCAACTTCGTTCGAGAGGTCGACCAGCAGGGTGCTGCCATCGAGGATCAGTCGCCCCGTCCGACGTCCCTCCTCCACACCGCTCGGCTCCTCGCCGCTCTCGCTGCGGATTCGGCCAACAACCTCTTCCATGATGTCCTCAAGCGTGACCAGACCAGAGGTCACCCCGAATTCGTCGACCAGCATCACCAGATAGGCACCACGGTCGCGCATCATGTCCAGCACCTTCGCGATCGGCGCGTGCTCGGACTGGAAGATCGCCGGTCGCATGATGTCGCGCGCCGTGCGGTCGCCGAGACCTTCTAGGTGGGCGGCATTGAGGTCGCTGACGTGCACGTAGCCAGTGACTTCCTCAGGACTGTCGGCGTAGACGGGGAGGCGTTGGAAGCCGACTTTGGAGAGTTGGGCAGCGACCTCGCTCAGCCGCTGATCCTGCGCGACGGCGACCATGTCCATCCGCGAGACCATAATCTCCTGCACCTGACGCTGCTCCAGCATCAGCGCGCCCAACATCCGTTCGGACGCCTCCGTCTCCAGGGCGCCTGCCTCCGCGCCAACGCGGATCGCGGTGCGCAGTTCGGCAGCGCTGAGCACCGTTGCTCCGGTTAGTTGCTCGCCACCAAACCGACGGATCAGCAAGCGGGTTAGGGCGTCCAGCATCGCCACGATCGGCCGGTTCAGCGTGGCCCAGAGCCGCAGTGGCACTGCGTAGAGGCGAGCGAACGCGAAGGCGTGGCTCAGCGCCATCGTCTTCGGCGTGACCTCGCCGAACAGCACCAGCAAGACGGTGATGATCACCGTGGCCGCCAGCACACCGCTGCCGCCAGCGATCAGCTCGCCAGCAATCACGGTGCCTACGGCGGCGGCGCCGGTGTTCACTAGGTTGTTGCCCAGCAGGATCGCACTCAGCAGGCTGTGCGGTCGTTCCAGCAGCGTCGACACCAGGTGCGCGCCGGGCGTGCCCTCGCGCAGGCGGTGCTCCAGCCGCACCCGATCCAGCGAGAGAAAGGCGGTCTCCGCGCTGGAGAAGAAGGCGGAAAGCAGCAGCAAGATGAACAGAAGTGCGAAGTAGGTGGCCAAGTGAGTCCTCCAGAGCCGTCAGCGTAGCGAGGATTAGGGGCGGGTGCGCCTCTCGTCGGCTGTCAGCCGATCACCTCAGCGGCGGGCACACGTCCATACGGCTTCGAGCGCCCGAGGGAAACGGCCGCTCAGCTCCAGTGCGATCAGTGCGGCACGGAGATCCGACCCGAACGCATCCACCCGGTCGCCGAGCACCTCGCGATTCGCGAACGACTTGGAGTAGAGGTAGCCGACCACCTCATTCAGCGTCCATGGGACGGTCGCGGCGGTGCTGCCGCTCCTGATCTCCTCGAACGGCGAGTCGCGCAGCAGCTCCTCATGGCTGAGCTCCACGCCCTCGTAGTGGCCGTTGCCCTCGCGCCGGTGTTCGCCGAGGTGGCTACGAACCACTTCACTCAGCGCCGCGATCCACGGTTCGTCGCCGATCCTCATATCGGGGTTCCACAGCCCGGGCATGTCCAGCAGCGCGACCCCACCGCCCGAAGCATGACCGACATCGCCACATCCCCGGTGCCGGTTCAGAGGTCGAGCCGCCGTCCGCCGCCGTCCAGCTCAAAGTGAGTCGTGAGCGCCTCGTACAGCGCTGGCGGGTAGTCCGGCCGGTAGCGTGCGTAGTAGTCCTCGGTACCCGCGAACACCTGGCTCGCACTCACGAACCCAGCACCTCAAGCACCGGCTGTTCCTGGTCACGCAGCGAGGCGACGACGACGCGAGTCACACCCGCGCTCCGGATCGCCTCCGCCAGCTCATGTGCAGCTGCGGGGTCGATGTCCGCCTGGTTCACGAGGACCGTGTAGTCGCGGTCGCCGACGTGGCTGCGGCCCCCGTGCTCATCGGCGAGCAAGCGCGCGATCACCTCGACGGTGCACCGCTCCTCGGGACCGACGATTGCACGCACGCGTTCGGGACGGTGGACGTGTTCGTCGTCCAGCGGTGCACCCAGCGCGCGCAGTCCAACGACGGCCACCACATGAGTCGTACTGATCGGGATCACCGGCTCGTGCTCGGCAGGTGCCTTGAACGGCAGCATCTTGCTCCCATCTGCCTCCAGCGCCAGTAACCCAAGCCCTGGCAGTCCTGCCAGCTCGTCAGCCACCTCGGAGCTAATCGGCTGCAGACGGCCCTTCGTGCCGTCTCCGCTATGGAGGACCAGCGGACGGCTCGACGAGAGCGCGGCACGCGCCGCATCAATGATCGTGTCGTCGCTGGCCGCGATCATCGTCGTCTCCAGACCAGGAATCGAGCGTGTGGTGAACCGCGTCGTACCGGCAAGGATCGCAGCGCGCTGCAGTGCGGCGGCCTCGCTCCCCAGCCGGTACAGCAGCGCGGTTTTACCGCCACCGCCAACAATGGCGACGACAGGCGGATTCGCCTCATCCAGGTTGAGCGCGCGCCAGAGAGCGGGTTCGGTAGTCACTGTTCTATGATCGGGCTGGAGCGAAGGCGGGGCAATGGCAGAGCTGACAGGCATCGTGCTGGCCGGCGGGCGATCGCGCCGGATGGGCCAGGACAAAGCGTCGCTGATGCTCGATGGCGTGAGCCTGCTGCAGCGCTGCGTGGACCGCCTCGCGTCAGTCGTCGACGAACTGGTGCTGGTCGGCGCCCCGGGCTGCTCGCTGCCCCCGGTGGTGTCAGATCTGCCGATGCTCACCGTTGAAGACCCGGTCGAGGGCGAGGGCCCGCTGATGGGAATCGCCGTTGGCCTGGAAGCGGCGAGTGCGCCGGTTGCCGTTGTGGTCGCTGTCGACATGCCGCTACTCGAACCAGAGCTGCTGCGCCTGCTGACCCGTCGCGTCAACTCCACGCATCGCTGGGTCGTCCCGATCGCGCTCGACCGGCCGCAGCCGCTCTGCTCTGCGTTCTCCGTGGAAGCGCTGGGGGTGATTCGCGCCCACCTCGAGGCCGGAGACCGAGCACCGATGGCGCTGGAGGCGGACCTCGATGCCTACCGGATGCAGGTAGAGGAGTGGAGCACAGTGGACGCCGAGGGCCGCTCGTTCCTCAACGTGAACACGCCCGAGGAGTTCCAAGAACTGGTCGAGTAGCTGCCTACAGCGCGCGGTACGCGCCAGACAGCGTGTTGCGGTCGAACGCCAGTGGACTCTCGCCAAGCGCGTACTCGTAGAGCGCCGCCTTGAAGATCCCCTCCATCGCCTGAACGGTCCCAATCGCGACCGGGATCGTGATTGCCGCCGCCGCGATGCCCGCGATCGGAGTGACGAAGAAGAGCAGCGCCGCCGGCACGATCGCGATCAGTAGCGCGCCAAAGTAGACGATCCCGAAGCCGAACGAGGCCGCAAACTGCCGGCCCCAGGTTTCGCGGAACAGGCTAGAGGAACGCTTGACCGCGCCGATCGGACCGATCCCCTCTGCCACCAGGACGGGGATGACGAAGAAGGTCAGGTAGGCCCAGACGCCGCCGACCATGCTCAGGATGATCTGCCCGATGAAGTTACCCTTCAGTTGTCCTCGCACGATCTGCAGGATCAGTCCGATCGTCGCGGAAATGAGCGCCCAAACGATGATCGCGGGCAGGTGCGTTGCCGCTGCCTGCAGGCCGCTCTTGATGTTCGGATCGCCCCCGCGCAACCGCTCGAGCGCCGCTGCGACCAGCGCTGCGTTGAAGAAGATCACAATGAAGGACGCGCAGAAGTACATCGAGGCTGCGATCGCCCAATCCACTGGCGCGATCTCTTCGCTGCCCGTCTGCGTCCCCGTGGTCGCGCCGTCCAGCCGGTCCAGCGAGCCCGTCGTGGATCCAATCCCCATGAACAGCAGCAACATCACGATCAGCCCGATTCCGGACATGATCGGGAACAAGATCAGCTCGCGGTCCTTCTGGAGCATGCGCCAGCTGGTTTTCATGAGTTCGAATGTGTGACCAATAGTTCTGAACATGTTGACAGTGTAGCGGATCGAGTGTTGAACGGGTGCGCAGTTAGCGAGCGCTTCCGATAGGATCGACCAGCGGTGGGGTGATCCGACAGGACCGTCTATGTTCGAATTCGATGTATCCCAAGCTCAGCTAGAAGAAACGGCGGTCGCTGCTGCGATCGCGGTCGGCAGCTTCGTCCTCGCTTGGCTCGTCTCCAGGCTGTCCCGCGTGGTGATCCACGCCTTCACCAAGACCACTGAAACCGAAATCGACGATGTACTGGCGAACGCGCTCCGCGGCCCCGTCGTCGCATTCGTCGCGCTCCAGGGCCTCTTCATCGCCCTCCGTACCCTCTCCCACTTCGATCAGTACACCGACACCATCCACCGCACCTGGGTCGCGCTCGCCCTGCTGATCGTCGTCGTCGCGGTCCGCCGCGTCGTCCTCGAGCTAGTCGACTGGCTCTCGACGCGCCCCGGCGCCTCCGAGCTGCTCGGCTTCGATGCGCGTTCGCTGCCCTTCGTGCGCCGCCTACTGAACGTGCTCGTACTCGCCATCGGCACGCTACTGGTGATGGACGCGGTCGGTCTGTCGATTAGCCCACTGCTCGCCGGCCTCGGCCTCGGCGGCTTCGCTGTCGCGCTCGCGCTGCAGCCGCTGCTCAGCAACATCTTCGCCAGCTCCTACGTGATCACCGACGCCTCAATCGCCGTCGGCGACTATGTCGAGGTAGCTGGTGGTCCCACCGGCGTCGTCGAAGACATCGGCTGGCGCGCCACCCGCATTCGCTCCTTCGACAACAACATCTCGATGGTGCCGAACGCCGCCGTCGCCGACTCCATCATCACCAACTACGACTCAGCAGACGCACGCGCCGACGCACGAGTCGAATGCGGCATCGCCTACGAAGAGGATCTTGAACGCGTGGAGACGATCGTGCTCGACGAGATATCGAAGCTCCTGGAGCTGGACTACGTTGATGCGGCTCGGGAACCTCTGTTCCGCTACTCCGAGTTCGCCGACTCCAACGTCAACTTCTTTGTGAAGATGCGCGCCGTCACCTGGGGAGACTCCTTCCTGCTGAAGCACGAGCTGATGAAGTGCATCCACCGCCGCCTCACTGCCGAGGGCGTCGTCATCAACTACCCCGCCCGCCGTCTCATGCTCGCTAGCGAAGACGTCGAGGGCTTCGAACGCCTTGGGAGCGCCCTCCGCAACGGTGGTGCCACCTCGTAGGCTTGCGATCGAAGGCAGGTGTCGTGATGGCGCAGGTCGGTGACGAAGTCGAGCGGCTGGTGGCTGATGGCTACTACGTGGTTGCTCGGAGCGAGCGTCTCGTCGAACTTGAGCGGAAGAACTCGCGGTTCAGCGTGATCATCCACGCCGTGCTCGCCGGTGGCGGGCACACAGCCTTCCGGACGTCGCGCATCTACATCCAGATCGACAAGACCGGCGAAGCCACGCTCAGCCTCCATCCCTCACACGAGGAAGACTGACCAGCGCCCCGTCTACCGCGTCGCCGAATCCTGCGACGTGCTCGGCGTCGCCGTTGCTGTCACCGTCGTATCCGTCACCAGCGTCCCGAACGTCGTCTCGTGCGCCTCGATCGCCGCATCCGCCGTTCGCACCAAGTACGAAGCTGGCGTCGCGCCCGGCGCTACGTCGTTCCAGATCCGCCCCGCAAGCCGGTTCAGCGTGATCGTCCGCGCTCCGTCTACCGAGGCCTGCTCGATCACCAGCTCCGTCGCCGGATCAAGCGCCGCCGTCGATCCATCCGCGAACGTCAGCAATGTGTAGCCGTCCTCCGAGGTCCGCAGCCAGTCCCCTTCCGACAGCACCGCGCCGTCCGCCGGCGCAAGCCAGCTCCCGTCCTGCTCCCGCTCCACCGCGCTCGCGAACACGGCAGCGTCGACGCGCTTGCCGTCGTCGCACCACTGCTCAGGGTCAGCGCGCTCGCAACGATCGCCACCGCCGCCGCTGGCGCCACAGCCGCCGCTAGTCGTGGCATCGAACTGCCGAACAAGCTTCCGAGCGAAGGCAGCGCGATCCACCCCCGTGCCGTTGGTGCGTCTTGTGGCGTCGTGCGGATCGCCGAGAGGAAGTCCGCACGACGCTCCGAGCCCGGAGCGTGCTCCGCCACCTCCGGCAGCTCGCGGATCGCGAACGACACGCTCAGCAGCGGGACCAGCTCCTCCCGATGCTCCGGCCACCGATCGAGCGAGTCCTCCACCGACATCCGCCCCATCGAGATCTCGTCGATGCAAATGTCGATGATCTGCTCGAACGTGCGTGACTCTCGAGATCCGCTCATGGCATCCCCCCAATCTTCTTAAGCTCGCGTCGCAACGCCGGCAACGCCCGCATCTGCAGCCCGCGGATCGTCACCTCTTTGCGCCCCATCACCTTGCCCGCCTCGCGCGCGGACTGTTGGAGCAGGAAGCGCAGCGTCAGGACCTCCCGACGATCCGCGGACAGCCGCTCCATCGCATCCCGCAGTCGCTCGTGCGTCTCTTGCACCAGCACCGGCTGCTTAGCCTCGGACTCCTCGGGCAGGTCGACACCTTCGAGGTCGGTGGTCGGACGGCGGGTTCGGAAATAGTCGACCATCTGGTTGTGCGCCATTCGATAGAGCTAGGCTTTGAAAGGCACCCCTCGGTCTTCGTAGAGCGGGATCGCTTGCCACGCTTTGAGGAATACTTGCTGCGCCAGGTCCTTGGCACCCTCTGCGGTTCGCATGCGGTACGTCAGGTACCGCACGATCTCTGGTTGAAAGCGGTCGTAGATCGCGCCGAACGCGTCTGTGTCGCCCGCTTTCGAGCCCGCGACCAGCGACGCCACCACGGCGGAATCAGCCGCCTCGGCGTGCGCGGTGTCGTTCTCTTCGACACTTACGGCATTGGTTGCCGCTTTCACTGGTTGCAACGATCATGCCCCGTTTTCGTTCGTTTCGCCGTTCAACCATCGATTAGCGGTGGGGATCGTGTCATCGGATGCTCACCCGACGAAGGCTAACCTCGACGGTGAGGAACCCGATGTATGCTGCCCCCGTTGGATGGATAACGATGTAGATGCCCGCAGCGTTCGGGTCGATTTGTATGAATCAGCCGGTCGCGAGACATCGCCGATGTGAGCCTGCCGAGGGCTTCGATAGTCTGGAACGCGCGATGGCACTACCGCCCGAGTTTGACCAACCCGCCGGCATCGGCATCCGCCGCTTCGATCACGCGATCGATCGAGGACAGGCGCGTGTCTTCCGATGGATGTGGTTCATGGTCCCGCCGAGTTCGATCGCGCGGAACCCCAGCTTCCAGGCCCTTCTCGCGTCCCGCTTCCTCAGTGACCTCGCCCTCCAAGCGCTCCTCTTCGGCGTTCTCATCGCATCCGCCCGAGGCGGCGGCTCCGCCTTCGAGGCCGCGATGATCGGCGTTGCCTTCCTCATCCCCGGCGTCGCCCTCGGACTCTTCGGCGGCGCTGTCGCCGATGCCCTGCCTAAGCGGTTCGCCCTCGTCGTCGCCTACCTCACGATGGGTGCACTCTGCCTCGCTCTCCCCCTCTGGCTCGGCTTCGAGCTGCGCGGCATGCTCGCCGTCCTCTTCACCGTCCGCATCCTCCACCAGGTTTCACAACCCTCCGAGGCCTCCGCCGTCCCCATGGTCGCCACCCATGAGGAGCTGGCGTCCGCCAACTCCTTCCTCTCCCTCATGTCCTCCGCCGGCGAGGTCGTCGGCAAGGCGTTGCTTGCCCCACTGATCGTCACCGCATTCGGCATTGAGCCCGTCGTCGTCGTCGCCGGACTACTCTTCATGCTCTCCGCCACCCGCGTCATCGCATTCCGGGTAGAGCCACACGCGATCGACGAACCAGAACTGCTCGGACCGATGGGCGAGGCGATCGAGCCGGAGTCGGTGCCAGAGCCCGAGGAGGACGACGGTCACCCTCGCATGACCTCGACCCGCGACGCGCTTCGCTGGCTGATCAACGAGCCGGCCGCCTTCTGGATGCTGGCGCTGGCCGCTATGGCGAGCACCACCAACGTCGTTCTCGGCGTGCTCGGTCCGCAGTACGTTCGAGATGTCCTCGACGTCGACCCGAAGAACACCTTCTACGTGTTCGCACCCGCGTCCCTCGGACTGATCGCAGCACTTGTCCTGGCGCCGATCCTGATCAGGATCTTCCGAGAGCGAATCATCGCCGCGGTGGGCTTCCTCTTCGTTGCTCTCGGCCTCGCCCTGCTCGGGAGCATCGACACCGTCGTCGGCCGCTTCGCCGATACCATCTTGATCGTCGGCATCCCCGGCGTGGACGAGCGTGTCGAGATGGCAGCGGCCATATCAACCCTGCTCGGGCTGGGCATGACCCTCGCCGCCGCCGCCACTCAGACCTACATCGGCAAGTACGTCCCCTCCGAGGTGCACGGCCGAATCTTCGCCCTCCTCGGCGCGATGAAAGACGGTCTGTCGATTCCGGTGCTGTTATCGATGGGTGCGGTCGCCGGCTGGATCGGCGTCGACAACGTGCTGCTGATCTCGCCGATCGTGCTGCTCGTGACCGCGTTCGCGCTCAACGGCTGGCTCGGCCGCTGGCGCACCCCGCCCATCGTCGACGGCGACGACCTCGACGAGGCGTTACTGGACGAGGCATAGCGCGGGCTGCTTCGCCCTCGGGTGCTCCGACTACGGGTAGAGCGGCGTCCGGTCGAGCCCCGTCGTCTCCGGCAGCCCGAACATCAGATTCAAGTTCTGCATCGCCGATCCGCTCTGGCCCTTCATCAGGTTGTCGATTGAGGAGATCACCACGATCCGCTTCCCGTCTTCCGAGGGGAATACCGACACGTCGCAGAAGTTCGACCCCGCCACGTTCTTCAGTGTCGGCGGTGTGTCCAGCACACGCACGAAGTGGTCGCCTTCGTAAAACTCGCGATAGCGCTCGAGCAGCGAATCGCGCGACACGCTCTGGTTCAGCCGCATGTGCATCGTGCTCAGGATGCCGCGCGTCGTACCGAGTAGGTGCGGCACGAAGTCCAGCTCCGCCCCGCTCGCTTGCCCCAGCCGCCCCAGCGTGAACTCCGATTCGATCACGTGCTGATGGTTCAGCACCCGGTAGGGAATCACGTTGTCGTTCAAGTGACTCAGGTGCTGCAACGGAGACGGTGCCTTCCCTGCCCCCGACGAACCGGTGAGGCCATCGACCGTCACGATGCCGTCCGACACCAGCCCGTCGTGGAATACCGGCGCGAGCCCGAGGATCATCCCCACGGCGAAGCACCCCGGATTCCCCACGATCGCAGCTTCCGAGATCGCCTCGCGACCCAGCTCCGACACACCGTAGGCGGCACGCCCCAGCAGCTCTTCCGCTACATGCGCGGTACCGGCCAGCTTCGGGTGCCGTTCCGCGTATCGCGCATAGTCCGTCGTGTCGCGGAAGCGGAAATCGCCGGAGTAGTCGATGAACCGCCGCCCGGCATCCGCCAGCGCCTTCGCGTGCCCCTGCGACACTCCGTCCGGCGTTGAGAACGCCACTACGTCGCAGTCGTCGCCAATCGCGGACTCGTCCGCGTGTTCAACTACGAGGTCGGTGCGACCAGCCAGATGTGGGTATATTTCGTCGATGCGGCTGCCGGCGCCTTCACGCGCCACCAGGCCACTTACCTCGAAGTTGGGGTGGTTGAGCAGAAGTTCCAGCAGGCCCAGCCCGCCGTAGCCGGTGGCGCCCACAATCTGTACTCGGTTCATCGGTGCGTGCTCCTCAGTGCGACGAGGGTTCAGGATAGGTGGATAGTCAGAACCGTGGTAGCCAGGATTCACCAATGAGCGAACCATCCGAGGTGCAGCAGATGCCCGCATGGACCGAATTCCTGCGGCTGGAGGACAGCGTGCTGCTGACACAGTGCGAGGTGGATCGCTTCAGGGCCAGCGGACCCGGCGGACAGAAGCGGAACAAGACCGCCTCCGCCGTCCGCCTCCGCCACCGACCCACTGTGCTCGTCGCCGAGGCCGTCGAGTCCCGATCACAGCACGAGAACCGCGCCCGCGCCCTCCGTCGCCTCCGACTCGAAATCGCCCTCGTTGCTCGCGACGTGGTCGACGAAGGTGCGGCGCTGCCCGAGGAGCTCGCCGAAGCACTCCGTGTCGGCAAAGGCCGCGCGCTCTCGATGGGTCGGCGCGACGTCCGCTATCCTCCAACCATCGCTGCGATCTTCGATCGCAGCGATGATGTCGGCTGGCAGCTCAGCACCGCGGCGGAGGGACTCGGGATCAGCACCTCGTCACTCGCGCGCTTCCTCGAGGCCGACCCGGTCGTCTGGCGCGCGGCGCAGGAACGTCGCCAGGCGCTCGGCATGACCGCGCTTCGGGCTCGGAGCTAGTGCATAATCACGAGCGCGATTGAGTACCGATGCGCTTATGATGACCGCTATCTGACAACGTTTCGTCAGCATGGATCCTGATGGCCACCGAGGTACAGCAGCTGTCGCCCGAAGATCCGACCGACACTGTCGACGCCGACCAGCGGCGCATCTACTTCGGCTATTACATCGTCGGTGCGGCCTTGGCGGCCCAGTTCATCGCCATCGGTCGCCAGTCCAGCGTCTCCGGTGTCTTCTTTGATCCGATGGCGGACGCCCTTGGCTAGACCAAGGGCGAATTTACCTACGCCCAGACCCTCAACCGCTTCCTCATGGCCTTCGCGGGACTGTCGATCGGCGTCTACATCGATAGGCTCGGCGGCCGACCGGTGATGGTGATCGGCGTACTGATCCTCTTCGCGTCGCTTTTCTCACTCAGCCTGATTACGGAGCTGTGGCAGTGGGTGTTGCTGCTTAGCGTTGTGTTCGCCATCGGGGCCGCAATGGTCGACAACCTCGTGGTGAACGTGACGCTGTCGAAGTGGTTCGTCGAACGTCGCGGCGGGACCATCGCGATGGCGGCCATGGGCGCGTCGCTGGCCGTCGTGGTCTGGCCACCACTGATGACCTGGATCATCGATCAGTCTGATTGGCGCGGCGGCTGGCAAGCGATGTCCGTGATCACCCTCGTCACTCCTTCACGCGAGGCGAGGCATTGCGGACCAGCGCCCTCTATATCGTCGTGCGCGCGTTCGGCCTCGGTTGCCTGGGGATCGGTGTGATCCTGCTGCACACCATCCCGCTCCTGACCGACTCCGGATTCACTCGCTCAGAAGCGGCTGCGTTGTCCTCGCTCATGTCCCTGCTCGCATTTGGTGCGAAGCCGTTCTGGGTCCAGTTGGTCGACAAGCTCGATCCCAAGCTGTTGTCCACTGTTGCGTTTGGCCTCGCCAGTATTGGAACGCTCCTGATCCTGATCGGTGCGAACGATGAGTCGTTGCCGATTCTGATCGCTGGCTGCGCGCTGCTCGGTTGGAGCTCTGGCGGTTTCATACCCTTGCAGGAGACCATCGTGGGCTCCTATTTCGGGCGCCGCTACCTCGGACGCGTCCGCTCCGTCGGGCCACGCCATTCGCGCTCTTTCTCGGCGCTGGCGGGCCACAGGCAACGTCCTACTACGTCGATGTCGTCGGGCACTACGATGGCTTATTCGTCACCGTCGCCGCGCTTTGGATTATCGGTGGCGCCATGATGTTGCTGATCAAACGACCGACGAAACCCACACTGCTCGAGGTACTGATGCGACGCCCGGCGGCAACACCAGAACTCTAGCGCCTCGCAAGCACGGCATGGTGTTCGTCGATGCTGTCTCGCGGCCGCACTTCTGCGCAACTCGGAACGTGGCGTTTGAGGAGTTCAAATTTATACGCCACACTGCACCCCTACAGCACCGAAGGGGACCATCTCATGGCGAATCGACTCGATGGCAAGATCGCGATCGTGACCGGTGGCAACAGCGGTATCGGAGCCAGCACGGCACACACCTTCGCGCGAGAGGGAGCAAAGGTAGTCATCATGGCTCGCCGCGAAGAGCAGGGACGAACGGTAGAACAGTCCATTCGCGACGCTGGGGGCACAGCCACCTTCATCGCGTGCGATGTGGCCGACGAACAATCCGTCGCCGCCGCCGTTAATCTCGCCGCGAATACTTACGGCGGTATCCATCTGCTCTTCAACAATGCCGGTGGCGCCGCCGGCAGCACCTTCCCGGACGAATCCACTGATGAGTGGAACCGCGTCATCACCACGAATCTGACTGGCACGTTCTTCGTCAGTCGCGCCGTTTGGCCGCACCTGATCGAAGCCGGCGGCGGCGCCGTCATCAACATGTCCTCGCTAGCCGCCCAGCGCGGGTTTAGTCCGCGCATGCTTGAGGATTTCGGTGCCACCTCCTCCTCGTACTACGCGGCGAAGGCCGGAATCGATGCGCTGACGCGGTATATGGCCGGTGTCGGTGGTCTGCACAACATCCGCGTCAACTGCGTCCGCCCCGGCCAGATCCTCACCCCTGGCGCCACCGGTGGCACCAGTACAGACCCGGACGGTGGCCACCACGTCTTTGAGGAGATGTTCAACTACGCCCAGATCGTTCAGGGTCCCGGCCTACCTCAGGACGTCTCGAACCTTGTCCTCTTCCTCGCCAGCGAGGAATCGCGCTTCATCTCCGGCGAGATCATCAACGTCGATGGAGGTGTCGCGGCGAAGATCTAGGGTCGGCCGACCGCCGGGGCCCATCCCCAGAATAGGGCGCGAAGGGTCAACCAACCACGGAACGGGGCTTAGGCGGCTTCGTAGGCGACGACGACGAAGCCCTCGGCCTCCTCGGCCACCGTGAGCAGACCGCTCTCCTGGAGGAGCTGGAAGCGGGACCATTTCGCGTTAAGGTGAGCAATATCCACCCACGCGCGCAGACGGCGAGTGAACTCGTCGCGTGACGTGTTCATTACGATCTGGTCCGAAAATTCCGCGAGCATGTCAGTACGATGCTCTTCGGAGAGCTGCGCGTACCACGTCAGGCTGCCAAGCACATCGCTGAGTGGGGTCACGTTCGGTTCCATGAAGTGATCTTCGAGTTCCGGGAGGCCATCTGAACCGCTCCGTCTCAGGGTTCTGACGGGGTTCGCGCCCAATTACCCCCGTCGAATGGTCGCGGTAAGCCCGTTCGACTCAAGCCGGTCGCGGTACAGCTCGGCCCGATCGAACGGGCAGCTGATCACATCGGCTCTGCCGTGCTCGTGGGCGTTCAACATGATCTGTGCTGCGTCTTCCACGGAAAGCTCCGGAACGCTCTCAAGCAGCGCGTGAACCACGTGATTCATATCGTTCACATCATCGTTGTGCAGCACCACCGTCGCTGGAGGCTGAATCTCCTCCAGGGTGCGGGTGACACGCTCCGTCACGGGTGGCGGTGGGGCAGGTGGGCTAGTCATCCGAGCTTGCGGTGATCCCAGCTCCGCACGCGTTCCGGGTGGATGCGAACCGTGACTCGCTTGTCCGCTGCAGGCGGCGGCTCGGCCTCGGGGTTCGGGTCGGGACGAGGACGATCGCCGTAGGGCGCACCCACGAGTTGAAGCGCACGGGCGGTCACGTGTGGATCACGGACGATCGCGGCACGACCGTCGATTGAGAGACCACGCACCTGGTCGTATGCGTCGCCAGTTTCGGCGAGCGCCGTGATCCGCGGGTCGCGCTCCAGATCCTTCACTTTCTGGGAGGAGCCATAGGTGGTGAAGGCTATAGCTCCCTGGTCGTCAAAGACGAACCACATCGGCAACAGGTGAGGTCGCCCATCCGGGTCGATGCTGGCGATCTGGAGGATGCGTGCGTCCTCAATCAGCTCGCGCTGCTCATCCTCCGTCAGTTGGATGCGGGATCGGGCGTTCGCCATGGAGCCTCCTCGTTGGTACATCCTCGATCACGGTCGCATACAAGCCGGGGACCGGCACAATAGATGATGCTGTTCGATGAACAATGGCCCGAGGCGGAGTAGCGATGTCAGCGACGGTCCAGTCCACGCCACCACCGGGTGTGCGCCAGATCCGCCTCGTGCGTCCGGTGCAGCGCTTCCTCCGTACCGAGAGTGCCGGTGGCATCGTACTGCTGATCAGCACCGTGCTTGCGCTGATCCTCGCGAACTCACCCCTCTCCCATTACTACTTCGACATCCTCCACCACCACGTCGCCGTGGACCTCGGCTTCTACCACGTCGATGGAGATCTCCACTTCTGGATCAACGACGCCGCGATGGTGATCTTCTTCTTCGTCGTCGGAATGGAGATCAAGCGCGAAATGGTGCTCGGCGAACTCGCTAGCCTGCGACGGGTGGCTGTCCCGGCCGCCGCGGCGCTTGGCGGCATGATCGTACCGATGCTGATTTTCCTCGCCATCGTCAACGGCACCGACGCTCGCGAAGGCTGGGCGATTCCCATGACCACCGACATCGCATTTGCAGTCGGCGTGCTGGTGCTGCTCGGGCCACGCATCCCCACCGGACTGATGGTGATGCTGCTCGCCATGGCGATCGTCGACGACCTCGGCGCGATTGCCGTGATCGCCGTCTTCTACACCGAGACGATCGATATCAACGCGCTTGGGATCATGGTCTCGCTGCTGGCGCTCGTCTATGTGCTGAACCGAGTGGGCATGTGGTACGTCCCGGTCTACTTCGTCATTGGTGGATTTGCCTGGCTGGCGATGCTGCAGTCTGGCGTACACCCCACGGTCGTCGGCGTGCTGCTGGGCCTGATGACTCCGTGGCGAAGCTGGCACCGCCCCGAGGAGTTCCCGGACATCGCTGCGCTGGTCGTCGATCGGCTGCGCCCGCACGCCGATGAGGATGAAGCGCACCTCGATCGCGAGGAGCGCGTGGACGCGTTGCTGCAGATCGCCGAGGTCGGGCGACAGGCCGTATCCCCGCTGGACCGCCTGGAGCGATCGCTTCAGCCGCCGGTCGCTTTCGTGATCGTCCCCTTCTTCGCCTTCGCAAACGCCGGCGTCGTGCTCTCCATGGACACGCTCGGCGACGTCTTCACCTCCAGCCTCACCTGGTCATCGTACTCGGTCTGCTGCTCGGCAAGCCGATTGGTGTGACCCTCGGAATCTGGCTCGCCGTGAAAGCCGGCGCACGACTGCCGCTCGGCGTGACCTGGATGGGGGTTATCGGCATGTCGCTGCTCGGCGGCATCGGATTCACCGTCGCACTCTTCGTCGCCGACCTCTCCTTCGAAGCCGAAGCACTCCTCACCGATGCGAAGGTCGCAATCCTGCTTGCCTCCACGCTCGCCGGCGCCCTCGGCTACATGATGCTGCGCGTCGTCACTCGCCCATCCAGCAGCTAGCGCGAGATGACGGTCGATCTACTACTCGTCGCGGGCGGTCTGATCGCCTTGCTCGCTGGTGCCTGGCAGCTGGTGCGCTCCGCCGTCGCCATCTCGTTGATGTTCGGCCTCAGTCGGGTGATCGTTGGCGCCACGGTCGTGGCGTTCGGCACGTCCGCCCCCGAGTTTGTGATTAGCCTGACCGCGGCTGTCGAAGGCTCCTCTGGATTGGCCCTAGGGAACGTACTCGGATCGAACGTGGCCAACGTTGCGCTGGTGCTCGGTTCTGCGGCGCTGGTAGCGCCACTGATCGTGGATGCGCGGCTGTCCCGCTGGGAGATTCCCGTGCTGATCGTGGCCACTGCGGCAGTCCTGCTCTTCGGCGCGAACGGAACCATCGGCCGTTTCGAAGGCGGCCTCTTGTTTCTCGGCGGACTGCTTGGCTTCGTCGTTGCGTCGCTGCTGATCGTGCGCGCCCCTTCCGTGATCGACGGGGACGAAGAGGTGGATGAGCGGCCTGCTCGAACCGTCCGATCGCTGTCGATCGCTGGGACGCTGCTGCTACTGGGGCTCACCGTGCTCGCGATTGGCGCGGCAGTCGCAGTCGAAGGTGCGAAGGGGATTGCAGAGCGCGCCGGGATGAGCGAGTTAGCGGTGGGCATCTCGATTGTGGCGGTGGGGACGAGTCTGCCGGAGATCGCGACGAGTCTGATGGCGGCATGGCGTCGTGAGCACGACATTGCGGTGGCGAGCGTGGTTGGTTCGAACATCTTCAATTTGTTTGGGGTGGTTGGGGCGACGGCGCTGATCACGCCGCTGTCGGTGGACCGTTCGCTCTACGGCTTCGAGATGCCGGCGCTGGCGCTGAGCAGTCTGATCCTGGTGCCACTGGTGCTGTGGTGGTCTCGCCACCTGGTGGACCGGTGGGAGGGGGTGTTGCTGGTCAGCTTATACGTCGGCTTCTTATTTGTGGTGGTGACTCAGGCGTAGCAAATCAGGTAGTTGAGGATTGTTCAGGTCTGCGTGGGTGGAGTGCGGCACGGGGGCCGTGCGGCATGGTGGGCGGTTAGCCCTTCTTCCAGTTCGTGTAGAGGCTGCGGGAGCCGACGTAGAGGACGACGATGCCGAAGACTCGGCTGAGGGTGTCGCCTTCGAGTTGGCCGGCGATGAAGGCGCCGGCGAGGGCGAAGAGGACGGCGACGGGTGCGACCCACATGGCGACTTGCTTGTCGACCTAGCCGCGTTTGAGGTTGGCGGCGGTGGCTGACATGGCGGTGGGGATGATGACGACGAGGGAGATGCCCTGAGCGGTGTGTTGCTCCTGGCCCATGATGAGGAGGAGGGCGGGGACGAAGAGGGTGCCGCCACCGATGCCGAGCAGTCCGCCGAAGCTGCCGCTGGCGAGGCCGATGAGGAGGGCGGTGACGATATCATCGTCAATGGCGAATTCCATGAGCTAGCCCCAGACCAATAGTCGGACGCCGACGACTAGGAGGAAGACGGCGAAGACGATTCTTAGTTTGCGTTCGGGCATGGAGTGCATGGTGCGGGCGCCGATCTGGGCGCCGACGACGGAGCCGATGGCGAGGGCGGCTGCGAGTTTCCATTTGATCTGGTCGCGGAGCAGGTACTGGGAGACGGCGGAGAGTGCGGCGAAGATGACGATGACGAGCGACGTGGCGTGCGCTCTGTGCTGGGTCATTTTGAGGTAGCCGGTGAGGAGCGGGACTATGACGGTGCCGCCGCCGATGCCGGTCATGCCGGAGGTGAAGCCGCCGATGGCGCCGGTGATGGCTGCTCGGATGCGTGACATTGGTAGTGCCTTGACCTCTGGTGTTGGCAGCGTTTGCTGGTTTTTTTCGGCGAGTGGCAAAGGGGCAGGGGCGGAGCGGCGCTATTGCTGGTTGAGGATGGCGAGGAGGGCGCTGCGCTGGAGTTTGCCGTTGCGGGTGCGAGGGAGGTGGTCCATGAAGTGGTATTCGTGAGGCTGCTTGTAGGCGGCGAGGTGCTGGGCGGCGTGGGCCCGGAGCGCGGCCTCATCGACGGCGCCAGGGGCGGTGGGGACGAGGCAGGCGCTGACGAGGGTCTTGGTTTCGTCGAGGTGGCGGGCGATGACGGCGGCTTCGGAGACGTTGGGGTGGGATTCGAGGGCGGCTTCGATTTCGACGGGGGAGAGGCGGTAGCCGAAGGATTTGATGACGTCGTC
>QGNQ01000042.1 GCA_003228175.2 Chloroflexota bacterium
TCGGCGATCGCGGCGGCGCTGACTGAGGCGGGCGCCACCGTCTCCTCGGTCGATGCGACCGAGGACGCCGTGGCCGCGGGCAGCGCGGTCGAGCGAGCGCGGGACGAGCTGGGCGGGCTGGAGATCGCCGTCAGCGCCACCGACCTGTTCTTCGCAAAGCCGATCGCCGAGGTGACCGACGCAGAGCTGGCGCGGGTCACGGCGGCGAACTTCAGCCTGCCGTTCGCGGTGGCTCGTGCGGCGGCTGGTGCGCTGGCCGAGAGCGTTAGCGGACGGCTGATCCTGGTCTCGCATGTGCTGGGGGAACGAGGGGTGACGAACACCTCGGCGTACGGCGCGGCACACGCGGCGACGCAGAGCCTGGTGCGGACGTTGTCGCAGGAGCTGGGGCCTCAGGGGACCGCGGTGAACGGCATCTCGCTGGGTTGGATGGAGTGGATGCACGACCGGCTAGACCCGGCGGACCAGGAGGCGATGCGAGCGGTGCGCTTCCCGATCATGAAGCGCACCGGCACCGGCGAAGACGTTGGGCCGATGGCGGTCTGGCTCTCCGGCACCGGCGCGGGCTATGTAAGCGGCCAGATCTTCACGATCGACGGCGGCTTGTTGCAGCACCTGTAGCGCGGCGGGCGACACGATAGTCTCACCTGACACGCGATTCGCGTTTGCCGTGGTAGGCGGCGGTCTGTTTGGTGTGGCGGTCGCGCGGCACCTCGCCCTGGCGGACCGGTTCCCATTCCTCGCGACGTCGCCGGGGCAGGCGGGGCTACTGGAGTCGACGCCGGCTGGCTATGTGAATTCTCGGGCGCTGGTGAGTGCACAGATCCAGGGGGCGCGGGCGGCGGGCGCGTTCGTCATGGGTGCTGCCGGTTGGCATCGGCTGCTCGGGCGTGCCGGTCTTGGAGACGACGTCGCCCATCGCCTGTGCGAGCAAGTCGACGCCGGGGCGGCTCGCCAGCTCGCCCGCCAGGCCGTAGGTGGAGCCGATGGCGTAGACGAGGCGGCGGTTCAGCTCGGCGCAGGTCTCGTAGTCGAGGCCGATGCGGTCGAGTGCGCCGGGACGGAGGGTGGCGAGCAGCACGTCCGAACGCTCGATCAACCGCTTGGCGACCATGAGGCCCCTCGGGCGCGGCGATGTCGAGGACGACGCTGCGCTTACCTCGATTGTGGGCGTGCAGGTAGGGGAAGCGGCTGTCTCCGGGGGATATGGGGATACGGCGGCTCACGTCACCCAGCGTGGGCGCTTCGACCTTGACGACTTCGGCACTGAGCGTCTGCCGTAGGGCACCACACTGGGCCCCTGGATCAAATGTGTGAATTCCACGACGCGGAGGCCATCGAGCGGTCCAAGCATGCGCGGGAGTATTATGCGTATTCTGTGGCGGGGCCGTCTACAATGCGCGCGAGCACAGCATGTGGAAGCAGCATCATGGTCGACTTCAATGACACTCGCGAACAGGCAGCGTGGCGCGCGGAGGTGGTCGAGTTCGTCGAGCAGAATCTGCCCGAAGAACTGGCTGCGGATCAGCTCTATGCAGGCACCCTCGGTGGGTTGCATCGCGGCAACCTGTCGAAGGAGCGTCGCGAGGAGCTGGTGAAGACTTGGCGCAAGGCGATCCTCGATCGCGGCTGGATCGCGCCAGTGTGGCCGAAGGAATACGGCGGCGCTGACCTGTCGACGGTCGAGCAGTTCATTCTGCGAGAGGTGTTCACGGAGATGCATGCGCCGATTCAGAGCGTGCACGACGTGGGTTCGACGATCCTGGTGCATGGCTCCGAGGAGCAGAAGAAGCAGTTCTTGCCGCCGATGGTGCGCGGCGAGATCCAGTGGTGCCAGGGTTACTCGGAGCCGGGCTCGGGCTCGGACCTGGCTTCGGTGCAGACGCGCGGTGTGCGCGACGGCGACGACTTCGTGATCAACGGACAGAAGATCTGGACCTCGGGTGCGATGACGGCGGAGATGATCTTCGCGCTGGTGCGGACCGACGCCGAGGCACCGAAGCACCGAGGGATCAGCTACCTGCTGTTCGAGATGGACAAGCCGGGAATTTCAATCCGCCCGCTGGGCCAGATGACGGGCGCGACGCAGTTCAACGAAGTCTTCTTCGAGGATGTGCGGGTGCCGGTCTCGGCGGCGGTGGGCGAAATCAACCGCGGCTGGTACGTGGGCGCGACGCACCTCGACTTCGAACGTTCGTCGATTGGCTCGGCGGTGGGGTTCGCGAACCGGCTGAACGACCTGATCGAGTTCCTGAAGGCTGAGGCCGAGGCGGACACCGGGCGCTCACAGCTCGGACGTCACGAGTGGGTGCGGCTGGCGCTGGCGGAGCGGGCAACGGAGACGACGGTGGCGCGACAGTTCTCCAACCGAATCATCACGATGCAGGCGCGCGGGATTATCCCGAACACGGAGGCGTCCGAGCAGAAGCTGTTCTCCAGTGAGCTGCATCAGCGCACCTCGAACACGGGGATCAAGGCGCTGGGTCCGTACGGGATGCTGTACGACGAGGACGATGAGCGCACACCGCAGCGCGCGCGCTGGGGGACGTACTACCTGGCGACGGTGTCCGAGACGATCGGCGCTGGCACCTCGGAGATCCAGCGCAACGTGATCGCGACGCGCGGGCTGGGACTTCCCAGGGGCTAAATCCGGCTGGGCGCTGGCACGCGTCTGGGACCGAGTGCCAAAGTCCTCCTACAACGGCACGAAGCAGGGGTAGAGTACTTCCACGGACGTTGTAGAATACGTATCGGTGCCGCCGGGGTGCGACGCCGTATTGGAGGCACTCCATGGATTGGAAAGACACTCCCGAGCAGGCGGCGTTCCGTGCCGAAGTACGCGGACTGATCGAAGGCAAGCTCCCGGAGCATTACAAGAAACCACACGACTCCTCGAGGGAAGAGGGCTGGGACGCGGATCGCAAATCGGACGACCCGGTTCGCGTCGGTGCCGCGAAGGACTGGGCGAGCGCGCTGGCCGAGCGCGGCTGGATCGCTCCTCACTGGCCGGAAGAGTACGGCGGAGCCGGGCTCTCGCCGATGGAGCAGTTCATCTACCGCAGCGAGATGGCCGAGACGCGAGCGCCGGGCGTGGGCGGTTCTGGCGTGCAGATGCTGGGGCCGATGCTGATCGTGCATGGCACCGAGGAGCAGAAGAAGCAGCACCTGGGCGGGATCCTCTCCGGCGATGTGGTCTGGGCGCAGGGCTACTCCGAGCCGGGGTCCGGTTCCGACCTCGCCTCGCTGCAGACGCGCGCGGTCCACGACGGCGACGAGTACGTGATCAACGGCCAAAAGATCTGGACCTCCGGCGCACAGTTCTCCGACTGGTTGTTCGTGCTGGCGCGGACGGACCCGGATGCACCGAAGCATCGAGGGATCTCGTTCCTGCTGGTGGACCAAAGCACACCGGGCATCTCGGTCCGCCCGCTGATCAACATGGGCTGGGAGCACGGCTTCAACGAGACGTTCTTCGAGGATGTCCGCGTGCCGATCTCGAACCGTGTCGGTGAGGAGAACCGCGGCTGGTACGTGGGGATGACGCTGCTGGACTTCGAGCGCTCGAACATCACGGGCGCGATCGAAGCACGTCGCAGCGTGGACAATCTGATCGAGTACACAGCGACCGACGAGGGCAAGTCCATGTCGCGCATGGCTTTGGAGCCTTCGCTGCGTGGGGAGATTGCGGACCGGGCGATCGAGACGGAGGTGATGTTCAACTTCTCCTTCCGGATCATCTCGATGCAGGACCACGGCATGATCCCGAACTACGAGGCGTCCACCTCGAAGCTATTCAACTCGGAGCTGAACCAGCGTCTGGCGAACACCGGCGTGAAGATGTTCGGCCTGCACTCGAACCTGTGGGAGCGCGACCGAGCGCCGATGCGCGCGCAGTTCCCGCGCTTGTACGTGATGTCGGTGTCGTCGACGATCGCGGCGGGTACGTCCGAGGTGCAGCGCAACATCATCGCGACACGCGGGTTGGGACTGCCGCGAGGCTAGTTCTCGCCTCGATGACCGAAGCAGAGCGGGCGGCCGAGAGGTCGCCCGTTTTCGTATCACGCGGCGTGAGCCCCGGCACCCCGCTTTGCCCTGCGCTCGATAGCATCGAAAAGTGACAACTCCCAACGCACCCTCCCCTCCCGCAGTCGAAGCGACGCGAAACTCGGTCGCGCGCGGCTTGCTCAGTGCGGGCGCGGCACTGGCACTCGCACTGTTCGTGGCCGGCTTCGCCCTCGCGAGTCCCGCGCCGCCAGAGCGCGCCGTCGCGCCGCCGTTTGACCTGCCACTCCTCGACGGCGGCAGCGTCAGTTCCGAGGAGCTGCGCGGGCAGCCGCTGGTGATCAACGTCTGGGCCTCGTGGTGTCCGCCCTGCCGCGAGGAGGCACCGACGCTGAGCCGGGTCGCGGCGGATCTGGAGGGCTCGGGCGTGCGGTTCCTCGGCATCGTGAGTGATGACACTGCCTCGAATGCGCGCGAGTTCACCGAGGAAGCGCAGCTCGACTTCCCGCACGCGATCGACGACGGCTCGTTCGACCACACGTACCAGGTGCAGGTGCTGCCCACGACTTATGTCCTTGATGCGACGGGCGCCCTCGTGGCGACGCACCTAGGGCCGATCAGCGAGGTGCGGCTGCGCGTGCTGATCAAGGAGGCACGCGACACTGGGACTGGCGCATCGGAGCCTAGCCCGTGAGCGAAGTGCTCGACTTCATCTATCTGCGGGGCGAGTACGCGTCACTGTTCCTCATCGCGGGCGCGCTCGCGTTCGCGGGCGGTCGCGTCGCGGCACTCACGCGGCTCCCACAGAGCGACGTCGGGGACCTGTTCTGGAACGGTGGGATCGTGTTCGTCGTGGCAGCGCGCGTGAGCTATCTGACCGCGGAGTCGCCGGCATCGCTGCTGGATCCGCTGGTGCTGATCCGGCTGCAAGGCGGGCTGTACCCTCTCGTAGGAGTGCTGGCGGTGATCGCGATCGTCGCGTGGCGCACCCGGGGCGAGCGCGGGCTATCCGAGGCGCGGCTTGCGTGGCTCGCGGTGGCGGTGACGGGCCTAGTGATCACCGCATGGACGTACGACGTGGCGTGTCTCGCGCGGGACTCGTGCTACGGCACGGGAGCGCCGGATCCGCTGGGGTTTGCGATGTCGGGACTGTCGGACACGCGCCTCGCCACGCCGCTGATCGAGGCGACGCTTCTGCTACTCGTGGCAGGCGGGCTGCTCTCTTCGAAGCTGTCAATCACGCAGTCGCTACTGGTGCTCGGAGGTGTCGCGGCGCTGCTGCGGGTGGCGCTGACGGCCGCATCGGTGCAAGGGGTGGAGGCGATCGGCCTCGAGACGATGGCGTTCGTCGTGCTGGGGATCGTGCTGCTGGTAGTGGCTGTTTCAGCCCGAGGGGCGACGCCAGAGCGCGTCGAAACGACCGAGGTACGTGAGCAGTTTCGGCTATCGCGAACGGACCCGGCGCCACAGCAGCAGCGCCGTGAGGACAGCGAAGACCAGGTTCACGACGAGGGCTGCTGAGCCCACGAGGAGGTGGTACGGCAGTATCGCGAGCAGCGTGAACGCCACGCCCCACGCGAAGCGCGACTCGCGGCCAGCAGACGTCGCCGCGAGCACCAGCAGGCCGAGTCCGAGCGCGGTCAGGCCGACGATGAGCGTGCCCTTGAAGCCGTCGCACAAATCACCGCGCAGCAGCAGGAACGGGCCGAACACGATCAGCGGGATCGCGCCGACGAGGCCGACGGCCCGGACCAGATTTATCATTCGCACCGGGGGCAGTCCCGGCGCTTACCTAGAACCCGCCACCGTTCACATAGATGCGCTGGTTGGTGATGTAGCGGCCGTCGTCGCTCACCAGGTGGGCGACCTCGGCGGCGATGTCGGCGGGGGTGCAGACGAAGCCGAAGGGGGAACTGGCGTCGCGCTCGCGCATGTCGTCGGAGCCGGGGATCAGTGTGATCAGCTTGCGGCCCATGTCGGTGTCGACGAGGCCTGGGGCGACGATGTTCACTCGCATCCCGTGCTCGCGCTCTTCCTTCGCGAGGGTGTGGGCGAGCGCCTCCGCGCCCACCTTACCGATGGAGTAGAGGCCCATGCGTGAGCCCATATTCAGGCTGGCGACACTGGAGATCATGATCACGTCGCTGCGGTCGGCGGCGCGCATGTGGGGCACGAGTGCCCGACACATGTGGATCGGGCCCCACAGGTTCGCGCCCAGCAGCAACTCCCACTGCTCCTGTGTGGCCTCGGTGATCGTCGGCCGGTTGATGCCGCTGGAGCCGATGCCCGCGTTGTTTACGAGGATGTCGATCTGTCCGAAGTCGGTGATCGCCTGCTCGCACATGGCATCGACAGCCTCGAGGTCTGCCACGTCCGCCTGGTAGACCTCGGCGCGACGGCCGAGGGCGCGCACTTCCTCGGCGACCTCGTTCGCGGCGTCGGCGCTGTTCGCGTAGTTGATAGCGACGTCGGTGCCGTCGTTGGCGAGGCGCAGACAGATCGCGCGGCCGATGCCGCGGCTGCCGCCGGTGACCAGTGCTGTGCGTCCTTCGAGACCAGTCATGGAAGCTCCGTTCGTTGGGTCAGTTGATTCATGCGAGCCGCGCTCTTATAGCGCGGCTGTCTGCTTGCGTTCTATCAGATCGAAGTCGATCTGGGCGCCGAGGCCGGGTTCGTTGAAGGCGTGGACGAGGCCGCTCTTATCGGGGTCGATGTCCTCGATCAGGCCGTACTTCTGGGCACCGGTGGGGAGCAACACCTCGAAGTACTCGCAGTTCTTGATCGCCATGATCACGTGGAGGTTCGCCACGTTGTTGAGCGAGTTGCCGCCGTGGTGGATCTCGTAGTTCATGTGGAATGCCTCAGCGAGGTGGGCGCCCTTGAGGATGGCGGTGATGCCGCCCTTCACGGCGACGTCGCCCCGCAGGTAGTCCGTCGCCTGGGCCATCAGCCAAGGGGCGTAGTTAGTGAAACCGCCGGGCGAGTACTCGGTGGCCATCAGCGGGATATCGAGGTTCTGGCGCAGCTTCACGTAGTTGCCGATGTCGTCCTCGGCGAACGGGTCTTCATACCAGTAGAAGTTCAGCTCCTGCGCGACCAGGCCGACGCGGAGCGCGTCCGGGTAGTCGTAGGCCCAGGTGGAGTCGAGCATGATCCGGTAGTCGTCACCGACGGCCTCGCGGACCGCGCGGCAGACGGCGATGTCGCCCTCGACGCTCTGGGTGGGCGGGTGAATCTTGTAGGCGGCCCAGCCATCGGCCTTGTACTGCGCGGCCTGCTCCGCATACGCCTCGGGCGAATCGAGCACGGCGGAGCTGGCGTAGGCGAGGACGCTCTGTCGGTAGGAGCCGATCATCTGGTGGATCGGCAGCCCGGAGATCTTGCCGCCGAGGTCCCACAGCGCCACATCGACGGCGCCGATCACGCGCAGGGTGGTGTAGCGCTGGCGGCTCATCAGCTCCTGGTACATCCGCTCGCGGTTAAGTGGATCCTGCCCCATGACGACCGACTTCAGGTGACGAACGATCGACAGCCCATCGAGATCCGCGCCACGGCTCGCATTGCCGAGGAAGGCGTGGCCCTCGATGCCCTCGTCGGTGGAGATCGTGAGCAGACCGAGCTGCGTGCTGCCCTCGAAAGTCGGGGCGAGCTGTCCATAGGTGGTCGGCGGGATGCCGTCCCAGGCGAAGAGCTTGAGGGTGAGGTCTGTGATCTTCATTGGCGGGGCCCCTCTATCGGAGCGCCGGCGCGCAGGACTCCATCACCGCGCGCGCGGCGTCGATGCCCGGGCGCGAGGTGACGACACGCACGATCGCGGAGTCGAGGCCCTCGGCGAGGGCGAGGAAGGCGTCGCGCGCGGTACCGGGGGTGGCGAAGACACCGACGGTGTTCAGGATCTCGTCCGGGAACGCGTCGAGTAGCTCGTCCTGGGATGCGCCGCGGTTCCGCATCTCGTCGAGTTCGAGCAGTTCGTCGGCGAAACCCATGCGCTCGAAGTGGCCACGGTAGGCGAACTGACGGCTTCGCTCGGTGGGTACTTTGGCACCGAGGGCGTAGCCCATCGTCGCCTGCGCGAGGCCGCGGCGGGCGACATCGATGTCTTCGTCGATGCAGACGCGGATGTACTCGACGAGCTTCAGCTCGGAGGGGTCGCGGCCGGCGGAGCGGGCGCCCTCGTTGACCTGCTCGCGGGTCCAGGCGACGCGCTCGAGGTTGCACCAGTTCATCGCCGCGCCATCGGAGAGTTCGCCCGCCAGGTGGAGCATCTTCGGGCCGAGCGCACCGAGCAGGATCGGCGTTCGGAGCGAGGGGTCAAAGCCGAGGCGGAGGCCCTTCAGCGTGATCGCCTCGCCCTTGTAGTCGACGGTCTCGCCGGCGAGCAGCGCGCGTGTCGTCGCAACGTAGTCGCGCATCACGGCGAGGGCGGACTTGGTGTGGAAACCGAGGTTGCGGCGCGTGGCGGGCTGGTAGATGCCGCCGGTGCCGAGGCCGAGGCTAAAGCGGCCACCGGTCATGGCGCTCAGCGTGCCGGCGCTACTGGCAAACGAGACCGGCGAGCGGAAGGCGACAGGTGAAACCGAGATACCGGTGGCGAGGCCTTCGGGCACCACGTCGCGGCTCGCGCGCCAGCGGATGGCGCAGAGCTGGAAGCCGTCGTTGCCCGCACCGTCTGGCGTCCAGATGCTGGTGTAGCCCTGCTCCGCCGCCTCGCGCGACAGTGTCTCTTGCTCGTCGAAGCTGAGTCCAAGGCGCGCGTCCAACCCAACACCGATGTCCATGACAGTCTCCCGAGTGCATATGATCTACCGATGGAGCGTACAACGAAGACACTGGTTGCCGTTGGACTCCCGGTCGAAGCGGTGAAGGGGACGAGCAGGATTACCGGGTCCTCGTCGCGCTCCTCCAATCCCGGTGCACAGATGGAGTAGGAGTCTGCTGATGTTGAAGGTCACTTCCGACACGATTCCCGGCCGTGAAATCGACGAGACGCTTGGCCTCGTGGTCGCGAACGCGGTGCGCGCACGTCACGTGGGGCGTGACATCCTGGCGGGGCTGAAGAACATCATCGGTGGCGAGATCGGCTCGTATCAGCACCTGCTGATGGAGTCGCGAGAACAGGCGATCACGCGCGTCGAGGCTGACGCCGCTGCCCTCGGAGCCGACGCGATCGTTGCACTGCGGATGGCCACCTCCAGCATCACGCAAGGGGCGTCCGAGGTGCTAGTCTACGGCACGGCCGTGAAGCTGCGCCCGGAATGAGAGACGAACCGGATCAACCTGAATCTCAGATTGGGGGCACGCTGGACGGCGTCCGCGTGTTTAACGCCGGGCAGATCATCGCGGGCCCGTTCACGGCGATGCTGTTGGCGGAGTTCGGCGCGGACGTAAACAACGTGGAGGCACCTGCGAACCCGGCGGTGCGCACGGTGCAGTTCGCGCAGGACCACCGCGGGTAGTGCGGGGTACGATCAGCTTCCAGCACCCGGACGGCGTGGCGTTGTTCCGGAAGCTCTGTGCCACTTCGGACGTGCTGGTCGAGAACTTTCGCCCCGGGACGCTGGAGCGCCTCAGGCTGTCGCCGGACGATCTGCGCAAGGAGAACCCGGGGCTGATCGCGGTTCGGATCAACTGCTACGGGCAGACTGAGCCGTATCGCGCCCGCACCGGCTTCGACAGCGGCGCGCTCGGATTCAGCGGGATGACCTATGTGACCGGCGACGCGGACCGCCCACCGGTGCAGTCCGGCTACTTCGTGGCGGATAAGCGGGACGCATTTGCCAAACTACGGTCTCAGCGGCGAGAACCGCGAGCGCGCCGGCAACTACTACCCGGGCGTCGTGCCCGCCGAGCAGTTCGAGACCTCCGATGGCCACCACCTGATCATCAACGCGACGACCCCGCTCCGGCTGGTCGGGGACCCGCGCTTCACACCTCGTGAAGCGCTAATGGCAAACGTGCACGCGATCCACGACATCATCCGGCCGTGGGTAGCGCAGCGAACGATCGAGGAGAACATGACGATCCTCGACAACCACGCCGTGCACTGCACCAAGGTTTTCGCGACGAGCGACATCGTGGCGGACCCCTAATACGCGGCGCGCGAGCAGATCCTGACGGTGGAGGCGCCAGACGGGACGCCGCTGCTGCAGCTGGGAATCGTGCCTCGGCTGACTGACACGCCGGGGTGGGTTCGTCGGCGCGCACCCAACCCCGGCGAGCACAATAACGAGGCCTTCGGCGAGCTGCTGGGCGTATCTGCCGAGGAGCGGGCGCAGCTGCGTGAGGCGGACGCGATCTAGCAGTCGCCGGATAATCTTGACGCGCTCTCTTGGCGCGCCCAGCATGGCGCCAACGAGACCAGCCTGTGGGAGGGCACCCCATGAACAGCATCCATACACGCATCTGCGACATGCTCGAGATCGAGCACCCGATCGTCCTCGCGGGGATGTCCCCTGTGGCGGAGTGGGAGCTGGCTGCCGCCGTCTCCGAGGCGGGCGGGCTCGGGGTGCTCGGCGCCGCGGCGATGACGCCGGATGAGATATCGGAGAGCATCCGAAAGATCCGCGAATACACCTCGAAGCCGTTTGGCGTGGACATTCTGCTGCCGGCAGCGACGGCAACGCTGGCCGACCTCACCTCGGACTCTCGTCAGACGGGCAATGAGCCGCAGCTACCTAAGGAGTACCGGCAGTTCCAGCAGCGCGTGTACGAGGCGTTCGACCTGAAAGACCCGGGCCCGGCCGAGCCTCACGGCGACGAGCGTTGGACGCGCCTGAGCATGGCCGAACGACAGCAGGCGCAGGTGGATTGCATCTTGCAGGAGAACGTTCCGGTGTTCGCGAGCGGCCTCGGGAACCCCGCCCCTTACGTCGAGGCGTTCCACGGGAACGGCGCGAAGGTGATCGGGCTCGTCGGCAACGTGAAGAACGCGCGCCGCATCCGCGATGGCGGCGCTGACATCGTGGTGGCGCAAGGCACCGAGGCGGGTGGCCACACAGGGCGCATCGGCACGATGGCGCTGGTGCCGCAGATAGTCGACGCGGTCTCACCACTGCCGGTGGTCGCCGCCGGCGGCATCGGGGACGGTCGAGGGCTGGCCGCCGCGATCGCGCTGGGCGCGGAAGCAGTCTGGTGTGGCACGGTCTTCCTCGCGACGAAGGAGGCACACCTCGACCAGGAGCTGAAGGAGCGGGTGATCGAGGCCGTCGATGAGGACACGATTATCACTCGGCTCTACAGCGGCAAGACGATGCGCAACATCAAGAACCCACTGATCGACCTCTGGGAGCAGAGCAATCTGCACGCTCTACCGATGGGCGCACAGGGCGTGATCGCCGAGCCGACGCAGCGCGCCGCACGCGCGGCCAATCGGATCGACCTGATTCGCAACGCGGGGGGCCAGGCGGCCGGTCTGGTGACGGAGCAGCTCGGCGCTGGCGAGGTGGTACGTCGGATGGCCGCGCAGGCCGCCGAGGTGCTGGAGCGCATGCCCGTACCGGCGCCCTCGAAGTAGCATCGAACGGATCAACCGGCACGGCAGGGGGAGACAGCAATCACTACCGAGCACGCGCAACAACGAGTACGGCGATCGCCGACGACGCCCGGACCGACGTCAGCCACGCGCAGGAATCACGGACGCCACGCGCCGCCACCGACCCGGTCTTCACCAATCCCGGTTCGCTCGAGGGGTTCAGCACGCACTACGTCGGCGCGGACAACCGCAAGCACCCGCCCGCGTCGCCGACCTCCACGGCCTTCCGCCAATCCTGATGCAGGTCTCGGACGCCGAGGTGATGCTGGACGACACGCTCAACTTCGCGAAGCGGGCTCAGGAGGCCGGGGTCCGCACCACCGTGACCGTGGAGCCGCACGGATTTCACATCTACCACTACTTCCTGCCGGAAGCGCCGGAGACGCTGGCCGCCATCGGCGAAATCGGAAGCTTCTTGCGCGCGCACGGGTAGCAGTGAGATCGCGCACGCGCAGTCGTTATTGGTTCGTGAACGTGCGCACATGAGCACACTCTACTGTCGGCATACTGATCGCAAGGTCGGATGACGACGAGGAGGGGCAGATGGGACTCACTGACACGATTATGGTGCTGCTCACCGGGCAAAGCTGGCGTGTGGCCGGCCAGGCTGCGGCTCAGCCCTCGGAACCGCTCGACTTCCCGGCACAGATGACGCTCGACGGGGGCAAGATCGATCTCCGCCTGATGAACGGCTACGACCGCGCGGCGATGCTGGACTTCTCGCGCAGCCTGCCACCACACGACCTGCTCTTCCTCCGACGCGATATCACCCAGCCCAAGGTGGTGGAGGACTGGGTGCGCGACCTCCAGGAAGACCGCTACGTCACGATCCTCGCTCTCCGTGGCACTCAGATCGCGGGCTACGCCACCGTCGCCTCCGACGGCCTCGCCTGGACGCGGCACGTCGCTGAGTTGCTCGTGCTCGTGTCTCCCTCGATGCGTGGCCTGCAGCTCGGACGAATTCTGACGGAGCAGGCGTTCGCCATCGCGCGGCAGCGAGGCGTGCGCAAGATGATCGCGCAGATGACGCCGGACCAGAGCGCGGCGATGAGAGTCTTCAGCCACATCGGCTTCGAGAAGGAAGCACGACTCCGCAATCAGCTGATCGACCGTGACGGCCAGCTCCACGACCTGCAGATCATGAGCCTCGATGTGGACGAGTTCCGCGCGAAGATTGATCTGATGGCGATCAGCGCGCAGCACGAATTCGTGTAACTCCGGCTGCTCGAATGATGTGGTGCGGAGTGGCTGGCTAGATCTGCCCGGCGCGACGGGACTCGGCCTGCGACCAAACGAAGAACGCCAACGCCAGCCGCACCATCAGGAACGGCATCATGCCCACCCACATCACCAGGCCGGCGATCACCTGATCGTCACGCGCGGAGAAGTCCGCGAACGCGCGCGTCGCGAACTCGTAAGTCGTGTAGATCGGGAACTCCGAAAACACGAAGAACGCGCCCGGGATCGTGGGCAGCACAGTCATGCCAATGATGCAGAGCAGCCGCTTACCGTGCGCCAGCGTGTGCTCCTCGTCATCGCCGAACGAGCCGATCGCGGTCCAGAAGGCGAGCGCGATCAGCAGCCAGATCACGTCTAGGAACATCTGCCCAAACTGAATCGGCTTCAGCGTGTCAGACACGAACGAGAGATGACTGACTGCCAACACCAGATTGAACGCGATGAACGCCAGGAACGGGCGCTCGGTCAACGCGCGCAGCGGACCCAGTCCTGGCGCGTTCAGCACCAGCTCTCGCATCCACGGTGGTGTCCCGCGCAGCAGCAGCGGCGCCACTACCAGCGAGTACGCGACATACTGGATCATGTGCGCCGTCAGCAGATAGCCCGCTCCCAGCGCCCCCAGCGGCCAATCCGTCGCCAGCCACAACAGCACCCACCCCGCGCCGAACGAGGTCACCTGCGAACGCGTTACCACCGGTTCGTCGAGCGCGACCTTCGAGGGACCGACCCGCCGCACCGCATAGATGTAGCCCACGAGGAGTGCGAGCATCACCAGCCAGATTCCCGGGTAATACTGCGGAGCCCAGGTCCAGGTCGCCTTCTGCGCCGAGCACCACCAGGCAACGTTCATGCGGTAGTCCGTGGCTGGCAGCTACTGGTCATCGCTGGCCATGTTGTCCATCCCACCGCTGGCAGCGTCTATCACCGGCGCCTCAATCATCACCGTCCCGGCGATTTCGAATTCGAGCGTGGCATGGACAATATCGCCCACCTCGAGCGTCTCGACCAAGCTCATCAGCATCACGTGATAGCCACCCTGCGCCAGCACCACCTCGCCCGCGGGCGGAGTCTCCAGGCCACCCTCAACCGGTGTCATCCTCATCGTGTCGCCGTCCGTCACGCTCTGATGCAGCATCGCCATCCCAGCGGCGGCTGAGCTGATCCCGATCAGTCGATCCGGTTCGTCACCCTCGTTCACCACCACGAAGTAGAGCGCCGCAATATCGGCAGGCGGTGCCGGCACGTACGGAGCGTAGATCGCAAGATGTCCAACCTCGGCGACTGCCGTGCCTCGGTCGACGGTCTCCATCGCCATCGCGGCATCCGCAGCGGTCGCACCATCATCGTCACCGCCACACCCACTGAGGAACAAGGCGTTCAGCACGCCGACTGCGAGCAAGATCTGTGTCGTTCGTCTCACTTCGCGGGCCACCCCTCACGTACCAGTACCTCCAGATCGTGCGCCCAACCTGACTGCGGTACGCCCGTTGGGTAGCGCAAGTGCATCAGATCATCTGGCGTGTATAGGAACAACCATCCCGCGTGAGCCACGGTATAGCCTCCCTCGAATTCTTCGTCGACGAACGCTGGAGGCGTCGCCGCGGCAACCTGTGACGCCTCCAGCTCCTGCTGGGTGCCGATCAGACCAATGAAGTCCGCATCAAAGAAATCCAGCCACTCCCGCACCCGTTGCGGCGTGTCGCGCGGCGCGTCGACGCCCACGAAGACGACTGTGACGTTCCGCCGCACCTCGGACGGCGCCTGCTTCAGCGCCGCCGCGATGTTGGAGAAGTGAACCGGGCAGACGTCTGGACAGTTCGTGTAGCCGAAGTACAGCAGCGTCACGACACCAGAAGTCTCGGCTCGGAAATCGTAGGCAGCGCCCTCGGTATCCGTCAGCACGAAGTCGGGCCGCTCCAGCGGTCCCAGTGCCACCCCGTGCAACCCGAGGTCCGCGACCACCTGGTCGCCCTCGGACAGTGGCGTGCTCGTCGTCTCGGCACTCGTCTCGCCACCGCAGGCAGCGAGCAGTAGCGTCGCGAGGGCGAACGAGCCAAGCGCAAAGAAAAGTCCTCGAACTGCCAGCGCGTTCACGTGATCGCCTCGAACCTTGCGCGTGGTGGGAGCTGTGCCATGGCTTCCGCCACGTTAGCCGCATCACCACGCACCGGCAAACCGGCGAGGAATCAGCAATGTTGTGATGCTCACGAGGCACTGTACTCTGTACTGCGCTCACCCCTAGACTCTCCGCGACGACTCCCCGCGTTGCGAAAGGTGACCGATGGCCCGTCTCTCCGACATGACTAAAACCGCCGCCGAGGGCCTTCGCAACCTACCGCTCCCGGAGTTCGAATCCACCCCTTTGGCTGTTCGCCCTCGCGTGTAGCGGCGAGGGCGAACAGCCCGCGTGCGACTGACAGAAATCCGAGCGATGTTGCGGTAACCAATCTCTGTTGGATTCAGGCATCATGCAGCGGTGAGGCACTGTACGCAGGCATTCGAGGAGTAACCCCATGACCACCGAAACCACGACGCACGAAGAACCGACCGTCGGCAAAGCCCTGCCCGACCTCGAATTCGAGCTGACCGAGGACCTGCTCGCGGACTACTACGAGGGCCTCGCCCAGACCCGATCCGCAGCGGATGCGCTGGTGCCATCGATGGTTGCCGGGGCCGCCGACAACTTCCATCGATGGAGTGCGTTCAGCCAGGACCGCGGCCACCTCTGGATGCGCCAGGAATGGGCCCTGCGGGCACCTCTGGTACTGGGTAACACCTACGTCGCTCAGGGTCGGATCACTGACATCTACAAGCGCCGCGATCGCACCGTAGTGAACACCGAGATGACGCTGAAGGACACCGACGGCGCGATCGTCGTCGTCTCCAACCACCATCAGTCGTTCCTGCTCGACTCACCCGTGGAACAGGTTGAGTTCCGCGACCCGACTAAGAAGGAAGGCGCTCGCAAGTTCAACGTGCCCGAGGGCACGCCGATCAAGCCGATCGACGCCACCGTCACGCTGGAGATGTGCGGCCAATACTTTCACGGCAGCAAGAGTTACCACACCGACCTCGCGGCCTCGCAGAAACTCGGGTTCCAGCAAGTCGTCGTCGGCGGGCGGATGACGATGTCCTACATCGGGCACCTCGTCGAGCAGTACTTTGGCCCCACGTTCTGGAGCACCGGCAAGTTCGACGTGAAGTTCACCAACCCCACCTGGCCCGACGACCACCTCACGATGAAGGGCGTCGACACCGGTCCGCTCGAGGATGACCCGTCGCGCCGAGGAGCCTTCGCCTGGATCGAGAAGGACGACGGCACGATCGTGCTGATCGCGAACGCCAGCGTCGCTGTCTGATCGGGTGCCCTCGCCCAGCACGATGACCGCGCGTCACCGTCGAATCGCGACAGTCGTTGCCCTGCGCGCGACCACGTCAGTCGCTGCGTTCCTCCGCCTGTTCGATCTCGGCCGCGCGGGCTTCGGCCGCGGCCTCGGACGCGGCTGGTCGGCCTTCAACTGCGATCCCAGCAACAACTCAACAACCCGGCGAGGACAAGCCCATGACCACCGAACCCGCCCGCTTCATCGACGTCGAAGGCGTGCTCAACTTCCACGACGGTGGTGGCTACGAAACCACAGAGGGCAATCGCGTCCGCTGTCGGCGCGAAAGACGCGCCGGCACACTGCACGAAGCGACACTCGAGTCCGCTTCGCTCGTCCGCGACCAACTCGGTGTTCCCTCGGTCTTCGACCTGCGCTTTCCGAACGAGATTGACGGCCCCGGCACGCTCGGCCCGATCCTCGAAGCTCCCGTCGCCCACCACCACCTCTCGATCATCCCGGACGGTAGTAGCGCGCAGCTCGACGAATAATTCGGTCGCGGTATCTGGGGAACGCGCTACGGGGCGGGCCGATTCCCAAGCATGTTCAATCTGCTGGCTGAAGCGGACACCTACCCGGCAATCATTCACTGCTCCGCCGGCAAGGACCGCACTGGCGTCAGCATCGCGCTGCTGCCCGATCTACTGGGCGCCGACCACGACACTATCCGCGACGACTACGACCTCTCGAACCCCTCACTCAAGGGCTTGATGGATCTCGTCCGCGCCGCCGGACGCCCGATCGACAGCGACACGATCGAGGAGCAGCGTCGCCCCTACAGCGCTTCGCCCGAGGCGATGATGGATTTCCTGGAGCATCTGCGTACCGAGCACGGCTCTGCTCACGCCTACCTCGAATCGGTCGGCGTGTCCTCGACGGGTCTGGACGCGATCCGAGGAGAGCTGCTGGAGTAGACGCTCCTCTTTCCTCTCACTTTCTTACATCTACACCCAAACGCCTTGTGGGTCGGCTCGTTGTACCTCGTGAAATCACGACGTCGTCACAACAGCCGCGGAGCACGCTCCGCCGAGACTCATGAGGAGACCAGACAGATGACGAATTGGAAGAAGACCCTGCTGCTGCCAGCACTCGGCGTCGCCGTAATGTTCGCGGCGCTCGCCTCGACGGCGGCGGCCGCCGAGACCGGCGCGGTCACCGACCGACCGACTGACCGAATCACCGACGTGCCCCCAAACCTGCGAACAAGCGTCACCGACACCGGAGTCGTCGAGCGGAGCGAAGGCCACCCCTTGAGGTGCGCGGCGTCGGCAACGTGACGATCGTCGGACGCGGCAAGCTCGAGGGCGTCGCCTACGATGGCTCGCGCCGACGGCAGCATCACGTTCTACGGCCTGACTGGCGAGTTCGAAATCTCCGGCTCAGCGCTGAAGATCGAATTCCACCGCACGCGCACCCACTTCGAGGCCAGCAACGTGGGCCGATTCGATCTCCAGGGCGTCGGTTGGTACCAGGTCGACGACGGCCGCCACCTGCCCTGGCGAGCGCACCAGCGCGAGCATCTCAGGAGCTATCTCGAGCGCACCGGCGAATCGCGACAGCACCAGCCCGGAGCTCAACCAGCCTCGGGCACCACACAAAGCCCGCACCGAATGGTGCGGGCTTTGTCGATCTCGCATCGACGCACGTTGCGAGACAAGCCGACTCCCGAGACACTGGAGCCTGCGCCGGAGCGACCGGCGGCGGGGAGTCCACCGGAGCATCGTCATGACCCATCAGGTCGTCCTACTACGCCACGGCCAGAGCCTCTGGAACCACGATAATCGCTTCACCGGCTGGGTCGACGTCGACCTCTCCGAACAGGGTGAGCAAGAGGCGCTCATCGCCGGGCAACAACTCCGCGAGGCCGGCTTCGAGTTCGACTACGCCTTCACCTCGGTGCTAAAGCGTGCGGTTCGCACGCTCTGGATCACACTCGACGAGCTGGATCAGATGTGGGTGCCGGTCGAGCGTTCGTGGCGGCTGAACGAACGCCACTACGGCGCGCTGGCCGGCCTGAACAAGGCAGAGACCGCCGAGAAACACGGCGAGGAGCAAGTCTACCTCTGGCGCCGCAGCTTCGGCACGCCACCGCCCGCACTCGATGACGATGACGAGCTTCACCCGCGCTTCGATCGCCGCTACTCCAGCATCGGTCTGCCCGAGGCGACGCCAGCCTCCGAGTCGCTGCAGGACACGATGGCCCGCGTCCTCCCCTACTGGAACGAGAAGATCGTCCCCTGCATCGAGGGTGGCGCCCGCGTTCTGATCGCCGCCCACGGCAACAGCCTCCGCGCGCTGATCAAGCACCTGGACAACATCCCCGACGATGAGATCAGCGAGCTGAACATCCCCACCGGCATGCCGCTGATCTACGAATTTGACGACGACATGAACGCCCTTGGCCACCAATACCTCGGTGGCGCTGCGACTCGTTAATAACGTTCCACTCGACCGCGATCAAAACGGCCCTGCATGAGCGGGGCCGTTTTGATCGCGGTCGAGTGGAACGTTAGTCGCCGCTGACCGGCTTCAGGGTGCGCGATCCGGCGAGCGAGTCGGCCGCCCCGTTCAGTAACATCTCGGTCTCTGCCCAGTCGATGCAGGCGTCCGTCACTGACACGCCGTAGCGCAGTTCGCCCGAGTCCAGCGACTGGTTCCCGGCGAACAAGTGGCTTTCCAGCATCAGGCCGATGATGCCCTCGCTGCCCTCGGCACACTGTTGAATCACGTCGCGGAACGCGATCGACTGACGCGTGTGATCTTTCGCGGAGTTCGCGTGGCTGCAATCCACCATCACCTGCGGACGCAGGCCCACCTTCTCAAGCTGCACCTGCGCCACGGCGATCGCCGTGGCATCGAAATTAGTCCCCGCCTGGCCACCGCGCAGCACCATGTGGCCGTACGGGTTGCCTGTGGTGTGCATGACGCAGTTCCGACCATCCTGGTCGATACCTAGAAATGCCTGCGGCGCCTGCGAGGCGATCAATGCATCCACCGCCACCTGCGCGTTGCCGTCCGTGCGGTTCTTGAAGCCCACCGCCATGCTCAGCCCGCTCGCCATCTGACGATGCGTCTGGCTCTCGGTCGTGCGGGCGCCAATCGCGGTCCACGAAATCAGGTCCGCGAGGTACTGCGGCACGATCGGGTCCAGGAACTCGGTGCCCGCTGGCAGGCCCATGTCGGTCACGTCCAGCAGCAGCTTCCGCGCGCGGTGCAGGCCGGAACTAATGTCCAGGCTGCCATCCAGGTCCGGGTCGTAGACTAGTCCCTTCCAGCCCACCGTCGTGCGCGGCTTCTCGAAGTAGACGCGCATCACGATCAGGAGCTGATCCTTCACGTCCTCGGCGAGGCGCGCGAGGCGCGCGGCATACTCGAGCGCGGCTCGTTCGTCGTGGATCGAGCACGGGCCGACGATCACGGCGAGTCGCTGGTCGCGGCCTTCGAGGATGTCCTGAATCTGCGCGCGACCGGACAACACCGACTGGTGCTGAGACTCGGTCGCAGGCAATTCGCGGGCCAGCTCGGACGGTGTAATCAGTGGTTCCGTGCTGGCAATGTGAAGATCACTCGTTTGTGGGGGCATCACGAGATCCTGAATCTGCTCCCGGTGGGTGTTCTGGGGGTTACCGGGCGTTCCCATATCCATGCATGGTCGAATCGACTGACGAACCTGCTGGTTCGCCTGACAATTGACCACGCTGCTTAACCATAACGCTCAACAAACGTTGAACGCATCAGATCCCAACCTGTTCGAACACGATTAATCCTCCGGTGGGAACTCGTCCGCCCACAGCGGCGACGACTTCTTGAGGTGTCGCATCTGCGTCAGCGTCTTCGCGATCAGCGTGCCGTCTGGCTCCAACAGTCGCGATTCGTGCCACGAATACTCCGACTTCGGCGACGAACCGATCGCGACCAGCTCGCTCTCGCTCACGTAGTCGTGATCGAAGAAGACCGGCCCCGCCTCGTACTTCACCTCCTGCGAGCCGAGCATGCTCACCACGCCCTCGGTGCGCAGGCCGAGACCGCCTGAGGACAGCCCCGCCGCGTTCGGCACGAACGCCGGACTCGCGATCGGCCCACCCCACGGCGATGCCGTCGTGTACCACTCCGCCGGCGCCATCGGCATCGAGGGCTCGTCCGCCAGCTTCGCGCTGTCGAGTCGCACCCCGACGCGGTCAGTCACCATGCCCACCTCGCGGCCCGCGAGGATGCGGCAATCGTCCGCGCCGTGGGTGTTCAATACCATCTGCCGAGCGAGCGATGCGCCCTTCGGATCGCCGATCTGCGCGGTGCCATTCACGAGGTGCAATCCATCCTCGCGCTCCACCCAGAGCTGCACCTGCTCGTCAGCTCCGCCCTCCTCCGGCGCCTGCAGGCCAATTCGCACCCGGTCGCCGTGCAACGTCGGCTTGATGAACATCGCCGCGAAGCCGCCGACCTCGAACCAGCGCTGGCCGAACCCGGCCAGCAGCACACGCGGGAGCTGCTGGACGTGAGCGGTGCCGCGCACCACCCCGCCCTGGAAGCCGACACGCTTCGCCGTTTCGTCGCTCTGGACCACCCCCGCCTGATTGGCGTGAACGTTCACCACTTCATAGAACGGCGTGTAGAGCGCGCCGTCTTCTTCGATAATTTCGCCAACGTCGTATTCGGTGTACACGGTGACCCCCTCGATATACGCGATGCGCATCGTACCGGTGTTCAGCGTGCGTGGCAGCCCCCGAGGTGTGGGCGTTAGTCGGTCTATCCCGAGGCAGGCTCGGGTGCCGTGGTCACTTCCTCGCCGGCGAGGAACCGGGTGATCGGTCGCCCCGCCGTTCGCAGGATGAACGCCAGCGCGCCGCCTAGGATCACCAGCGTCGCCGCGACGAACACCCAGCGCGTCCCAACCATGACGTTCACGATACCGGTCAGCATCGAACCCATCAGCACGCCCGAACCGAACGAAGTGGCTTGCAAGCTCATCACCGTAGCCATCCCGAGCTCGCGGCCGATCTCCATCTGAAGCGCCTGCGTCGATACCTGCGCGATCGAATTGCCGACCCCGACGCCAAGCATGAAACCCACGACGATCACCCAGTACTCGTCGACAATCGCCGGAGTCAGGTAGCCCGCCGCCACCAGGATCGCCCCGCCCATGATCAGCATTCGTCGGTCAAATCGGTCGGCCAGCATCTCTGAGATCGGCTGCATCGCGCCGTTCGTCACATGCTGCACCGCGAGCACCGCGCCAACCATCGTCGCGGTCGCGCCCATATCTCTCTCGAGGAAGATCGCCACGAACGTGAAACTGGCTCCCATCGCGAACGCGAGCGAGGTGCCGACGAGGTAGAGGCCCTGCACGCACGGGTGCCGCAGGGTCGTCGACCATGGCACCGCCGGCAGCGCATCGACATCCCCGTTCCTGATTCGTCTGGACTTCGGCAGCAGTATCGCCATTGCGATTGACGCGGCAGCAAACATCACCGCCATGCTGATGAAGACCGTGTCCATGTCGTACTGGTCGCGGATGATGCCCGCCAGCAGCGGCTCGACACCGAAGCCAGAGGCGATGAAGATGCCGAACGCCCCCATGTGGCGGCCTTCACGCCCCTCGGGTGCGCTGTCGCCGACGTACGCCTGCGACAGCGAGAAGATCAGCGCCAAACCGATCCCCGAGAACGCCCGGAAGGCGATCGTCCAGAACACCGTGTCTGTGTAGTACCAACCGCCCCTGTCACCACGTACGAGGCGAGCCCCGCAACGATGAAGAGCTGCCGCCCATAGCGGTCCGAAGGCGCCCGCTGGAGGGGCTGATGAAGAGCTGCACAATCGCGAACGAGGAGAACGCCCGGCCGATTTCAGGGCCGGAGGCCCCTTGTGCCTTGGCATAGACCGGCAGAATCGGCGTCACCATGCTGATCCCCATCATGGCAGTGAACATCGCCAGAGCGAGCGTCAGGAACGGGCGGCTCAGCACCGGGTAAGACCTCTCCACGGACGGATGGGTGAGCACGTATCGTCTCGTGCCCGCTCGCTTCGGGCGACTCGCCACGCTCGACAGCCTCGCTACGCGTGCATACCGCCGAGGCGCGGCGTCCGGCCA
>QGNQ01000043.1 GCA_003228175.2 Chloroflexota bacterium
CGCCGTCCTCATTGAGCTGCACGGTCTGCAGGTCGCCAGTCCGGGCGGGCGAGAACTGGGCGGGGGCGGCGTCGCGCTCGACCCGCTCTACGACGGCGACGCTGCTGGCGCTGTCGGTGGTGGCGGTGGCGTTGGTGGCGGCGGCGGCGGCGATGCCGCGGAAGGCGGCGGCGCTAATCGCACCGGCGGCGGCGACGCTGACGACCAGTCGGTTCTTCCAAAGCATGATCCGTATCCTTTCGGGCCTCCGGCTGGAGGAGTTCGGGTTCCTGGCTGCCGTGCGGGTTCTGCACGACCAACGAAGCTCAAGCTATGGACGGGGCGTAAGGGGAGGATGCGCTGCGGGTAATGCGTCCGAAAGTTGGTGTAAAGGTTCGGGGCGCTGTGTGGGGCCTATTCGATGGCGGGCTGGTTGGCGAAGGGGACCGGCTGCACGTTGTGCAGCGCTGCACGAAAGGCGGCGACCCGATCGTCGTAGGGGGCGCCGACGGCTTGCAGCCAGACCGGTTGCCGGACGATGCGGTCGCGGAGCTCTTCAAAGGCAGGACGCCAGTCCCAGTCGGGATCGATGGGGCCGGAGAGGGCGAAGCGGGCAGGGGCTCGGTTCGCGCCAGCGTCTGCGGTGTTGGTTTCAACCGCGAGGGTGTCAGCGGCGGGGGTATCAGCGGTGGGGGCAATAGGGGCGGGTGTGAAGCGGGCGAAGAAGGTGTGGCGGCGCCAGACGCCGGCGCGCATGAGGAGGACAAGGGGCGCGTCGTGGTTGTCTGGGGGGTGATCATCTGGGGGGTGATTCTCTGGGGTCTCGTTGGCGGCACGGAGGCGGAAGTTGAAGATGGAGAGTTGGCCGGCGCGCCGGCCGCTGCGGAGCTCGCCGATGGCGGCGAGACCGTCGGCGAGGGCGAGCAGCTCCGCGGCCTGGTCGGGCGGGAGGTTGGCCCGCTGCCAGGTGAGGGCGGTTGTTAGGTCTGGGGGGGGATGGGGCACGGGATGAGGGTAGGAGTCAGAGGGCGAGGGCGCTGGGGGGATCGGCGATGAGCCGGCGCTGCGTGGGCCAAGGGTGGTGGCGGGCGGGGGGATTGGACGCTGGGGCTCTTGGTGAAGGGCGGTTCTTGGGGCCCGGGACCGATGTGGGAACGTCGCGCTACAAGATCGCCCTACCAGCGTTTTCTCCCGGTCGCTTGATTCCGGGCTTGATCTTGATGGAACGCCCGTTCTATGGTCCATGCGTTCGGAACGCGTGTTCGGCGCAGGATATGGGGGTCGGGATGGACGTGGGCACAATCCTTGTGGTGCTGAGTGGGATGTTGGTGGTGGGAGTTCTGGCGATGCAGGCCTGGCGGGGCGAGCTTTGGGAGGGGCGGCTGCGCGGCGAGGCAACGACGTTGGTGGCAACGCGACCCGATCTGCAGCCGCTGCCGCGTGGGGCTCAGCGGGTGAGGGTCCGGTCGGGGCGAGCGGCGTAGGTCGCGCCGGTGGGTCGGGGTGGGGCAGCGCTTGGGGCGGGGGGAGCTGGCGCTTGGGGCCGCTGCGGCTCGCGAACCGAGGCGGCGTCCAAGTGCGACCGGTAGCCAGGCCAGGGGACACTAGCTATTGTGCCGAAGCACGCGTCCCCCGTGGATCGTGCAGATGCTAGTGAATGCTCATGACGACGCAGCCTGACAGCGCCAGTTCCAGCCCGCTGACACTCGTGCCGCTCTTCCTGGGAATGACGCCGGCGCTATTGGGCGAGCTGTCGCGCAAGCTGCGTCCGGTGGCCTTCCGCTCTGGGACGGCGATTTTCCACTCGGACGACGTGGGCTCGATGATGTACATCATCATCAAGGGGGCGGTGAAGATCTTCGTGCCGGCGACGGACGGTCGCGAGGTGGTGCTGGCGGTGCATCGGACGGGGGACCTGTTCGGCGAGATGTCGCTGCTGGATGACGAGCGGCGCTCGGCGTCGGCGTCGACGCTGGAGGACACCGAGATGGTGAGCCTGAGCCGGCAGGATTTCCAAGATGTGCTGGAACGCCACCCGGACGCGTGCCGGGCGATCTTGGACGTGTTGGTGAAGCGGCTGCGGCAGACGAATCAGTCGATTCAGGACGCGTATCTGCTGGACGTGCCGGGGCGATTGGCACGGCGCTTGCTGATCCTGGCTCGGGACCATGGCATTCCGGGTGAAGACGGGGGCGTTGAGATTGGCCTGCGGGTCAGTCAGCAAGATTTGGCCAGCATGATTGGCGCGAGCCGGGTGGCGGTCAACAAGCAGCTACAGAATTGGCGGCAGGCGGGGATTGTTGACGTGCGCCGCCAGCGGGTGACGGTGCTGAAGCCGGAGGCGCTGGAGCGCCAGTTCAGCCTGGCTCCGTAGGGGCGGGGCGGGGTTCGCCCTGGCCTGAAGTTGTCACGTCCGAGGCCTTGGTGGGGGACGTCTGATCCTGGGTGGTCACGAGTGGGCGCTCGTCGATGTTGGTCAGTTCGCGTGCATGCGCGTCCGTGATCTTGCCTTCTGCGACGAGTTTGGCGGCCTGCGCCGGTGAGAGCTGTGCGCGCCGGCCAGCGCCAACGCGCAGGTTTCGCAGTTCGGGGCTGACGAGGAAGAACACCAGCAACAAGACGATCATGATGATGGCCGAGCCGAGGAGGGCGGTCTGCGGGCCGAAGGCGTCGGCGGCCTGGGAAAGCGGAATCACGCCGAGGGGCATGAGTCCGAAGGACATGAGGACGATGGCCATGACCCGGCCGCGGATCTCGTCGGGCACGGTGGCCTGAATGACGGCGTTGTTGGTGGTCTGCATGACGACGCCGCCGACGCTGCCGAGGGAGAGGAAGACGACCGCGGGGGCGAGTCCATCGAATTGGGAGAAGCCAACGTAGAGGAGGCCGAGCCAGATGCCGCTGACGAGCATCAGCCGGCCTTTGCGTTCGTAGCGGGTGAGGGCGGCGGCGATGAGGGCGCCAACGACGCCGCCGACGCCCGTGCTGGCGGCGAGCAGGCCGAGTCCGCCGGCGCCGGCGTCGAAGACTTCGTCGGCGAAGACGGGGAGGAGTTGGTAGAGGGGGATGGCGAAGAGCGGGAAGACGAGGCCGAGCACGATGAGGCGGCCGATGGTGCCGTCGCTGCGGATGTAGCGCAGGGCCTCGGCGAACTCCTGATGCACGCGGGCGGACTTTTTGCGGGTGTTGGTCATGCCGTGGTCGGGGATGCGGAGCTCGCTGAAGACGGGGGTGACGAAGAGGATCGCGATCAGCACGTAGACCCAGCCGACGCCGATGGGGGCGATGAGGCCCCCGGCCAGGGCGGGGGCGACCACGCGCGTGAGGTTCTGCCCGCCCATCTGCAAGGAGATCGCGTTCATCATTTTGTGCCGTGGGACGAGCTGGGGCACGATGGCTTGCCGGGCGGGCATGTTGAAGGCGAAGACGGAGCCGGAGACGACGCCGATGACGAGCAGGTGCCAGAACTCGATCTGATCGGTGAGGACGAGGATGCCGGCGCTGCTGGCGGCGGCGGTGGCGACGAGCTGGGTGACGAGGAGCAGGCGTTTCTTGTTGACTCGATCGGCGACGACGCCGCCGAAGGGGCTGCCGAGCAGCATGGGCAATGCGCCCGCGGCGGTGACGTAGCCAAGCGCGGCGGCGGAATCCGTGAGCTGAAATGCGAGGTAGCCGCGGGTGACGAACTGCATTTGCGTGGCGATGAAGAAGGCCAGATTGCCGGTGAAGAACCAGGCGAAATCCCGCTCGCTGAGGCTGGTGAAGGTTGTGCCGAGACGGCTTCCGCGGCTGGGGTTGGCGGGGGGATCGGCGATCGAATCGGCTGAGCTCACCGGTTCATCGTCGGGGGTGGGGTCGGATCTTGCTATCGCCTAGTGGCCTGCTGGGTGCTTGCGCCGGATCGACACACGAGCCCCGCCGGGTCCCATCGGCGGGGTTCGTGCGCCAGTACAGCGGCGACGGAGATCGGTGGAGGGGGCGCTAGTCGGGCCAGGCGCCCAAGGTGACATCGACGGTGACGGTGTCGCCGTTGCGGTCGACCTCGAAGCGGACGACGTCACCGACGTTCTTGTCGAAGAGGAACTCTGCGAGGGTCTCGAAGCTGGCCAGGGGCTGCCCGTCCGCGCTGAGGAGGGTATCGCCAGCGCGGAGGCCCCCTTGGTCGGCGGGGCCGCCGGCGACGACGCTGCCGACGGTGGGGGCTTCGCCGGCGTTGCCACCGGCGGTGATGCCGATCCAGGGGTGCTGGATGGTGTCGCCGCCGATCATCGCGGGCAGGGATCGGGCGACGGTGTTGGAGGGAATCGCGAAGCCGACACCGACGGAGCCGCGGACGGGACTCTCGACGCTGGCGGTGACGCCAATGACCTCGCCAGCGGCGTTGAGAAGGACGCCACCGGAATTGCCGGGGTTGATGGCGGCGTCGGTCTGGATGAGGCCACGTTGGGGCCGGCCGCCGACTTCGAGGCCGGGGCGGGTGCGCTCGATTGCGGAGACGACACCGGTGGTGAGGCTGGTCTGGAGGCCGAAGGGGTTGCCGATGGCGACGACGGGCTCGCCGACGTGGATGGCATCTGAATTGGCCAAGGGCACGGGCCGTACCGTGACGAGGGTGACATCGACCTGGAGGACGGCGAGATCGTTGGCGCTGTCGAAGCCGAGGATCTGGGCAGGGGAACGGCGGCCGTCGATGTCGACGACGACGAGGTCAGCGCCGCCTTGGACGACGTGGTAGTTGGTGACGACTCGGCCCTCGGTGTCGATGAAGAAGCCGCTACCGCCGCTGAGGCCGGCCTCGATAGCGACGACGGAGGGGCCAACGTCGACGAAGAGTTGGGCGGGGTTGAAGCCGGCCAAGGGGGAGATCTGGGGCAGGCCGCCCTCCGGCTCCTGGACTTCGGTGGTCTCGGCGGGGGTGGCGGCGACGGGCTGTCTGGAGGGTTCGGCTTGGGCGGTGGCCTGGTCGGGGGCCTGGTCGGCCGGCGCGGATTGCGTGGCTTGCGCGTCGGGCTCGTCTTCGCCGGTGACGGCGGGGACCTGGACCTGCTGGACGCTGGCGGTGGTGTCGTTGATCGGCTGCGTGTCGGCGTCGCCGGTGACGGAGAGGGCGACGACGACCGCGATCACGGCGGCGATAATTCCGGTGGCGGCAGAGGCGATGAGTGCCCGCATGGTGTTCCCCTCACTGATGCTTCGTTCGGTCTAGGCAGCGGGACTGGGCTCGCGCCAGGGTGCGGTGCGCGCGGCCCGTCCTATGGAAGCTAACGCGAGGATGAGGATGGCGGATGTCGCCGCGGAGGGGCGGGGGGCAGACCTTACGGCCTTCTAACGCGGACCTTACAGAGCGCACACGTGGCGAGGAAAATCGGGGCGGGGAGGGGCTCAGCGGGAGGCAGCGCGGTAGGCGTACATGGCGACGCTGGCGGCGACGGCGACGTTGAGGCTGTCGATGCGGCCGTAGACGGGCAGCGCGAGTTGCAGGTCGGCGGCGGTGAGGAAGGCGGCGGGCAGGCCGTCGCCTTCGTTGCCGGCGACGATCAGGGGGTGGTCGGGCCAATCGGCGTCGAAGAGGGGTTGGGCGTTGGGCCCTTGCTGGAGGGCGACGATCTGAAAGCCTTCGGTACGGGCGCGGTCGATGCAGGCCTGGGGGGAGTCGACGAGGTGGACGGGCAGCCACCAGTCGGCGCCTTTGGTGGCGGGGCGGTAGTAGAAGTCGCGACCGACGATCCAGACGGCCTCTGCGCCGGCGGCTTCGGCGCTGCGGATGAGGACGCCCAGGTTGACGCCGTAGGAGAAGTTGAAGGCGGCGACGGCGAAGGAGCGGGGGCGGGGCGGGGCGCCGTGGGGCGGGGGGCGGAGACCGAAGGGACGCAGGTCGGAACGGTCGTGGGTTTTGGGGGCCTGGTCGGGGCTGCCGGCGGCGGCCGCTTGCCTTTCAGCGAGGAGGTCGAGGGCGCGCGTGGCGCGGCGCGCGACAGCCGGGTCCGGGTCGGCGCTGAGCGTGGCGAGCGGCCCTGCGCCCGGTGCGCCGACGGCGGCGAGGACGATGCAGGCCGCGCGTTTCCCCTGCGGGGAGGCAGCCGGCAACCAGGCGCTGATTTGGCGCACGACTTCATCCGCGTCGAGGCGGGGCAGCAGGGTCATGGCGCGACGGCGGAGGCGGCGGTGCTCGGAGGTGAGGGGGCCGAGTAGGGCTGCGACGACCTGATCGGCGGGGGCGAATTGCAGGGCGATACGGGCCTCACCGCGGGGAAAGGGATGGTCGGCGTGCAGGGCGGCCTGGACAGCCTCCTGGACCCAGCCTGGGGCGCGGGCCTCGGCGCGGGCGCGCAGCTCGAGTCCGGCGGCCTGTGCGGCCGTTTGGGCGGCGCCGAGAGGCGGGAGTGCGTCGAGCGGCGGGTCGGGGGGAGGGGCTTGGGACATGGCCCGATCATCGCGCGGCGATCGGCGCGCGTCGAGCGCGGGCCGGTGGCGAATGCGTCGGCACGTCCCTACGCTCGCGGAATGCCGTTCCGCCGCTCGATCGCTTGCGATGTTGACCCACCGACGATGTACGACGCGCTGCGCGAGACCGTCGCGCCGAGCCTGGACGGGAGCGGACCGTTCGAGATCACGGCGGAGCGCGAGGACGAAGAGTTCGGCATCGCGTACCGGAGCATGCTGTCGTCGTCGCGGTACCACTTCTACATCCAGGAGTTGGAGGAGGGCACGCAGTTGGAGGCGACGCTGCGGCTGGGCGGGGTGATTGGACCGCTGCACTCGTTCCTGCGTTTCTGGTCGCACAACCGGCATCTGGACAAGCTGCTGGGCGGGATCGGCAAGCGGGCGGAGGAGATCGCGGCGCTGGATCGGCTGGCGGAGTCGGGGGCGGCGGCGGAGTCGGAGTCGGACGAAGGCGAGCAGGAGGCACGCGAGTTGGCGGATGATCTCACGCCCGACGATGGGGAGGACGGCCCAGCGGGTGCGCCTGAGCCAGGCGGCTAGGTGCCCAGGCGGGCGGAGGCTGAGTCGGAGGGAGCGGGGCTGACAGAGGAGACCGCTGCTCTGGACGCCTCTGCTGGGGATGGGGGCCTGAGTGAGCGTCGGATTGTGGTCACGATCTCCGGGGCGCACGCGCTGATTCACGCGACCGAGCTGGCCTACGCGGCGCTGCTACTGCGGATTGAGGCGGAGTTCGGGACGGACCTGCTGCTGCTGGGGGTGCTGGCCAATGTGGGGGGGTTCGCGTTCGGGCTGGCGGCGCTGCCGTCGGGATTCCTGGTGGACCGGCTGGGGTCCGTGCGGGTGTTGCAGCTGACCCTGGCGGGCTCGTCGGTGGCGGCGCTGCTGGTGGCGCTGTCACCGTCGGAGATTGTGCTGGGCGTAACGCTGGCGCTGCTGGGCCTGACGACGGGGCTCTATCACCCGGCCGGCTTCGCGCTGCTGGCGCGGACGAAGCGTCGAACGCGGAACGTGGGGCTGCACGGGGTTATCGGCAACCTGGGGGTGGCAATTGCGCCAGTGCTGCTGTCGGGGATCGCGCTGGCGAGCGACTGGCGGGTGGCGTATGTGACCTTGTCGGCGCTGGCGGTGGTGGGGCTGCTGTACGCTCTGCGGCTGCCGCGGGGCGGGGCGCTGAGCATGGGTCCGGGGCTTGGGAGCCCCGAGGCCGGAGTGGCGGATGTTGGAGCCGGGGAGGTTGGGGACGGGGTTGCGGGTCCCGAACCGGCCGGGGCAGGCAGAGCGACGACCGAGTCAGTGCCGAAGACCGCCTCCGGGCGGCGTCGTCTGGCGCGGCTGTGGTGGATCCCGCTGGCCGTGGTGTATCTGGCGAATGTGATCCAGGGGTTCGTGTATCGGGGCAGCGTGACGTTCATCCCGACGCACATCGAAGAGCAGATCACGGGTTCCCTGCTGGGCGTTAGCGGCACGGGGCTGGCGGGCGCGCTGACGACAGTGGCGCTGCTGGGCGGTGCGCTGGGGTGGTACGTCGGCGGGATCCTGGCCGATCGGCTGCCACGCTACCCGCTGGTGATGGCGACTTGGATGGCGACGGTGCCGATGCTGCTGGCGATCTCCGCAAGCGACGGCGGCCTGCTGATCGTGATGACGTTCATTTTCGTGGTGACGAACTTCGCGATGGCCCCAGCGTTGGTGACGCTGATCGCGGACTACTCGCCGCCGGGCCGGATGGGGTCGTCGTTCGGCATGATGTTCTTCCTTTCGTTCGGTCTGGGATCATTTGCGGCGACGCTGGCGGGGTTCACCGCGGATGAGTGGGGCGTTGACGCGGTCTTCCTGGTGCTGGCGGCGGTGAACGGGGGTGGGGCGCTACTCAGCGCCAGCGTGTTCTTCCTGACGCGCGCGTCGCACCGACAACCAGGCGCGCACGCCGTCTTGCCGTGACCCGAGAGCGCTCCGGTCCGTCCGGAGGAGCGACGTGGCTATACTGCGCTTCGATTTGCCCCCCCGAGAGGAGTCCCCGGCTTGGCCAACGACGAACACCACCCGCAGAATGCAATGAGCACCGAGGCCCGATCGTCCGTGGAGGAGCAGGCGCGGAATGATGGCACGAGCGATTGGACGTCGCTTTTGGCGCGGGCGCTGACGGTGCGTGAGTCATGGGATCACGCGGCGGCGGAGCTTGAGGAGTCGGACGCGCCGTCGGGGCCGAACGACGGCCCGTGGAGCGCGTGGCACGTACTCAACCATGTGGGGGGGCTGGCGGCTCGGGCAGGGGAGCACTTGCAGGCGATGACGGCGAACGGGGCGGTGCGGCAGATTTCGCCGAAGGAGCACTGGCTGGGCGACGAGAAGAGCTTCGCTGCGGTGCGCTCCGGAGCGATCAGCGGTTGGGATGAGTTCATTGGGGCGATCACGGCGGCGACGATCGCGCAGGCGCAGGAGGGGTCGGCGACGCACCCGGCGTTCGGGTCGTTCAACCCGCGTGAGTTCGTGGCGCTGACGCTGTGGCACGTGGGCGACCACGCTCGGCAGTTGCGTGAGCTGCGGGGGCTGAGCGAGGGTGAGAACCCGGGCGACTCGGCGGGCGACCTGGGACGACGCCGGCAGACGGCGCATTAGGATGGCGCGCTGAGATGACCGAGGCTGTGGTAGGTAAGACAGCGAGCGCCGAGTGGCCCGAGTTGCAGGCGCGCCTCGCGACGGCGCGAGCGCGCTGGGACGCCGCAACATTGAACCTGAACGGCGATGAGCCGGTTGGGGAGTGGAGCGTGCTGCAGGCGCATTCGCACGTGGCGGAGTCGTTGCTGCGGTACGCGGATGTGCTGGCGTGCGTGGCGGTGTCACGCAAGGCGGTGTCCCGCGAGGGGAGGGCAGAGTTTCCGTCGCAGTTTTTGCCCGGCAAGCATCCGTACGCGCGCGTGAAGCAGATTGGCGAGAAGGGCTGGCGCGACTTTCAGGGCGCGGCGATGACCGTGGCGAAGCAGCCCGATCGGGGCGCGGTTATCGCGACGGCGGAGATCCCGATCGATGCGCGCGACTTCACGGAGCGAGCGCTGACGCACTTGGAAGAGCACGTGGATCAGGTTGGACGGGCGTACGCCCTGGAACAGCCCGCATCGTCGTAACCCATCTAGGAGCAACCCATGGGGTGGTCGCCCGTTGAGTACGTCACCCATAGATCTGAGAGAGGAGCCCGCGATGTCAATGGAGCTAACCGGCCTGGAGGGAAAAGTGGCGGTGGTGACGGGGGCGGGACGGATGCGCAGCATTGGCCGGGCGATCGCGGTGGGGTTGGCGGGGGCGGGCTGCGATGTGGTCGTGACGGGCACGGGCCGGGATCCGAACAGCTACCCGGAGGCCGAGAAGGAGGCAGGCTGGCGCGACATTGATTCGGTGGCGGAGGAGATCGAGGCGCTGGGACGGCGGGCGCTGCCCCTGGTGAGCACGGTGACCGACCCCTTCGCGGTGGATCTGGTGGCGTCGTACACGATGAAGGAGTTGGGGCGCGTGGATTTCGTGGTGAACAACGCGGGACCGGCGCGGGGGCTGGACCGGAATCCGGTGGTGGATGTGCCGCTGGACGCATGGCGGCGGGTGGTCGATGTGAACCTGAACGGCGCCTTCTATATGTCGCGGGCCTTCGGGCGGCGGCTGATCGAGCAGGGCGAGGGTGGGGCGATCATCAACATTTCGTCGATTGCGGGGAAGGTGTTCGGTCCGAATCAGGCGGCGTATGCGGCGTCGAAGGCGGGGCAGAACGCGCTGACGGCGTGCATGGCGCGGGAGATGGGGCAGCACAAGGTTCGGGTGAACTCAATCTGCCCGGGGCTGGTGGACACGTCGCGAATGGACGACATGCCGCGGGGTGGCAAGGACGCGGCCGCCCAGGAGGGAGTGTCTGGGGGCGGCAAGGACACGGCGCGCCAAGAGGGGATCCAGGAGGAGACGCCCCCGGGCATGGGCTTCGACTGGGACGAGTACGTGCAAACGGCGATCCCGATGGGGCGAGCGGGCGAGGGCGAGGACATCGCGAATGCGGCGGTCTACCTGTGCAGTGCGCAGGGGGCATGGATCACGGGCCAGTCGATCAATGTCGATGGGGGCAATTGCGTCTGGCACTAGGGGTCGTCACGACCGAGACTGCGCGCACAACGAGACACCACATTCCTTGGGGGATGCGAAAGGAACCGGCATGGCCTACGAGTTCATCAAGTACGAGCAGGATGGCCCGATTGTCACGATCACGATCAACCGCCCGGAGCGGATGAACGCGATCCACCACTACACGTCGGCGGAGCTGTCGGAGGCGTGGCACACGTTTCGCGATGACGACTCGGCCTGGATCGGTGTTTTGACGGGGGCGGGGGATCGGGCCTTCTCGGCCGGGAACGACCTGAAGTTCCAGGCCGAGACGGTGAAGGAGAAGGGGTCGATGCGGTTCCCGCCGGTCCTGGGCGGCTTCGGCGGGACGACGGGGGAGTTCCAATGCTGGAAGCCGCTGATCGCGGCGGTGAACGGGTTCGCGCTGGGCGGGGGTCTGGAGCTGGCGCTGGCCTGCGACATCATCATCGCGAGTGAGAACGCGAAGCTGGGGCTGCCGGAGCCGACGGTGGGGCTGATCGCCGGGGCGGGTGGGGTGCATCGGCTGCCGCGGCAGATCCCGCACCACATTGCGATGGGCTACATGTTCACGGCGAAGCACGTGCCGGCCGAGGAGGCGCACCGCTGGGGCTTGGTGAATGAGGTTGTGCCGCAGGCGGAGCTGATGGACGCGGTGAAGCGCTGGACGGACGCGATCTTGAAGTGCTCGCCACTGTCGATCCGGGCGACGAAGGAGGCGGTCTTCCGGGGTCGAGGGATGGCGGAGGAAGTGGCGACGGGGCATACGTTCCCGGCGGGGGCGGCGATGTCGCACTCGGAGGACATTGTGGAGGGGCCGCTGGCATTCTCTGAGAAGCGCCCGCCGCAATGGAAGGGTCGCTGAGGCCGAGGCACGCGATGCGCCGGTACTGGCGAGCGTGAATCGGGGCGCTGAGGGGTCTCTGGGGGCTAGGAGCCGGCGCTGGGCTCGATGCTGGCCGTGTCGGGGCTGGGCGCACGACGCTTGCGCACGACGAAGTAGAGCAGCGGCACGATCATGAAGGCCGCGAGGACGCCGATGCCGATGGCGGCGACGGTGCGATCCTCGCGGACGTTCTCGCCGATGACGGAGACGAGGATGACGGAGGGCAGGCTGAAGACGACGGAGATCAGGATGTAGAGCCGATAGCGGATCTTGGTCAGGCCGGCGGCGTAGGAGACCATGTCGGGGCCGAGCACGGGGAAGAGCCGGACGATGATGAGCGCGCGCACGGCGAGCCGATCGGCGACGCGGTCGATTTCGTTCACCATTTTCGCGGGCAGGAAGTGCTCGTAGACGCGACGCCCCCAGCGCCGGGCGATGAAGAAGCAGAGGGAGGTGCCGATGGCGCCGGCGATGAGAGTGTAGGCGGCGCCCTCGACGGCGCCCCAGGCGGCGGCGGCGGCGATGGGAGCGGGTGTGGTGGGGATGGGGGCAATGGCCATAGAGATGGCCAGGAAGGCGATATAGACGACGGGGCCCCAGGCGCCCAAGTCGCGCATCCAGCGTTCGAAGTCGTCGTAGTCCCAGGGCGAGACGCGCTCGATCAGCTGATCGAGGGCGACGAACGCTCCCAGGGCGATGACGACAGTGACGATCAGCAGGATCGCCTGGCGGCGGGTGATGTCCACGAGATCATCTTAGTCGCTGGGCGATTGGGCGCAGCGGGAGCGGCGGCGTCGACAAGGGTGTCTGGGTCGGATATGATGTTCACGGATTCGTGAATACACATGCAGACCGCCCACTGCCCAGGCCGTGCCGCCAGCAAGTGGCGATCAAGGCGATCGCGAACGATGCGCGCTACCGCATTGTGGCGACGCTGGCGCAGGATGGCGCCGCCCACGGCTGCCAGGAGTTAATCGCGCTGCTGGGGGTGACGCCCCCGGCGGTCTCGAACCACCTGCGAGTGCTGGAGAGCGCGGGCCTAGTCCAGACGCAGCGTCGCGGCTCCCAGGTGTACGTGTCGCTGGCCCGTTCGGATGTGGCGTACCAGATGGCGGCCTTCGTGCGGGCGCCGTCGGGAACCGAAACGGCCTAGCCAACGTTTGGGATGGCAAGCGACCATGGTCGCCCGGCATGCGCGAAATGCCCAGTGTGTTTTGCGACATGCGCCGAAGAGAACTGGGGGCTTCCCCGGCTCGTAGGTTAACCGATGCATGAATATGGTATGCCGACATCGTGACGCGGGCGCAGGCCGGAGACGCTGCGGTCCGCTGACGGCGATGGGCTTACCGGGATGGGAGGACGTCATGATTCGACACGTCGCGGAGATCAATTGCTTGGCCTGTGGCCGGGACTTGGGCCGCATTGAGAAGGCGTCCGGCGAGATGCGCCGGATACCGGCGGAAGAGTCGCCGAGCGCGGCGGAGGCTGTGCTGAAGCGCGGCCATGGGCTGGTCTGCGGTCGGTGTGGGGGTCGCGCGTTGGTGGGTCCGCTGGAGCGGATCTTCAGCTACACGACAGCGGACGACGCGGCCAAGGCGCGCGAGGAGCGCGAGGAGCGCGAGGCGGCGTAGGACTCGCGTCGAAGTCGACCTTTCAGAAGCCCCGCCGTTCGGCGGGGCTTCTTTGTGCCCGCGCGTGTTGTGACTGGGGCTTGTGTCACTGGGCCCTGTGTCGCTGGGCCCAGTGACACAGGGCAAGGCGTACTGGATGGGGCGCCGGGGGTGGCTCGACCCGGCCCAGGCGATCGGTGACGATGGAGGGCGACAGTGGTGCGGCGAGCAGGGCTGGGCTGGCACGGTCAGGTCCGCGAAGAAGGATGATCGACGAACGATGACGATCGACGAGCGGTTCCTGGAGACGCACGCGGGCTCGGCGGCGCTGCACGCGGAGGCGGCGCGTCTGCTTCCGGGCGGGATCACGCACGATATCCGGCACTTCGAGCCGTTCCCGATCTACGTGGAGCGGGCGGCGGGCTGTCGTAAGTGGGATGTCGATGGGAATGAGATCATCGATTTTGTGATGGGGCACGGGGCGCTGCTCTACGGGCACGCGCATCCGCTGCTGGTGGACGCGGTGACGGCGCAGATCCAACGGGGGACGCACTACGGGGCGTCGCATCCGGGGGAGGTGGAATGGGCGCGACTGGTGGTGGAGCTGGTGCCGTCGGCGGAGAAGGTGCGGTTCGTGGGATCGGGCACGGAAGCGACGATGATGGCGGCGCGGCTGGCACGCAGTGCGACGGGGCGCACGAAGCTGCTGAAGCTGCGCGAGCACTTCCACGGCTGGAATGACAGCTGGGGCGTGGAGCTCGTAACACAGCCGAGCGGGGAGCTGGTGGGGCTGCCGCGCGAACTGGCCGAGGTGGTGACGGTGGTCGATCAGCACGACGAGGCGGCGATCGAGGCTGAGTTGGCGACGGGGGAGTACGCGGCGCTGATTTGCGAGCCCGGCGGGGCGCACTGGGGCGCGCTGCCGCTGGAGCCGGCGATGCTCGGGGCGTACCGATCGATGACGGAGTCGACGGGCACGCTGCTGATCTTCGATGAGGTGGTGACCGGCTTTCGGGCGTCGGAGCACTGCTACCAGGGGTTGACGGGGGTGATGCCCGATCTGACGACGCTGGCGAAGATCGTGGCGGGGGGGCTGCCGGGTGGCGCGGTAGCGGGGAGGGCGGCGCTGCTGGATCAGATTGCGATCACGCCGTCGGCGGCGCCGAGGCCGGACGGGACGCGGGTGCTGCATCCGGGCACGTTCAACGCGAATCCGCTGACGGCGGCGGCGGGGGTCGCGGCGCTGCGGGGGCTGCAGGATGGCGCTCCGGTGCAGGCGGCGACGGCGGCCGGGGAGCGGCTGTGCCGGGGGTGGAATGAGGCGATTCGAAGCGCAGAAGCGCCGGGCGCGGCTTACTGCCAAGGGTCGATGGTGCACTTGGTGCTGGGCGAAGACGTGCCGCCGCCAGGGGATGGGCTGGGCTGGAACTTCGCGGCGGCGGGACGCCGGTTGACGACGCCGCGCACGCGCCCGGCAATTGAGTGGCCGTTCCGTCGGGCGCTGCTGTCGCACGGGGTCGATCTGATGGGGATGGGCGCGCTGGCGTCGGCGGTGCACAGCGACGGGGATGTTGATCAGGCGATCGAGGCATTTTCGGGGGCGCTGGGGGACTTGCGTCGCGAGTCGATTTTGTAGCGCGGGATTGTGGGATCGAGGCGGCGGCGGGGGAGGGTCCTTCGACAGGCTCAGGATGAGCGGGGGCGGGGCGAGGGGTGAGGCGGCGAGGGGTGAGGGAGCGGCGTTCTTTGGGTTGTTGTTTGCCCCTCTCGACAGGGGGGGGGCTAGAGTGAGAAAATAATCACATAGTCCCCCGGTTCGACCGCGCCGATTCGGCGGGGTCCGATTCGGCGCGGGCCAGTGGGACGGGATCCAGTTCGATGGGATCCGGTTCGACGGGGGCAGGGCCTGAGAGCCCGTCTGTTATAGTCGGCGCTCGCTGCCGGCCCAGGATCCGTCGATTGCGCACGATCGCTGTCGCACGGGCCAGGAGGCGAGCTGCGCGGCTCAGATCCAGATAGGGGAGCGACCGTCGCTGGGTGATTCATTCACCCGGCTGGACACTTCCCTACTTCGCTCCGATGCGCACTGCGGTGTGGAGATCGGGCATTTTCGCTTGGATGCGTCGCCTGCGGGCGCAGCTCCGTCGCTCGGAGGGACCGACTGGTGACCGCGCACGACCGCCGCCCCGCAGACCCTACAGCCCACATGGCTTGGTCCGCGCGCGTGCGGGACGATGCGACGGCGCGGGGGCTCTACGATCCTCGATTCGAACACGACGCCTGCGGGGTGGGGGTGGTGGCGAATCTGACCGGCAAGGCGACGCACACGATCATCGATCAGGCGATTGAGGTGCTGGAGAATCTGGAGCATCGAGGGGCGCTGGGCGCGGACCCGGAGACGGGCGACGGGGCCGGGCTGTTGATGGAGATGCCGGACGCGCTGATGCGGGCGGAGGCAGCGTCGCTGGGGATCGCGTTGCCGCCGCTGGGCGAGTACGGCGTGGGGATGGTGTTCCTGCCGCAGGACGCGGAGGAGCGCGCCTGGTGCGAGGCGAAGATCGCGGAGACGGCGTTGGCGAAGGGGCTCCGGCTGCTGGGCTGGCGCGATGTTCCTCACGACGCGGATGCGATCGGCACGGGCGCGCGTTCGGTGCTGCCGGTGATCCGCCAGTGCTTCTTGCGTGGCACGGATCTGGAGGGGGATGCGTTGGAGCGCAAGCTCTATGTGGTGCGACGGGTGGTGGAGAACGCGGTGGTGGCGTCCGAGCTGGAGCAGTCAGATCAGTTCTACGTGTCGACGCTGTCGTGCAACCGGATCGTCTACAAGGGGCTGTTGATCACGTCGCAGCTGGGGCCGTTCTACGCGGACTTGCGGGACGCGCGGACGGTCAGCCGATTCGCCTTGGTGCACTCGCGCTTCAGCACGAACACGATGGGGGCCTGGGCGCTGGCGCACCCGTATCGGTTGATCTGCCACAACGGCGAGATTAATACCCTGCGCGGCAACGTGAATGCGATGACGGCGCGGCAGGCGCTGATGTCGTCGGCGTTGTTCGGCGACGATCTGGCGGAGCTGTTCCCGATCTGCCTGCCGGACCAGAGCGACACGGCGACCTTCGACAATGCGCTCGAGCTGCTGGTGCATACGGGCCGCCCGCTGGCGCAGTGCTTGATGATGATGATCCCGGAGGCCTTCGAGAATCACGAGACGATGTCGCAGGAGCGGCGCGATTTCTACGACTACCACGCGTCGTTGATGGAGCCTTGGGACGGGCCGGCGATGGTGGCGGCGACGGACGGCAAGCAGCTGGCCGTGGTGCTGGACCGCAATGGGCTGCGGCCGCTGCGGTACACGGTGACCAAGGACGGTGTGGTGGTGATGGGGTCGGAGACGGGGGTGCTGGAGATTGCGCCGGAGCGGATTGAGCGACGGGGGCGGGTGGAGCCGGGCCGGATGTTCCTGATCGACATGGTGGAGGGCTGCATCGTCACGGACGATGAGGTGAAGCAGGGGCTGGCGGCGTCGCGGCCCTACGGGCAGTGGCTGTCCGAGCAGCGGATAGGCCTGGACGATCTGCCGGAGCCGGAACATGTGCCGGGGCCGAACTTCACGACGCTGCGGGACCGCCAGCAGACGCAAGGCTTCACGACGGAAGAGCTGGTGATGTTGCTTGCGCCGATGGCGGACGCGGGCAAGGAGCCGACCGGGTCGATGGGGGACGACACGCCGCTGGCGGTGCTTTCCACGCAGGGGCAGCCGTTGTTCAACTATTTCCGGCAGCTGTTCGCGCAGGTGACGAACCCGCCGCTGGACGCGCAGTGGGAGGCGCTGGTGACGTCAACCGAGACGTTGCTGGGACCGCGCGGGAATATCTTTGAGACAACGCCGGGACACGCGCATCAGCTGAAGCTGAGTCGTCCGGTGATCACGAATCGGCAGTTGGCGCAGATCAAGGAGCTTGATTCGGGCGCGTTGCAGTCCGCGACGCTGTCGACGCTGTTCCGGCCGGCGGAGGGCGAGGGGGCTTTGGAGGGTGCGCTGACGGAGCTGCAGAGCGCGGCGGCGCGCGCGGTGGACGATGGCGCCTGCGTGCTGGTGCTGTCCGATCGTGGGGTGGATGCGGATCAGGCGCCGATCCCCAGCTTGCTGGCGGTGTCGGCGGTGCATCACCACCTGATCAGCATGGGGCGGCGGACGCAGTGCGACTTGGTGCTGGAATCCGGCGAGCCGCGTGAGACGCACCACTTCGCGGTGCTGGTGGGCTACGGCGCGGGGGCGATCAACCCCTACCTGGCGCTGGAGTCGTTGCATGAGCTGCAAGCACAAGGCGAGATCGATTCGGCGCTGGGCGCGGAGGCGCTGGAGGAGCGCTACCTGAAGGCCGTGGACAAGGGCATCATCAAGGTGATGTCGAAGATGGGGATTTCGACGGTGTCGGCCTATCGGGGGGCGCAGATCTTCGAGGCGATCGGGCTGGGCGCGGACTTGGTGGATTCGTACTTCACGGGGACGGCGTCACGCATTGGCGGGATTGGGCTGGAGCAGATTGAGGCAGCCGTACGGCAGCGCCACGCGCGCGCGTACCCGGATCGGGAGATCCCGAGCCTGCTGGAGCTGCCCGTGGGTGGGATGTACCACTGGCGCCGCGACGGCGAGTACCACATGTTCAATCCGCAGACGATCGCGCTGTTGCAGGAGGCGTCGTCGCGAGATCGGTACGACATCTACCAGCAGTTCGCGGCGCTGATCGACGGGGAGGCGGCGGAGCTCTGCACGATTCGGGGGCTGCTGGGGTTCACGCCGAGTGAGGCGATTGCGCTGGACGAGGTGGAGCCAGTCTCCGCGATCATCAAGCGATTCGCGACGGGGGCGATCTCGTTTGGGTCGATCTCCAAGGAGGCGCACGAGTCGTTGGCGATCGCGATGAACCGGATCGGTGGGAAGAGCAACACGGGCGAGGGGGGGGAGGATCCGGCACGGTATCGGCCGGACGCGAACGGCGATCGGCGGGAGAGCGCGATCAAGCAGGTGGCGTCGGGACGGTTTGGCGTGACGAGCAACTACCTGACGCACGCGTCCGACATCCAGATCAAGATGGCGCAGGGCGCGAAGCCCGGGGAGGGCGGACAGCTGCCCGGGCACAAAGTGGACGAGAACATTGCGCGGGTGCGGCATTCGACGCCGGGGGTGGAGCTGATCTCGCCGCCGCCGCATCACGACATCTACTCGATCGAGGATCTGGCGGAGTTGATCCACGACCTGAAGAACGCGAATCCGTCGGCGCGCATCCACGTGAAGCTGGTCTCTGAGGTGGGCGTGGGGACGATCGCGGCGGGGGTGTCGAAGGGCCATGGCGATGTGGTGCTGATCAGCGGGGCGAGCGGGGGGACGGGGGCGTCGCCGGAGTCGTCGATCAAGCACGCGGGGCTGCCCTGGGAGCTGGGGGTGGCGGAGACGCAGCAGGTCTTGGTGATGAACGATCTGCGCAGCCGCATTGTGGTGCAGACGGACGGGCAGCTGAAGACCGGCCGGGATGTTGCGATCGCGTGTCTGCTGGGGGCGGAAGAGTTCGGTTTCGCGACGGGGCCGCTGGTGACGCTGGGCTGCATCATGCTGCGGAAGTGCCATCTCAATGTGTGCTCGGTCGGCATCGCGACGCAGGATGCGGAGCTGCGGGCGCAGTTCCGTGGCGACCCGCAACATGTGATCCACTACTTCCAGTTCATTGCCGAGCACCTGCGCGAGATCATGGCGGCGCTGGGCTTCCGCACGATCAACGAGATGGTGGGACGGGTGGACAAGCTGGAGCCGTCGCGGGTGCTGGAGCACTACAAGGCGTCCGGACTGGACCTCTCGCCGATCCTGTTCCGCCCGGAGGCGCCGCCAACCGTGGGGACGTTCTGCTCGCAGGCGCAAGACCATGGCCTGGAGAAGGCGCTGGACAACGAACTGGTGCGGCTGGCGCAGCCGGCGCTGGAATCGCAGCGGGCGGTGCAAGCACGCTTGCCGATTCGGAATCGGAACCGGGCGGTGGGGGCAACGCTGAGTCATGAGATCTCGAAGCGCTATGGGGAGCGGGGCCTGCCGGACGAGACGATGCGGTTCGATTTCCGGGGCTCCGCCGGGCAGTCGTTCGGCGCGTTTTTGGCCAAGGGCGTGCAGTTCGCTTTGGAAGGCGACGCGAACGACTACTTCGGGAAGGGGCTGTCTGGCGGGCGGCTGGTGGCGCGGCCGCCGCGCGAGGCGACGTTTGTACCGGAGGACAACATCATCATTGGCAACGTGGCGTTTTACGGCGGCACGGCGGGTGAGGCGTTTGTGCAGGGGATGGCCGGGGAGCGGTTCGCGGTGCGGAACAGCGGGGTGCATGCGGTGGTGGAGGGGGTGGGCGACCACGGCTGTGAGTACATGACGGGGGGGCAGGTGGTCGTGCTGGGGCCGACGGGTCGGAACTTCGCGGCGGGGATGAGCGGTGGGCTGGCATACGTGCTGGACGAGGCGGGCGATTTCGAGTCGCGCTGCAACGCGGAGATTGTCGATCTGTTCCCGGTGGAGGATCGTGAGGACATTGCGGTGCTCCTGGAAGCGATCGAGCGGCACATGGAGTTCACGGGGTCCGACCACGCGCGACGGATTCTGGCGAACTTTGAGGCGCTGCGCCCGCGCTTCGTGAAGGTGTTCCCGCGGGCCTACCAACGGGTGCTGCGCGAGCGGGCTGAAGCCGCCGCCGCCGTGACAACCGAGGGGTAGACGCTGTGGGCAAGACGACCGGCTTCAAGGAGTTTCCGCGCCATTTGCCGCCCAAGCGCCCGGTTGATGTTCGGATTCAGGACCATCTGGAGCTGTATGAGCGGTGGCCGCGGGAGTTAGTGCAAACGCAAGCGTCGCGCTGCATGGACTGCGGGATCCCGTTCTGCCACACGGGCTGCCCGCTAGGGAATCTGATCCCTGAGTGGAACGAGCTCACGTACCAGGATCGCTGGGACGATGCGCTGCGGCGCTTGCTGGCGACGAATAATTTCCCGGAGTTCACGGGCCGCATCTGCCCGGCCCCCTGCGAGGTCTCCTGCACGCTGGCGATCAATCAGGATCCGATCACGATTGAGCTGATCGAGAAGACGATTAGCGATGTGGGGTTCGAGCAGGGGCGGATCCAACCAGAGCCGCCGTCGAAGCGGACCGGCAAGACGGTGGCCGTGGTGGGATCGGGGCCGGCCGGACTGGCGGCGGCGCAGCAGCTGAATCGGGCCGGGCACCGGGTGACGGTGTTCGAGCGTGACGAGGTGGTGGGCGGGCTGCTGCGACTGGGCATTCCGGACTTCAAGCTGCCGGCGGAGATCGTGCAGCGCCGGGTGGACCTGATGGCGGAGGAAGGGATTGACTTCCGCACGGGCGCCCATGTGGGGGTCACGGTGCAGACATCTGAATTGCGCAACGGCTTTGACGCGATCGTGCTGGCGACGGGCGCGACGGTGCCACGGGATCTGCCCGTCCCGGGCCGGGAGCTGGACGGGGTGCACTTTGCGATGGAGTATCTGCCGCAGCAAAATCGCGTGAACGCGGGCGCGGCCGTTCCCGATCAGATTCTGGCGACGGGCAAGCGGGTGGTGATCCTGGGCGGTGGCGATACGGGCGCGGACTGCCTGGGCACGGCGCACCGTCAGGGGGCGGCCTCCGTGACGCAGTTCGAGTTGCTGCCGGAGCCGCCATCGATGCGGACGGAGGACAACCCCTGGCCACAGTGGTCGCGAGTGCTGCGGCTCTCGCCCGCTCACGCGGAAGGTGGCGAGCGCGACTACAACATCTCAACGACGGGCCTGAGCGGCAGTCAGGGCCGTGTGGAGGCGTTGCATGGGGTGCGTGTGGGCTGGGCGCCCCAGGACGGCGGCCGGCCGAACATGGAGCCGGTGTCCGGCAGCGATTTCCAGATCGACGCGGACTTGGTGCTGTTGGCGATGGGCTTCGTGCACCCGGAGCAGGACACGGTGGTGAAGGACTTGGGGGTCGATCTGGACGGGCGCGGGAACATTGGCAGCGATGCGGGCAAGATGACGAGCGCGGATGGGGTGTTCGTGGCGGGGGACGCGCGGCGGGGGCAGTCGTTGGTGGTGTGGGCGATCGCGGAGGGCCGGGCGACGGCGCATGGGCTGGACAAGTATCTGATGGGGGAGACGAATCTGCCCTGGGTGCAGGTCTAGGGGCGCTTGCGGCGGCCCTACTGCGACAGCACGAGGGAAAGATTGTCGGCGTAGCCGTCGTTGGAGGATCCGGTACTCCGATCGAGGGTCAGGACCACGAAGATGGTGCGGGCCTGGGCCGGCACCGTGCCGCTGATGTCCCGCATTCTCAGCCCCGTCTCGCTCCCGCGATCGCTGGCGCAGACGGCGCTCGAGACGCCGCAGGGGCCACCGATGCTGGCGTCGCTGAGGATTCCGCCGTTGGCGTCGTGGAACTCGATGTCCAGGCTGGCGTGATCGTTCTGTGCGGCGAAGCCGCCCAGCCAGCCGGACAGCGTGAAGCCGACGGCGCCGGTATCGATGGCAGCGGTGTTGGCGGAGACATCGATGGTCTGCGTCATGATCGAGGATTCGACGAATCCACCGGAGAAGAAGCCGTTGCCGGCGTTGGGCGGGGTCGTGTCTCGCTGGTCGTCCAGCCAGCCGCCAGCGGCGGATGGGATGCCGTAAACGATTGCGCGGGGGGCACCCAGGACGGTGGCCCAGCCGTTCAACTCGTTGGGTAAGGAGTTGGACGGGTAGGGCGCCGCGCGTTGGCCGGCGGGCCCGGCCGCGGCGTCGCCATTGACGATGAGGTTGGTCCCGAGGGTCGCGGCAGGCGGGGTCGGCGCCGGGCTGGGTGGCGGGGGCTCGGGGCAGGGCCCCGTACCGGAATCGGTCAGACAGGTGGGGGCCGGGACGCCCGGGGTCCGGGCGGGGGGCGGCTCTGGGGTGGCCGCG
>QGNQ01000044.1 GCA_003228175.2 Chloroflexota bacterium
CGCCTCATCAGCCCCATCGCCCTCGAAGAGGGCCTGCGCTTCGCCATCCGCGAAGGCGGCCGCACCGTCGGCGCCGGCGCCGTCACGAAGATCCTGGAGTAGGCCTCGCATGTCGCGTCAGAAAATCCGCATCAGACTCAAGGCCTATGACCATCGCGTCCTCGACGAGAGCGCCGCGCAGATTGTGGAGTCCGCGGAAAAAACCGGCGCCGCCGTCGCGGGCCCCATCCCCCTGCCCACCAGCATCAACAAATACACCGTGATCCGCTCCCCCTTCGTCCACAAAGACGGGCGCGAGCAGTTCGAAATGCGCACCCACAAGCGCCTCATCGACATCCTGGAGCCCACCGGCCGCACGGTGGACACGCTCATGCGGCTCCAACTCCCCAGCGGCGTCGACATCGAAATCAAACTGTAGGAACGGACGCGCATCGTGGCGGTTCTGGGACTCCTCGGCAAGAAAATTGGCATGGTGCAAGTCATCGAAGATGGCGGCCGCGTCGTCGGCTGCACCGTCCTCCAAGTCGGCCCCTGCCCCGTCACCCAAATTCGCACCCCCGAGCGCGACGGCTACGCCGCCGTCCAGGTCGGCTTCGGCCCCCTCGCTGACTGGAAAGCCACCAAGGCCGAACGCGGCCACACCGGCTCCAACGGGGCCCTGCGCCACCTCGCCGAGTTCCCCGCCGACGACTACGACACCGTCAACGTCGGCCAGACCCTCACCGCCGCCGAAGTCTTCGCCGTCGGCGACCGCGTCGACATCCAAGGCGTCGGCAAAGGCAAAGGCTTCCAGGGCGTCGTCAAACGGCACCACTTCGCCGGCGGCCCCAAGACCCATGGCCAGAGCGACCGCCACCGCGCCCCCGGCTCCATCGGCGCCGGCTCCAGCCCCGGCCGCGTCTTCAGAGGCACCCGCATGGCCGGCCGCATGGGCGGCAAGCCCGCCTCCACCCTCAACCTCGAAGTCGTGCGCGTCCAGGCGGAGCGCGGCCTCATCTTCGTCAACGGCTCCGTCCCCGGCGCCACCACCGGCCTCGTGCGCATCCGCCAAACCAAACGCAAGAAGCGGAGCGCCTCGTGAAGCTCCCCCTCGTCGACGCCACCGGCAAAGAACTACGTCAGATCGACGTCGACGATGCCGTCTTCGGCATCCAGCCCAACCTGCCCGTCATCCACCAGGCCTACAAGGCCCAGCGCGCTAACGCCCGTCAGGGCACCGCCAGCACGCTGACCCGCTCCGCCCACAGCGCCAGCACCGCCAAAACGCGCCGCCAAAAAGGCACCGGCAAAGCCCGCCAGGGCGGCGCCTCCTCCCCCGTCCGACGCGGCGGCGCCGTCGCCCACGGGCCGCACCCCCGCTCCTACCGCCAGCGCCTCCCCCGGCGCATGCGACGCCTCGCCATCCGTTCCATGCTCTCGCAGCGCGCCGCCGAAGGCGGCCTCATCGTTCTCGATGGCGAAGCCTTCGAGCCCAAAACCCAAGCCCTCAAGCAACTGCTCGACGGCCTGGGCATCGTTCGCAGCGGCCTCATCGTCACCGCAGACGCCAACCTCCCCCTCGTGCGCGGCATCCGCAACCTGGACGCCATGCACGCCTGCCCCGCCGGCACGCTCAACGTCGAAACCCTGCTCGGGCACGACCAAATCGTCATGACCGAAGCGGCCGTGCGCCGCGCCGAAGCACTCTGGGGTGGCCCGCAGGCCGGGCTCCGGCGGCGTCCCCCCACAGCGACCGAAGAGGGGGCCTGATGCCCAAAGAAATCCATCCCTTCGCCGTCATGCGCCGGCCCATCATCACCGAGAAATCCACCGAACTCGCCGGCGCCGGCCAGTACGTCTTCGAAGTCGACCCCCGCGCCAACAAACTGCAGATCAAAGAAGCCGTCGAGATCGGCTTCAACGTCGTCGTCCGTAGCGTCAACACCATGAACGTCCGCGGCAACCGCCGCCGCTTCGGCCGCCACATGGGAACCGAGCCCCGCTGGAAGAAAGCCGTCGTGACCCTCGCTGAGGGCTACGAAATCAAGCTCTTCGAGGGGGTCTAGCGTGCCACTGAAACGATTCAAACCCACATCGCCCGGCCGCCGCAACTCCTCCGGACACACCTTCGAGGAGATCACCAAAAAGAAGCCGGAAAAAAGCCTCCTCGCCCCGCAGAAAAAAAAGGCCGGTCGCAACGTGCACGGGCGCGTCACCGTCCGGCACCGCGGGGGCGGTCACAAACGGCGCTACCGCATCATCGATTGGAAGCGGCGCGACCGCATCGGCATCGAAGGCCGCGTCGCCGCCATCGAATATGACCCCAACCGCAGCGCCCGCATCGCCCTCGTCTTCTACAGCGATGGCGAAAAGCGCTACATCCTCGCCCCGCTCGGCCTCGGCGTCGACGACCGCATCAGCACCGGCGAAGGCGCCCCCGTGCGCACCGGCAACACCATGCCCCTGCACACCATCCCCAACGGCACCGCCGTGCACGGCGTAGAGCTCAACCCCGGGCGCGGCGCCCAGATCGTGCGCAGCGCCGGCGCCTCCGCCCAAATCATGGCCAAAGAAGGCGACTTCGTCCTCCTGCGGCTGCCCTCCGGCGAAATGCGCCAAGTGCGCCGCGAGTGCTTCGCCACCATCGGCCAAGTCGGCAACGTCGAGCACGGCAACATCAAGCTCGGCAAAGCCGGCCGCATCCGCCATCGTGGTCGCCGGCCGCAAGTGCGCGGCTCCGCCATGAACCCCGTCGATCACCCCCATGGCGGTGGCGAAGGCAAGGCGCCCATCGGCCTGCCCGGGCCCAAGACGCCCTGGGGCAAGCCCACCCTCGGCTACCGCACCCGCGGCAACAAGCCGTCCGACAAATACATCGTCCGCCGTCGCGGACGCAAGCGGCGCTAGGAGGCCCCATGTCCCGATCGACCAAAAAGGGCCCCTATATCGACTACAAGCTGCAGGCCAAAGTCGAAAAGGTCCGTGCCTCCGGGCAACGCACCGTCATCCAGACCTGGTCCCGCGCCTCCACCATCACCCCCGAAATGGTCGGCATGACCATCGGCGTCCACGACGGACGCCGCCACATCCCCGTCTTCATCTCCGAAAACATGGTCGGGCACAAACTCGGCGAATTCTCCCCCACCCGCACCTTCCGCGGCCACATTGGCCGCTCTGACCGCAGCACACGGGTGCAATAACCATGCAAGTAAAGGCCACCGCCAAATACATCCGCCTCTCGCCCCGCAAAGCCCGCATGATCTTCCAAGGGCTCCGTGGCATGCCCGTGGAAGAAGCCCTGATCGCCCTGCGCTTCACCCCCAAGCCCGGCGCAAAGCAAGTCGCCAAAGTTGTCGAATCGGCCGCCGCCAACGCCGAAAGCAACTACGACATCCCCGCCGGCGACCTCCGCATCGATAGCATCTTCGCCGGCGACGCGCGCACCCTGCATCGCTTCCGCGCCGCCGCCCGCGGCCGCGTGCAGCCCCAGCTCAAGCGCACATGCCACATCACCGTCATCGTCACAGACGGGCAGGAGTAGCAATGGGTCACAAGGTCAACCCCACCAGCTTCCGCATTCCCACCATCTACACCTGGCGCAGCCAGTGGTACGCCGACAAGGACTACGCCAAACTCCTGCGCGAAGATCGCGCCATCCGCAACTTCCTCAGCGACCTCCTCGGCGAGGCCAGCATCTCCCGCGTCGAAATCGAACGCAACATCAGCCAGCTCACCGTCTCCATCCACACCGCCAAGCCCGGCATCGTCATCGGCCGTGGCGGCCAGAAAGTGGACGAACTCCGCACCGACCTGGAGAAACTCACCGGCCGTCGCGTGCGCGTCAACATCCAAGAGATTCGCACCCCAGAACTGGACGCCTACCTCGTCGCCCGCAACGTCGCCGACCAGCTCGAGCGACGCGTTGCCTTCCGCCGCGCCATCAAACAAGCCGTCCAGCGCACCCGCCAACGCGGCGCCGAAGGCGTCAAGATTCACATCAGCGGCCGCCTCGGCGGCGCCGAAATGTCCCGCAGCGCCGGAGAAATGGACGGCCGCGTGCCCCTCCACACCATCCGCGCCGATATCGACTACGGCTTCGCCGAAGCCCACACCGTCTTTGGCCAGATCGGCGTCAAATGCTGGATCTACAAGGGCGAAATCCTGCCCGCCGCCGTCGGCAAGCCCCGCCAAGAGAGCGAAGCCACCGGACCGGCCCACGCCGTCCCGCCCCCCGCCTCCTCGCCCCTGGCCTCGCCCACCCCTGCCGCCGGAGGAAACGCCTGATGCTGCAACCCAAGCGCGTCAAATGGCGCAAGCACCACCGCGGCCGTCGCCGCGGCCTCGCCCAGGGCGGCAGCCACGTCGCCTTCGGCGACTTTGGCCTCCAATCCCTCGACGCCGCCTGGATCGACGGTCGCCAGATCGAATCCGCCCGCCGCGCCATCACCCACCACGTCAAGCGCGGCGGCAAAGTCTGGATCCGCATCTTCCCCGACAAATCCGTCACCCTCAAACCCGCCGAAACCCGCATGGGCAAAGGCAAAGGCGCCCCCGATCGATGGGTCGCCGTCGTCAAGCCCGGACGCATCCTCTTCGAAATCGGCGGCGTCCCCATGGAAGACGCCAAGGAGGCCCTGCGCCTCGCCGCACACAAACTGCCCGTGCACACCCGTGTCATCGAGCGTGAGACGGAAGTCATCTAGCCATGCCCAATCCGCTCGCCGACGAAGCGCGCCAGCTCGACGACGCCGCCCTCAGGGACGCCGTCAATGAGGCCTACCGCGAACTGTTTAACCTCCAGTTCCAAAAGGGCACCCGTCAGCTCCAAGACATGACCACCATCAAGCGCGCCCGACGCCGTATCGCCCGCCTGCGCACCATCCTGCGCCAGCGTGAACTCGCCGTCGTCGCCGGCGCGCCCATCGCCCCGCTCTCCACCGCCGCCCCCGCCGCAATCTCCCCGCAGCGGCAGCGGGCCCTGGACGCGCGCGAAGCCGCCCAAGCGGCCCAAGCCGCTGCAGAGGCCGCCGCCGCGCCGGAAATTCCCCTGCCCGCCAGTGATATCGCAGAGGGCGTCGCCACTGACGCCGTTGCCACCGTCGACCTCGCCTCCTCCGAGGCGCCGCCATCGGACGCCGACGCCTCCACCGACACCGACACCGACCCCGACACCGACCCCAGTGCAGCCAGCGACGACGGTGACACCGCCAACGCTGACAAGGAGACGGACTAGCCATGGCCCGCAAACAGCGCACCGGCGTCGTCGTCAGCGACAAAATGGAGAAAACCGTCGTCGTGCGCGTCGAGCGCACCGTCACCCACCCGCTCTACAAGAAAGTCCTCAGCCGCCGCAAGAAATACCAAGCGCATGACGAGACCAACGTCTGCGTCCTCGGCGATCAAGTCCGGATCGAAGAATGCCGCCCCATCTCCAAGCACAAGCAATGGCGCGTCGTCGAAATCCTCGATCGGCATGAAGTCGCCGAGATTCAGCCGCGCGACATCCAAGCGCCCGTGATCGAAACTGCCGCCCCGGCAACGCCGAAAGCCCCTGCCCCCGAGGCCGCTGCCCCCGAGGCCGCTGCTCCCGAGGTCGCCGCCCCTGAGGCCGCCACCCCTGAGGCCGCCGCTCCTGAGGCCGCCGCCCCCGAAGCTGCCGCGCCTGAGGCCGCCACAGACGGCGAGGCCGCCTCATGATCCAACAAGAAAGCGGCCTCGTCGTCGCCGACAACTCCGGCGCGCGCAAAATCACCTGCATCCGCGTCCTCGGCGGAACCCGACGCCGCTACGCCAGCGTCGGCGACGTCATCGTCGCCGCCGTCAAGCAGGCCGACCCCGGGCGCGACGTCAAAAAAGGCGACGTCGTCCGCGCCGTCGTCGTGCGCACCGCCAAAGGCTACCGCCGCCCCGACGGCTCCTACATCAAGTTCGACGACAACGCTGCCGTCTTGCTCGCCGATACAACCAACCCACGCGGCACCCGCATCTTCGGCCCCGTCGCCCGCGAACTGCGCGAAAAGAACTACATGCGTATCGTCTCACTCGCGCCGGAGGTGATCTGATGCCTTCGCGCACCCCTCCGCAACCGCACGAAAGTCACACCTCCCGCCCCAGCCAGGCGCGAACGAGCCAGGTGTTCAAATGAGACGTCTGCGTCAAGACGATGTCGTCGAAGTGCTCAGCGGCAGAGATCGCGGCCGTCGGGGCCAGATCCGCGAACTCCTGCCCGACCGCGAGCGCGTCATCGTGCAGGGCGTCAACATCGTCAAGAAACACATGAAGGCCCGGCAAATGGGCACCCAGGCCGGCATCGTCGAAGTCGAAGCCGCCATGCACTGGAGCGCAGTCGCCGTCGTCTGCGCCGACTGCGACAAGCGCACCCGCGTCGGCTACCGCGACCGCTCCGACGGCATCAAGGTGCGCTTCTGCCGCCGCTGCCAGGAGGACCTGGACTAATGACCCTCCCTCGCCTCAAACAGCGCTATCGCGAAGAAATCCAAAGCAAACTCCAAGAAGAGTTTAGCTACCACAGCATGATGCAAGTTCCCCGCGTCACCCGCGTTGTCGTCAACGTCGGCGTCGGCGACGCCCTCGGCAACGCCCGCGTCCTCGACGTCGTCTCCGACGAGATCGGACAGATCACCGGCCAGCGACCCGTCATCACCCACGCCCGCAAATCCGTCGCCAACTTCAAACTGCGAGAAGGCAACGCCATCGGCGTCACCGTCACCCTGCGCGGCGACCGCATGTGGGAGTTCCTGGACCGCACCATCAACGCCGCCCTGCCCCGCATCCGCGACTTCCAGGGCCTCTCCCGCACCGCCTTCGACGGCCGCGGCAACTACAGCATTGGTCTGCGCGAGCAGCTCGTCTTCCCCGAGATCGATTTCAGCGCCGTGGACCACATCCGTGGCCTCCAGATCAACGTGCTCACGTCCGCCCAGAACGACGCCGAGGCCCGCCGCTTGCTCGAGCTGCTGGGCATGCCATTCGCGCGATCGAACAACTAGGAGCCTCTCGCGATGCCCGTAACCGACCCCGTCGCCGACATGCTCGCCCGGATCCGTAACGCGGTTACCGCGCGACACGCCCGCGTGCGCGTCCCCGCCTCCAAAATGAAAATGGCCATCGCCGACGTCCTGGCCGAAGAAGGCTTCATCAAAAGCTACGCCACCCAGGACAGCGCCCGTGGCCCGCAGCCGGAGATCGATATCGAACTGCTCTACAAAGACGGCGGCGACTCCGTCCTCGCCGGCCTCCAGCGCGTCAGCCGCCCCGGCCTCCGCGTCTACGTCCAGCGCCGCGAAATCCCACGAGTCTACGGCGGCCTCGGCGTCGCCATCATGTCCACGCCCCGCGGCGTGATGACCGGGCGCGACGCCCGCCGGCAAAACGTCGGCGGCGAAGTGCTCTGCTACGTCTGGTGACCCCATGAGCCGAGTTGGACGCCTCCCCATCGAAATCCCCAGCGGCGTCACCGTCCAGGTGGACGGCGACCGCGTCGCCGTCAAAGGACCCAAGGGCGAACTCTCCTGGAGCGCCCCTCCCACCATGGCCGTCAGCGTCGACGCCAGTTCCGTCACCGTCACCCGCCCCACCGACAAGAAAGACATGCGCGCCAAGCACGGCCTCACCCGTGCCCTCATCAACAACATGGTCATCGGCGTCTCCCAAGGCTTTGCCAAGACCCTGGAGATCCAAGGCACCGGATACCGCGCAGAAATGACCGGCAAGAGCCTCAACCTCCGCGTTGGCTTCTCCCACCCCGTCGTCATTGACCCACACGAAGGCATCACCTTCCAGGTCGAAGGCCCACTCGTGACCGTCAGCGGCATCAGCAAGCAAGCCGTCGGCCAACAGGCCGCCGAAATCCGAAAAATCCGCCCGCCGGAGCCCTACAAAGGCAAGGGCATCCGCTACCAAGGGGAGTGGGTCCGTCGCAAGACGGGCAAGAGCGCTGCCGGCGCATAGGAGCGAGCTATGGGAACCAGACGCAGCCGTCTCAACGCACGCGCCGCCCGCCTGCGACGCCACGCGCGCGTCCGCAAAAGCGTCAGCGGCACCGCCGACCGGCCCCGCCTCGCCGTCTTCCGATCCAGCAGTCACATCTATTGCCAAGTCATCGACGATGTCGCCCGGCATACCCTTGCCGCCGCCTCCGACCTGGAGGCGGACCTGCGGACAAGCGGCGACAAAACCGATCGCGCCAAGCTCGTCGGCGCCCGCGTCGCCGAGCGAGCCAAATCCGCCGGGGTCAGCCAGGTTGTCTTCGACCGTGGCGGCTTCCAATATCACGGCCGCGTGCAAGCGCTGGCCGACGCCGCCCGTGAGGGCGGCCTGAACTTCTAGGGAGCGTCGTATGGTGCAACAGCGTGGAGGCCAGCGGGGTGGTGGTGGCGGCGGTGGTGGCGGAGGTCGCGACCGTGGCGACCGCCGACGCCGGGACGACCGCTCCAACGACGACATGGTCGAAAAAGTCGTCTCCATCAACCGCGTCGCCAAAGTCGTCAAAGGCGGCCGCCGCTTCTCCTTCACCGCCGTCGTCGTCGTCGGCGACCAGAAGGGCAAGGTCGGCGTCGGCATCGGCCACGCCAACGAAGTCCCGGAGGCGATTCGCAAAGGCGCAAGCGTCGCGCGTCGCAGCATGATCACCGTCCCCCTCAAAAACGGCACCCTGCCCCACCCCATCACCCACGACTTCGGCGCCTCCCGCGTCCTCCTCAAGCCCGCCGCCCCCGGCACCGGCGTCATCGCCGGCGGTGGCGTGCGGGCCATCCTCGAAGCCGCCGGCGTCCGCAACGTCCTCTCCAAATCCCTGGGCTCCAACAACGTCATCAACGTCGTCCGCGCCACCACCGAAGCCCTCCAACTCCTGCGCGACCCCGTCCAAGTCCGCCGCGAGCGCCTCGCCTTGGCCGGCCGCCTGCCAGATTCCGAACGGGCCCCTGCCGTGCCGGCCCCAGAACCCGCGCCGACACCCCCGCCTGCCGCTCCGGCAGCGGAATAGTCAGCGCGGACTAGAAAGACATACGTATGGCGACGCTGCGCATCACCTACGTCAAGAGCGTTATCGGCTACCGATCCGATCAGGGGCAGACCGTCCGATCGCTCGGATTGCGTAAGCTCGGACAGACCGTCGAAAAACCAGATACCCCAGATGTGCGTGGCATGGTCCACAAAGTCCAACATCTGGTCGCCGTGAGCGAGGTCAACTGATCATGCCACTTCGTCCCAACGACCTCCGATCACCCGCCGGCGCCACCCGCCCCCGCAAGCGCATCGGCCGCGGCAACGCCTCCGGCACCGGCACCTACGCCGGCAAAGGCCTCAAAGGCCAAAAAGCGCGCTCCGGAAACGACCTCCGGGCCGGCTTCGAGGGCGGCCAGATGGCCATGGTCCGCAAAATGCCGCGCAAGCGCGGCTTCCACAACCCCTTCCGCATCGAATACACCGCCGTCAACCTCGGCACCCTGAACGACCGCTTCCCCGCCGGCGCCACCGTGGATGCCGCCTCCCTCAAAGCGGCGCGCCTGATCAAACGCCTCGACGAACCCTTCAAAGTCCTCGCGACTGGCGAGATCGCACACGCACTGACCGTGCGCGCGCCCAAAATCTCCGCCGCCGCACGCCAAAAAATCGAAGCCGCCGGTGGAACCATCGAGGAGCTGAATGCAGCGAGCGCAAACGGCGCCTAGCCCCACCAGGCCGCGCCTGCTCCAAGCGCTCATCGACGCCTGGCGCCAGCCAGACGTCCGGTACAAGCTCGCCTTCACGCTGGGCATGCTGATCGTCTTCCGCTTCCTGGCGCACGTCCCCGTGCCCAACGTCGACCGCGTCCAGCTGGGCAACGCCCTCGATAACAACCCCGTCCTCGGCTTCCTCAACCTCTTCAGCGGCGGCGGCTTGGAGAACCTCAGCATCGTCGCCCTGGGCGTCTACCCCTACATCACGGCCTCCATCGTGATTCAGCTCATGACCCCCATGATCCCCCGCCTGCAGGCCCTCTCCAAAGAGGGCGAAACGGGCCGCAACCGCATCCAGCTCTACACCTACTGGTTCGCCCTGCCCATGTCCTTCGTGCAGGGCTACGGCCAACTCCTCCTGCTCGAAAACGCCAACGCGATCCAGGGCATCGGCTTCAGCGGCGCTGAAGCCCTGCCCACCCTCGCCGCCGTCATCTCCATGACCGCCGGCACCATGTTCCTCATCTGGCTCGGCGAGCTGATCACCGAAAAAGGCATCGGCAACGGCATCTCCCTCATCATCTTCGGCGGCATCATCGCCAGCTTCCCCACCCTCTTCAACTCCATCCGCGCCAGCGATACCGGCGCAAGCGGCATCCTCATCGTCATCGCGATCGCCGTCGTCCTCGTCGCCCTCATCGTCTTCTTCCAGGAAGCGCAACGGCGCATCCCTGTCCAATACGCCAGATCCGTCTTCCGGGGCGGTCGCATGTATCGGCAGAGCGGGCAGAGTCATATCCCCCTGCGCGTCAACAGCGCCGGCATGATCCCCCTCATCTTCGCCTTCTCCATCATCATCTTCCCCTCCGTCATCGCCGGCTGGATCACCGGCACCGCCGGCGAAGACACCGCCACCCGAGTGCGCGTCGAGCTGCCCTTCTCCGTCGACCAGGCCGACGAGCTCCGCCTCACCGAAGCCTTCCCCACCATCGCCCCCGAAGGCGAGATCCGCGTCAACGAAGGCGAGGTCGCCTGGAACGCCGAGGACGACTCCTTCCGTGACGTCGTCGATCAGATCAACCGCGCCAACCAAGCCAACGTCCTCACCCGCATCGAGGCCCAAACCGACCCCGCCAGTGGCGACATCGTGCCCACCTGGACGATCGAGAACAACGAGATCGGATCGGAGCTGATCGTCCTCGAGGATGTCGAAGGCGATCTGATCGCCAACACCGGCGTGCGCACCCACCTCGACGGCCCCGACGATCCCCTCACCGTCGACGTCGTCGAGGGGCAGACCATCGGCGAACGCCCCGGCGTCTTTGTGCGCATCGCTGATTGGGTGCAGACCAACTTCTCACCCGGCAGACCCCTTTATTGGGTGCTCTCCTTCATGCTCGTCTTCGCCTTCACGTTCTTCTACACCGTGATCACCTTCCAACAACAGAACATCTCCGAGAACCTGCAAAAGCAGGGCGGCTTCGTGCCCGGCATCCGTCCCGGACGCCCCACCCAGGACTACGTCAACAAGGTCCTCATCCGGATCACCTTCGCCGGCGCCCTCTTCCTCGGCTTCATTGCCATCGTGCCCTTCTTAACAACCGAATTCATCCCCGACAGCCAGGCCCTCACCATCTCCAGCACCGGCCTCTTGATCGTCGTCGGCGTCGCCCTCGACACCATGAAACAGGTCGAGTCGCAACTCCTCATGCGCAACTACGAAGGGTTCATTCGCTAGCCATGCACGTGATCCTCCTCGGACCCCCCGGAGCCGGCAAAGGCACGCAAGCCGGCCAGATCGTGGCTGCCACCGGACTCGTGCACGTCGCCACCGGCGACATGTTCCGCGAAAACGTGCGCGGCGGCACCGAGCTCGGCCTCCTCGCCAAGCAATTCATGGATCGCGGCGAACTCGTCCCGGACGAAGTCACCATCGGCATGCTGCGCGAGCGCATGGACCGCCCCGACGCCGCCGCCGGCGCCCTGCTCGACGGCTTCCCGCGCACCGTCCAGCAAGCACACGCCCTCGACGCCGCACTCGCCGAGCGCGACCAACTCGTCGACATCGTCCTCCTGATCGACGTCCCCGCCGACGCCGTGCGCGCCCGCCTCGGCGGTCGCTGGACCTGCCCCAACGACGGTGCCGTCTACCACCAGACCAACAACCCGCCCCAGGTCGCCGGCCACTGCGACAAGGACGGCGCCGAGCTCATCCAGCGCGACGATGACCAGCCCGCCGCCATCGACCGGCGGCTGATCGCCTACGAAGAGCAGACCTTGCCCCTCATCGCCTTCTACGATCAGGCCGGCACGCTCGTCCGTATCGACGGCGCCCGCGCCCTCAACGACGTCACCACCGACCTGCTCGCCGCCCTGCCCGGCCCCGCCCTGGCCGGAGGCAACCACTGATGCTCGACGGTCGTGCCAACCAAGTCATCCTCAAAAGCGCCAACGAGATCGAGCAAATGCGCCCCGCGGGCCGCATGGTCGCCGAGACCCTGCAAGAACTCGCCCAAATGGTTCGCCCCGGCGTCCGCCTCGCAGACCTCAACACCTACGTCGTCCAGAAGTACGATCGTCTCGGCGTGACCCCCACCTTCGTCGACTACCATGGCTTCCCGGACACCATCTGTGCCTCCGTGAACGAACAGATCGTCCACGGATTCGCCACAGACCGTATCCTGCAAGACGGCGACATCCTTTCCATCGACCACGGGGCCACCATCAACGGCTGGGTCGGCGACTCCGCCATCACCGTGCCCGTTGGGACCATCTCGCCGGAGGCGCAGCGCCTCATCGACGTCACACGGGAGTCGTTGGACGCCGGCATCGCCGTCGCCCGCGTCGGCGTCCGCAAGGGCGACATCGGCGCCGCGATTCAGGCCGTACTGGAGGACGCCGGCTACGGCGTCGTTCGCCAGTACGTTGGGCACGGCATCGGCCGCGCCATGCATGAGCCGCCCAGCATGCCAAACTTCGGTCAGGCCGGCAGCGGCATGATCATGCGCAAAGGGATGGTCATCGCCCTCGAACCCATGGCCACCATCGGCAGCCCCGAAACCGTCGAATTGGACGACGGCTGGACGGTTCGCACGAAGGATGGCAAACTTTCTGCTCACTTCGAACACACCATGGCCCTCCGGGAAGGGGAGCCACCTGACGTCCTCACCGCCTGGAACTAACCCGATCGGGCTCACCCGACCGGGCATTTCGCTGTTTGGCCCGGGGACGCAAACGGAACAAGGAGGCGCACCATGGCTCGCATCTCTGGCGTAGACGTGCCGGACGACAAGAAGATTGAGTTCGCCCTGCGCTACATCTACGGCATCGGCATCACCCGCTCCAAGGAGATCGTCCGAAAAAGCCAGCTCGATGGCGACAAGCGCCTGCGCGAACTCACCGAGTCCGAACTCCTGCGGCTCCGCGAAATCATCGACCGGGACTACCTCGTCGAAGGCGACCTGCGGCGCGAAGTCCGCCAAAACGTCCAGCGCCTGATCGACATCAACTGCTACCGCGGCCAGCGGCACCGTCGCAACCTGCCCCTCCGCGGTCAGCGCACCCGGACCAACGCCCGCACCCGTCGTGGCGCGCGGCGCACCGTCGCCGGCCGCCGTCGCGCGGCCCTCAAAAAGTAGTCACGGAAGAACGAGGAACGCATGGTGCAGGAAACCCCCGAGAAACAAGCCGCGCCCCCGGTGGACGCGCCCCCAGCCGACCCGCCCGGCGGAGACGCTCCCACCCCGGAAAGCCCCGCGTCGGACAGCCCCGCGTCGGACAGCCCCGCGTCCGATGGCCCCGCGTCGGATGATGCCGCTCCCGCGGCCGCGCCCCGCGCCGGTCGAGGGCGCCGCCGCGACCGCAAAAACGTCCCCCGCGGTCGGGCCTACGTGCAGTCCACCTTCAACAACACCATCATCACCCTCACAGACACCAACGGGAACACACTGGCCTGGGGCAGCGCCGGCGCCACCGGCGTCAAAGGCTCACGCAAAAGCACCCCCTACGCCGCCCAAGTCGCCGCTGAGAACGCGGCACGCAAAGCCATGGAGCACGGCCTGCGTGAAGTCGACGTCTACGTCAAAGGCCCCGGCAGCGGTCGCGAGTCCGCCGTCCGCGCCCTGCAAGCCAGCGGCATCGCCCTGCGCACCATCCGCGACGTTACCCCCATCCCCCACAACGGCTGCCGCCCGCGCAAGCGGCGACGCGTCTAGGAGCACCTGATGGCACGTTACACCGGCCCCGTCTGCCGCCTTTGCCGGCGCAACGGCGAAAAACTCTTCCTCAAAGGAGACCGCTGCTTCACGCCCAAGTGCGCCATTGAGCGGCGGCCCAACCCACCCGGACAGCGCTCCCCGCGCCGCCGCAAAGTCTCCGACCGCGGCCTGCAGCTGCGCGAAAAACAAAAGGCGCGCCACTCCTACGGCGTCCTGGAGCGGCAATTCCGCCGGCTCTACCGCGAAGCTACCCGCCTCCCCGGCCCCACCGGCGACAACCTCATCACCCTGCTGGAGCTCCGGCTCGATAACGTTGTCTACCGTGCCGGCCTCGCCGAATCCCGGGCCCAAGCCCGCCAAATCGTTTGCCACGGCAGCATCACGCTGAACGGCCACAAGGCCGACATCCCATCGATCGAGACCAAAATCGGAGACCGTGTGGGCTGGACCGCACGCGGAAGGGGCACCAAGTTCTTTGAAATGGTGAAAGAGTGGCAGGGCGGCCGCGAAGTGCCCGGCTGGATCGCCGTCGATCCCGCACAGCTGGAAGCCTCCGTCAGCGCCCTGCCCCTCCGAACCGATGTCGACGCCAAGTTCGATGAGAATGCCATTGTTGAGTACTACTCCCGTTAGCAACGCCAGCCGCCACGCCCGCCCCGACAGCGGCGCGGCGGCCTGGGAGGGATCCCCCTACGTGACCACCAAGCAAGACAGCCCCCGGCTCGAAATCGAAGAGTCCAGCCAGAATTACGCCCGCTTCGTCGCCGAGCCGCTCGCCCGCGGCTTCGGCACCACCATCGGCAACGCCCTGCGCCGCGTCCTCCTCGCGGCCCTGCCTGGCGCCGCCGTCGTCTCCGTCCGCATCGACCAAGTCCAGCACGAATTCTCCACCATCGAACACGTCAAAGAAGACACCACCGAACTCCTGCTCAACCTGCGCGGCATCCGCCTGCGCGCCCTCTCCGACCGCCCCGCTAAACTCGTCCTCGACGTCACCGGCGAGCGCATCGTCACCGCCGCCGACCTCGAAGTCCCCGGCGACTACGAAATCGTCAACCCAGAACTGCATATCGCCACCCTCGGCGCCGCCGACGCCCGCCTCACCGCGACCCTCGACGTCGAGCGCGGGCGCGGCTTCGCCCCCGCCGATCGCACCGACGGCATGGCCATCGGCGTCATCCCCATGGACGCCGTCTTCACCCCCGTGCGCAAAGTCAACTACAGCGTCCAGCCCACCCGCGTCGGCCAAGAAAGCGACCTGGACCGCCTCATCCTCGAAGTCTGGACCGACGGCACCATCAACGGCGAAGACGCCGTCCGCCAGGCCGCCCAGATCCTGGACCAAGAACTGCACCTCTTCGTGCACCTCGGCGCCCCCCCCGCCCCCCCCGAAGCCCTGCCCGGCGAGACCCTCGGCCTTACCCCGGAGCGCTACAACACCTCCATCGAAGACCTCAGCCTCTCCGTCCGCGCCTACAACTGCCTCAAGCGCAGCGGCCTCATGACCGTCGGCCAAGTCCTCGAAAAATCCGACGAACAACTCCTCGGCCTGCGCAACTTCGGCGAGAAATCCTTCTTCGAAGTCATGGACCGCCTGCGCGAACTCGGCTTCGTCGCCCAGGAAGACCCCCGCGGCCGTCACGGCAGCGTCGAAGGCAGCGAGTCCACTGACGCCGCCCCCGACGCCACACCCGCCGACCCCGCCTTCGACGACGAACTCGCCGGCGAAGCGGACGAAGAAATTAGCTCCCTCGGCACCGCGCTCCTCGAAGCCCTGCGCGAAGCTGGTCAAGAGCCGGAAAAACTGAACTAGCACCCGCCCCGCGGGTCGCCAGCCTCCACGAACGGAAGAGTCATGCGGCATCGCCTTTCCCGGCGCCAACTCGGGCGCACGGCCACGCATCGCAAGGCCCTGATCCACAATCAGGTCACCGACCTGCTGCGCCACGACCGCATCGTCACCACCGAAGCCAAGGCCAAAGAAGTCCGTCCCGTCGCCGAAAAAGTCATCGCCCTGGGCAAGCGCGGCGACACCAACGCCCGCCGGCAGGCCGGCGCCGTCCTCAACGACCAAGCCGTCGTCCACCGACTCTTCAGCGAACTCGGCCCCCGCTTCCAAGATCGCCCCGGCGGCTACACCCGTATCACCAAACTCGGCCCGCGCCTCGGCGACGGCGCCCGCATGGCGCAACTCGAACTCGTCGAGGGCGCCGTCACCGACACCATCCTGGCCCCCGCCCCCACCACCCCAGACGTCGCCGCCCCCGACCAGGACCCCGCTCCCGACCAGGACACCGCCCCCGACACCGACGCGACCCCTGCCGACCCTCCCACAGACAACGCCCCTGCCGACCACGCAGACGGCGAGATCACCACCGACGAGTCCCAAGACACCAAGGAGGACGCCTGACCAGACCCACGGCGCCCCGGCGTCGCATCGCCCTCCTCCTGCAGTACAACGGGGCCCCCTTTGCGGGGTCCCAGCGGCAAGCCCGGCACCCAACCGTGCAAGCCGCCGTCGAAGAGGCGGCCGAAGCGCTCACCGGAATCGCGCATCGGGTCGATTTCGCGGGCCGTACCGACGCCGGAGTGCACGCCACCGGACAAGTGGGCGCCTTCAGCACGGACGCCACGCTTCCCCCGGACCGCTGGCGCCACGGCTTGAACCACTTCCTGCCGAACGCCGTCGCCGTCCAGGATGCGCGCCTCGTCCCGCCCGATTTCGACCCCAGACGCGATGCCTGCGCCCGGAGCTACCACTATCACCTGCGTCTCGCTCCCGTGCGCCAACCGCTCTGGGAGTCAAGCGCCTGGGTGATGCGCGGGCCGCTCGACGAAGGCCAAATGTCCCAAGCCCTGGCACTGCTACCCGGGACGCGGGATTTCGCCTCCTTCGCCGGCAAACCGGCCACCGCCGGCAGCGTCCGGCAACTCAGCGCGGCGCACCTCCGCGTGCAGCCGGGCGGATATCGCGTAGAGTTCCGGGGCAACGCCTTCCTGCCGCATCAAGTGCGGCGCACCATCGGCCAGATCGTCCAGATCGGTCGCGGGAAAGCGGAGCCGGGTCGCATCACGGAGTTGCTGGACACGCCGATCTTCGGAGCGGCGGGCCCTGCCGCCCCGCCGCAGGGCCTGTACCTGGTTAAAGTTCGATACATGCTGGCCGAGCTGGCGGATTGGAACGATGACAATGAAGACATACGCAGTCAAAGCCACTGACGTGCAGCGCGCCTGGCACGTGGTCGACGTCGCGGACCGCCCCCTCGGACGCGTCGCCACCCAGATCGCCACCCTCCTGCGCGGCAAGCACAAGCCCGCCTACACCCCCGCCCTCGACGTTGGCGACTACGTCATCGTCATCAACGCAGAGCGCGTCGCCGTCACCGGCAAAAAGCGCGAGCAGAAGATGTACTACAGCCACTCCGGCTATCCTGGCGGCCTCCGCACCATGGCCTTCAAAGACCTCATGGCGCGCTACCCGGAGCGCGCCGTCGAAAAAGCCGTCAAAGGCATGCTCCCAAAAAATCGCATCGGCGATCGGCAATTCACCCACCTGCGCGTCTACGTCGGGCCGGACCATCCCCACGCCGGACAGATCGCCGCCAACGGCGCCCTTGAGGCCCCCGCCTCCGGATCGGAATCCTCCTCATGACCACCACCACCCCCCAGCACTACTACTACGGCGTTGGCCGCCGCAAAGAAGCCGTCGCCCGCGTGCGCCTCTACCCCGGCGCCGGCGCCGTCGTCGTCAACGGCAAGCCCGCCGAGCAACTCTTCACCCGCGAGGTGCAGCGCCGCGAATTCCTCGAGCCCCTCGCCCTCACCGAAATGGAAGGGCGCTTCAACGCCCAGGTCAAATGCACCGGCGGCGGCATCAGCGGCTGGGCCGGCGCCATCCGACTGGGCATCGCCCGCGCCCTCCTCGAGGCCGACGCCGGCCTCCGCCCCGCCCTCAAGAGCGCCGGCATGCTCACCCGCGACTCCCGCATCAAAGAGCGCAAAAAGCCGGGCCTCAAGCGCGCCCGCAAAGCCCCCCAATACACCAAGCGCTAGACCGCGCCCCTTCCCCCCGGCGCCCGTCCCAACACCCCAGTCCCAACACCCCCGTCCGGATACCGCAGCCTCAGCCCCGCACGACCTCCACCCCGTCCCTGCGCCCCCGGTACCCCGCCAGCAGCCGCCGCAGCGATGTACGCAGCGTCGCCGCTCGCCGCTGCCCGCCCGCCTCCACAATCTCCCCCACGTCCGTATAGCCCAACCGGCGATAGGCCCGGATCGCCGGCCCGTTCGTCGGATCGACCGACAGCACCACATCACGCTGGTCCTGCAGCAGCAGCGCCGTCACTGCGCTCGTCGTCATCGTCGCCAAGCCCCGCCCGCGTGCCCGGGGATGCGTGAACACATTCCCCACCACCGCGATCCCATGGCTCGGACTGATCGCATGCGTGCCCGCCACCGCCAGCAGCCGTCCCTCCTCCTCGACACCGAAATAGCAGCCCTCCGTCAAGTGCCGCGCCTGATACGACGTGGGACCCCCATCGCTGCTGTACAGCCGGTTCAGCGCCCGCGCGTGCGTCGGGCGCAGCCGGAAGCTCGGCCCCTCCACACGCCGGAACCGCTCCCGGTTCACATGCATGCGCAGCATCGTCCGCGCGTGGCGCAGTCGGAACGCATCCTCCAGGACATCCAAGTGCGCCGGCCGCGCCGTCAGAAACGTCTGGAACGGCCCCGGGTGCAGCGAGAGAATTCGCGCCACCCCTGCCGGATCGCCCAGCACGAACGTCGCATCGCCCAGCCCCGCGCGTGAGTGGCAGACCAGACTGCCAAGCGGGCCCAGTCCCCCAGAGAACAGCCCCCCAGAGAACGGCCCTCCAGCGGATGCCCCCCCCGAGGACACATCGTCGCTCAGCCAGCAGCGCGCGTGCTGGAACGCCTCCGGCTCCATCTGCGCCAGCGCGTACGCCGCGTGCAGCCGCTCCCCACGCAGAATCCCCACCAACGACTCCACATCGCGCGACTCCCGCACCACGAACGCCTGCCGCGCCCGGTCCCCACGCAACGCGTCCGTCATCCCACGCCCCCCCCCTCGGCGCACGCAATCGTCCCCGGCGCAATCATCGCCGCTCGCCGCTCCACATCCCGCGCCGCCAGCGCCCACAGCCCCTCCGGGCCGAACGCCTCCACCGCGAACGACGCCGTCGCGCAGCCCCAGCGCACCGCCTCATCCAGCCCCGCGCCCGCCGCCAGCGCCGATAAGTTCGCCCCCGCGAAGCTGTCCCCCGCGCCCGTCGGGTCCACCACACCCACCTCCGCTACCGCCCCAACCCGCCGCAGCCCCTCCCCGTCCGCGATCGTCACGCCCCCCGGCCCATGCTTCAGCAGCAGCGTGCGCGCCCCCCGATCCATCAGCAGCGCCAGCGTCGCCCGCGCCACCGCATCACCAGGCATCCCCTCCCCCGCGCCGATCAGCAGCCGTGCCTCAGACGCATTGATCGACACAATGTCGCTCTCCCCAATCGTCTCCAGCAACGCCTCGCGGTGCAGGCGAATCTCCCCCTCGATCGTGTCCAGCATCGTCACCCGCCGATCGCCCAGCTGGCGGATCGCAGCCCAATTCTGCGACGCGTCACTCGCCGTCAGAAACACGTGCGACGCCCCCGCCGCCGCCTCCGGCACCTGAAGCGGCGTCTCCCGGAAGACGCCCGGCCGCGAGAACACCGTGGCGCGGTCCTCCAAATTGTCGTGGTACCGGCAGCTCCAGTGGAAGCTCGGCCCCGGCGCAACCTGCACCCCCGAAACATCGATCCCCCTCCCCGCCAGCCGCGCCAGCCACTCCGGCGGCGCGTCCGCACCCACCACCGACACCACATGCACCGGCCCCAGCACCGACGCCGCCAACGCCGCGTACGACGCCGACCCACCCAGCACCCCCCGCACACACGCCGTCGGCGTCGCAATGTCGTCGAACCCGATCGCCCCCACGATCGTCACAGCGCCTGCCTGATCACCGCTGCTCATCACACGTAGTCGCCGATGATTGGCGCTAAATCCTCGCGCACCTGCGCCGGGATCCGCGCCGCCTCCGTCACGATCGCGTACTGCAACGCGCCCCGGGCCGTGCTCGTCCAATCCAGCGGCAGATCCCGAATCAGCGCACCCACGATCCCCTTCGCGCTCAACACGTTCTGCTGTAGCCGCTCCAGAATCACCTCCACCGACACGTCCGCTTCCGACGTATGCCAGACGTCGTAGTCCGTCGCCGTCGCCAGCATCGCGTAAGCGATCTCCGCCTCCCGCGCCAGCTTCGCCTCCGGCACTGCCGTCATCCCAATGATCGCGCCGCCCCAAGACCGGTACATCTGCGACTCCGCCCGCGTCGAGAACAGCGGCCCCTCCATCGCGATGTACGTGCCGCCCGCGTGTACCCGCGTCGCCGCCGTCTCCGCGCTCGCCGTCAGCAGCCGCCCGCTCAGATCCGCGCAGAACGGATCCGCGAAGCCCACGTGCGCCACAATGCCCCTGCCGAAAAACGTCGTCGGCCGGTCGTGCCGCGTGCGGTCAATGATCTGATCCGGCACCACCATCTCCCCCGGCACGATCTCCTCTTGCAACGATCCCACCGCACTGACCGCTAGAATGCCCTGCACCCCCATCGACTTCAGCGCCCACACATTCGCGCGATACGGCACCTCCTGCGGCAGCAGCGTGTGTCCCTCCCCGTGGCGCGGCAAGAACGCCACCCGATGCTCGTGCAGCGTGCCCACCGTGATCGGCGCGCTGGCCGGACCGAATGGCGTCGACGCCTCCCACACGGCGACATCGTGCAGCCCCTCCATCGCCGCGAAGCCCGACCCGCCGATCACGGCGATCTGGGCGTGGGGCGGATCGACTGCAGGCTGCGTCATGCCGACCTCAGTACCGGATCAGCGCATCGACAGAGCAGTCCGGCAGCAGCGCTCGTCCCTTGAGACCACCGAGCTCCACGAGGAACGCCGCCCCGCACATCTCCGCCCCTGTCATCCGCACCAAGCGCGCCGCCGCCTGCGCCGTCCCGCCCGTCGCCAGCAGATCGTCGACCACCAGCACCGCGTCGGACGACGTCAGCGCATCCTGATGAATCTCCAGCGTGTTCGCTCCGTACTCCAGCGCGTACTCCTGCGCGTGCGCGGCGTGCGGCAGCTTCCCCGCCTTGCGCACCGGAACGAACCCCACGTTCAGCCGCACCGCCAGCGGCGCACCGAAAATGAACCCGCGCGACTCCACCCCCACGATCGCCGTCGCCGCGCCCGCCGCCGGCAGCGACGCAAACCAGTCCAGCGCCTGGTTGAAGGCCCGTGCATCGTTCAGTAGGGGCGTAATGTCACGGAACAGAATGCCGGGCGCCGGAAAGTCCGGGATATCGCGAATCAACGCCCGCAACTCGTCCTGCACCACCATCGATCGATCCTCTCGGCCGCGCCCTCGCAGGCTAGGCAGCGCGCCGAGAAGTGGTCAAACGCGCCCGGCGGCCCTGGCCCGCCACGGGCCCGCCCGGCTGGCCGCCGAAACCAGCCCCGGCGCTGCTAGGATCGCACCAGTCCCGCCCCTCCTCAACCCCCTCCCTTGGTCCACCCACCGGCGACGCTCACCCAGCGACCAC
>QGNQ01000045.1 GCA_003228175.2 Chloroflexota bacterium
CGTCATCGTCATCGTCGCCGCAGCCCACCAGCGCCAGGCCCGCCGCGCCCACGCCAGCCTTGGCGCTCGCGCTCAGCATTGTGCGTCGCGAAATCCGCGTACGCCGCATTGTGCTCCAGTAGCTCATCTCACTCATCCAGGGCTCCTTCCCGATGCTGGGTCTTCTGGCAGACATGGCCGCCCCCAGGATCGATTTTGTATAAATATTCGCTTACAGCGGGAGTGTCAAGGCCACAACTCTGAAGCCGCTCTCCTCGGGCCCTCGCAGTTCGACCCACCCGGCAGCGCGGACGCCGCCTAGCGCAGGTTGCGCAGCCGTGGATCCAACTCGTCCCGCAGCCAATCGCCCATCAGGTTCCCCGTCAGCGACACAATCAGCAACGCCAAGCCCGGCAGCCAGATCGGCCACCACGCCCGGTTCATCACCTCGCGGCCATCCGTGATCATCCGGCCCCAAGACGACGTCCCTGGCGGCACCCCCACCCCCAGGAAACTCAACGCCGCCTCCGCCAGAATCACAATCGCGATCTCCAACGTCATCACAATCACGATCGTGTTGACCAGGTTCGGTAGCAGGTGCTTGCGCATGATCCACCAGCCGTTCCCCCCCACCGACCGCGACGCCGTCACGAAGTCCCGCTCCTTCAGCGACAACACATCCGCGCGCACCAAACGCGCATAGGCCGACCACGTCCAGATCAGCAAAATCAGAATCACGTTGCGCAGGCTGGGCCCAAACACACTCGCCATCAGCACCGCGAACAAGATCGACGGCAGCGCCAACTGCACATCCACGATGCGCATCAACACCTGACCAACCAATCCCCCCATCCAACCCGACAGCATGCCCACCAACGTCCCGATCAACGCCGCCCCCGGCACCACAATCACCACCACAATCAACGAGATCCGCGCCCCATGCAGCAGCCGGCTGTAGATATCGCGCCCCAGGGAATCTGTACCCAGCGGGTGCGCCCAACTCCCGCCATCGAAGACCGGCGGCTGCAAACGCGCCGCCAGATCAATGAAGTTCGGATCATGCGTCGCCAGTAAATCCGCGAACACACCCGTGATCACCAGCGTCAGCGCAATCGCCCCCGGGAACGAGAGCGCCAACCACCGACGCCAGCGAATCCCCCGCCGCCGCCGTTCCAGCGGGGCGACCCCACCTACTGCCACATCCTGTGCCATTACAGACCTCCCGCCCGGATCCGCGGATCGATCAGCCGATACGACATGTCCACCACCACATTGGCCAGCGAAATCGACGCCGCCAGCACAATGATCGCCGTCTGCACCATCGGGAAGTCTGACGAGATAATCGAATCAATAATCAACCGCCCGATCCCCGGCCACGCGAACACCACCTCAATGATCACCGAGCCCGCGATCAGCCGCCCCAGACCGATCCCCAGGACCGTCACCACCGGCAACAGCGCGTGCCGCACCCCGTGCCGCATCACCACCACCCGCTCACTCAGCCCCTTCGCGCGCGCCGTGCGAATGAAGTCCGTGTCCATCACATCAATCATCCCCGAGCGCGTCAGTCGCATAATCGCCGCCATCTCCAGCAGTCCCAGCGAGATCGCCGGTAAGATCAACGACTTGAACCCCTTCGACCCACCCGTCGGGAACCAGCCCAACTCCACCGCGAAGAAGAAAATCATCATCAGCCCCAACCAGAAGCTGGGCGTGGCCTGACCGATCACCGCCAGGAAGCGCGCCACCCAGTCAATCACCCTGCCCCGCTTCAACGCCGCGATGATCCCCAGCGGCGCCGCGACCCCCACCGCGAAGATCAGCGCCGCCGCGCCCAGCTTGAACGTATTCACCGACCGATCCGCGATCGACGAGATCGTCGATGTGCCCCCGCCCCGGAACGACTGCCCGAAGTCCAACCGCGCCAGCTCCCACAGGTAGTTGCCGTACTGCACCACGATCGGATCGTTCAGGCCCAGCTTCTCCTTGACCAGCTCGATGTCCTCGTTCGTCGCGTCCTGCGGCAGCAGGAACGTCTCCGGATGCCCCACCACCCGCGACACGAAGAACACAATGCTCACCACAATGAACACCACGAAGAACGCCTGCACCAAGCGGATCGCGAGGAAGTTCCAAAACTGCATCACTGTCCCCCTCGGATCGATCACACGCACGCGCTCGGAGTGCGCCGCATAATAGTCCTTTCGGGCGCATACGACCAGAGAGGGGGGCAGCGCCCACTAGCCTTCGAAAAGTGTCGCCTCCGGCGTCTGGTTCGCAATCGCGAACCAGAACGCATTGTGCCCGCTCAGGCGCGCCAGCACACGACCGGCCGGACCTCGCAGACCATCCTCCTCCAGCGCCCACGTACCGCCGTCCGCGTCCCGGAGCGTCCCCGCCGCCGGATCGGCCCCAACGAACTCCACCCCCGCCGACGCATAGGCCCGCCCCCCCGCCCCGTCGCCCGTCGCCACCACCACCAACGCCGTCCCGTCCACCGTCTCCTGCACGAAGCCCAGTGCCGCCAATCGCTCCGTCGGATAGACCGCCAGCGTCGCATCCAGGCGCACCACATAGACCACCGCCTTCGGCGCCAGCCGGTCGTCCTCCACCGGCACACGGAAGATCGTCTCATCGCTTTCGGTGTACTCGGCGTACGCCCCGCCTGGACCGTAGTCCCGCGTGAAGCCCGTCTTAATGTTCAGCACCGTCGTCTCCGGATTCGCCGCCAGCCACTCGCCCCACGTCGTGTAGACCACCGGCATCGACGTCAGCCGGATGCCCGCGCCCACCAACGGCCCCCAGGCCGGCTCCCCCGTGAACTGGTTCCACAGCGTCCGCGACGTGCGGTCGTACATCAGCTTGTTCGACCGATACAGCAGCCCGCTCGTCCCGAAGCGATAAACCTCGCCCCCCACCCGCCCGTCGTACAGAATCGCGGAGCCGCACAGCGTGCAGTACGTCAGCGACACCGGCACCCCGCCAATCGTGTCGTTGACCATCTCGTGCCAGCTGATGATCCGAATCGGATAGGCCCGCACGTCCCCGTTAATCGCAACGCCGATCACCTCGTCCGTGTCGTTGATCCAGCGCACCGCCTCCTCCGGCCTCACCTGGTCCGGGAACTCCAGCGGCGGGATCCCGTCCACCTCCACCCCGCCCCACAGCACCTCCCGCACATCGATCGTGCGCGGGAACGACGCATCCATCATCGCCGCCATGTCCGTGTATTGGCCCGCGAACAACGCCTGCTTAAACGCGATGTAGGCGTCCGTGTCGCTGTCCGACGGGTCGAAGTTGAAGATCTCCGGAAAGTCGTACACCGTGCTGAACGGCGCTGTCTCGAAGCGCGCGCGCAGATAGCTGATCACCTGCAGCCGGTAGGGGTTCGGAAACGCGGCCAAGTCCACCACGTACTTGTCGAGCCCCGGCAGCTCCGACGCCATCAGTTGCGCGAACAGCGCCTGCTGCTCCGCCGACAGGTTGTCGCGCACCACGATCAGGCTGTCCGCCCGCCCCCAGCTGATCAGCGACGTCAGATCGTTCGCGTCCGGATCGAAATTCGCGGCAGCCGTCGCGTCCGACGGCCCATCGTCACCACCCCCGCAGGCTGCAACCACAAGCGCCACGGCTGCCAGCAGCCCCAACCACCACCGCATACGGCTCCTCCACCCTCACCCGACATACGATCCCCAGCCCCCATCGGACCTCTCCGCCGCACCCCCCCACCGGATTCGGCCCGACCCTCTGCCACGTATCCCTTACCAAGTATCCCCTACCACGTATCGATGTTCGGACGCCGCCCCCGCCGGATCGGGTCCGGATTCTCACAGGCCATCAGACTGCGCACGAAGATCCGGCGCGTCTCAGCCGGGTCGATGATCCCGTCGTTCTCCAGCACAGAGGACGAGTTCACACCCTTGCCCCGCCGGTACGCCTCCGCCACCAGTTCCTCGTAGCGCGCCGCTCGCGCGTCGATATCCTCGATCGCCGCCAGCTCCGCACGATTCCCCAGCCGCACCGCGGCCTCCAAGTTCATCCCACCGATCTCCGTCGTCGGCCAGGCCAGCGTCCAGGTGGGCGCGCGGGCGCTGCCCGTCTGCATCGCCTGCGCCGCCAGGCCGTACGCCTTGCGCAGGATCAGGCAGAACTTCGGCGTCTGCACGTTCGCCATCGTCACGAAGACGTTGTTGCACTTGCGCGCCAACCCCGTCCGTTCCACGTCCGGGCCCACCATCATCCCCGTCGTGTCGCACAGGACCAAGATCGGGATATTGAAAGCGTCGCACAGCTGTGCGAAGCGACACAGCTTGTCCGCCCCCGGACTGTCGACGGCCCCGCCCAGGTGCTCGTTGTTATTCGCGATGATCCCCACCGGGTGCCCCTCGATGCGGATCAGCGACGTGACGATGCCGATGCCGAACTCTTCCCGCAGCTCCAACACCGAGCCCGTGTCGGCCAGCAATTCGATCACCTCACGCACCTTGAACGTATGCAGGCGGTTCTCCGGGATCACGTGCCGCAGCCGACGCTGGTCGGCGCACTCCCAGTCATCGATCGGGCCCTGGAAGTACGAGAGGTACTTCTTCGCCGCGGCGATCGCCTCGTGGTCATCCTCGACGAGGATGTCGACGGAGCCGGCCGGGCCCAGGTCCGACATCGGCCCGATCTCCTCCGGCGTGAACAGCCCTAGGCCACCCCCCTCGATCGTCGCCGGCCCGCCCATACCGATGTTAGCGTCCCGCGTCGCGATCACGCAGTCCAGGATCCCCAAGATCGACGCGTTCCCAGCGAAGGTGCGCCCCGCCGTGATCCCGATCGTCGGTACGCTGCCGCTGAGCTTCGCCAGCATGTCGTAGGTCTCGGTGAACGCCTGACCCGCGGCCGTGATGTGGCCCATGTCCGTATCGCCGGAGCGGCCGCCGGCCCCCTCGGCCCAGATGATCAGCGGCGTCGCCTGCTCGTCCGCGATCTTGATCACGCGGTCCGTCTTGAGATGGCCAAACATCCCCTGGGTGCCGGCCCAGACCGTCTCGTCGTACAGCGCGAACAGCGTCGTCGCGCGCTGCTCGTCGAACTGATCAGCGTTGACCGTCGCGATGCCGGTGATCATGCCGTCGGCGGGGGCGCGATGCCGCAACTCCTCGTCCGACATGATCATGTGCCGGGCCGGCAAGACCAGCTCCCCCATCTCGAACCAGGAGCCCTCGTCGACGAACTCCACCAAGCATTCGCGCTGGGTCATCTTGCCCTTCGCGTGGCGCTTGTCGACCCACTCCTTGCGATTCTCGTCGAGACCGACCGCCTGTAGCTCGAAGAACTCCTGCAGCCGCTCCGGGATGTAGTCGAGGTCGATCTCCACCTTCTCCTCGACGATCGCGTCGCCGACATCGGCCTCTTCGAGGAAGGCCATCGGGTGGCCCTCGTAGACGACGTCCCCCACGGAGACCGTGAGCTGCCGCAGGATCCCGCCCACCTCCGACTTGATGGTGTGCTCCATCTTCATGGAGTCCATCACGAACATCGGCTGGCCCTCGCGAACCGGGTCGCCCTCAGCCACGGTGATCTCGAGGATCGTGCCCTGCAACGGCGAGCGCACAGCCGTCGTGTTGGGCGGCCCCACGATCTCCGGCGCCGGCTGCGCCCCCGGCACAGTCGCGACCGCCCCCACCTGCCCACTTCGTGTGCCCGATCCCTCGCGGAAGTAGTTCAGGCCCGCGAGGGGATCCTTGGTATCGAGCTGCGCGCCGGCAAGTCCCGAGGTCCCTTTGCCCCCGGCGCCCGCTCCGACGGCCGCCCCCGCCGGCTCGGCGGCCGCGACGAGCTCGGCGACGTTGTCGTCGACCCAGCGCGTGTAGACCCCCCCGTTCGAGAAATCGTCATGCGCCAGCACCTGCTGCAAGAACGGCAGATTCGTCTGCACACCGCCGACGCCGAACTCCGACAGCGCCACTCGCGCCCGGCCCACGGCATCCCCAAACTCGTTCGACGCGGAGTACGCGATCACCTTCGCCAGCAGCGAGTCGAAGTTGGGGTTCGTCGTGTAGCCCGGGTAGCCGTACGAATCGACTCGCACCCCCGGCCCCGACGGCGGCTCGAACGTCGTCAGCATCCCGCCCGACGGCCGCACTTCCCCGTCCGGCTGCATCCGCTCCATGTTCACCCGGCACTGGATCGCGTAGCCCCGCGGCGCCGGCACCGACGCCTGCTCCAGCCCCACCTCCGCCAGCGACTCCCCGCCCGCGATGCGCAGCTGCGCCCGCACCAGGTCCACCCCCGTCACCTCCTCCGTCACGGTGTGCTCCACCTGTAGCCGCGGATTCGCCTCGATGAAGAAGAAGCGCTCGCCGCCTTCTGCATCGACCAAAAACTCGAACGTCCCCAAACTCCGATACCCCACCGACGCCGCCATCCGCACCGCCGCCTCACTGATCTGCCTGCGCGCGCCGTCGCTCAGCGTCGGACTCGGCGCGATCTCCACGACCTTCTGGTGCCGGCGCTGCACGCTGCACTCCCGCTCGCCCAAATGCGCGACCCCGCCCTGCCCATCCCCGATCACCTGAATCTCGATATGCCGCGCCCGCGCGATCAACCGCTCCACGAACACCGCATCGTTGCCGAAGGCCGCCCCCGCCTCCGACTGCGCACGCGCGTACGCCTCCGCAATCTCCCCCGCCTCCTGCACCACCCGCATCCCCCGACCACCACCACCCGCGATCGCCTTGATCACCATCGCGGCCCCATCGCCCAACCGACCAAAGAACGACTCCGCCTCCGCCACGCTCACCGCCGACGGACTGCCCGGCAGCACCGGCACATCGTGCGCCTGCGCCAGCTCCCGCGCCTGCGCCTTGTCGCCGAACAGCTCCAGCGCCTCCACCGACGGCCCCACGAAGGTGATCCCCTCCTCCGCGCAGCGACGCGCGAACGCCGCGTTCTCGGCCAGGAAGCCGTAGCCCGGATGCACCGCGTCGCAGCCCGACGCCTTCGCCGCCTCAACGACCCCCTCGATGTCCAGGTAGCCGCGCGCACCCGCGCCCGGCAGCGCCTGCGACTCATCCGCCCGACGCACGTGCAGCGACGCCGCGTCGTCCGGCGAGTGCACCGCCACCGACCCGATCCCCAACTCCCGCGCCGCGCGCATGATCCGGATCGCAATCTCCCCGCGGTTCGCGACCAAAAGCTTCTCAATCGGCATATTTCACTCCTCCGTCGACCGCGAGGATAGGCCACGCCGCCTGAGGCGCCACACGCCGTCGATTCCGCCCGCCCTGTGTGACCGAGCCCTGCGCGATCTAGCGCACGTTCCGCAGCCGGGGGTCCAGCGCGTCCCGCAGCCAGTCGCCCATCAGATTGCCCGTGAACGCCACGATCTCGGCTGGGACGGCCCACTACGGACGGGCCGCTACGGATGGGCCGCCAGGAACTCGCTCGCCAAGGCGTTGAAGGTCTCCGGGGCTTCCCAGTAGATCGAGTGTCCGCAGCCCGGGACCTCGCGGTACTCAGAACCCGGAATGATCTCGTGCGTGGCGCGCACAACCTCGGGCGGCACCACGATATCTTCGCTCCCCTCCAGGAAGAGGATGGGGACGGTCAGGGCCGCGACGGCCTCCTTGGTGGGACCCCCGGTGCGACTTTCCTCCTCTATCGGAGTGGGGCGCTGATCGAAGGGCACGTTCAGTGCCTGCACTTGCTGATAGAGGAACATGCGCTCCGGGTCCCGCTCCGGGAACGACTCCGCCACCATCACGGGCAGGCCGCGTTCGACGCGATCGGCGATCAGCGGTTCGTTGAGGCGGGCACTGCGGTCCTGATTCTCGGGCCACTGGAAGAAGCCCCAGGTGTCGCCCATCACGACGGCGCTGATCCGATCGGGATCCCGCACCGCGGTGTCGAGGGCCGTCCGTCCGCCCATCGATTGCGCCACCAGCGCCACGCGATCCAGCCCCAGGTGGTCCAGCAGGCCCACGAGGTCCTCGCCGTAGCGGGCCCAGCCTTCGTCCTTGGGATCGGTCGAAGCGCCGTAGGAGCGGTGATCGATCGTCACGCAACGGTACTGCTTGCGGAAGTGCGGGACCTGCTGCCACCAGGAGAGGTGGTTGCCTCCAGCGCCATGCAGGAACACGATCACCGGCGCGTCATCGCTGGGCCCGGGGTGGTCGTCGTAAAACAGGTCGATCCCGTTGAGGGCGAGGAATGGCATGTGGTCTTCCCTTCGATCAGACGATGGCTTGTCATTAGCGCACGTTCCGCAGCCGCGGGTCCAGCGCGTCCCGCAGCCAGTCGCCCATCAGGTTGCCCGTGAACGCCACGACCATCAGCGCGATCCCCGGCAGCCAGATCATCCACCAGGCCTGGACCATGAAGGTGCGGGCCTCGGTGATCATCCGGCCCCACGACGCCGTGCCCGCCGGCACGCCGACCCCCAGGAAGCTCAGCGCCGCCTCCGCCAGGATCACGATCGCGACCTCCAGCGTCATGACGATCACGACCGTGTTGAGCAGGTTGGGGAGGAGGTGCTTGCGCATGATCCAGACCCCGCCGGCGCCGACCGCGCGCGAGGCGGTCACGAAGTCGCGCTCGCGCAGCGAGATGGCCTCCGCCCGCACCAGTCGCGAGTAGGCGGACCAGGTCCAGAGCAGGAGAATGATGATCACATTGCGCAGGCTGGGCCCGAAGATGCTGCCCAGCAGCACCGCGAAGAGAATCGACGGCAGCGCCAGCTGAATGTCCGTCAGCCGCATCAACAGATTGCCGACGAGGCCGCCCCGCCAGCCGGCCACCAGCCCAATCGTCGTCCCGATCACCGCCGCACCGGGCACCACGGCCAGCACGACGATGAGCGAGACCTGGGCACCGTGCAGGATACGGCTGAGGATGTCCCGCCCCAGGTCGTCGGTGCCCAGGGGGTGGTCCCAGCTGCCGCCGTCGAAGACGGGCGGCTGCAGCCGTTCCGCGAGGCTGATGAAGTTGGGGTCGTCCGGGGAGAGCAACCCCGCGAAGGCGCCGCAGAAGATGAACACCACGGCAATGGTGGCGGGAACCGAGAGGCCGGCGTAGCGGCGCCAGTTGCGGCGCCGGCGCCGTTCGAGGACCGGGGGGGCGAGCGTCGCCGTTGCGTCCTGCGCCATCAGATCGATCCCGCCCGGATACGCGGATCGATGAAGCGGTAGGAGACATCGACGAGCGCGTTGGCCAGCGAGATCGACGCCGCCAGCACGATGATCGCCGCCTGCACCATGGGGTAGTCGGAGCGCACGATCGAATCGATGATCAGCCGCCCCACGCCGGGCCAGGCGAAGACGACCTCAATGATCACCGATCCGGCGATCAACCGGCCCAGCGAGAGCCCCAGGACGGTGACGACGGGCAGCATCGCGTGCCGCAGCCCGTGCCGCAGGACCACCGTCCGCTCCGGCAAGCCCTTGGCCCGGGCCGTGCGAATGAAGTCCGTGTCCATCACCTCGATCATCCCCGAGCGGGTCAGCCGCATGATCGCGGCCATCTCCAGCATGCCCAGCGAGATCGCCGGCAGCACCAGCGCCCGCCAGCCGACCGCGCCGCCGGTGGGGAACCAGCCCAGGTCGACGGCGAAGAAGAAGATCATCATCAGGCCCAGCCAAAAGCCGGGCACCGCCTGGCCGACGACGGCCAGCGCGCGCGCGAGCCAGTCGGTCGCGCCTCCGCGGCGCAATGCGGCCGCCACGCCCAGCGGGACCGCCGTCGCGATCGCGAAGACCAGCGCCGCAGCGCCCAGCTTGAACGTATTCCAGGCCCGGTCGCCGATCGAGTCGATCGTCGAGACGCCACCACCCACCCACGAATACCCCAAGTCGCCCTGCACGAGATCGCCCAGGAAGTCCCCGTACTGCACGAGGATCGAGTCGTTGAGGCCGAAGCGTTCCTTGATGCCCTCGATGTCTTCGTTCGTAGCGTCCGGCCCGGCGAGGAACTGCTCGGGGTTCCCCACCAGCCGGGAGACCAGGAAGACGAGAGTGACGACGATGAAGACAACCGCGAAGGCCTGCAGCAGACGCAGCGCGAGGAAGTTCCAGAACTGCATCGGGATCCCCGCTCACCGCCGGCCGGCGAAGGACCGGACGGTCGCAGTCGCAACCGGAGCAGCCGCCGCGAGGCGGCTACTCCGGTTGCGTTCGGTTTGCTCCGCTCTACGTCTTCAGCACGTTGATTTGGTGAATGGATGTGACGTTGGCGATCTGCGCGGCGCCGAGCTGATATTCGACGTTGGCGGCCGTCACGTGGAACTCGGAGCGCTCCGTCAGGTAGATGAAGCCCGCCCGCTGGTAGTGCGCGACGTAGAGTTCCTCGATCGCCGCGGCGCGGTCGTCGGCGTTGACAGCGCTCTTCGTGCGCTGACGCAGTTCCTGCAGGTCGTCGTGAGGCGCCAGCGCGTAGGTGCCCCCCGGTGTCGGAGCGATGTGCGCGGCGATCATGATCTCCGGCTCGTAGCAGGCGCAGTTCTGCATGAAGTAGAGCCCGGCCCCCTCCGTTTCTGTAGCGGCGGCGTTGCGGGCCTGGGCGAAGAACTCGCTGGTGGGGTACTCGTGCATTTCGAGCTCGACGCCGACGGCCCCGAGATCCTGCTGCAGGACCAGCGCAACCGCGGGGTCGGTCGGGATGAAGTCTACCGAGAAGTGGAACGGCGTCCGGAACCCGTCCGGATAGCCGGCCTCGGCGAGCAGCGACCTCGCGAGATCTGGGTCGTAGGCGTACGGGCCGATCGCTTCGAGCGCTTCCTTCGGGTAGAACGCACTGGCCGACCAGGCACCGTACGAGGTTTTCTCCGTACCGGTCATCAGGTTGTCGATGATCGCCTGCTTGTTGATCGCGTGGTTCAGGGCCTTCCGCACCCGCTCGTCCCGGAAGGGATTCGGTCCGCCGTTGAGTTCATCGACCACCAGATTCGGGATGAGGTACTGGTTCGGATTGCCGGCCCAGCCCGAGCCGACGTTGAAGTCCGGGTCGTCCTGAATCGGTTCCACGATGTCCGGGGTCAGGCCGTACGCGACATCGAGCTCGCCCGCCTCGATGCCCGCGATGCGGGAGAGCGGCTCCGGCCGCACGAGGTGGACCTGCCGCTTGTAGGACGACCTCGCAACCGCCGTCGGGGTGCGCGACCACTCCAGGTGGTAGTCGTCGTTGCGCTCCATGACGAAGTCGGTGTCCTCGGCGTGACTCACGTAGCGCAAGTAGCCCGTGCCCAACGGGTCGGCGTCCACGGCCGCGTCTCCGCGCTCCTCGGTGTCCGCCTTCGACATGGCGTAAATATTGCCGAAGAACGCTCCCGAGATCGTCGCGTCGGGACCGTTGGTCGTGATCGTCCAGTTCAGCTTGTCGGTCTGCCCGTAGCCCGCCCAATGGTGGGCGCCCTGTTGCGTGCGCGCGCTGGCCCAGCCGGCCGGGTGGTCGGACGTCTCGCCCCCCTGGTTGTACTCGGCAATGTTCCCCACCCGTTCGTACGTGAAGATGAGGTCTTCCGCCGTCAATTGCTGGCCGTTGTGGAAGAAGATGTTGTCTTTGACGGTGATGTTCCAGGTCACGTCATCCGGGAGTTCCCAGCTGACCAGGTTCCCCACGGGATTCCCGGTCTCCGGAGCGAATTCCACGGGGCGGCTGAACACGCCGTGGGAGTTCTGGTAGTTGACCTGGCTGCCTGAACGGTGGGGGTCCAGACCGCCGTTGTCTGCCGCCAAGGCGAGCCGCAGCGTGGCCTCAGTGTCGATCTCGCCGGTGGCGACGGCTTGCTCTTCCTCTTCTTCCTCCTCCTCCGCCTCTTCTTCCTCTACCTGCTCGGCCTGCTCCTCGGCCTGCTCCTCCGCCTCCTCGTCATCCACGGCCTGCTCGGCCTGGGCCTGCTCCTCCGCCTGGTCGTCGGCCTGTGCCTGCGCTTGTTCCTCCGCCTGCTCCTCGGCCTGATCCGTCGCCGCGGTCGCGGCATCGTCGTCATCGTCGTCGTCGCCGCAGCCCACCAGGGCCAGACCGGCCGCGCCCACACCGGCGCGTCCGCTCGCCTGCAGCATCGTGCGGCGGGAGATCTTCCGGTGCCGCAGACTCGTCCAATAGTTCTTCGTGCTCATTCGTGATGCCCTCCTGAGGCCGCGCGCGAGGCCCACCACCGGGGTGGAAGCGCAGCAACCGATTCGCGGCATTATCACACCGGGGGGGGGGCGTCAAGGGGGTATTTGAAGCCAGGATCGGGGGGTGGGATCGGGCCTGAGGATGGGGGCGCGGCGGTCGGTCGTGGGGGCGGCGGATAGACGCCGTTCGCCCTGCCTGTCCTGAGGCTCTCCTGAGCTTGTCGAAGGGCGGAGCCGAAGGGGACCGCCAGACTGAGTCCGCTCCCACCCCAATCCGCTCATCCAGAGCCTGCCCAAGAAGGGTGAGGTCCCCCGATCAGACCTCAGCGAATCGCCTGCGGCTCCAGCTCCTGGAACGACTTCCCCTCCGACGCCAGCTTCTCGATCAGCGGCGACAGCTCCCAGTGCTCGCCGCCCAGCTTCGCGCCGTACGCCGTGATTTTCGCCGCCACCGTGTCCAGCCCCTGCCCCTCCGCCCAGAACATCGGGCCGCCCTCATACACCGGCCAGCCGTAGCCGTTCACCCACACCACATCAATGTCCGACGACCGCATCGCCTTCCCCTCCTCCAGGATCTTCGCGCCCATGTTCACCATCGGCAGCAGGCAGCGGTCCAGGATCTCCTCGTCCGTGATGTCGTCCCGATGCGCCACCCCGCGCTTCTCCGCGAAGCCCCGGATAATCTCCAGCACCTCGGGGTCCGGCGTCGGCGCGCGCGTCTCCGGATCGTAGGTGTAGTACCCCCGGCCGTTCTTCTGCCCCCGCCGCCCCGACTCGCACAGCGCCTCGCGGATCGTCCGGCTCGACGTATTGTCCGGGTCCCATCCCACATCCAGCCCCGCCAGATCGCTCATCGCGAAGGGGCCCATCGGCATCCCGAAGCCGTACAGCACGCTGTCCACCTGGGCCGGCGGCGCGCCCTCCATGATCATCGTCTCGGCCTCGATACCCCGCTGCGCCAGCATGCGGTTGCCCACGAACCCCGGCGCAACCCCCACAACCGCCGGCACCTTACCGATCGCCTTCGCCACCTTGAGCGTCGTCGCCAGCACATCTGGCGCCGTCTTCTCGGCCCGCACGATCTCCAGCAGCTTCATCACGTTGGCCGGGCTGAAGAAGTGCGTCCCGATCACGTCCTCAGGTCGCTTCGTCACCGCCGCGATCTCGTTCACGTTCAGCGCCGACGTGTTCGTCGCCAGAATCGCGCCCTCCCGCGCGATCCCGTCCAACTCCGCGAAGATCGTCTTCTTCAGCGGCATCAGCTCGAACACCGCCTCGATCACCATGTCCACCTCGCCGAAGACGGACTTGTCCGTGCCCGGCTCCAGCAAGCTCATCCGCTCCTCAACCTGCTCCATCGTGAAGCGGCCGCTCTTCGCCGAGCGCTGGTAGTTCTTCCGCACCACATCGATGCCGCGGTCCAGCGCGTCCTTGTCGCGCTCCACGATCTTCACCGGGATGCCGGCGTTCAGGAAGTTCATCGCAATACCGCCACCCATCGTGCCGGCGCCCAAAATCCCCACCGACTTCACATCCCGCAGCGGCGTCTCCCGCGGGATGTCCGGCACCTTCGCCGCCTCCCGCTCCGAGAAGAAGTAGTAGCGCTGCGCCTCCGACTGCCGACCCGCCATCAGCGTCTGAAACGCCGCCTGCTCCTGCTTGATCCCCTCGTCGAAGGACACGTCCAGCGTCGCCTCGATCAAATCCACGTTCTTCGCCGGCGCCTCGAAGTTGCGCGTCTTCCGCGCGATCCGCTTGCGGAACGCGTCGAACACGCTGCGGTCGGCACGCGCCTCATCGATCTTTTCGTCGCGATCGCGGATCTTCTTCAGCGGCGCCGCCGCCGCAACCAGCTCCTCCGCGTAGGCGACCGCCCCGTCGATCAGGTCCCCCTCGATGATCTTGTCGATCAGCCCCGTCGCCAGCGCCTCCTCCGAGCCGATCGGGTCGCCGATCGCGCACATCTCCAGCGCCTTCGCCACGCCGGTCACGCGCGGCAGCCGCTGGGTGCCGCCCGCTCCCGGGATCAAGCCCAACTTCACCTCCGGCTGCCCGTACCGCGCCGCTGGCGCCCCCACCCGGTAGTGCGCGCACATCGCGATCTCCAGGCCGCCACCAAGCGCCGTGCCGTGAATCGCCGCCACCACCGGCTTCGGGCAATTCTCCATCGCGACCTGCGGCTCCTCCAGGCCCGGCGTCTTCGCCGGCTTGCCGAACTCCGTAATGTCCGCCCCCGCGATGAACGTCCGGCCCCGGCAGGCCAGCACGACCCCTTTCACAGAGTCATCCGCCGCCACCTGCTCGAACCCCTTCAGCAGCCCCAGGCGAACCCCGTGGCTGAGCGCGTTGACCGGCGGGTTATCGACCAGAATCAGCGCGATATCCCCGCGCTGCTCCAGTGCCACCATCTCCGTGAGTGCGACCATTGTTGTGCTCCTTCAGCCCCATCAGCCGGCTCCGCCCGCGTGCTGCGACGGCCCGCTATGGAATAGACCCTCCGGCCGCCCAAGGCAGTCTCGTGCGCCACTCAGCCCGCGGCCGGCCTTGCTTCCCGGCCCACCTGAACCGCCCCACGCGCAACGCGATCGAACGCCCCAGCCCGCCCCGACTACGCCACCGCGCCCGACGCCCGCAGCGACGCCACCTCCTCCTCGCTGAATCCCGCGTCGGTCAGCACGTCGTCCGTGTGCTGCCCCGCGTGCGCCGGCGGCCCCTGCACCGCACTCGCCGTGCGACTAAACCGTGGCGACGGCGCCGGCTGCGTGATCCCGGCCACCTCCACGAACGACTTGCGATACTTCGCGTGCGGATGCTCCGGCGCCTCCGACGGCTGCAGCACCGGCGCGAAGCAGACATCGCTGCCGTCCATGATCTCCACCCACTCCGCTCGCGTCTTCGTCTTCACGATCGCCGCCACCTTGTCCTTCAGCGCCGGCCAGGCCAACTTGTCCATCTGCGCCGGCAGCACCTCGTCCTGCAGCCCCATCAACGCCAGAAACTCCGCGTAGAACTGCGGCTCAATCGACCCCAGCGAGATGTAGCGCCCGTCCGACGTTTCGTACGCGTCGTAGAAGTGCGCGCCCGTGTCCAGCAGGTTCGACCCCGGCTCCTCCACCCAGGCACCGGCCGCCAGGGAGCCGTGGATGAACGTGATCAACGAGCTCGCCCCGTCCACCATCGCCGCATCCACCACCTGCCCCTCCCCTGACCGATGCGCCTCCAGCAGCGCCGCCACCATCCCCAGCGCCAGCAGCATCCCGCCCCCGCCGAAGTCCCCAATCAGATTCAGCGGCGGCACCGGCGCCTGCCCCTTCCGACCGATCGGCGCAAGCGCCCCTGCCAGCGAGATGTAATTGATGTCGTGCCCCGCCATCTGCGCGTACGGCCCCTCCTGGCCCCAGCCCGTCATGCGCCCGTAGACCAGCTTCGGATTGCGCTCCATGCACACGTCCGGGCCCAACCCCAGCCGCTCCATCACCCCCGGCCGGAACCCCTCGAACACCCCGTCCGCCCCATCGATCAAGCGCAACGCCGCCTCGACACCGGCCGGCTCCTTCAGATTGATCGCCACCGACCGACGTCCCCGCGCCAGCAGATCGGTCGGCGGGCTCGACGCATCACCGCCCCGCACCCGATCCGCCCGATCGATCCGCACCACCTCCGCCCCCATATCCGACAGCATCATGCCGCAGAACGGCCCCGGCCCAATCCCCTGCAACTCCACGATCCGGATTCCCGTTAGCGGTCCCACGCGACACCTCGCTTTCGTGCCGCGAAGGATACGCCCCAACCCACATTGCCCGCAGCCCCGTCCCTCGCCGGCACCGTCCGCACGGAACGCAGGGGAGACGCCGCGTGCATGGACGGACGCCTCGCCAGCGCGGATGATGCACCAGCCGCGCGGCCCAAACGGCCCATCCTCCGGACACCTTCCGTGCTCTGCGGGCAACGGCGAAAGGACCCCCATGGGTGTGCTCGCGGGCCTCGGCGGCGCGTTCGCCTGGGCGCTCTCCAGCGCCCTCCTCGCCACCCAAACCACCAAACTCGATTCCCTCAGCGCCGCCGCCATCCGCGTCTTCTCGGCGGCCGTCTTCCTGATCGCCGTCCTCTTCATTCTCAACGCCCAGGGCAGCATCGGCGCCATGGACACGCTGGACTTCGTCCAACTCGCCGCCACCGGCATCCTCAACCTCTTCATCGGCGAGACGCTCTACGCCGCCTCCGTCACCGCCCTCGGCCTCAACCGCTCCTTCACGACGGTCATGGGCACCTACAACCTCACCGCCTTCGCGCTCGGCGTGCTCCTCCTCGGCGAAGCCGTCTCCATCCGCATCGGCATCGGCGCCGGCTGCATCCTCGCCGGCGTCTACCTCGTCGCGACCTACGGCCGGGCCGCCCACGACCGCACGGACCTCGCGCCCCACAAACGCGCCGCACCGGGAGAAGTCCGCTTCCCCGTGCTCGGCACCGTCACCGCCACCGTCGGCGTCGGCCTCATCGCCGCCATGCTGGCCGGCGCCGCCTGGGGCTCCGCGCCATCTGGCTCCGCCACGCCGCCGACGGCTTCGACGCCCCCGCCGTCTCCGCCGTCCGCATCCCCCCCGCCGCCATCATGCTCGTCACCATCGCCGTCGTGCAGTCCGGCGCCAGCCTCAGTCAGAACCTCAGCCGCCTCTCCCGCCGCACGATGCTCATCGTCGCCCTCTCCGGCATCCTCTCCCAAGGCGTCTCCGGCCTGCTCTTCGTTGTCGCCCTCGGCGAAATCGGCGCCGGCCAAACCGTCGTCCTGCTCTCCACCGCCCCCCTCTGGGGCCTCGTCCTCAGCGCCCTCGTCCTCCGAGAGCCCATCACCCGCTGGGTCATCGTCGGCAGCGTCCTCGCCCTCGTCGGCATCGCCCTCTTCGCGCTCTAACCCAGCCTCGGACCAACGCTCCCAACGCGGGCCTAGTAGGGCGGCTCCATCCCCAACGCAATGAACTTCGCCCGCATCGCCGCACGCGTCCGATCGTTAATCGCGCTGATCTGCTCCCAGTCGTAGCCCAACTCCAGCAGGATCTCCTCTGTGTGCTGCCCCAGCTCTGGCGGCGGCCCCTTCACCGACCCCGGCGTCTCGCTCAACTGCACCAGCGTCCCCACACCGCGAATCGTCCCCAGCGGCGGCACCTCGATATCCGTGATGTAACCATTCGCCTCGGCCTGCGGGTCGTTCAGCACATCGTCCAGGTTGAACACCCGATTGAAAATAATGTCTGGCTGCCCCTCCATGAACGACTCCCACTCCACCGTCGTGTGGGCGCGGAAGATCGCCGCCACGTACGGCCGAATCGCCCGCGCGTCATCCACAGACACCCCCACCCGCTGGCTCAACGTTTGCCAGCGTTCATCATCAGCGACCTCGGGGTGGCCCCCAAACGCGCACATCGCCTGCCAGGATTCCTCCGTCAGCGCGAACGAGATCGCCACCCAGCCGTCGTCCTTCGTCTGATAGATCCCCTCCATCCCCGTCACGTTCGGATGAAACGCCCCCTCCCGCTCCAGCCGCTTTCCGCTGATCGCCGTATGCGTCAGCTCCCACGACTGCATCCAGATCTGCGCCCCATACGCCGACGTGTTCACCTTCTGGCCCATCCCGTGCCGCTCCCGCGCCAGCAGCGCCGTCACGATCCCCAGCGCGAACTGCAGCGCCCCCGCCAAGTCTGCCGACGTCGCCCCGATCCGCTCCGGCGGCCCGTCCGCCTCCCCAATCAGGCTCATCACCCCGCCTCGCGCTTGCGCCGCGATGTCCGTCATCGCCCGACCCGCCAACGGCCCCTTCGGGCCGAAGCCATTCACCGCCGCATAAACCAACGGCGGGTTGCGCGCTCGCAGCGCCTCGTAGCCGAACCCCATCCGCTCCAGCGCCGCCTCCCGGAAATTGCTAATGAAGGCGTCCGCCGTATCGACCAGGCGCAGGATCGCCTCCCGGCCCATCTCCGAGTTCGCGTCAACCGCCAGCGACTTCTTGCCCCGGCTCGTCGACACGAACTGCGCCCCCGGCGTCCCCGGCGGCGAATCGTTATTCACGCCGCGCCCGTAGCGGCTGCCGTCGCCCTCCGGCTTCTCCACGCGGATCACCTCGGCCCCCATATCGGCCAAGTAGCCACCCGCGCCCGGGCCCTGCAACGCCGTCGACATCTCCACGACCCGCATCCCCGTCAGCGGCTCAACCACACGTCACCTCAGCCGTCCCATGTATCCGCGCCAAGCCATCCGGACGAACACCGCCCGGCAACCCAGCCCCACGCGGATCATACCCGCGCGGCCCGCCACCCCTACGACGACACACTCGAACTCTCCGGCAAGTCATCGATCCGCGCCCCCCGGCACGCCTCCTCGAAACCGGCCAGCGGATACCGCACCGAGTCGTTCGTCGCGAAGCGGCAGTAGAAATATTCCGTCCGCCCCTCGATCCACCGCGCCACGCTCACCAATACCAGCCCGAAGCTATTCGTCGCTACCAGCAGCTTGCCATCCGCCAAGTCCTCTTCAATCTCGATCTCGAAGTTCTCCTCGTCGCGGAACTGGCTGAACTCCGTCTCCTCTGCAACTTCCGCCCACTCCGCCGCCGTCCGCTGCACGCAGGCCCCGCCACACGTGCCGCCCACGCTGAACTGCGCCTCGAACGAATCGCTCTCGGGCCGAAACAGCCCCGGGAAGTCCGCCGCCTCCACCCAACCTTCCGGGACCCCCACCGTCACCGACCCCAACCGCGGGCCATCACGCCCAGGCCCCACCGCCGACACAAGCTCCCGCTCCTCGAACACGATCGCCGCCTCCACCGGCCCCTCGCCCGGCTCCTCGCCATCCGGCGGCGGCCCCGCCTCCCCATCCGACGCCTCGCCCTCCTCCTCGGCCTCCACTTCCATCGCCTCTTGCGAATCGCCCGCCTCCGACGACGCCGCCTCCGACGAATCGTCCTCGCCGCCGCCGCAGCCGGCCAGCACCAGCGCCACGAGACACAACACACTCACCACGACGAAACGTCTCACGCGATTCCCCCTTTGACCCATTCCATATCAGCGCGCCCAACCCGGTGTCAGTCTCGCCGCACAGAGCCTCGGCAGCCACACCGCCTCTGCATTCTCGGTCGCACCACACGACAGAACTCCTGCGCTCCCGTCTCCCTTATGTTTTCGTCGATCCCCCCGCGACAGCCGCCCGCATCGACCGGCTACGTGACGGAGCGACACGCGATCGCCCCGATAGCCGCGCGCCGCAGCCGCTATGCTGCTTCACCGAAAGGCGGCCCACGACGCAACGGGAGGAAATTCGTGGCCCTGAGCGAAGGCACCAGCCCCCGATCCTTGGGTCGGCTGAGTCGGCGCGCGTTCCGCCGCGCCGACAGCCCGCGCCTGCCCATCCCCATCTGGCCAAGCCTCGCCGATTCGCCGCCGCCGCTTCCCGGCAGCCTGCAAGCCCTCGGCTTGGCCGCCAGCCTCAAACTCCAACCCGCGCGCCTGCCCTATCTGGCCGGCCTCGATGGCCTCCGCGCCCTCGCCGTCCTCGTCGTCGTGCTCTACCACGCCGGCATCGACTTCCTCCCCGCCGGCTTCCTCGGCGTCGAGATCTTCTTCGTCATCAGCGGCTACCTGATCACCTCCCTGCTCCTCGCCGAGCATGCCGCCCACGGCAGAATCTCCCTCAAACGCTTCTGGCTCCGCCGCGCCCGCCGCCTCCTCCCTGCCCTCTTCCTCCTCATCGCCGGCGTCCTCACCTACTTCGCCATCTTCCTCCCCAACGAAGTCGCCTCCATCCGCAGCGACGCCCTGGCCGCCCTCGGCTACGTCACCAACTGGGCCTTCATCGTCCAGGACACCTCCTACTTCGAGCAGGTCGGGCGGCCCTCCCCCCTCCTCCACCTCTGGTCCCTCGCCATCGAGGAACAGTTCTACATAGTCTGGCCCCTGCTCTTCGCCGCCCTCATCACCCTCGGTGGGCGCCCCCTACTGCTCGCCGCCATCCTGCTCGGCGTCGTCGGCTCCACCGCCCTCATGGCCCTCCTCTTCGAGCCCTTCAGCGACCTCTCCCGCATCTACTACGGCACCGACACCCGCGCCGCCGGCCTCCTCTTCGGCGCCGGCCTCGCCGTCGTCTGGCGCGCCGGAGCACTGCCCTCCCCCCGCGCCCGCGCCACCCACTGGCTCTTCTACGCCTCTGGCCTGGCCCGGCTCCTGCGTTGGACCCTGGACCTCGCCGGTCTCGCCGCGCTCGGCGGACTGGCCTACATCGTCGTCACCTTCAGCCAGTTCCAGCAGTCCCTCTACCAGGGCGGCTTCGCCCTCGTCTCCGGCCTCACGCTCGTCGTCATCGCCGCCGCGATCGCCCCCGGTGGCTGGCTCGGCCGCGCCTTGGGAATCGCGCCGCTGCGCGCGATCGGCCTGCGCTCGTACGCCATCTACCTCTGGCACTGGCCCATCTTCGTCCTCACCCGGCCCGAACTCGACGTCAGCATGGGCGAGACCGAACTGCTCATCTTCCGCCTCGGCCTCACCTTCCTCCTCGCCGAGATCTCCTTCCGATTCGTCGAGACCCCCATCCGCCACGGCGCCCTCGGTCGCCTCTGGGGGACCGTCCGCACCCAAGACCGATCGCGCTGGCGTCGGCGTCTGCAACGTGGGCTCGTCACGATCCCCGCCCTCACGGGCGCCGTCGTCCTGGCGCTCGTGGTCTCCGGCGCCCAGCCCGCCGCCCCGCCCAGATTCCTTGCCACCCAGAGCATCTCCACCATCCCCCCCCCCCCCCCCCCCCCCCCCCCCCCCCCCCCCCCCACACCCGCCCGCCCCGCCCCCACCACCACCCCCCCCCCCCCC
>QGNQ01000046.1 GCA_003228175.2 Chloroflexota bacterium
CCTCGGCTACCGGCCCCCCGCTCCAGAATCCCAAGAGATCAGACCGCCCCACTCCGCCCTGTGGGCAGACCGGAGGCTCCCGGCACTAACTTAACGACTGGTACAACGATCGGGGGCAGGTCATGAGCTCCCAAGCGCCCCCGGCAATTCCCGTTGCGGCCGCAAGGGTTCGACCGCGAGAATTCGACGCCACCGAGGTGATCGATCGGGTCGTAGAGCTCTTCTGGGACAAAGGCTACGAGGCCACTTCGGTCGCCGACATCGTCAAGGCCACCGGGCTCAACAAGTCGTCGCTCTACAACGCCTTCGGATCCAAGGAGGCGCTGTTCGAGCGCGCCATCGGCTCCTACGTGGACACGCGCGTCGCGATGATCACGAGCGTGCTGACCGACGGTTCCGGCGGTCTCGACGATATCGACCGGTTCTTCCAGCTCATGGAGACCGAGGTCGATAGCGAGTTCGGCTGCCGCGGCTGCCTGGCCGTCAATACGTCAACCGAGCTTGGCTACCGGGATGCTGCCGCCAAGGCCGTTTCCACCCGCTATCGCACCCACCTCCGCGCCGCGTTCAACGCGGTCTTTGTCCGAGCGGCGGCGCGAGGCGAGATCGCGTCCGGGGTGGGAGCGACCTACGCTGAGATCCTCCTTGGCTGGTTGCTCGGGATGGCCGTCGTCGTGCGGGGCGGCGCCGACCGTCCGGAGATCGGAGGCCAGTTCAGGGCAGCGCGCTCCCTGATCGAAAGCTGGCGCATCTCCTGAACGTGCCGCTCGCCTCGGGCTCCACGACCGTGACCGGCGCCCGCCCTAACGCAGATTGCGCAGCCGCGGATCGAGCGCGTCCCGCACCCAGTCGCCCATCAGGTTGCCGGTCAGCGCGATCGTGAGCAGCGCCAGCCCTGGCAGCCAGATCGGCCACCAGGCGCGGTTCATAAAGTCGCGGCCCTCCGAGATCATCCGCCCCCACGACGACGTCCCCGCCGGCGCGCCGACGCTGAGGAAAACTCAGCGCCGCCTCCGCCAGGATCACGATCGCGACCTCCAGCGTCATGATGATCACGACGGTGTTCAGCACATTCGGGAACAGGTGCTTGCGCATGATCCAGGCCGGTCCCGCGCCCACCGCCCGGGACGCCGTCACGAAGTCCCGTTCCCTCAGTGACAGCACCTCGGCCCGCACCAGCCGCGCGTAGGAGGGCCAGGTCCAGAGCAGCAGGATGATGATCACGTTGCGCAGGCTCGGCCCCACCAAGCTCGCCAGCAGCACCGCGAAGAGGATCGCCGGCAGCGCCAACTGCACGTCCACCAGACGCATCAGCAGCTGGCCGGTGAGCCCGCCCACCCAGCCGGCGATGAGCCCGATCAGCGTTCCCACCAGCGCCGCGCCCGGCACCACGATGAAGACCACGATCAGAGAGATGCGCGCCCCGTGCAGCAGCCGGCTGTAGATGTCCCGCCCCACTTGGTCCGTGCCCAGGGCATGCTCCCAGCTGCCCCCGTCGAAGACGGGCGGTTGCAAGCGCGCCGCCAGGTCGATGAAATCCGGGTCGTGCGTCTCCAACCAGTCCGCCCCCACGCCCGCCACGAGCAGCACCAGCCCGATCAGGCCGGGAACGGCGAGCCCCAGCCAGCGCCGCCAGCGGATGCCGCCCCGCCGCTTCGCCAGCTGCACCGGCGCCGTCGCCGCCGTCTGCCGCGCCATCAGGCGGCCCCCGCCCGGATCCGCGGGTCGATCAGCCGGTACGACACGTCCACCAGCAGATTCGTCAGCGCGATCGAGGCCGCCAGCACGATGATCGACGCCTGCACCATCGGGTAGTCACTCTGGACGATCGAGTCGATGATCAGCCGGCCGATCCCCGGCCACGCGAACACGATCTCGATGATCACCGACCCGCCGATGAGGCGGCCGAGCGAGAGGCCCAGCATCGTCACGACCGGCAGCAGCGCGTTCCGCAGGGCGTGCCGTGTGATCACCACGCGCTCGCTGAGCCCCTTGGCCCGCGCCGTGCGAATGAAGTCCGTGTCCAGCACCTCGATCATCCCCGACCGGGTCAGCCGCATGATCGCAGCCATCTCCAGCATGCCCAGCGCAATCGCGGGCAGCACCAGGGCCCGCCACCCGTCCGCGCCGCCCGTGGGAAACCAGCCCAGCTCCACGGCGAAGAAGAAGATCATCATCAGGCCCAGCCAGAAGCCCGGCACCGCCTGCCCGATCACCGCCAGGACGCGCGCCAGCCAGTCGATGGCCGTGCCCTGCTTCAGCGCCGCGAGGATCCCCAACGGCACCGCCAGCGCGATCGCGACCACCAGGCCGGCCACCCCCAGCTTGAACGTGTTCAGCGCCCGGCTGCCGATCGCGTCGATCGCCGGCGCGCCCCCCGCCGCCCGCCACGAGGTCCCGAAGTCCCCTTGCGCCAGGTCCCAGAGGAAATTGCCGTACTGGACGAGCAGCGGGTCGTTCAGCCCCAGGTTCTCCTTCACGCGCTCGAGGTCGGCACCGCTCGCGTCGAACGGCAACAGGCCCACCTCGGGATTGCCCACGGTGCGCGAGACGAAGAAGACGATCGTCACGACGAGGAAGACGACGAAGAACGCCTGGATCAGCCGGATCGCCAGGTAGTGCCAGAACTGCATCAGGTCCCTTGCGGATCGCGCTCCGGCGCGACGGCGGGCGCGTGCCGCCGGCTCCAGCGCCCGGGAACCTCACCCCCTAACCCCCTCTCCATCCAGAAGGATGGAGAGGGGGGATCGGAAGGGAGGGAGCGGGAGCCGTCCGGTTCCCCCTCTCCGTTGCGGAGCAATGGAGAGGGGGTGAGGCCTGTCCTGAGGCTCTCCCGAGCGAAGCCGAGGGGCGGAGCCCGAAGGGGGGTGAGGTTCCGGGACGTCGCGCCTCAGACGTGCCGCTGCGCGGCGAAGGCGGTGCGCCCGTTCAACCGGCCGAAGGGCCCGCCCAACGGCCAGTTGACGTCGGCGGCAGTCAGCGAGGCGCGAGGCGGCTCGACGAGGAAGATGAAGTACGCCTGGCGCGCGTGCTCCACCAACAACTGCGTGACCATCTCGGTGCGCCGCTCGGCATCTGTCTCGACCTTCAGCGCTTGGTACAGCTCATCCAGGCTCGGGTCCAGGGGGGGCGAGAGGGTGAAAAAGCCGTCAGGCCCGGTACAGCACTCCCACATCGATCCGACGTCGGGGACGGTGTTGGCCCCGAAAAAGAAGAGGCCCGGAGGGGCATTTTCACGGCCGCGGGTGTAGGCGTCGGTGAAGTATTCGCTGATAGGTATCTGCCGGAGCTCCGCCCGGATGCCGACCGCGTTCAGCTCCTGCTCGACCGCCAGCGCCATGTCCGGGCCGAACGAGCCAAAGACCGACTCCGCCGATTCCGCTATATACAGAGGCACGTCGAAGCCGTCCGCGTAGCCCGCCTCCGCCATCAGTGCCCGCGCCCGCTCGGGGTCGTAGTCGAAGAGCACTTCCTGCTTCTGCTCCGCGGTCGGGTAGCCCCCGATGCCGCTGAACGCGAACATTGACTGCTGGCCCACGCCGAGCAGGAGGTTGTCGATGAGGGCCTGGCGGTTGATCGCGTGGTTCGCGGCCTGGCGGACGCGGAGGTCCAGGAACGGGTTGGGGCTGCCGTCGTCCATGGTCTGCTGCCACAGGTTGATATAGATGTTGAGCTGCCCGGTCCTTTCGAACTGGACGGTGAACTCGGGGTCGTCCACGAACGGCGCGACGACATCGGGGCCCAGGCTCTCCAGCAGGTCGATCTCGCCGGCCTCGAGGCCGGCCAAGCGCGACTGGAGCTCGGGCCGCAGCACGACCGTCAGGTGCTTGTTGTGGGCGTAGTGCGACACCGTGACGGGGTAGTCGACCGGGAGGAAGTGGTCCTCGAAGCGCTCGAAGACGGAGTTCTCGTCGGCCGTTTGGCTGACGAAGCGGTAGGGGCCCGTGCCCATCGGGGCTTGGTCCACCGCGGCGTCGCCGCGCCCCTCCACGTCCGCCTGCGAGACGATTGCCACCTCGCCGACGCGAGCCAGGTTGACGGGGAAGAAACCCCCATCGGGCCCTGCCAACTCGAACGACCAGGTGCGGTCGTCCACCGCCTCGTTCCGGACCCAGGACTCGGCCCCCCTGGTCGGGTTCGTGGGGGTCCAGCCGCCGGGGTGATCGGTCGTCTCGCCGCCCTGGTGGTATTCGGCGCGACCGCCCATGCGGTCGTAGCTGAAAACCATGTCGTGGGCGGTGAGGATCGAGCCGTCGTGGAACGGCGCCGGTTCCACCGTCGCCCGAAGCGTGACGGGGTCGATCCACTCCGGCGCGGCGAGCGATGGGATCGCACTGCCATCGACGGGATCGATCTCCATGGCCGCGTTGAAGACGGCGCCATGCGAATACACGTTGCCCTGGCTGCCGGCACGCTGCATATCCGTGCCCTCTTGCCGACTTGATATCCCGGCGACAATTGAGGCGTCCAGATCGACCTGGTCGAGCGGCCAGGGCTGGGAGAACTCGGCCTCTTCGGCCTCCACGGCCTGCTCTTCCGCCTGCTCCTCGGCCTGCTCGTCATCCATCGCCTGCTCGGCTTGGGCCTGCGCCTGTTCCTCGGCCTGCTCTTCCGCCTGCGCCTGCGCCTGCGCCTGTTCGACTTGCTCCTCCGCCTGCTCCGTGGCGGCCGTCGCGGCGTCGTCGTCATCGTCGTCGCCGCCGCAGCCCACCAGGGCCAGACCGGCCGCGCCCACGCCGGCCTTGGAACTCGCCTTCAGCATCGTGCGGCGGGAGATCTTCCGGTGTCGCAGACTCGTCCAGTAGTTGCGTTCGCTCATTGCGATCCCTTCTGAGGCCACGCGCGAAATCCACCACCGGGACGGAGGCGCAGCGACCGATTCGCCGCATTATCACGGGGGGGGCTCAGCCCTGGGGCAGCCGGATCATGGGGCTGAACGTCGCGTGCGCAGCGGCCGCCTTCGCGGCGTCATACGTGGCGGAGTAGCGCCGCACCATCGCCGCGGTGGAGTGGCCGAGCAGCAAGAGGGGCGCACGTTGCGAGCCAGGTCCCGTGAGCGGATCTCGTGCAGGCGCCGCGTGACGTCGATCAGGACCGGGGCGCGTGTCCTAGGGCGACGTGGCGGATTCCGCGGGATCGACGATCGTCCACTTGACCCCGCAGATGTCCACCGAATCGAATTTCTTGTGAGCGCCGGGGACCGCCCACAAGTCCACCCCGATCACCCCCGTTCGGTCACTCCGTTCGGGCGTGACGAACCGCATCGTCTGCCCACCGGCCAGCTGCAGCGTGTTCGGTCGCGACGGGTCAATCGCACACCCAGCCCCGAGTCCGTTCATCCAGCGCCGACAGACCTCCTCCGGGCCCCCATCCCGCGCCGCGATCTCCACCGACGCGAAGCCCGTGGTGACCCCGCCGTGGGGCCGCGCCTCGACGTCGTTCTGCCAGGTGTTTCCGGCCGGGAAGTACGCCCCTGTATTCCGAGGGAACTCGTCGTGGCCGGGCCAATTCTCCTGAATCTCGGCCAGCGTCCCGAAATCCCGTGGGTGGAACTGCACGTTCACGCCCGAAACCGTCCCGGGCGTCTTGGGCAGGGCCTCGCCCAGCACGTAGCGCCCGGACTCCACGCCGGCCAATCCGGAGCCCGCTGCGCCGGGACACACGTTCCAATCGCCCGATACGATCCCAGTTCCCGACCCCTGGATCGCCATCGATCGCGACGCCACCGCCACGTCGGGGACCTGCACGATCGCCATGTAGCCGCAGTCGCCGGTGCGCTCCAGCAGTCGCGTCTGGGTGGTCGAGCGCGCCCAGGCGAGGTCGGACGGCGAGACCGTCTCGAGAAACGAGTCGCCCAGGCGGATATGGGTGTTGGTGAGGGTTCCCCCAGCGGCCATTCGCGGATCCCGAAAGACCACGGGCGCATCGAACGCGGTGCTCAGCACGCGGGAGGTCCACTCCAGGTCCCGCGCAAGGAGACAGATCTGACGGAGTCGAAGAACTGGATCGATCATGCAGGGTGCCCTCCCCGTCCGCGGCACAGTGTACGGACCGAACGGCGTGCCCATCGACGCCAATCCCGCACGCGGCTGCGTTCGAAACGGCCCTGATCAGGGATGTGGAGTGGTGGGCCCTCAGGGATTCGAACCCTGGACCGCCCGATTAAAAGTCGGATGCTCTACCAGCTGAGCTAAGGGCCCCCCGACAGTCTGGTCCAGGAACGCGCGATCGTCGAGTGCCACGAACCCAGGCGTAACGGGAAGCACAATCCCCATCGCCCCGTCCCGGCTGCCCACCGTCAGAGTCCTGCTCGAACCAGAAGCTGTCGTAGACCTGCCGCCGGAAGCACTCACTGGGCAGCGCGTCGCGGTCCGGGTGCACCTTGTCCATCCCCAGGTTGTCGATGTCAATGACCTTGATGCGTTCGATGCTGCCGACCGTAGTGTGCGGGGCCTTCCAGGGGCGAGCGCCGACAACCGAGGTCAGCGTTCGTGTGCGGAGACTCGCGCCGCGCCGATCACGATCGCAACGGTCGGCACGCCGCCTTGCCTGTGCCGCCTGGAGTCGATGCCGGCGGCACTTCCTGCCTGCAACCCCGCTCCACGACCCGACCGCCTACGCGCCCGACCGGCCGGACTGCAGCAGCGCCTCCACAGCCGCGATCGCGGCCTTGCCCTCTTCGCGAGCCTGGTACCGGCCCAGCAGCAGCGGCGCAAGCGTCTCGATCGCATCCGCCAGCTCCGGGTCGCGCAGGCGCAGCTTCGCGTGCGCCTCCTCCGCCGACGCCGACTCCGCCCAGACCGGCCGCAGCGCCTCCACCACCAGCGCCCCCCCGATCATTTGGATTCGCTCCGCCCAATCGACCGGTAGCGAGTCCAGCAGTGCGCTGACCGACTTCGCCACCTCGAACGGCGGGTACTGCCCGGCCTGCGTGGACTCGGACAGCGCTTGGTCGAGCGAGAGTTGAGTGGGATGCTTCGGTGCCATCGGGCCCTGCGCTCCGTACATCGGCTCAGACGCGTACACAGTTCAGATGTTCTGAATCTCCAAGCACTATCCCACGACTCCAGGTCGCGCGTCCAGAGGGACCACCGAACTTCCCAACCCCGCTCCCGTCTCAGCGCCCCAGTCCTCTTCCGCGCCCCCCTCTAGCCGAGCAACGCGCGGATGTCCTGCTTCGCCTCCAGGATCCCCGCCCACGGGTCACCACTCCGACGCAGCCGCTGCTCCGCGGTCCAGATCGTGAACGCAAGCGGGTCCGCCTCCCCCACCTCCTCCCAGCGCAGCGGCATTGAAACGGGTGCGCCCGGCTTCGCCCGCGGCGACCAGGCCGACGCTAGGGACCGAGTGCGGCCCAACTGGTTGAGATCGATGTACACCTTGCCGGCCCGCGTCCCCCGGTCCATCGATACATCGCGCGGATGCGCCGCCACTACCAACTTCGCAACCGTCTCCTGTGCCGCCCGCGCGGCCACGTAGTCCAGGTTGCGCACGATCGGAACGAAGATATGCAGCCCGCTCGACCCCGACGTCTTCACGAACGCCCGCAGGCCAATCGAGTCCAGCGTGGACTTGAGCCACTTCGCCACCTGCGCGCTCTTCGCGAACCCCTCCCGGGTCAGCGTGTTCTTCACCGACGCCGTCTCTCCCTCGGCCGGCACGAACGGGTCCAGGTCGAACAGCAGGAAGTCCGGGTAGTTCAGCACCGAGTCGATAACCGCCGCCCGCGACGCCGCGAACTCCGTCGACTGGTTGATCGCGTCCGGCCCCGGCGTCACTCGCGCCAGCGCCGTGTGGAATCCCAGGTCGGCGATCTGGCCCAGCCACAGCAGCGTGCCCAGGTTGTTGCAGAGCAGGTACTCGCTCGCCCCTTCGTTCTCCTCCGAATAGATCGAGACCGTCTCCACAAACGACGGCCGCGGCTGGTCCCACTGCTTCTGGTAGAACATCTTGCCCGCGATCCCGTTCGGATAGCGGGTCAGGGTCAGCGGCCGGTCGCGCAGTTGCGACAGGATCTGCGGCGAAAGTCGGATCAAGAAGCGCAGCAGGTCCCGTTTCGTCACGGGCGGCGCGTCCTCGTACGCCGGCCACATCTCCTTGCCCAGGTTCGACACCGGCAGCGACTCGCCATCCACGACCAGGGTGAGCGCCGCGCCGCCGCGATCAAGCTGAGCCAGCAACGCATCGACGGCCTGCCCACTGAAATCCGCAGCCGGTGTCGTCGCCGGGCTCGACTCCTCCGCGCCAGACTGGAGCACCTCATGCGCCGCCTTGTCGGGCCGCAGGCGCTGGAACACCGGCGCGCGCAGCTGCCCCGCCGACGTCCGCTCCGCGAACTCCACCTCCGCGACCAGGTTCGGACGCACATACGTCTCACCTTGGGTATCGGGGACCGGCGCGGCGAACGGGCTGCGCTTCCGACGGCGCGCCTCCAGCAGCGCCCGATACTCCTCCAACTGAGCGTCGCGAAATCCCGACCCCACCCGCCCCGCGTACTGCAGCTTCCCGTCCGCGTCGTACTCGCCTAGGAGCAGCGCCCCAAACGTTGACGCCCGCCGCCCCTGTCCCGGCGTGAACCCGCCGATCACGAAATCCGCCGTCTGCTGCGCTTTGATCTTGAGCCACGACGGACTGCGCTTGCCCGGCAGATAGGGGCTGTCGCGTCGCTTCGCGACCATACCCTCCAACCCACTCGCGACCAGCGCCCGAAAGATCTCGCGCCCAGCGCTTGCGATCGGCTCCACCAGTCGCACGACCTCGCCGAAATCCAGCACCCGGCACAGCATCTCCTTGCGCTGCCACAACGGCGCCCGTTCAATCTTGACCCCATCGACGTACAGCAGGTCGAACGCGTAATACGCGACCGGGTATTCAATCTCGGCCTGCTCGACTTTGGACTCCGCCACCAGATTCATCCGCTGTTGCAGCCGCTCGAACGACGGCACGCCGGCCGGCGTCGCCGCCACCACCTCGCCATCCACGATCGCCGTCGCGACCGGCTGGCTCGCCAGCGCCCGCACCATACAAACTTCGCCGCGATGCACTCCGAGATATCCGCGATCCGCGACTCAGGAACTCATAGCAGGGTGACCAAAAGTAGCGGAGACGCTGATCAGGCGAGTACGACAGAGGTCGCGACGCCCGAACGATGCTACCGCACCGCCGCGTGGCAGAACTTGTACTTCTTGCCGGACCCGCAGGGACAGGCCTCGTTGCGCCCCACGACCGGCACCGACGCGGCCGCCGCGCCCCCACCCGCGCTAATGCCGTAGGCCCGCTCCAGCGCCGGCCGCATGGCCAGCGTCTGCGCCGCCTCCTTGCGATGCCCGTCCTGCACCGCGCGCCAGGCCTTCGCCTCCGCCGGCGTCAGACCGACGCGGGCGTCCGTCGGCAGCTGCATCCCCACCAGCATCGCCAGGTAGCCGCCCAGGCCGAAGATGCCGCCGGGGTGCATCACCCGGCCCAACAACCGCGACGGTCCCAGCTCCCGGTACATCGCCACCAGGTCCTCGCCGCGACCCAGCGGCGTCTCCTCCCGGCAGTGCCGCCAGAACGGCGAGTCGCTCTGGAAGTTGTACTTGTAGTGCAGCGCCAGGAAGTCGCGCACGTCGTCCCACTGCCCCACGAAGTGCGCGTTAAGCAACGTGCGCAGCGACGGGGTCAGGCGATGGTTCGTATCGATCAGCCCCAAGACCAAGTTGTGGAGCTGCTCCACGATCAGGTGCAGCGCCGTCGCCTCCAATGGCTCCACGAAGCCGGAGGCGTTGCCCACCGCCACCACGTTGCGCACCACGCTGCGCTCCCGCCGCCCGCTGGGGAAGCGCAGCACGCGCAGGTCCGGGTCCTCGCCCAGCTCCGGGTTCTTCTCCTTTAACTCTTGCGCGGCGTCCTCGTCCGAGACGAACTGCGACGAGTACACGTAGCCCCGCGTCACCGCCTCCGCGAACTCGATGCGCCATGCCCAGCCGTGCTCCATCGTCGAGATCGTCGTGTACGGCTTGACGGCGTCGTCGCGCTCCCAGGAGCCGACCACCGCTCGGTCGCAGAACAGCGCGTCGCCGTAGCTGACGGAGGGCTCCTCCAGCGTCTCGCCCAGCAGCAGCGACCGGAAGCCGGAGCAGTCGACGAACAGATCGCCCGCGATCTCCCGCCCACTCTTCAGCTTGAGATTGGCGACGTTCCCAGACTCGTCCTGCACGACCTCCAGCACCTCGTCCGCGATCACCGTCGCCCCCGCGTCCTCCGACTTCCGCTGCATGTAGGCGATAAAGCGCTTGTTGGGCAGGTGATAGGTCGTGCGCGGGTCCAGGCTGAACTTCGAGCCTTTCAGCGTCGCGGGCGCCTTGTCCCGGTCCATCAGCGCGTAGAACGTGCTGGCATCCTTCGTGTCTGTCAGGCAGTAATACCCGAGCCACTTGCTGAGCCCCGGTGCGTTCTTATCCAGGTAGCGATCGAACGTGTAGTTGAAGTGCGGCACGTCCGCGGCGCCCCACTCGAAGCGCAGGCCCAGCTTCCAGCTGGGGCGCACCTCGCGATGGAACTCCGACTGATCGATCCCCAGGTGCTGGTGCAGATGCACTGCGATCGCCGACGTCGTCGACTCCCCCACCCCGATCACGGGGATGTCGGGCGAATGCACGACCGTGAGCGGGATCGCCGGCAGCATGCGCCGCAACGTCAGCGCGGCCAGGAAGCCCGCGCTCCCCCCACCCACGACGACGATGCTGCGGATCGGTTCCGTCATGTGAGATGCCTTCCCGGTCCGCGCACAGTCTACCGACTACAGGCCGTGCGCAATCGGGGCCGGCGCCCCAATCAGCGCACGTTCCGCAATCGCTGTGGTGTCTCAGACGCCCATCGGCATTGCCTGAGCACGCAGATCGTCGGAGCCTCCCGGGCGGAGACACGGCGATGTGGATCGACTGACGCCGTCTCGGTGTCCGCGTCGCCGCGACCGCACCGCCGGGCTATGCTCGCGCTGGCCCGACGGCGGAGATCTGGAGGTACGCGCGATGTCGTTACGAGTGGGGATTCTGGGCACCGGCCCTCATGCCACGGACACCGTCCTCCCAGCGTTCCGGGCCCAGGGCTGGGAGGTGGGCGCCCTCTGCAGCATCGAGCCCGATCTCCCCGACCTGGCCGCCCGCCTCGGCATCCCCATCGCGACCGCGGAGTACCGCGAACTCGTCGAACGCGACGACTTGGACGCGGTCGCGATCGTGACTCCCACGCCGACGCACCGGGAGATCATGCTTGCCGCCGTCGCCGCTGGGAAGCACGTCCTCTGCGAGAAGCCGATCGCCATGAGCCTGCAAGACGGGCGCGACATGCATGCGGCGGCAGAGGCCGCCGGTGTCACCGCCATGATCGACTTCGAGTTTCGCTTCACCCCCGCGCGACTCCACGTTCAGCAACTCCTCGCCGACGGCTACGTGGGGGAGCTGCGCCACGCGACCATCGAGCTCATGCTCGAGAGTCAATTCCTCGGTCCCGACTTCAGCTGGCACGACCGGGCCGCGCTGGGCGGTGGCACGCTCAATGAGCATGGCTCCCATTACATCGACATGGTGCGTCAGTGGTTCGGCGAGATCCGCGACGTCAGCGCCCAGATGCACACGTTCAAGCCCGACCGCCGCGACCCCGAGAGCGGGGAGACCGTTCAGGCCGACGCCGACGATTTCTGGACCTGCACTATGACGCTGGCCGGCGGCGGACTCGTCACCCTGACGCAGTCCTGGGTCAGTGTGGTCAGCCAGGGTCTCCGCGTCGGCATCGCCGGCACGGACGGCGCCCTCGTCGTCGCGCAGAACGAATCGATGCTCTCCGACGCGCCGGTCCGGAGCGGCAAGACCGGCGCCGCGCAGCTCGACGAACTCCCCCGCCCCGCTTCCCTGCCGCCCATGGAAGACGCACCCAGCTGGCGGATCGCCACCCTTCAGCGCCTCCTCCGTGAGTTCGAGCGCGGCATCCGCGACGGCGGGTCGCCGGCGCCGAACCTCCAGGACGGCCTCCGCTGTCAGGCCGTCCTCGACGCCGTGCGCGAGTCGGCCCGGGACGGGCGTCGGGTGGCGGTGTCGTCGATCTAGTGGGTGCGCGAGCACAGCGGTGAGAACATTCCGGCTGTCGTCTCTGATTGTTTCCGGCGGCGCGGGTATCCTGGCCCCCGTCGCGGCACGGCACGGCCGGACCCCCTCCCCTGTCGCTCCTGCTCCCGCTCTCGCCGGCACGTCCGGCAGACCCGATCCCCTCGCGGGTGGGAGTAGGTGTTCTCGGCAGTCCTCAGGTGTCCTTGGCTGCAGTGGGTCCGCGTGCCAGCTCCCGGCACGCGCCAGTTGTTCTCCGCCGGCGTGATTGGCTCCAGGTGGTCTGGCCTGACGCACGCGCGATTCCGGCAGAGGTGGTCAATGTGGAGACCGTCCGGGATGGGGCCGACGCAGAACTCGTACGCCCAGCGATGCGCCTGGATGACCTGGTCCTCCCTGATCCCGAAGCGGCCGTACCCCTTCTCGACTGACGCGGTCCACAGCCAGCAGGTCGGGGTGAACCAAACCTTCGTCCAGAACCGAACGGCGATGGGGGTGCGGCGGCCGGAGTGACCAGGTGCCATGGGTGCGGACGCTCCTCGCCCGGCGCCACTGCCCGCAGGCGCGCGGGGTTCGGTCCGTGTCAGAGGTCGGGTCGAGTGTGGCACCCCCACGGGTCAATTGCTCGTGCGGTCACGGGGTTCCCGGACATCTCCCTCTGAGCGGTCCGCGGCGCGCCCGGGCGATCTCCGCCCCGATCCTCAACCGGGCGAGCGCGCTGGCTACTCGAAGATCACGTAGCCGCTGCGGTAGGACAGCTCCACCAACTCGCTGCGGGGCGCCATCCGAGCCAGCTCACTCTTGACGGGGCCGAGCGCGTCCGCGTTCGTCATGTCGTGCGTGAACGGCGGCATCCAGTTGTCGTGGTGGGCCAGCGTCAGCCGCGGCGGCCGCAGGATCGACGCCATACGCCCCACGAACTGTGCCAACGAGCCCTGAATCGGCTCCCCGTCGACGTTGCCGCGGCCCGCCATCGCCACGATCGCGAAGTCCGGCCGCACGTCCTGCAGCACACCGGTCCAGCTGCCGGAGGTGTCGTGGAAGAAGATGCTGCCGTAAGGCGTCTCGATCAGGAAGGCGAGCGCACCCCCGTCGTGGTTGCTGCCAATCGTGCTGGCGCGGTGGTCCTGCATCTGCTGCACCGCCGTCGGGTCGGGGTCCTGATCGCGTTCGCCGATCCCGCCCGCGCGCGCGCTGGGATCCCAGCGTTCGTCCTCGCAGAGGCCGTAGTCACCAAGGACCACCTTGCCCGGATCCCAGGACCCGCCCACCCAGATGCAGGAGTGGAGTGCCGGGAACACCTCCACGCTGACACCGTCTGCCAAGCGGTGGCGCTCCCCCCCCTGCGAGGGCAGCAACTGCGCCTCCGACACGCCCGCTTCCCGCAGGACCCGTGCCGTCTCGTTGGAGCCGATCACGCGCGCGCCCGTGTTCAGCGCGATCGTCTCAGCGCCGGCGATGTGATCGAAGTGCGCGTGCCCCACGAGCACGTAGTCCGCCCGATCCACCTCCGCCGCCGTCATTCCCACCGGCGGCGCCAAGGGCACGCGATCGATGTAGGCGTCGAGGAACACCACCAAGTCGTCGATGGTCAGCCGAAACGTGGCACAGCCGAGCCAGTCGAGGGTGACGGGCATGCGAAGCTCTCCATTCTGCGCGCCGGCTCAGGCTGCCGCCGGTGTCTCCAACCCGCGTCCGCTCTTACCCGTCCTGCGTGAACACGACTCCGAGCATCGAGTCGGGATCCTCTAACGCCTGCGTGATGCCCTCATCCACGTCCGCGAAGGGGATGCGGTGAGTGATCAGCGTGTCCATGTCGAGCTTGCCTTCCGCGGCCAGCCGCATGCACAGTTCCAGGTTCGTCGTGGTCGTCCAGCGCATGAAGACCGGCGGGTAGCCGGCGCCGAATTCCCACGCCTCGTCGTGATACCCGGCGCCCGTCCGCATCGCACTGCGGATGTCGATATTCGTGACGCCGGCAGCCTCGTGGTCGCTGTAGGTGAACTCCGCCAGCCCGACCACGACGATGGTGCCCATCACATGGTGATCGGGGGCTCGCTTCATGCATTGGACGAGACTCTGCACAGCCTTGCTCGCCTCGCCGCCAAACGCGATCGCCCCCCCGTCGAGGCCGTAGCCGTCGGTGAACTCGCGCGTCCGTTCGACGGGATCTTCGGGACCGACTGTCACCACCGCGTCGATGCCCAACTTCCGCGCGATCTCCGTCCGGAAGGGCACCGTGTCCCAGCCGATCACGCGATTCCCGGCCAGCATGTGGAGCTGCGCCGTGAGCAGACCGACGATGCCCAGCCCGACCACCGCATACGACTCCCCGAATTTGAGGTCGGCGCGCCGCAGTGCCTGCATCGCGGTGCCCATCAACAACCCGTACGATCCCTGCACGTAAGTCAGCTGCTCGGGCAGATGCACGGCGAGGTTGTGCGGCACGATCGCCGTGTCGGTGTGCACGGCGTACCCCCCACCGATGCACGCGACCCGGTCGCCCGGCTGGAAGCGCGTCACGCCCTCGCCGACCGCGATCACGATGCCGGCGTTCGAGTAGCCGCGAGCGCGACCCGGTTCACTCCCCGCTTGCGGGGACCGCCCCTGTTCCGCCAGGCTGCGCCATCCACCCTTGACCTCGCGCTGGTCCCGATTCGCGCTGAGCTCGCTGCCGGGACTGACCGACGACGCCCGCACATCGACGGCGATGCTGCCGGGCCGCAGCTCCGGAACGTCCTGCTCGATCAGTCGGATGTGGCCGTCGTCGAACCAAGCGGCGGAGGTTCTCTTGGTCGGTAATGCCATCAAGAACCGATCTTCTGCCACACGGACTCGCTCTGGCCCGTGCGGACGACGCGTTGGAAGACGCCCGGCGACTCCGAGCCGACCGGCACGAGACCCGCCCAGGGATCGTCCGGGGAGAAGTAGGCCTTGACGGTCCCCGGCACCCACTCCGCCGCCTCCCGCTGCCCGCCCCGGCCGAAGCCGTGGATGGGGACGAGACCGCTCTTGCCGATGTGTGGCTGCAGCATCCCCAGCTCGTTGATCGACCCGACGCGGTCGCGCAGCGCCGGCTCGTCCGAGACGGATCCGGGCGTCAGTTCGAGTGAGAAGCGGACGGCCCCTTCGTAGACCACCTCCGCGCGATTGGTGCCGATGGTCATCTCATCGGAGATGTACTTCGGCAGTCCCCAGGCGAGGCCGATGTAGGCGGTCAGCACGTTCGCGACCGGCATGCTGGCGACGATCCAGAGGTCCATGCCGTTGTCCGGACGCGTCGCCTTGACCATCACCCATCCCTCGGGATAACGGATAGCGGGGTTGCCCATGTTGAAATCGACCAGGGCCAGGGCGACTGCGGGCGCCGCCGGCATCTGCAGCGGATCCGGAATGTAGGAGCGGTACAGGTCCAGGTCCGGCGGCTCGACGACCGTGAAGATGCCCGACGTCCCGACCCCGCTCTTGATCAGGTCCTCTGACATCGGTGCGCTCGGCAGCACCATCTCGCGTCGGGACGCATCCGCGACGAACTTCTGCAGCCGCGCGACGCGGAAGCGGCCGTCGACCAGCCGGTCGACTTCCGACGCCACGGTGGAGGTCGGACCGGCGGAGGCAGTCTGCGGCGGAGCGGCCTTGTCCTTTGGTACCGCGACTTGCGTTGCGATGTCCTGAGAGACGGTTGTCGTCACCATGTCCTCAAGTCCCTTCTTGTCGCGCGCTTCGTTTCGCAGAGGTTCGCGACGGAATGGTGCGCCCGCTGTGGACTGGGCGCGTGGTCCGCTGCGCGTGTGCAGCGGCGTTCTGGGGCAATACTAGCGCTCAGGCGGCCACTTCCTCCAGCCCCGGACGGGCAGGGGATCGATCAGCACAGGCACGTGTTCGATCAGCGCAGGTTGCGCAGGCGCGGGTCGAGGACGTCGCGGATCCGTGCCCGATCGGGACCTCGCGGACGACGTCGATGCTCGTCGATCCGCGCGACGGCCAGAAGATCTGGGCCGGCGTGGAGGTGGACGGCGTCCACAAGAGCCTGGACGGCGGCGACTCCTGGGTGCGCTTGCCGGACCTCGGCGAGAACGTCTTCCAGAGCGACATCCACTCGCTGGCGACGGTGCCGGGACGCGCGACCTATGCGACGAGCCCGTTTGGGATCGCGGCCAGCGTCTATGAGGGGGAGAGCTGGGACTATCACTTCTTCCCCAAGCATCACGAGGACGACGGCGTTTCGTACTGCCGCTCGGTCGTGGTGAAGGCGGACGACCCCGACGTGATGTTCGTGGGCAACGGCGACGGGATCCCGGGCACGGCGGGGGCGGTGCAGCGCACGCAGAACGGGGGGCGGAGCTGGGAGGCGCTGTCGCTGCCGGTGGCTCCGAACTCGGTGATCTACTGGCTGGGCACGCACCCGAAACGCGCGGATGTCGTCGTCGCCGCGAGTCTGTACGGGTACGTCTACGTGACGGAGGACGCCGGCGATTCGTGGCGCAAGCTGGCCAAGGAATTCGGCGAGGTGCGGGCCGTGGCCGTGACGCCGAACTCGTCTGATTGACGTGTCGATTCACGCGGGAGCGATGCCATGGATCTGATCTGTTTCACGAAAATGCTTCAACCCTATGGGGCCGAAGAACTGATCGCCTTCGCGCGCAAGACGGGATTGGCCGGCTACGACCTGACCGTGCGGGACGGCCACCCCGTCACGCCCGAAACGATTGGCACCGACCTCGTGCCATTTGTCGGGAAGCTCAAGGACGCCGGTCTGCGGGTGCCCCTGGCGACCGTCGGCGGGCAGGCGCTGTCGCCGGGCGATCCCGCCACCGAGACGGTGTGGGCGGCCTGCGCGGAGGCCGGCATCGGCATGATCAAGCTCGGCTACTGGAACTGGACCCGCGAGGGCCCGCACTATTGGGACAACGTGGAATCGGTGCGCGCCGAGTTGCATCAATACGCCAAGCTGTCCGAGAAGTTCGGCGTCAAGGCGGTGATCCACACGCATTCCGCGCACCCCTGGGGTACCCCTCCGGTCCTCACCTCTTATTACGGGCTCAACGCGTCTTCCCTGATGCATCTGATCGCCGACATCGACCCGCGGCACGTCGGCGCCTATATCGACCCAGCGCACCTGTCGCTCAACGGCGAACCCCTGGAACAGGTGCTCGACATCCTCAAGGACCGTGTGGCCATCGTGGCCGCAAAGAACATGGTCTACCAATCGAAAGCGGACGGCGACACGACCGTGTGGAGCCACGAGGCGTGCCCGTTGCCGCAAGGTCTGGTCGATTGGCGCAAGGCCGTCGCATCGCTTCGCGCGTCGGGGTATGACGGCTGGCTGAACCTGCACGCCGAGTACAACGTTCGCTACGCCTCGGTCGTCGCGGGGGGCGGTCGCGAAGGCATAGCGCCACCGTCCTGGGGGGTCGATCCGATGGGGAACCTCGTCGAAACGCCCCCCGCGCTGGACCTGCTGGAACCCGACATCGCCTATCTCGCGAAGATCGTCGCCGCTCCCTGAGCGCGCATCCACCTGGGAGCCGCGCCGCCGCCGTTCAGGCGGTCGGAGCGCGCTCGGGTGACGACCTGATCCGTGGGCGAGCAGGCCCCTGCTAACCTTCGGTTGCACGAGTTGGCTCGCGACGTCGAGCCGGCGCTGTGACGCGGCGAAGGGGTCCCGAATGGTGCGAGAGATCACGCGGCTGGAAAGCCCCATCGACGTCCAGTACTTGATGCACGAGGCGTACATCGCCATCTCGCTTCGCGTCGAGGCGATGGCTGCGGACCTCCAAGCGGGCGGTGGCGTGCAGCCCTTGCGGGACGCCTTCAGCCTCTGGGGCAAGCATCTGCTGCATCACGCGAAGATCGAGGATGCACACATGACGGGGCCCCTGGCCGAGATCGCGGCGCGTGACAACGAGGCGGAGCACGCCGCCCTCGCGGTGCGGGCGGGGACAGTCAGCGCGCTGTATGCAGACAGCGCGCGCGGACACGCGCTCGGTCGGACGGTGAGCCTCGAAGCGCGGTTTGCACTCGAACAGCTGGAACACGCGGAGCTAGACCGCCGATTGCTCGACATTGATGAACAGCTGCAGCGTGAGCTGGGTGAGAGATCGCTGGGGGTGCGGCGCAGGCGACACGTCTACAGCAGTTTGGTCGCGCTTCGCGTCGCCGAGTTCGACCACTTCGAGAACGAAGAGACGTTCGTGATCCCGTTGGTCCGGGAACGATTCGACGAAGACGCGGAACTCGACCTGGCCAGGCGCTGTCTGATCGATGACACCGCCAGCGACCCGCGTTGGATCATCGATAGCGTCGCGGACGAGCTCTCGCCCGCGAAGCAAGGGTTGCTTCGCGACCTGGAGGCGCGCTTCTAGTCGCGCCGCTTACCGTCGCTCGCTCACTGGGCGCGACTGCAGCACCGCTTCCTGAGCGTGGCCAGTCCTGAGCGTCGCCGGTTCCTGAGCCTCGAACGAAATGACGCGGCGGATGGCGACATGCCCGCATCGATCGGGACGGGATACGATGCGGGCACCACACGTGGAGCGACCCCATCGTTGGGGAGTGCAGGGAGGGCGCGGATATGCGGCTGGCTGATCAGGTGGCGGTTGTCACGGGCGCGGGACGCGGCATCGGCAAGGCGATCGCGGAAGCCTACGCGAAGGAGGGGGCAACGGTGGTCTGCGCCGCCCGCTCGATGGACGAGATCGACGCGGTGGCGAGTCAGATCGGTGGCAAGGCCATTCAGTGCGACGTGACAGAGGAGGCCGATATCCGAGGCCTGATGGAGCGGACGCTGGCCGAAGTGGGCCCCATCGACATCCTGGTCAACAACGCCGGCGCCGTCGCGCGCCTGCCCGTGCACGAGCTGCCGGTGGCGGACTGGGACCACGTGATCAACGTCAATCTGCGCGGCGTGTTTCTGTGCACGAAATACGCGCTGCCATCGATGCTGGCGCGGGGCAGCGGCTGCATCATCAATATCAGCTCCGGCGCCGGGGTGGTCGGGACCCCGAACCGCTCCCCGTACGTGGCGTCGAAGCACGGCGTGATGGGCCTAACCAAAACGCTCGTCGCGGAGTACCTGCCGCTGGGCATTCGCACGCACGTGATTTTGCCGGACGCCACCGTGTCGCAGATGCGCGAGGAGGGGTTCCCGGAGGAAGACCCCGAGTCGCTGATTCAGGCGGAGGACATCGCGGACGCCGCGGTGTTTCTGGCGACCCAACCGAAGACCGCGCACACGCTCGAACTGCGGGTCAGCCAGGGACTGGCAACCCGGTTCAAGAAGTAGGCCCCCGCTTCGACCCGTTCCGATGACCCCGGTCTCCCGCGCCCCGCGCGACCGGGGGCCGTCCAGGCGATCACGACCAGGTACTCGCGGCTGGTCGCCACCTTATTATTGGTATCGTCCTGCGGCTCCCGCGACGCCGCGGATCCAAGACATCCCCGAGACGAATGGAATCAACCGGCGCCCGACCTAGCGGAGGTTGCGCAGCCGGGGATCGAGCGCGTCCGCCGTGGACCTCGCCGGCCGGCTACGAGTCCGGACCGGCGTAGTCGACCGGCACGGAAAGCGTCTCGCCGATCTCAATGATCTCCCCGTTCTCGATGTCGTTCAGGGCGATGATCGCCACCGCCGTTGTTCCGAACGCGTCGGCGATCCGAAGCAGCGCGTCGCCGGGTTGAACGACGTACTCCACGATGTCGGGCCAGGTGGCCAGTGCGTCGACGGGGTCGGGGCCGGCAACGGCCACGGCGGGCTCGTCCGCAACCGGCGCTGCGTCACTCTCGTCCAAGGGAACGTCGTCCGTCGGTATGGGGGCATCGGAGACACCAACGATGTCCGTCTCTCCAGCAATCGTCGCGACCACCTCCGCAAGCATCCCGCGGGGACGCTGCGAGTCCTCGGCCACAACAGCCGGATCGGCGCCGGGCGCTTCTTCGGCGAGCGCATCGGTGTCCGGGCTGTCGTCGGCGAGTGTGTCAGCGGCGGGCGTGTCGTCGGCCCGCGTGGGAGCGACGGACTCCTCCGTCACTGCGGGCGCGTCGGAAATCGTGACGGCGATGTCGGCATCGGCTGCGGCCCCAGCGACGACGGGCGCGTCTCCCTCCGGGCCGGGGGCGGCGGCTTCCTCGATCGCGACGGGACGCCCCGCGTCAGCGACGGCGGCATCCGTCTCCGACACCAGTTCTGCGTCCGCCCCACTGCTCGAGCGATCCGCGTTGGCGGCAATCCCCGCGACCGCCGCATCGTTCCTGGCGGGCTGGGCGCTGGAGGAATCGGCCAGTCGGGGCACGGAGTAGACCGCCAGCCCCACTGACCTGCCCCCTCAGAACCGGTCCAGATCCTATGAGAGGATCCGGGTCGGACGAGAGGAGTCGGCATGGCCCGCAAGCGGTACACCGCAGAGGAGATCATCGGCAAGCTGCGGCAGGCGGA
>QGNQ01000047.1 GCA_003228175.2 Chloroflexota bacterium
CGCCGCCCACCCCCCTCACCCCCCGTACACCCGCTCCCCCGCCACCCACGTCTCCGCCACCCCCGGCGGCGACTCCGCATCCAGCTCGCCTGACAGAATCACCAGATCCGCACGCTTGCCGACCGCGAAACTCCCCCGCTCGTCCTCCTGCCCTCCCACCGTTGCCGCCCCGATCGTCGCCGCGCGCAGCCAGGTCTCGTAGTCCAGCGACTGTTCCACATCCAGCTCGTGGCCGTTCTGACCCCGGCGCGTCACCCCGAAACGAGCGTCGCGCAACGGATGCGCCTCCGCGCACGGCGCATCCGACGACGCCGCCAGCAGCACCCCCGCCTCCGACAAACTGCGGAACGGCGCGAAGTCCAGATCGTCGAACACGAAACCGCCCGCCGCCGCCCCCGCGAACATATCCACGAAGCTCGGCTGCACCACCGCCCGCGCCCCCACCGACGCGCTCGCCTGCGCCTGCCCCGCCGCCATCACCACGCAGTGCTCAAAGCGCGGCGCCGACGCCAGATCGGCCGCCCGCACCGCCTCCAACGCCAACTCCACCCCCAGGCTGCCATTGGCGTGAATCGCCACCGGCCAGCCCAGTGCCGACACCGCCCCCACCCCCTCAACGACGCCCGGGTTCAGCGTCCCCATCGCAATCGGCTTCCCATCCCGATGCCCCCGCAGCGCCGGCTGCGAGCCGCTATCCGCGAAGAACTTCACCGGCCCCAAGCGGAACCACGCATCGCCATCCCCGGGCCGCAGCCCCTCCACGCTCAGCGCGTCCGGATTGATCAGCATCGCCGTCGGGTGCGGCAGCGCCAGCACCGAGATCGGCAGCGACGCCCGCGCCGCCAGCTCCCCATACGCCGCGATCGCCCCCGGCGACGCCGCTGCATCGTGTACCGCCGTGATCCCCTCCGCCAGCAGCGCCCGTCCCCGATCCCCGATCCGATCCGCCCAGCCGGCACGCGTGTAGTCCCCAATCGACGCCGCATGCGCCGCGCTCCACGCCGTCTCGATCAGCCGCCCAGTCGCCACCCCCGCATCGTCTCGCAAGATCACGCCGCCCTCCGGAGCCGACGTGTGATTCTCGATCCCCAGCACCGCCAGCCCCAACGAATCCACCAGGCACTGATGCAGCGTCCAGTGACCGAGAATGATCGGCCGCCCCAACTGCAGATCATCCAAATCCTGCCGCATGACTCTCGCCCCTTCCGACGGGCGCCAGTTGAACGCGCGAATCCACGCCGCCTGCGGCTCACGCGCCGCCTGATCCCGCAGGGCCGCGAAGACATCGTCGGGCGTCGTCGCCGCGCTCAGATCCGCCCAGCGCGGGTGCAGCGCCGCCACCGACAGATGGTGATGCGCATCGATCAACCCCGGGATGCAATACCGCCCCCCCAGATCGACCCGCGCCGCCTCCGGGTGCGCCTCCAACAGCGCCTGATCCCCCACCGCCGCGATCCGCTCCCCATCCAGCACCAGCACCTCCGCCGAGCGCCCCGGCTCCATCGTCTCAATACGACCGTTGAACAACGCCACCGTCATGCCGCCCCCTTCGCTTCCAAACACGATCCTGAGTCTAGCCAGCGCGCTTCTTCGCCTATACCCCGCGCCGCACCTAGCGCTTCCGCGCCACCCTGCGTCCTGCTCTCATCCTCGCGATCGACCTGCGCATGCCACTGGGTACGTCGCGCAACTGCCCTCCACCACTACCGCTCCAGATGCGCCCGCACCTCATCCCGCCCGTCCTGCTCCTTCACCATCCGCGACAGCACCCGGAACAGCTTCTCCGGCGGAAAGCCCATCCGCAGCAACACCTCGCCCGTCTTCGCCGAATCCTCATACCGACTGATCAAACCATCGCGCAGCTCGAACAACCCCACCCCCTCCATCACCACCCGTCGCCCCTCTGACGCCGCCGTCGCCCCGTCGAAGCTGAACAGCCAGCGCGCGTAACCCACCTGCCCCCGCCCTGGTATCTCCCCCGCCAGCGGATCGATCATCTGCCACTCGTAGTTGCGCCCGTCCCGGTAGAACAGCCCCTCCAGCATCTGCGCAATCGCCTCCCGACCTGCCTGCGGCCCATAGAACACGTCGTGGTAGACCGCGTCCTCCGTGAAGACCTGCGCGAAGCGCGCCCCATCGCCCGCCTGCACCGCCGCGCAAAACTCATCCAGCAACGCCTGAAACGTCACGACTCCTCCTCCGCACCCCCGCTGCGGTACTGCTCCTGCACCACCTCGGTCAGCGCAACCGGCCGCCCCGTCTGCAAATCCAGCCACACCCAATCATGCTGGAACGTCGCGATCCGCACCCCGGACGCATCCGAGAAGCAGGTGAACTCCTGGCTGAAACCGTGCGCCCCCACCGCCGTCGTCTCCACCACCATCCGCACCCCCTCACGCCAGGGCAACGGCCGGTGGTAACTGACCCGAGTCTCTCGCGGCACCGCCAGCGTCGTCTCCGGCTTGCCAATTCCGCAGTGCGCCTCGAAGGCCGCATAGGCCAGCTCCGTCAGCGCCAGCAACACCCCCGCATGCACGAACCCGCTCGACGCATAAGTATCCGTATGCCGGGTCGGGAAGCGCGTCTCAAACGTCATGCGCGCAGGCTACCCCGCCCACGCCTGCCCCGCGACGCCCCCCGGCCGGAAATCCCATACTCGCCCTCCACGGTCGATTCCCATGCCCTCCGATCGTCGCTGCACTGCCCGGCTCGAAGGATCGGCAGCGAAATATGCGATCCTGCGCTCCAGCCGCCCGACTCACGCGCGTCTCATGCACGACCAGAGGAGCACACCCATGCCACCCAAACCCACCCCCAATACACCGCCCGACGGCCCGCCTGCGAGGCGCCCCCCCAGATCGAACCCAAACGACTCGGCGACTACCTGGAAGTGATGAGCAAGGCGGTCTTCCAGTCCGGCATGTCCTGGAAAGTCGTCGAAGCAAAGTGGCCCGAACTCCGCATCGCCATGCGCAACTTCGACGCCGACGCCGTCGCCGGCCTCACCCCGGACGACATCGACGCCCTCACCCAGGACACCCGCGTGATCCGCAACCGCCGCAAGCTCGAGGCCATCGTCGGCAACGCCCGGCAACTCATCGCCTTGGACGAGCAGCACCGCAGCTTCAAGAAATACCTGCGCTCCCACGCCGACTTCCCTGCGACCGTCGACGCACTACGCGCTGACTTCAAGTTCCTGGGCGATATGGGCTGCTACTACTTCCTCTACGTCGTCGGCGAAGCGGTCCCACCCCACGACGAATTCGACGCCCATCGCACCAAGCCAAAAGCCCGCAAAGCCGCCAAGGCCCCCAAGCGCTAATCGTCCACCACGCGCGCAGCCACCCCGCGAACCCGCCCCCAACGCGTGACCGCGGCCGTCTCCGGCGTCACCCGCGACAGACGCCCGCGGTTGCGAACCAGCACCGCGTACCCGGCCCCCAGCGCCCATCCCACAGGCCCCACCGCCCCCGCCACGCGCGCCAGCGTCCCCGTCCCGGGCAGCAGCGCCAGCAGACCCAGCAGCGCCACCTCGCCCGACTGCAGCCGCCCCTCGCGATCGATCAGATGCATGCTGCCGTCGCGCAACGCGGGATCAAGAGTGCGCAGCAGTTCAACGCTCGCCGCCGCCGACCGCGGCAGCAGATCGACCCGGCCCCCGCGATCCCAGCGCGCGACCAACGCCGCGCAGGCCCGGCAGAAGCGACAGCCGTCGTCGTAAAGCAGCGCCGGCCCCAACGCGTGCTCCGCCATGCCGAACACCTAACGAGGCCCGAACCACCCGACGGGCCCTACTCGACCCGAATCGTCGCCGACTCGATCGCCATCTCCTCCGACGGCTGGCCACTCTGCGATCCGCGCGACTCCAGCGCCTGCAGCGTCGCCGCGCCGTCAAGCACTTCACCAAAAATCGTGTGGTTGCCGTCCAGCCAGGGCGTCGGCACGAATGTCAGAAAGAACTGACTCCCGTCCGTCCCCGGCCCCGCGTTGGCCATGCTCAGCAGCCCCGGGCGATCGTGCTTCACCGACGAGTCGAACTCACCGGCGTACTCGTAGCCCGGCCCACCCGTGCCCGTGCCCAAGGGACAGCCACCCTGCGCCATGAACTCCGTGATCACCCGATGAAACGCCAGCCCGTCGTAGAAACCCAGCCGCGTCAGGTACATCGTGCTCGACACGTGCGCCGGCGCCACGTCCGCCCGCAGCTGCACGGCGAGATCGCCAACGCTCGTCTTGATATCCCAAAAGTACGATTGTCCCGCGTCGAACTCCACCGTCGGCGGCTGCGGCAAGCGCGTCCGCCAATTCGCCGCCGTCGTATCGATCGACTGCTCGGCAATGAATGCATCCAGCGCCGCCAAAGCGGAATCAGCCACAAAGCTCTCCCAACATCCCGGCCCACCCGTCAGGGCCGAAAGTATTCTACCGTACCGTCGGTTCCACCTGGAACCGCCGCGACATAGGACAAAAGTCCTATGTCGGATAGTTACGGTCCCCAGGACACGATCAATGAGACCCCCGACACTGGGCCGGGAGTCCATATTCAGCGCCCATTCAGAAGGCGGGCGCAAGCCCGCGCTCCCCCGCCCGTGCTTGCGGGGAGAATCCTCCGGGGCCCCTCAACTCGGCTGGGCCGAAGATCACAGGCGTTCCATACCGCGACTGCCGGAGCAACTCGAAACGCCACGACTCCTCCTGCGCGTCCCGCGGGTCGAGGACGCGCCGGCGGTCAACGCCGCCATCCTCGAGTCCCTCGCCCAGCTGCGGCCCTGGATGCCCTGGGGCCACCGCCCGCGTCGATCTTTGGATCGACCAGCGCAACACGCGCAGCCTGCTCCCCGCAGACCAACTCCGGCTGACTTCTCCACGGCTGCTTCACCGGATGGGGAGCGGACCCGCTGGGCTGCCGCTCTGGAAGGTGGTGAGGCGATGGCGACGTGTCCGTACTGCGAGGGGGATGTCAGCGAGGGCGCGCAGAAGTGCCAGCACTGCGGGGAGTGGATGCCCGGCGCGCCCGAGCGCGACGAACGCGATCTCGCCGGGCTGGAACGGCGGGCCTGCGGCGACGTTCACGCCCGCCACAGTCGCGATTGGGCTCGGCGCGGCGGCGGTGGTGCTGGGGGCGTTCCTGGCCTGGGCGACGGTGACCGCCGGGCTCATCTCGGTCAGCAGGGCGGGGACCGATGGCGATGGGGTGATCACGCTGGTCCTGGGGGTGGTACTGGCGGCGACCGCGGTGGGCCTGGTGATGCAGAACGGGGCGCGGCGCGTGCTCGCCAGCGTGGCGACGGTGGTGTCCGTCATCATCTTCGCGGTCGCTGTGTACGACATCGTGGATGTGCAGTGGCTCGTGAACGAGGCGGAGGCGAGCGGGCTGGTGGATGCATCGGTGGGGCCGGGGTTGTGGTTGACGGCGGTGGGTGCCGGCGCCGCCACGGTGGGCGGGGTGATGGCCTTCATCGATTAGCGCTGACGCCGGCGCCTGTCCTCGGACAGTATCCTGGCGCTGCGCCCACTGCGGTTGGGGATTGTGTGGATGCAGGCGGCCGGAATGTCCACGCGATTGGCCCCCGGGCGCGGGGTCGGGGGATGAGAGGCTCAAATGTTCGCCGCGTGATTCGCCGCTGCTGCGCTAGCCGGCGCGGAACCTCGACGCTTGGGCGGGGACCCGATGGGACGCGGGGACGGCGCCGCCAGCGGGCCCTGGAGGCGACCGACGCCGCGCATCTGGAGGCACTTGGCATCACGCGGCGCATCGACAAGCGCGACGACATCTGGGAAGTCAAGGCCGGGAGCCACCGCGTCGCCTACGCCGTCGTCGATAACGTCTGGGTCATGCTCCACGCGTGGCGCAAGAAGGGTCAGCAGCTCGACCCACGCGCGCTCAACGCCGCGCGCAAGAACCTGCGTCGCTACCTGGCCGACTAGCGCCCCCCAACCGATTCTAAGAGCACATAGTCCCATGGACGTAATGATTACGTTCGTGTAATAATGACATGTGTAAGGAGAGAGACGATGCCAAGCAATCGAGGACGCCCCTGGAAAGAGGTCCGCGCCGAGCTTCTCGCGAACAGCGCCGAGCTCCGCGAGGAAGTCGAACGCCTTTCGCCACGCCACCGCGTCATCGCCGAGGTCGTGAAGACGCGCGCCAGCCGCAAGCTCACGCAGACTGCGCTCGCCGAGCGGCTGGGCGTGCCCCAGCATCACATCAGCCGCATGGAGTCTGGGGCGCACACCCCCACCATCGAGACGCTCGACCACGTCGCTAGGGCGATGGGATGTCGTATGGAAGTGAAGTTCGTGCGGGAGCGGGGCGGCAGCCGAACCGCTGCTGTGGGATAGCCGGAATGCGGCGGTCCGTCGCCCCAAGAGCGGGCATCGATGCGGCGGCTGTCACCGCGGCGGAGGCGGTCGAGGACGGCGCCGCCGCCGTCCGCTGGCCGCTTTCTCAGCGCAGGTGCTTGCCGATCTGGCGATGGAGCAGGCCGCGACCGGGGCGCCCTCGGCTTCATGGCCGTCTTCGCGCTCATCGATCTCGCCCACCTGCGCGACCCGTCTCCCGTCCGACCCCCCTGACCGGCCAACCCACCCGCCCGGCCGCACGCCGTCCCGAACGAGGACGAACGTGAGCGGATCGCCCCCGCCCATTCAGACCTGCAACGAAAACCCGTACAACGCGTGTGCCCGACGCGCCAGCTCCTCCCGAAACGACGGCGCCGCCACATTCAACAGCGCCTGCGCCCGATCCCGCACGCTGCGCCCGTGCAACGCCGCAATCCCGTGCTCCGTCACAACGAAGTACACATCTCCGCGCGTCGTCACCACCCCCGCGCCCGGCGTCAGCTCCGCCACGATCCGCGAGATACTCCCGCCCTCCGCCGTCGACGGCAACGCGATGATTGGCCGCCCCTGGGGCGAGGCCGCCGCCCCCCGGATGAAGTCCAACTGCCCGCCAATGCCGCTGTAGAAGCGTGAGCCGATCGAGTCCGCACACACCTGCCCCGACAGATCCACCTGAATCGCCGAGTTCACCGCCACCATCGCCCCATGCTTCGCGATCGCCCGGATGTCGTTCGTCTCATGGCTGGGATGCATCGAGACCATCGGATTGTCGTCAATGAAGTCGTACAGCCGCCGCGTCCCCATCACGAAGGACGACACGATCATCCCCGTGAAGATCGGCTTGCGCGCCCCCGTAATCACCCCCGACTCCACCAAGTCGATCACCCCGTCGGAGAACATCTCCGTATGAATGCCCAGATCCTTGTGGCCGCCCAACTGCTGCAGAATCGCGTCCGGCACCGCCCCAATCCCCATCTGCAAGGTCGCCCCATCCTCGATCAGCGTCGCCACCTCGCGGCCGATCTGCTCGTGCACCGCCGTCAGTCGCGGAGGCGCATACTCCAGCACCGGCCGATCCGTCTCGATGTACGCATCGAAGCGCGACTGATGAATGAACGCGTCGCCCAGACTGCGCGGCATCTGCGCATTGATCTCCGCGATCACGTGCCGCGCCGCCTCCGCCGCTGGCTGCGCCACGTCCACAGACACCCCCAGCGAGCAAAACCCGTGCGCGTCCGGCGGCGAGACATGGATCAGCGCCACATCCAGTGGCAGCGGCCCCTGCGAGAACAGCGCCGGAATGTCCGACAGAAACACCGGCGTGAAGTCCGCCCGCCCCGCGTTCACCGCCTCCCGCACGTTGGGCCCAATGAACAGCGCATTGTGCCGCAAGTGCCCCGCCAGCGACGCATCCACGTGCGGCGCCGGGCCCTCCATGTGCAACGCCACCGTCTCCACATCCTCTAGCGACGCCGCCCGCCGAGCCAGCGCCGCCAGCAGCGGCGTCGGCGTCGCGCAGCCGCCGTGAATGTAAACACGGTCCCCACTCCGCACTTGTGCGAGCGCCTGATCGGCGCTGACCGGCGTCTGCATCGCCCCCCCTGCCCCGGGCAGCCTATCCGCCCGGCAGCGCCAGCACCTCAATGCGCACCGGGATGATCCCCTCCGCCGGCAGCCCCAGCTGGTTGTACGCCGCCTCCGACAAATCAATGTGGTTCGCCGGCAAGAGCCCCGTGTCCTGCACCACCACATCCACGAACACATTGCCCCGCCAAACCCGCAGCTGCGTGCCGCAGCTGTACGTCGTCGACGCCGCAATCGTCGCATCGGTCGGGTTGTAGATGCCGCCGCAGTACATCACGTTCCCGGCCAGCGACGGGTGGTAGTACGACGCCACCCCGTCCAGCGTGTCCCCCGGCGGCCCCTCCAGATCGACGCCCCCGTTCCCGTCCTCCGCAATCGTCTCCGGGTCGAACGGGCGCGTGAACTCACTCGCCACCCAGCCGCTGACCCCCAGCGTCCGCACCTCCATCCAGGCCCGGCCCGTCCCGTCCCTCGCCGCCCCCTCCAGCACCTCCAGCACCGTCCCCGGGGCCAAGCACAGGATCGGCGTCGTCCCAATCGTCGTTGGCGCGGGACGCAGGTTCAGACAGACCGGCCCCAGCACCTGCGCCAGGTCCGGCTCCGGCGGAGCATCCCCCTCCTCCACCGGCGGCGGCTCCTCGGGCCCCGGGGCAGGAGGTTCGGTCGGCAGCGCGACGGGCCCCTCCGCGTTCGGGTCCCAGACCGCATCCGCGTCCAGCAGCAGCCACAACGCCTGACCCGGCCTCACGACGTCCAGATCGCTGATCACCGCCTGCCCGGGCCGATAGACCCGGTAGCGCTGCTCCAGCGCGTCCCACGCAAACGCCGCCACCAACGCCGCACCCAAACTCCGTGCCGCCTCCGCAACCGACGCTTCCGCGCCCGTCCAGGCCACCAAATTGAATCCCTCGTTCAGAATCTGCGCCCGCGGCTCCCCAAGCGGCGGCCGTGGCAACACCGCCCCGCTCGCATCGTCCACGTAAATCAGCACCCCATCCCCGTCCTCCAGCACCGTCAAGTCGTTCAGCGACGCCGGCACGTCGCGCCCGAACCGACGAAACCGCTGGCTCGCCCCATCGAACGTGAACAGCACCCCCCCGCCCTCGCCCAGCGCCTCCGCGATCTCCGCCGCGTTCGTCCGCGCCGTCCAGCCCACCGCGTTCCAGCCCGGCTGCAGCACCTCCAACGAGAAGCTCTCATCGATCGTCGGACCGGGTAGCGGCTCCACCGGGTCCGGCGCCGGGGGCGGCGGACCCGGGGCCGGGGCCGGCGCCGGCGCCGGATTCCGACCGTTGCTGGACACGAAGCGCGTCCCTGCATGGGCATTGAACTCGCCCGTCCACGGCAGCGCAATGCCCTCCAGCGCCCACGCCCCGATCAGCGGGATCGAGCCCTGAATCAGGCCCGAGCCCCGCGTCTGGTGCACCGCCAAATGGATATGCGGCAGCCCCCCATTGCTCGCGAAGTAGGCCGGCGCCACCGTCCCCAGCAAATCGCCTTCCCGCACCGGCAGCCCGCGGAACAGCCCGGGCTCCGGGAACAAATGGCACAGCAGCACCGCCAGCCCGGCCCCGTTGTTAATCGTCAGACACTCGCTGGAGACGAACGAAATCGTGCCCGAGACCGGCGCCCGCACCAACGACCCCGCCGTCGACGCGTCTTCCCGCACAATGTCCAGCGCGTGCGGATCGTCGCCTGAGTGCGAGCCCGTGTTGTAGCCCCCCACGATCGACCACACAGTCCCCGGATCGGCGGGCAGGGGGAACACGCCCGCCTGTGCGTGCACCGGCGCAGAACCGGATGCCAGGGCGGACGCGAGCACAGTCAGCGTGAGGATTGCCGCGAGCGCTCCCCACCCAACCGGGCGCTCGCGCCGCACATACCGACGCATGCTCCGAATTGTTGCCCACCCCGCTCCAGATGGAAAGCCCACCCCCTCCATAGTGCGAACCCCACCCCCACCGCGTCCTCGCCACAACCCCCCACGCGTCTCCCAAACAACACCCGGGCCCGCGACCGATCCGGCGTCAGTCCTCCTCGCCCTCCCGAATAACGCCCTACCCAAACAAAGACCGCTCAATCCCCGCCAACGCCTCCGCCGGATCCCCCTGCGCCCGCCGACGCGCCTCCCGCTCCCGCAGCCGCGACCGCACACTCGTCGCCCCCAGCACCAGCGCGAATATCGCCGCCTGCAACAGCACCACCGTCGCCCCCGACGACACATCCACAAACCACGACAGATAAATCCCCAAGAACCCCGTCAGCCCGCCCGTCACCGTCGCCAGCACGAACAGTCGCGGAAACGAGTCCGTCAGCAGCCGCGCCGTCACCGGCGGAATCACCAGCGCCGCCGCGATCAGCGTCACACCCAGCACCTGCAGCGACGCGATCACCGTCGCCGCCAGCACCAGCGAAAACACCACCTCCACCCACACCAGCGACACCCCCGACGCCCCCGCCACATCCCGATCGAACGTCACAAATAGCAACTGCTTCCACCACACGAACAGCAGCCCCGCCACCAGCAGCATCGTCCCCCCGATCACCCACACATCGCTATTCGAGATCCCCAGCACCTCCCCGAACAACGCCGCCTCGAAGTCCCGCGTGAACGTCCGCTCCCGACTGATCAGCGCCACCCCCACCGCGAACGCCGCCGTCGTAATGATCCCAATCGCCGCGTCGCCACTGATCTGCCGCCGCCGGCTGGCGCCGTTGATCAGCAGCACGCTGAACGCGCCCCAGATCGTCGCCCCCACATAGAAGTTGATCCCCGCCACGAACGACACCACCGCCCCGCCAAAAATGCTGTGCGCCAGCCCGTGCCCGATATACGACAGCCGCCGCAGCACCACGAACACCCCCACGCTCGCCGTCAGCACCCCCACCAGCGTCGCCGCCAGCATCGCCCGGCGCATGAACGCGAACTCGAACGGCTCCAATAGCTCAGACACGCGACGGACCCTCCTCCTCCGACGGGGCTCGTTCCGTCCCCGTCCCCCTCCGCGAGCCCAAAGCCGGAGTCCCCGCCAGATCCCCATCCGCCTCCGACGCAACGAACGCGGCCGCTCCCTCCTCGCCCCCCGCGTCCTCCCACACCCCCGACTCCTCATCGTGCTCCACGACATACACCGATCGACCATGCCGCAGCACCACCATCTCCGCCCCGTATGCCTCGCGCAGCACCTCCGCCGTCAGCACCTCCGGCGGCGTCCCGTCCGCCATGATCCGCCCCTCCCCAATGCAGACCAGCCGCGGCAAATGCGACGCCACCGCATTTAGGTCGTGCGTCGTCAGCACAATCGTCGTCCCCGCCCGATGCAGATCCCCCAGCAAATGCATCACGTCGTGACGCGTCTTGATATCCACGCCGCTCGTCGGCTCGTCCAGCAGCACAATGTCCGGCTCCCCAATCAGCGCCCGCGCAATGAACACCCGCTGCTGCTGCCCGCCCGAGAGCGCGCGAATCGGGCGCTTCGCAAGCTCATCAATACTCAAGCGCTCCAGCACCTCCCGGACCAGCGCCCGGTCCCGCCGCGACGACCACGGCCGCCAGCCCGACTCCCGCCAGCGCCCCAGCAACACCACCTGCTCCACCGTGATCGGGAAGTTCCAGTCCACAGACTCCACCTGCGGTACGTAGCCCACCCGCAGCCCCCCCTGGCCCGCACGACTCCCCCCGCCCCCACGACTCACCGCGTGCTCCCGCACCTCCCCCGCCAGCCGCTGCGTCTGCCCCAGCAGCGTGCGCAGCAGCGTCGTCTTGCCGGACCCACTCGGCCCCACAATGCCCACGAACTCGCCCCGGCGCAGCTCCAGATCCACGTTGCGCAGGATCGCCACCCCGTCGTATCCCGCGCTCACCGCGTCGAACTCCAGCAGCGGCGGCCCGTCCCGACGCGGCCTCGGGAAGCTGTGCTGGGCAAGACGAGCGTCCGCAGGGGCCGCGCGCGGCTGCGACGGATCCATCACCCCTCCTCCGCCTGAAACTGCGCGAAACCCCGCCACGTGTCGCCCACCGCGAACCCCTCCAGCGCCGACGCATCCCCCCCCAGCGCCAACGTCATCGTCCGCACGTTCTCCACCAGCATCGCCACCAGCGTGTTCTCCGCGTCGCCGGGCTCCCCCGGCAGGTCGTCATCGCGCAGCGTGCTCACCTGCACCGCGCCCACCTCCGCCGCGATCACGTCCAACACCTCCGACGGGAACACCTCCGACCCGAAGATCGCCGGCACCCCGGCCTCCCGAATCTGCTCCACCAACGACGCCACCTCGCGCGGCGACGGCTCCGAAAAGTCCGACGGCTGAATCGCACCAATGATCTCCAACCCATAGCGCGGGCCAAAGAACGGGAACGAATCGTGGTACGTCAACAGCTTCCGGTTCCCCACCGGGATCGTCGCCGTCGTCTTCGCGATCATCACATCCAGCGCCTCCAACTGCGCCCGGAACCGCTCGAAGTTGTCCGCGTAGTACAACGCCCCCGCCGGGTCCGCATCGCTCAGCCCCTCCCGAACCAGATCCGCGTAGCGCACGCTCAGCGCTGGCGACGTCCACAAGTGCGGATTGGGATTCCCATCGCTCTCCGGGAACGAGAAATCAAACACATACTCGTCCGATCTGATCGTGCGATCGCCCAGCAGCAACAGCCGCTCCTCGTCCGCGTTCGCCCGCGCCAGCTCCAGCGTCGGCAGCTCCAGCTGCAGCCCGTTCAGCACGATCAGATCCGCCTCCGCCAACAGCTCCGCCGCCGACGGCGGCGGCTCGAACGTGTGCGAGTTCGCGCCCTCCGGCACCAACGCCGTCACCCGCGCCCGGTCGCCCGCCACGTTCTCGATAATGCTGCGCAGCGGCGCAACCGTCGTCACCACCGCGACCCGCCCCTCCCCCTCGCCGCCCCCCGCCGACCCCACAGCCTCCTCCCCCTCCGACGCCCCCCCTCCACCGCAGGCGGCAAGCAACACCCCCACGAGCAAGCTCGCCAGCAACGCCGCCCGTCGGTACCCCAAAGAGCGTCGCACGGAGAGCCCCTCGTATCCTGATGCAACTCGTCGCATGTAGCGATGCGACAGTACGACCGACTGATCGCTTTTGCAACGGATTGCAAGACGCTACGCCGCTCCGGTCACCAACCGGTGCGCAATCCAAGCGTCCCGGTTACCATTCTCGACGCGCTGGCTGTCGGCCCGGGCCCAGGCCAGTTCCGCGCAGCACCCTCCCCCTGGCCACCAACCGTCCCACTGGCCACCAACCGTCCCCACTGGCCACCAACAGGCGAACCCAGGCTGGAGCCCCCCAAACACGCCCCATCGAAAGAAACCCGTCCCAGCAACCCAGTCCAGAAAGGACCCGCTACATGCTCGAATTCTCCGACAACGCCCGCCAATGGCAGAGCCGCGTCAAGGCCTTCATGGATGAGCACATCTACCCCAACGAGGCCACCTACTCCGAGCAACTCAACACCGGCGACCGCTGGCAGCCCGTCCAGATCGTCGAAGACCTCAAAGAGAAAGCCAAAGAGGCGGGCCTATGGAACATGTTCCTGCCCGCCAGCCAAAACGGCGCCGGCCTCAACAACCTGGAGTACGCCCCCCTCTCCGAAGAGCTCGGCAAGGTCGGCTTCGCCTCCGAGACCATGAACTGCTCCGCGCCCGACACCGGCAACATGGAAGTGCTCGAACGCTACGGCAGCGACCGCCACAAGGAGCAGTACCTCAAGCCCCTGCTGGCCGGCGAAATCCGCTCCGTCTTCCTCATGACCGAGCCCGAAGTCGCCTCCTCCGACGCCACCAACATCGAGTGCCGCATCGAACGGGACGGCGACGAGTACGTCCTCAACGGCCGCAAGTGGTGGTCCTCCGGCGCCCCCGACCCGCGCTGCAAGGTCGGCATCCTCATGGGCAAGACCGACCCCACCGCCGACCGCCACAAGCAGCAGTCCATGATCGTCGTGCCCATGGACGCCCCAGGCCTCACCGTGGAGCGCCACCTCACCGTCTTCGGCTACGACGACGCCCCCCACGGCCACGGCGAAATCCAGCTGGACAACGTCCGCGTGCCCGCCGAGAACCTGCTCCTCGGCGAAGGTCGCGGTTTCGAAATCGCCCAGGGCCGCCTCGGCCCCGGCCGCATCCACCACTGCATGCGCAGCGTCGGCGTCGCAGAGCGCGCCCTCGCCCTCATGGTTGACCGCGCCAACAGCCGCGTCGCCTTCGGCAAGAAGCTCGCCGACATGGGCTCCGTCCGCGAGGACATCGCCAAGTCCCGCATCGAAATCGACCAGGCTCGCCTGCACACCCTCTGGGCCGCGCACCGCATGGACACCGTTGGCAACAAGGAAGCCCGCACCGAAATCGCCTCGATCAAAGTCTCCGTCCCCAACATGACCCTGCGCGTCATCGACCGCGCCATCCAGGTCCACGGCGGCATGGGCGTCAGCCAAGACACCTTCCTCGCCAAGTCCTACGCCGGCACGCGCACCCTGCGCCTCGCCGACGGCCCCGACCAAGTGCACATGGAAGCGATCGCAAAATGGGAGCTGCGCAAAGGCGCAAAGCTCGCCGCTGGCGAAGAAATCCCCGGCCGCGGCCTCTAATCCCACCCAGCCTTCGGATCAAACGCGGCCCCCGGCAACGGGGGCCGTGCTGCGTCCGGGCCGGCCGGTCAGATCGGACTCCCCTCTCCCCGCCAATCGGGATCCCCCCTCTGGCTCCCTCTGGCTCCCCTCTCTCCTTCCCCATGGGGCCTTCCGCATGGGACCTTCCGCATGGGAAAGGAGAGAGGGGCTGGGGGTGAGAGGAAGGGGAACACAACCTCATTTTCTTGTTCCCCCTCTCCCCCCGGGAGAGGGGGCTAGGGGGAGGGGGCCCCCGACCACCCCCTACTCCTCCAGCAGCACCTCCGCGAACCGATCCAACTCCGCCTCGCTCAGCCCCTGCGCCCGCAGATACCCCCGCGCCCCCCCGTACGACTCCCGCAGCCGCACCAGGAAGACCCGCATCGCCTCCGGCGGCGCCCCATAGATGCCCTGCACATCCTCCCCCTTCTCCGGCCGCACATCCCGCATCGCCAGCAGCCGCTGCGTCGACAAATTCGACAGCGCGTAGTCCTCCACAATCGTCGCGTCATCCACCCCCAGCAGATTCATCACCAGCGCGCACACCACCCCCGTGCGGTCCTTGCCCGCCGTGCAGTGGACCACCGCCGGATACGTCTCCGCCTGACTCAGCAGCCGCAGCGCGCTCGTCAGCTGCGACGCCCCCCGCTCCAGATACGCCGCGTACCGCGGCCCAGACGGCCCCCGCCCGTACGCCTCATCCAACGTCTGACTGACCGGCCCCGGCAGCCCCGGACCGGGGTCGTCCGGCATCGGAATCACCGAGAAGTTCTGCCGCCAATCCACCCGCGCCACCAGCGGGCCCAGATCCTCCCCCTCACTCGCGATCTCGTCCGGCCGCCGCAGGTCCAGAATCCCCCGCACCCCCAGCTGCTCGTGCGCGTGCCGCGCCTCCGACGCCGACATCGTATGCAGCGCCCCCGCCCGAAACAGCCGCCGCCAGCGAATCGTGCGACCGTCCCCCGTCGCATAGCCCCCGATATCCCGGAAGTTGAACACAGAGTCATACGGCAGATGGCGGTCGTTGGTGGTCGTCACAGGGCATCTTTCGGTTGCGTCGTGGCCTCCCCGCCAGCCTATCGCTCTCACCGACGCGCGCGATCAGCCCCCCACCCCACATCCCCTCCTCGCCCCCCAGCCCCGCAGCAGCGACTATCCTGCCGCCCGACCATCCATCCCACCAAGGAGCCCCCATGCCTCCCGACCCCACCCGGCACATCCCCACCCAAGACGAAGTCAACGCACAGCTCTGGGGCCGCCGCAACTGGGGCCGCTGGGGCGACGACGACGAACGCGGCGCCGTCAACCTCATCACCCCCGCCAAACGCGCCCAAGCCGTCGCCCTCGTCCAGTCCGGCGAGACCCTCTCGCTCAGCCGTCCCCTCCCCACCCATCAGGCCGACACCAACCCCAAGCCCGCCCAGCACTACACCATGTGGGGCGACCGCAACCTCGGCTGGGGCGCCGCCTCTGACTTCTACGGCATCGAATACCACGGCCACACCACCACCCACATCGACGCCCTCTCCCACATCTGGGGCCCCGACGGCCTCTACAACGGCCGCGACCCCTCCCACACCCTGACCCCCCGCGGCGCCCGCAAGAACGACGTCGCCGCCTTCCGCGACGGCATCATCACCCGTGGCGTCCTACTGGACGTCGCCCGCCACCGCGGCGTCGACTTCGTCACCCACGATGAGCCCGTCCACGGCTGGGAACTGGAGGCCATCGCCCAAGCCCAGGGCGTCACCCTGGAGCCCGGCGACGCCCTCCTCGTCTGCAGCGGCCGCGAGGCCTTCTACGCCTCCCAGCCCAACAAAGTCCCCGGCCGCCCCCCACTCCCCGGCCTCCACGCCACCTGCCTCCCCTTCATCCGCGACAACGACGTTGCCCTCCTCGTCTGGGACCTCATGGACCTCAAGCCCAGCGGCTACGAGCTCGACTGGGGCGTCCACGGCGTCATCCCCGCCTACGGCGTCCCCCTCCTCGACAACGCCCTCCTGGAGCCCCTCGCCGATCGCTGCAACGAGCTCGCTCGCTATACCTTCCTCCTCATGGTCCTGCCCCTCGTCGTCACCGGCGGCACCGGCAGCCCGGTCAACCCCGTCGTCATGTTCTAGGAGCCTCCCCATGGCCGCCTCAATCGACCCCGCCCTCTTCCACCCCGACGCCATCAGCGACGAAACCGCCGCCAACAACGCCAAGGTCGCCGCCGAGATGGCCGCTGCGCCCCCGCTGCACGAACTCGTCCCGCAGGCCGTGCGCCAAGCGCGGATCGACGGCAAAGGCCCCCAGGGCCCACTCGTCTTCGACCCCGACGCCGTCAACCGCACCATCCCCGGCCCCGACGGCGAAATCCCCATCCGGATCTTCCAGCCCCCAAGCGAACCCACCGGCGTCTACCTCTACATCCACGGCGGCGGCTGGGTCCTCGGCGCATTCAACCAAGAAGACGCCCTGCTCGCCAAGGCCGCCCGCCGCGCCGGCTGCGTCGTCGTCAGCGTCGACTACCGCCTCGCTCCGGAAGACCCCTACCCCGCCGGCCCCGACGATTGCGAGGCCGCCGCCCTCTGGCTCACCCAGCACGCCCAATCCGAGTTCGGCAGCGACCGCCTCGTCATCGGGGGCGGCTCCGCGGGCGGCCACCTCGCCGCCCTCACCCTCCTCCGCATGCGCGACCGCCACAGCTTCACCGGCTTCCGCGGCGCCAATCTCATGTACGGCGCATTCGACCTCTCCGAAACGCCCAGCCAATCCCAGGCGCCGCAGCACTACGTCATCCCCCTCCCCGCCATGCGCTGGTTCTACGACCACTACGTCCCCACCCAGGATCGGCGCGACCCGGACGTCTCCCCCACCTACGCCCCCCTGCACGACATGCCCCCCGCCCTCTTCAGCGTCGGCACCCTTGACCCCCTCCTGGACGACAGCCTCTTCATGCACGCCCGCTGGCTCGCCGCCGGCAACCAAGCCGACCTCGCCATCTATCCCGGCGGCCTCCACGGCTTCAACGGCACCCCCGGCCTCAAAATCGGCGGCGACGCCAACCGCCGCGTCGACGCCTACCTCGCCGCCGCCCTCGCCGACTAGGCCTCAGTCGCCAACGAGGAACGAGCCAGGCCATGGCGGACGAACAACCGGACCCCGTGATCGACGTCCATGATTACGAAGGGGTCCGCGTTTCATGCACCCGTCAGCGGTGGACGGACCGCATCGAAGCGAACCATCCGGAGCTTCAACAACGCGCTTCCGAGGTGGCGGACGCCATCCAGAATCCCGAGCTCGTCTTCGAGGATCGGGATTACCCAAATCGCAAGCATCACCTGGTCCGTACCCCCGATAATCCATATGGCAGTCTCCTCGCAACAATCGTTGAGTACGGCTACGACACGGAATCAGGAGTGACGATCGGCCGAATCGTCACCGCGTTCTACAAGACGCGCATCCGAGATGACGACACCCCACTCTTCATCTCGCTAAGCCACTCTTAATCTCGCCGAGGTGAACAATGGTCTCCGCCTTGACGCCGCGGTTCGATATCCAGGGCCTGAAACGACTCCGCTTCTCGTATGACGCGGAGTTCGATCTGGCGAACATCCACATCGAAGCCCCGCAGCCGGCCTCCACGATCGAGGTTGATGACGGCTGGTATCTCCGCTTGTCCGACGAGGCGATCGTCGGCATGGAGTTGCATGGGCTGAAAAGGATCTTCCTGAGCTCCACCCTCTTCGCGCGCGTCTTCACCCCATCCCTCGACGAACTCCGTCAGCACACGGGCAAGACCATCGACGAAGACTTCACGGCGGACGGCTCCGCGCAAGAGCTCCCCCACACCTCCCACCTGCTCCTCTTCATGCTTGGCGCCGCCGCCATGAAGCTCCAAGCCCGACAGCTCGCCGAAACCACGGACGCCCGCGCAGCCATGCAGCTCGCGAACCTCCGCTCCCCAGAGGATCGCCCTCACCGCTGAGCGCCCTTACCCCTGGCCCAGCCAATCTCGGCGCCAGCGAGCCGTTTCCACGCCCAGCACCCCGACCGCCCGCGCCCACCGGAAACTGCATCCCAGGGCGCTCCTACGCCCTTCCCATTCGACCACACATCCGCTATAGTAGGTCATACACACGCATATCGCGGTCAGGGCAGGCGTCCCGCTCGACCGAACACGACCCTCGCCCCTACTCCTGCTCGTGCGCGTACGGACGCGGCATCATCGACGTCCGGCCCTCCACCATCGGCTTGAACACCCGCTCCATCTCCTCGCACGCCTCGTCAATCCCCCACATCTTGTCCGAGTACAGCGTCGCCTCCGTCACCGGATTCCGCACCAACTCAATCTCGTAACCGCGCGCGCCAATCACCCGGCCGCTCAGCCAGTCCGAGTCCTCACTGGCCAGGTACACCACCGGCGGCGCAATGTTGTCCGGCGAGCGCTTGTCGTCCTGCGCCGCCGCCAGCCCCGCCCGACGACGCTCCGGCGGAATGTCATCGATCATCCGCGTCTGCGCGCCCGGCGAAATCGCATTCGCCGTCGCCCCATACCGCGCCAGCGCATTCGCCGACGACAGCGTGAATCCCACAATCCCCATCTTCGCCGCCGAGTAGTTCGGCTGCCCCGGGTTCCCGTACAGCCCCGACACCGACGTGAAGTTGATCAGCCGGTAGTGCCCCTTGCGCTCGCTGCGCCAGTGAATCGAGGCGAACTTGCTCGTGTTGAACGTGCCCTTCATGTGCACGCGAATCACATCGTCCCATTCCTTCTCGTTCATGTTGAACAGCATCCGGTCGCGCAGGATGCCCGCCACATTGATCAGCACATCCAGCCCGCCATACGTGTCCAGCGCCTGCTGCACCAGCCCCTCCGCCTGCGCGTAGTCCGACACGTCCGCATAGTTCGCCACCGCCTGGCCACCCGCCGCCGTGATCTCATCCACCACCTGCTGCGCCGGCGTCTGGTCCGAGCCGCTCCCATCGATCGCGCCACCAAGATCGTTCACCACGATCTTCCCCCCCTGCGCCGCCAGCGTCCGCGCCAGAGAGGACCCAATGCCTCGTCCTGCGCCCGTAATCACGCACACCCGATCATCAAGCCGTCCCATGCTGTCCTCCTTGTTTAGCGCCGACGGGCACGTCCGAGCCCATCGCGAAATTCACGTATCCGCCGAGCCGTTGAATAACAGACCTCCGATCACTGGACAATCAAGTCCCGCCCCAGGCCCAAGCGGGGCGCCGCTACAGCAGCGCCTCCAACGCCGCCGGTATCGACGCCGACAGCGCCACCCCGCTGTCAATCTCGTGCACCCGCGCCGGCTCCGGCAGCCTCACCTGCGCGAAGGCCGGCCGCTGCTGCACGTGGATCTCCCAGGTCCCCTCCGACACCGCCGACGGGTCCCCCGCACGACGCCGCAAGCGCTCCCGCACCACCTCCTCCGCCGCCACGCAGACCAGCAGATCGCAGGGCACGCCCAGCCGCAGCGCCAGCCCCGCCGCCGCCCTCCCCTGCGC
>QGNQ01000048.1 GCA_003228175.2 Chloroflexota bacterium
ACGGCCCCGCCCTCGACGCCCTCTGGGATCAGGAGACCGGCGCCGAATACCAGTACGAACGCCGCTACCTGGCGCACCTCGGGCACTGGTTCTGCCCCCAGCCGTCCCCCACCAGCTCCTCCCAACCAATCCCAGCCCGCCCGACGCCGGACTTCGCCGCAAACGATGTCGACCTGAACGATCCCGTCGGCGTCGCCTTTCGCCTCGACGCCGCCGGCGCACACGTCCCCGTCCGCACCACCTTGCGCGGCGCCTACAACGTCTACAACGCCCTCGCCGCCGCCACGGCCGCCGCGCAACTCAGCGTCCCCCTCGCCGATGCCGCCTCCGCCCTCGCCCACACCCAGGCCGCCTTCGGCCGCCAAGAAGAGCTCATCGTCGATGGGCACACCGTCCGCATCCTGCTCGGCAAAAACCCCGTTGGCGTCAACGCCGCCCTGCGCACCCTCACGAGCGATGGCCCCCACCACCTGCTCGTGCTCCTCAACGACGGCCTCGCCGACGGCACCGACGTCTCCTGGATCTGGGACACGGACTGGGAGCTCCTGCACAATGCCGCCTCAGTCGTGGTGGGTGGCCGTCGCGCCGCGGACATGGCGCTGCGCCTGCAATACGCGGGCTGCCCCGCCCCGCTCGCACTGGAGCCCTCCATCGACGCGGCCCTCCGCCGCCGACTCGAGACCCTGCCCAACGACGCGCCCCTGATCGTCCTGCCCACCTACACCGCCATGCTGGAGGTGCGCGAGCAACTCGCTCGCATGGCCGGCGCGCCACGCATCTGGGAGGGTGCCTGATGGCCAACACGGACCCCCAAAGCAACGCACCGCATCACCCCAAGCCAGACCCGGACCTCAACCCCAAACACCGCCTCACGCTGGCGCACTTCTACCCCTCCCTGATGAACCTCTACGGCGACCGCGGCAACATCATGGCGCTGCGCGCCCGCTGCGCCGCGCGCGGGATCGACCTGGACGTCCACGCCATCGAAATCGGCGACCCATGGAACTCAGAACAGACCGACATCGTCTTCATCGGCGGCGGCCAAGACCGCGAGCAGCGTCGCATCCACGCCGACCTCGTCGGCCGCGCCGGCCCGCTGCGCGACTACCGCGACGCCGACGGCGTCACGCTCGCCGTCTGCGGCGGCTACCAGATGTTCGGTCGCAGCTACCGCGACATCGATGGAGAGGTGATGGATGGCGCAGGCGTCTTCGACATCGTCTCCTCGCATCCCGGCCGCCGCTTCCAGCGCTGCGTCGGCAACGTCGTCGCACTCTGGGAGGACGACACCCTCGTTGGCTTCGAGAATCACGGCGGTCGTACTTACCTCAACGACGGTGCGCAGCCACTCGCCACGGTCGTCGCCGGCTTCGGCAACAACGGGGGCGACGGTACCGAGGGCGCACGTACGCGCAACGCCTTCGGCACCTACCTGCACGGCGCCCTGTTGCCCAAGAACCCCCGCCTCGCCGACCGCCTCCTGCGCCTGGCCCTCGCCCGGCGCTACGGCGACGACGCCCTCCCCCCCCTCGACGCCCTTCCCCCCCCCGACGACGGCGCCGCCAGTCGTGCCCATGCCGAAGCCCTGCACGTCGGCCTGGGCCGCTAACGCCTCCCACGCCGCTCCCCGCCCGCCGGCCCGCCCCCTGGGTCAATCCGTCTCGCGCCGGTACCCTCTTCGCAACAGCCGCCGCCGCCGCCGACTCTGTGCGGGGCCCGGACGGAGATCGTGACCATCCCTCCCGACGACCAACAGCCCCGCGATCCCGCATCCACCAATCCGCCGCCGCCGGCGACGGATGCCGCTCCCCCAACGGATCAAGCCCCCCCCACAGATCCCCCCCAGCGACGCGCCACCCGGCCCGCCACCGTCGCCGATCGGCGAGCGCCGCTGGAGACCGCCCGCCGCCAGGCCGGCTCCCCCATCCCCGGCCCCACCGCGCTCTGGGTCTTCGCCGCCCTCGCCATTTTCGCCCTCGCCGCCGGCCTCGCCTTCGTCCTCAACGGCGACGACGCGCAGTCCCCCACGGCCGCCGTCGTCGCCCAACCCGCCACCGACACGACGGCAGAACAGCCGGCCCCCTCCGCCGAAGCCTCCGCCGAAGCCACCACCGCCGCGGCGCCCGATTCAGAGCAAACCCCCGACCCAGCCGCCAGCGCCGAGACCGAAGCAGCGACGCCCCCGGCAACCGCCGCTCCGGAGGCGGCCGCGACGCTCGATGTCTCGCCGCTGCTCGGCTTTCGCTTCCCCATCGTCGGCGCCTGCGTGCCCGAGTCCCTGTCCCTCCTGCCCGGCTCCCCGCGCGAATATCGCAACGGCATCCACGAGGGCGTTGACTTCTACAGCGAGGCCGCCGGCGGCTGCCCGGGCCTGATCGTCACGCTGGCCACACCCGTGCTGGCGGCCAAAATGGGCCTCGTCGTCCGCGCCGATTGGGACTACAGCGAGATCACCCAGTCCGAACTCGACGCCGCCGCGGCTGCCGGCTACCAGGGCGACGAAATCCTCGACCGGTTCCGCGGCCGCCAGATCTGGATCGAGCACGGTTCGGACGCGAACGGAAACGCCATCATCACCCGCTACGCCCACCTCGGGGCCATCGCCGCCGGCGTCGATCTCGGTCAGATCGTGCAGGCGGGCCAAATCATCGGCTTCGCCGGCGAATCCGGCACGCCCGAAAGCGTGCAGGCCCCCGGCACCGACGTGCACGGCCACTTCGAGATCCGGGTCGGTGATGGCTTCCTCGGTCAGGGGCTGTCGCTAGAGCAGGCGCGCGTCCTCTACCTGGAAGCGTTCGATCTGCTTGCAGCCGGAGCCGGCGGCGGCGGCTGAGCCCCCAGCGCTTCCCGCCCGATCCGATACGCTGATCATCGCCGCACGGAACGCAATCCGGGACGATCCTCGTGGCAGGATCGCGTCCGCAGAACGAGGCCCATGGCCGCTGTCCAACCCGGAAGCGCCCGCCGTCTGGGCCGTGTTGCCCTGCCGGATCCCGTCTATCCCATCTGGCGTTGGCTGACCACCGTGCGCAACGCGATCCAACTGATCGCGCTCCTCACCCTCTTCGCGCTCGCCGGGGTGATCATCCCGCAGGTCCCCCCGCAACTGCTCGACTCCCCAGCCGCCGTCGCCCAACACGTCGACAATCAGCGCCCCACCTTCGACCACGTCCCCGCCGCCACGATCCTGCTTCCCTTCGCTGCCTTCCTGGTCTGGCTCGCGTTCCGCCGGCTGGCCCCGCAGCGTCGCCGGGATTCGGCGCCCTCGCGCCCGCCCCTCGGGCCCGTCCTCGTCGGCGCTGGCCTCCTCCTCGGTCTCACGATCGACGCCCTGGGCGGCGTCGGCGGCCTCGCTCTGACCGACCCCCTCGCCGACTTCCCCTGGGTCTACGACACCAACGGCGGCGTCTTTAACCTCTTCAATCAGCCCTACCTGTTCGTCCTCATCGGCGTCCTCGCCGTCGCCATTACGACCTGCACCATCAGCCGCTTCCCGCCCATCTGGCGCAGCGTGCGCTGGCCCCAGCGCCGCGTCAACGACCGCTACTTTGAGCGCGCCCGCCAGCGCCTGGACTTCGCCAACCCCGCCCCGCCCGACACGACTGCTGAGTCCATCGCCGCCGCCCTCCGCCGCCGGCACTTCAGCGTCAAACTCGAGCAACGCGACGGCGCCCACTACCTCTTCGCGCAGAAGCACCAGTGGGCGCAACTCGCCACCTTCGCCTCACACCTCGCCCTCATCCTGCTCGTCATCGGCACCCTGCTGACCAAGTTCGCCGGCGAGGAACTCCAGTTCTGGGTCGGCGAGGGCCAGAGCCGGCCCCTCTTCGAAACCGGCGGCGACCGCCAGCAAGTACAGATCATCGTCGACGACGCAATCGCTCGCTTCAACGACGAAGGACAGGCCCTCGACTTCCGCAGCCTCGTCCGCGTCACCACCGCTGGCGAACAGGTTGCGGCCGGTGAGGTGACCGTCAACGGTCCCCTGCACGCGGCCGGCTTTCGCGTCCACCAGGCCGCGTACTGGGAGCACGGCGCAGCCCTCCAGGTGCGCGACGCTGCCAGCGGCCAACTGCTCTACTCCGAGACCCTGATGCTGCAAGAGCAATTCTTCGGCCCCCGCATCGTCACCGCCGACGCGTCCAGCGGCGCCATCTTCGCCGACGAGGTCGTCCAGCTCCGATTCCCCCTCGCCGACATCGAGGGCGCCGCCTACGAGCTGATTCCGCTGGCTCAGGACGTCAGCCTTGCACTCGTGCTCGTCCCCGACGAAGCGGACGGCGTCCAGTTCCACTACGCACTCGTGCCCATCGCCGCCCAGTCCGTCGCCGGAGAGACCCTCGCCAGCGCCGACCTGCGCATCGGCCAGCCCGCGCCCCCCGCCCCCCGCATCCGACTCACCAATGCCGACGGCGAGCTCCTGCTCGAAACCGTCGTCCCCCTCCAAGCCACCAACCTCGCCTCCGACCTTGGCGAACGACTCGGCCTCCTGCCCCTCCCCGACGGCCGCCTGCTCACCGTCGGCTACGCCGGCGACGCCGGCTCCTTCTTCTACTTCGATGAGACCGACGCCGCGCGTCGCGGGCTCCTCGCACAGGGCGAGTCCGTCGCGCTGGGCGCCGCCACCCTGCAGTACGTGCGCGAGGACATCGACAGATCGAGTCACGGCGCCCTCCAGCCCGGCGACAGTCAGGTCGTCGGCCGCGTGCAGCTCACCTACGGCGGCGCGGAATCGGTCTTCTTCGCCCTCGTCGACGACCTCCCCGGATCCACCGGCCAGTCGGTCGTCGCGATTGAGCGCTTCGGCCAAGCCCTCACCAGCAGCGAGTTCAACGCCTTCGGCGGCGAGAACGTGGACCTCGATCGCTCCGTCGTCAGCGGCCGCTACGCGGACCGGCCCGCCCGTCTCGGCATCGGCCTCGGCGACGTGCCCCGATTCGATCTGGACGAGGGCCAATCTCGCATCAGCGGCGATTACGAGTACGCTTTCCTCGGACCGCGCGAGTTCACCGGACTCAACCTCCGGCGCGACCCGGGCGGGACGATTTTCTGGATCGCCATCATTCTGGGGACGCTTGGGTTGCTGACGACGTTCTTTGTCCCCCGCCGTCGCATCTGGGCACGCGTCACCGCCGATCGGACCTACCTCGCCGGCCTCGCCACACACGGCGTCGACATGCGGCGCTGGGAGTTCCACGGGCTGGCGCAGGAGCTGGACGCGCCGGGCGTCGCGCCGCTGGAGCCTGAGCAAGGCGAGGACTGGGACCGCTGATGGACCTCATTGCCGCGATCAACATCAACTTCAACCCCGAGATCTTCGGGGGCAGCTTCACCCTCACCTGGCACGGATTCTTCACCGCCTTAGGCATCGCCCTCGGCGTCTGGCTGCCCGTGCGCCTAGCCCGCCGCGTCGGCTTCCCGGAGGACGACGTCTTCACCATCGCCCTCGTCGCGGTCCCCTGCGGCATCATCGGCGCGCGCGCCCTCTGGGTGCTTGAGCACACCAATCAGATCCAGAACATCGGCGATATCTTCGCCCTGACCGACGGCGGCATCTCCGTCTACGGCGCAATGATCGGCGGCGCCCTGGGCGGTTTCATCTACGTCCTCATTTGGCGGCCGCACTTCCCGCGCTGGCTCGCCCTGGATATCGCCGCCCCCGGCATGATCCTGGGACAGGCCGTCGGCCGGCTCGGTGACACCATCAACGGCGAGCACTTCGCCAAAGCCACAGACCTGCCCTGGGCCTTCCGCTACACGAACCCCAACACAGAGGGCCCCTGGGCCTCCATCGTCGATGGCGTCATCCCCTCCGCCACCACCTGGGTCCGCGGCCAGACCGGCGCCCTGGCTGAGGCGCCCGTCCCCGTGCACCCCGTCGCCGGCGGCTACGAGCTCATCCTCGACTTCGCCATCCTCGGCGTCCTGCTGCTTCTGCGCCGCACCAAGCTGCTGCCCGGCTGGGGCTTCATCTTCTACGTGCTCAGCTACGCCGCCGTGCGCGGACTCCTCGCCTTGCTCCGCTCCGACGAGCAAACCCTCATCGGCGCCCTCTCCGTCCCACAATTCCTCGCCATCGTGACCAGCGCCGCCGCCCTCGCTATGGCCTACTACCTGTGGCGCAACCCCCCCCGCCGTCCCGAGCCCGTCGACTTAGCCCGCGAGCTCCATCGCGAAGAAGCGCGCGAGCGCCGCCAGGGTCGCGCCAACTCGGATTCTGCCCCCACCGCCGACAAGCCCGCCCGCCGCCAGCGCGCCTCCAAGGCCGGCCCCGGCGGCGTCCGCGTGCGCAAGCGGCCCGACAAGGATTGACCGTGCCCCCCCGGTCCCGGCCACGCTTCACCCTCTACGACCGCCACGGTTGACACCTCTGCGACCAAGCGCGCGCTCAGTTGGAGCGCCTCGCGCCCGTCCTGGACTTCGACTTCCACACCCTGGACATCGACGCGGATCCCGCCTTGGCTGCCCGCTACCGCGATCGCATCCCCGTCGTCGCCCTTGACGACCACGAGATCATCGCCGCCCCCTTCCAGATGCCCGCCTTGCGCGTTGCCCTAGCGCACGCCCTGTCTCGCGAGCGCCCCGACCACTGAGATGCCGCCCGCTGAGATACCGACCGCTGAGCTGCCGCCCGCTTAGGTAGCAGCGTCCTCGCCTCCGGCCTCGCTCAACGCCGACGCTTCATCCCCCACCGCCGGCGCACTGGCCGAGATCACCCCGGCCTGTGGCAACGCCTCGTCCCGCCCGGCCAGGTTCTCGTAGAAGCGGTAGTAGCTGTAGACCGCGTCCCCTTGCCAGCCGAATCCCCCGCCCGGGTTGAAGCGATGGTCGTACGCGTAGCGCACCAACTCCTCGCCGGAGAGCCCCTCATCCAGTCCCGCGTGCCAGCCCTCCGCCAGCCCGCGTGCCCCGATCGACGCGTTCAACTCCGGATCCAGGCGCATCGCCCCCAGCCCCTGTCCCATCCCCGCCTCGTGTAACTGGAACAGCCCCACCGACGCCCCACCGTCGCCCACCGCATTTGGGTCGCCGCCACTCTCCGCCATCATCACCGCCCCCAGGAACGCCGCCGGCACCTCGAACGAGCTCGCCAGCCCCTCAATCAACTCCCGATGCGGCAACGTCCGCGGCGCATCCACCGGCGTCACCGTGCCCCCGTACGCCGCGCCCTGGTCGTTGGACTCCATCGCTTCCAGCCGCGCGCTCAGCGCCTGAATCGCCTCCGTCAGCGGCGCAATCGTCTGCATCAGCAGCAGGCTCTGCAGCGACGAGTCCAGTCCCCCACCCCCACCAAAGCTGCTCCCGCCACCAAAGCCCCCACCCAAGCCCCCACCAAAGCCCCCGCCCAGGCCCCCCAGCCCACCGGCGCTGCTGCCTCCGCCTCCGCCCAGCCCGCCCAGCATCATGCTGTCCATCTGCATCTTCAGCAGCGCCGCAAACGTCTGCGCCGAGTCCGACGTCAAACCACTCGTGCCCATCCCCGCACTCGTCGTGGACGCCGTCGCCGGCGAGTTCGCTGGCGCGCTCGCGAGCTGGGGACCATTGACCGGATCGACATTGAAGAGAGACATAGCCACTCCAGGGTCAGTACCGCAGGCTCAATCGTCCTGTGGCATCACGCTAGGCGCTCCGCGTGGCCTTCTCCATGCGGGTTGGGCCGCATGTCTCGGCTCCCCCACCCCAATGCGACCGCCCCCCCGCCCCCATCCAGAATGCCCCATCCAGAAACCCCCACCCCAACGCAAGCACCCCAATCACAAACGCCGCGGGAGTCGGGTGATCCTTGACCCCCAATAGCTGGTTGGTCTCAGTCGTCGGTAATCTTGATAATTCTGGTGAGGATTGTACTATTTGATTCCCAGGGGCGACGCGCATCGACGCCGCGCGGCTATCCTTACCGCTCAGCAGACCGACAGATGATCCGGGGCAGCCATGACCACCACCGAAATCGACCGGACGACAGACTTCAATCTCCCCCAGGAGATCGAGACCGAGATTCAAAACTACGAGGCCCACGTCCGTCGCTTCCAGCGCGACGAGATCGACCCCCTCGAGTTCCGCCTCTTCCGACTCCAGCACGGCATCTACGGCCAGCGCCAGCCTGACGTCCATATGATCCGCGTCAAAATCCCCTACGGCGGACTCAACGCCGATCAGGTCGACGTGCTGGCCGACATCATCGATCGCTACGCCCCCCGTCGCGTGGGGCACCTCACCACCCGCCAGGACGTGCAGATGCACTTCGTCCCCCTGGACGACACCCCCACCGTCATGCGCCTGCTCGCCTCCGTCGGCGTCACCACCCGCGAAGCCTGCGGCAACACCGTCCGCAACGTCACCTCTGACCACCTCTCCGGCGTTGGCCCCGACGAAGCCTTCGACGTCACCCCCTACGCCCAAGCCGTCTCCGCGCACTGCCTGCGCCTCGACGTCTGCCAGCAGCTCCCCCGCAAGTTCAAGCCCACCTTCTCCGCCAGCGACCACGACCTCGGCCTCGTCCCCATGCACGACATCGGCTTCGTCGCCCGCACGCGAGAGGTCGACGGCCAGACCCAGCGCGGATTCAAAGTCGTCGTCGGTGGCGGCCTCGGCGCCGCGCCGCACCTGGCCGAGACCCTGGACGAGTTCCTCCCCGCCCACGAGGCCGTGCGCATCACCGAGGCCGTACTGACCGTCTTCAACGCCAACGGCCAGCGCAAAAACCGCAACAAGGCCCGCATCAAGTTCTACATCAAGGCCGTCGGCATCGAGCAGTTTCGCCTCCAAGTGCAAGAAGCGCTCGAGCAAATGCCCCCCGCCACCGACCCGCGCTTCCGGCAGGTCTCCGAGTTCATGCACCTCGAAGAACAGGCGCCCACTACCGCCCCCCGCCTTGTCCAAACCGCAAACCTTGACAGCCCCGAGTTCGCCGAATGGAAGCGCACCAACCTCGTCCCCCAGACCCAGGCCGGCTTCAACGCCGCCTATGTCACCGTGCCGCTGGGTGACCTCACCGTCGAGCAGCTCCACGCCCTCGCCGACATCACGCGTGAGTTCTCCGGCGCCGGCCTGCGCATCTCCGCCCAGCAGGCCCTCGTCATCCGCTGGGTGCGCGACCAAGATCTCGCCGACTTCTTCCTGCGCCTGGGCGATCTCGGCCTCAACGAGCCCAGCGCCCACCAACTCGCCGACGTCATGTCCTGCCCCGGCTCCGACACCTGCGCCCTCGGCATCACCTCCTCCAAAGGACTCGCCGATGTCCTCCGCGACAGCGTCATCGCTCGGGGCCGCGAGGATGACCTCGTCGAGCGCATGCGCATCAAGATCAGCGGCTGCCCCAACTCCTGCGGCCACCACCACATGGCCGATATCGGCTTCCACGGCGCCGCCATGCACGCCGACGGTCGCCTCGTCCCCTCCTTCAACGTCCTCATCGGTGGCGGCACCGACATCCAAGGCGCCGCTGTCGGCCGCATCGTCGGCAAGGTGCCCGCCAAGCGTGCCGCCGCCGCCGTCGACCTCATGATCGACGACTACAAAGCCCAACGAACCCAGGGCGAGATCTTCCGCCACTACGCGCAGCGCCGCGGCCTGCCCCACTTCCGCAGCCTGCTGGAGCCCTTCAGCACCCCGCCCAAGTTCACCGACGACCCCCTCATGTTCGTCGACCACGAAGCGAACAAGCTCTTCAACCTGGACGAAATGGGCGAGGGGGAGTGCGCCGTCTGAGCGCGCGCGCCGGCCGTACGCGCCCGTCGCTGGGCCCCCTTCTCCCTCCACCCACCCTCCCCCGGCGGCGCTGACGCGCGGTCGCCAACGCGCCCTGGTCGTCACGCCCCGTGCCCCATCTACGCGCCCCTCATCCACATCGTCTGCGTCGTCCCCCAGGGGCGTGGCGGCGCTCGGCCGGCTCCCGCTGGCTGATCGCGCCGGCGGCCTTCTTCCTCTTCCTCCTGGCCCTGCGCGCGCTAGTGCTCAGCGCCGCTGCACTCGTCGATGTGCTGGACGTCCTCGGTGCGGACGGCGCACTGAATCTCGTCGGGCTCGGCTGGCTCGGCTCCTACTTCGTCCTCAGCGGTTCGCCCATCGCCGCCACCGCACTCACCCTCCTCGACACCGGCGTCCTCACCCAGTCTGAGGCCTTCGCGCAGATCGTCGGCTCCCGCATCGGCGCATCCTTCATCGTCCTGGCCGTCGGCTTCGTCTACTACCTGCGCGGTCGCGGCCTCGCCGACAGCGTCCACGTCGGCGTCGTCACCTTCCTCATCACCACCAGCACCTGGGTCCCCGTCGCCCTGCTCGGCCTCGCCGCCCTCGCCGGCGGCTGGCTCGACGGCGTTGGCTTCGGCGCCGTCGCGCCCCTCACCAGCCTCACCGACGCGGTCTTCGATCCCCTCGTCGAGCGAGCCGATGAAGTCCTCCCCGCGGGCCTCCTCTTCGCCGCCGCGGTCTTCCTGCTGCTCGCCGCCCTGCGCCTCTTCGACCGCGTGCTGCCCAGCCCAGAGAACACCGGCGACCGGCTGGCCGCCGCCCCGGCCCGCCTGCAAGGTCGCTGGGCCATGTTCGGGCTCGGCGCCGCCGTCACGCTGGCCACCCTCTCCGTCGTCGTCTCAATCACGCTGCTCGTGCCCATGGCCCTGCGCGGCACCATCCGCCGCGACGCGATCATCCCCTACGTCCTCGGCGCAAACATCACCACCTTCGCCGACACCCTCTTCGCCGCCGCCGCCCTGGAACACGGCGGCGCCCCCACCGTCGTCCTCACCACCATGATCTTCGCCACGCTCGTCGCCCTGTTCGTCCTCGCCGTCATCTACCACCCCTACGTGCGGGCGATTCAGTGGGCTGCGCACCGCATCAGCCGCAGCCGCACCAGCTTGGCCGGCTTCATCGCCGCCATCGTCGTCGTGCCGCTCGTCCTCACGCTCGTCTGAGCGCCCCCGCCCCGACAACCCCGGCGCTCTTTCCGACCAACGTCACGCCCTCGCGACAACTCCCTGCGGCGGCAGCGCCTCAGCAGTGCTGAGATGGCCGCTCCGCCAGGTGATGCGGATGCAGTTGCGTCTCGCGAACTGCGCGAGAATCCGCACAAGGACTCAGGCCGAGGCCACCGTCTTCGCCTCCGCCACGCTCAACGACTCCTCCCGCTCCACGTAGGCCTTCAGCCCCCGCAGGCCGATCTCCAACTGCTTCCCAAGCTGCCGGCCCACCACCGTCCTCGCCATCAGCACCCCGATCGGCCCGAACCGCATCGCCACATCCGTCACCGACGTGACAAGCGTGCCCTCCCCTTGCGGCGTCAGCATCCAATCGCTCTGCGCCGACTTCATCGGGCCCATCGCCGATAGCTCCACGACGAAGCGCTCGTTCTCGTCCCAGACCAGCACGCGCTCATGCACCTTGCCCATGCCCTGGATGTCGCAGGCACGCTCACAGCCAACGCCCGCCTCCCCGGTCGTGATCACCGCGTGATCGACTGACGGCATCCACTTATCCACCCCGCCGTAATCGGCCAGCACCGCCCAGACCGCCTCCGGCCCCGCCTCGATCCTGATCTGTCGCTGAATCCGCACCATCTGCCACCTCCCCGACACGCCCGCGCGCGCCCGCTGCCAATGCACCTCCAACTTCTCGATCAAGGAATACCCACCGACACCTGGGGAACGCTCACGCCGGGCCTCGGGATTGCCCCCGCTCCGTCATGCGGGCTACAGCCCCCCTGGCCCCCGAAAGAGCCGCATCGCTCACACCACCGACTTCGACCCGCCCCCCGGCACGTTCATCGCGTGCAGGCCACACTCCTTTTGCGTCGCCTCCTCCCACGACCAGCGCCCCGCCCGCTCATGCTCGCCGGGATTCGTCGCCCGCGTGCAGGGGGCGCACCCAATCGACTGGAAGCCGCGGTCGTGTAGCGCGTTGTAGGGCACGTCGTACTCGCGGATATAGTCCCAGACCTGCGCAGACGTCCACTGCGCCAGCGGGTTGAACTTGATCAGCGGTGTTGCCGGGTCGGTTGAGAAGCCCGGATCCTCCTGCACCAACGGAATCGCCGCCCGCGTCGCCGGACTCTGATCCTGGCGCTGGCCCGTGATGTACGCCCCAGCCCCCGCCAGCATCCGCCGCAGCGGCTCCACCTTGCGAATCCGGCAGCACTCCTCGTGTCCGTCCGCATAGAACGAAAACAGGCCCTTCTCGCGCACCAGCACCAGCACCGCCTCCGGCTGCGGGAACGCCGCTTCAATCCCTACCTGGTAGCGCTTGCGCACCAGCTCCATGAACTCCAGCGTCTCCGGGTGCAGCCGCCCCGTGTCCAGCGTGAACACCCGGTACGGGCTACCGCTCTTCGCCGCCATATCGATCAGCGCGACATCTTCCGCGCCGCTGAACGAGATCAGCGTCTCGCCCGGGAACAGCGCCAGCGCCCGCGCGACCGTGCCTCGCGGGTCCTGCGGGTCCAGCGTCGCGCTCAACGCCTCAATATCCACATGCTGGGGTCCGGTCGCTGGCGGGTTCATACGCAATCCGAGTTTAACTGGTTCACATTCACGTTCGGCGTGGCCTTCATCGGAAATGCTACCATTCCGGTCAAGATTGTTTGGATTCCCCCAACGGTCCGTAATCACGGGGCGAATTCCAGCGGAGCACCAACCATGCGACTCTCCAGCAAGGGCGACTACGGCATCCGCGCCCTCGTCGATCTGGCTCAACATCGCGGCCGGGGGCCCATCCCCAGCGGCGAGATCGCCGCACGACAAGCGATCCCGGAGTCCCTCGTCGGCCAAGTCCTCGGGGCGCTCCGCACGGCCGGCTTCGTCCGCTCCGCGCGTGGCGCGCAGGGCGGACACGAACTCGCCATGGAGCCCGCCGACGTGCGCATGGACGCCGTCGTCAAAAGCTTGGAAGGCAATATCAGCGTCGGCGCATGTCTCGACAATCCCAACCTCGATAGCAGCGGATCCGCCGGCCAACTGCACATGTGGGAAGACGTCCGCGACGCCATCGTCGACGTCCTCCACGACCGCACCCTGGCCGACCTCGCCGAGCGCGATGCCGTCACCGCCGGCGGCCGCTACTCCATCTGAGCGCCAGTGACTGCCGCAGACCCAATCAAGACCCGCACCAACGAGCACCCGCAATGACCACCCCTCCCAACCCCCGCACCGGCATCGTCGATAGCCTCCTCGAATTGGTCGGCGAGACACCGCTCCTGCGGCTGCAGCGGGTTGTGCCGTCCAGCGGCGCAGAGGTGCTGGGCAAACTCGAGTCCCTCAACCCCGGCGGCTCCGTCAAGGACCGCATCGCAAAGTCCATGATCGAAGCCGCCGAACGCGACGGCCTGCTCCAGCCCGGCGACACCATCGTTGAGCCCACCAGCGGCAACACCGGCGTCGGTCTGGCCCTCGTCGCCGCCGCCAAGGGCTACCGCCTGATCCTGGCGATGCCGGAGGACTACAGCCTGGAGCGGCGCAAGCTCTTCGCCCGCTACGGCGCCGACCTGGTCCTCACCCCCGCGATCGAGGGCATGAGCGGCGCCGTGTTCGCCGCCGAAGAGCTCGCGCAGCAGCCACGCCACTTCATGCCCCAGCAGTTCCAGAACCCCGCCAACCCTGAAGTCCACCGGCGAACCACCGCCGAGGAGATCTGGGCCGCCACCGACGGCCGCCTCGACGCCTTCGTCGCTGGCGTCGGGACCGGGGGCACCATCACCGGCGTCGGCGAAGTCTTGCGGGAACGACTGCCGGACGTCCGCATCATCGCTGTCGAGCCGGAAAAATCCCCGGTCCTGCGCGGCGGCCGCTTCGGCGTCCACGGAATCCAGGGCATCGGCGCATCCTTCGTGCCCGGCGTCCTCAACCGCGACATCTACGACGAGGTTCTCGGCGTCTCCGACGACGACGCCTATCGCATGACCGCCCGCCTCGCGCACGAAGAAGGCGTCCTCGTCGGCGTCTCGGCCGGCGCAAACGTCCACGCGGCCTTGCAAGTCGCAGAGAAAATGCGGCCCGAGCAGCGCATCGTCACGATCCTCTGCGACACCGGCGAGCGATATCTCAGCGTCGATTTGGAATCCGCGGCCAGCCTCACCGCCCGGCTGCGCTAACAGGAGAAGAGCGATGACAGTGCCAGGAGCGACGCAATGACAATCAAGGTCTACATTCCCACGCCCTTCCGGCGGCTCACGGGCAATCGCGTCTTCGTCGACGCCGACGGCAGCGACGTGAACGGTGTGCTCCAGGATCTGGAGCAGCGCTACCCAGGCTTCGGCCAACTCGTCTTCACCGAAGACCGCCAGATCCTGAGCCACGTCAACGTCTACGTGAACAATCACGAAATCTCCACCCTCGACGGCTCCGAGACCTCCGTCGGCGACGGCGATGAAGTCTCGGTCATCCCCGCCATCGCCGGCGGCTCCGTCATGACGGCCGAGCAGATCGACCGCTACTCGCGCCATCTGATCATGGATCAGGTGGGCCCCCTCGGGCAGCGCAAGATCAGCGCCGGCAAGGTCCTCGTCGTCGGCGCCGGCGGCCTCGGCTCGCCCGTCCTCGTCTACCTGGCCGCCGCCGGCGTCGGCACCATCGGCATCGTCGACTTCGACGTCGTCGACCTCAGCAACCTCCAGCGCCAGATCATCCACGGCACCAAAGACATCGGCCGCCCCAAGGTCGAATCCGCCGCCGACCGCATCGCTGACATGAACCCCAACGTGACCGTCGTCAAGCACACCGAGCCCCTGACCTCCGAAAACGCCATGGCGATCATCCCCCAGTACGACATCGTCGTGAACGGCGCTGATAACTTCGCCACCCGTTACCTCGTCAACGACGCCGCCTTCCTCTCCCGCACCAAGCTGGTCGATGGCAGCATCTTCCTCTTCGAGGGACAGATCACCACCTTCATCCCCGGTGAGGGCTGCTACCGCTGCCTCTACCCGAGTCCGCCCCCGCCCGGTATGGTCCCCTCCTGCGCCGAAGCGGGCGTGCTCGGTGCCCTGCCGGGAACGGTCGGCGCAATTCAGGCCACGGAGGTGCTCAAGCTCCTCGTCGAAATCGGTGAGCCGCTGAAGAATCGGCTGCTGCTCTACGACGCCCTGGCAATGGAGTTCCGCACCGTCAAAATCCGCCGTGATCCGCAATGCCCCCTCTGCGGCGACGCGCCCACGGTGACCGAGTTGATCGATTACGAAGAGTTCTGCGGCTCGCCCTTCCATGAGGGCGCCGTCGCCCAGCCGGTCTCCTAAGCGCCGGCCCCGGAAATGATGTGCTCATGACGGTCGAGGTTCGCGTCCCGTCCATCCTGCAGAAGTTCACCGAGGGCCAAAAGACCCTCAGCTACGCCGATCCCCACGCCGGCGGCGCAACCGTCGGCGGCCTCTTGGCGACGATCGACGCCAAGTACCCGGGCTTCCGCGATCAGCTCATCGAAGATGGCGAAATGCGTCGCTTCGTCAACATCTTTCGCAATGATGAGGACATCCGCTTCCTGGAGCGGATGGACACCGCCCTGGAGGACGGGGACGTGATCGCGATCTTGCCGGCCCTCGCCGGCGGCGCGACCGTCGCCTGAGAGGCACACTCGTGGTCGGCGTGGCCCCCAGCACCAGTACCCGCCTCGATTCGATCCTCGATCTGATCGGCAACACGCCCCTCGTCCGCCTGCACCGCCTCTCGCCGCGCGAGGGCGTCCGCATCTGGGTCAAGCTCGAAGGTCAGAACCCCACCGGCTCCGTCAAGGACCGCATCGCCAAAGCCATGATTGACGCCGCCTGCGCCGACGGCTCCCTCGCCGCCGGTCAGACCATCCTCGAGCCCACCAGCGGCAACACCGGCCTCGCCCTCGCCCTCGTCGGGCGCCTGCACGGTCACCCCGTGCGCTGCGTCATGCCGGAGAGCGTCTCCCTGGAGCGACGCGACCTCCTGCGCTTCTACGGCGCCGACGTCGTCCTTTCCCCCGGCGACCTGGGATCCAATGGCGCCGTCAAAATGGCCCAAGAGCTCTACGCCCAGGACCCCTCCGTCTTCATGCCCATGCAGTACGAAAACGCCGACAACCCCGGCGCCCACTACCGCACCACCGGCCCCGAGATCCTGCGCGACTGCCCCGAGATCACACACTTCGTCGCCGGGCTCGGCACCGGCGGCACCCTGACCGGCGTTGGCCGCTACCTCAAAGAGCACAAGCCCACCGTCAAGATCGTCGCCGCCGCGCCCCACCCCGGCGACCTCGTGCAGGGCCTCCGCAGCATGGACGAGGGCTACATCCCCCCCGTCTTCGACGAGGCCGTCCTCGACGGCCGCATCGTGGTCGACAGCCGCACCTCCTTCGCCCTCACCAAGCGCCTCCTGGAGGACGAAGGCATCTTCGCCGGCATCTCCTCGGGCGCCGCCCTGCGTACGGCGCAACGCGTGGCCGAGCGCATGGAGAGCGGCGACATCGTCGTCCTGCTCGCCGACGGCGGCTGGAAGTACATCTCCACCGGCCTCTGGGAGCGCGACTACGACGATATCGCCGGTGACGAAACGATCGAAGGACAGCTCTGGTGGTAGCCCCCAGGCCCCCACTCTGAGCGGTCGGCACAACGAGTCCAAGCATCGAGTCAAGGTCAGAGCCAAGGAAAGAGGCATATCGGCATGGCTGAGTTCGCGAATCGAAACAAACTGGTCAGCACGGAGTGGGTTGCCGCCAACCTCGACAACCCCAGCCTCCGCCTGATCGAAGTCGACGTCGACACCGAGGCCTACAACGAGGGCCACCCCCCAGGCGCCGTCGCCTGGAACTGGACCTCACAGCTGCAAGATCAGGTCAGCCGCGACGTCGCCGATCAGGCAGCCGTCCAGACGCTCCTGCGCGACGCCGGGGTCAACCCGGACTCCACCGTCGTCCTCTTCGGCGACAACAACAACTGGTTCGCTGCCTACGCCCTCTGGATGCTGGAGATGTACGGCGTCGCCAACACCCAACTGATGGACGGCGGCCGCAAGAAGTGGCTCGACGAGGGTCGCCCCACCAGCACCGACGCCCCCGCGCCCTCCGCCGGAACCGTAAGCATCGGCCCGCGCGACGAAGCCCTGCGGGCCAAGTCCCCCGACGTCTTGCGCCACGTCGCCGACGGTGGCGCTCTCGTCGACGTGCGCTCCCCCGACGAGTTCAACGGCGTCATCATGGCGCCCCCCGGCCTCTCCGAGACCGCGCAGCGCAAAGGCCACATCCCCGGCGCTTCCAACATCCCCTGGGCCAGAGCCGTCGCGGAGGATGGCACCTTCAAGTCGGCCGACGAGCTCAAGGCGCTCTACGCCGATCAAGGCGTCGATGGCTCCAAGCCCATCGTCGCCTACTGCCGCATCGGCGAGCGCTCCTCACATAGCTGGTTTGCCTTGCACCACCTCCTCGGCTACGACGTGACCAACTATGACGGATCCTGGACCGAGTGGGGCAGCATGGTCGGCACCCCCATCGAAAACCCAACCGCGTAGTGCCCCCCCAACTCGCCCTCGGCGAGGCGGACGCGGTCTATCGCAGGGCGCTGGCGCGCGCGCTTGAATCTGGCGACGCCGGCGCCCTGCCGATCTTCTTCCGTGCCCAAGTCCTGATCGCGCTGCTCCAGCGCCAAGGCGCAAAGCTACTCCGCACCGATACCATCGGCCGCCTCCTCGCGCCCGGCAAACCCACCCTCGACTTCGGCCTCGTCGACCAAGACCGCCTCCTCCACCTCCGCTTCCGCGACCTTGCCGAGCTCGTGCCGGAGCGCGATCGGGAGCACTGGCTGGCGCATCTCGTCGCCCCGCCGCACAGCCGCGTCCTGCTACAGATGCAGGCCCACCCCGGCTCCTGCCACGACGACGGCCCCATCCGCGAGTGGGCCCTGCCCCCTACGGACGCCCCGCCCCACACGGACACACCGCCACGCCCGGCCTCGCCGAACTGAGCGGCCCCATCGCTGGGCCAGCAGCCGCGCGGCCGATACGCTCCACACCGTCCCCCGACCCCGAGAGGCGCCTGCGTGAGCGACCAGCCCGTCCAGATCCCACAATCGCTGATCAACGCCATGTTGGCGCACGCCCAAGAAGCCGCGCCCGACGAATGCTGCGGCGTCGTCCTCCGCTTCCCCAACGGCGCTCAGAAGCTCTACCGCACCACCAACGCCGCCGACGCTGCCCAGCGTCCCTTCCGCTTCGATATCCCCGCCGGTGAACTGCTCCACCTCTACCGCCTCATGAGCGACCACGACGCTGACCACTACATCGTCTACCACTCCCACACCATGACGGAGGCGCGCCCCTCCCCCACGGACCTGCGTTTCGCCCGCCCCCTCGTGGGCCTCGACCCCTGGCCTTACTGGCTGCTCGTCTCGCTCGCCACCGACCCGCCCGATGTCCGCGTCTGGCAGATCATCGAGGCCCCCGATGACGACCCCGAAGCCGTCAACGGCGTCAAGCCCGTCGAAGTCCCCTTCCAGACGATCGACCTGCCTCCGGGCAGCGAATTGCTGCGCCTCGAATCCAGCGGCGACCAGCGCCGGCCCATCGTCACCGAGCACCCGCTCTAAGATTGCCCGCAAGCCCCCGCTCGACAACCGAGCGCCTCCCCCGAAGGAGTGCGGCGCGATGGCCGCTTCCCAGCCCGTCCCCCTCGCACCCGGCCTCATCGCCGGGCGTCACTTCGTCTGGGGCAGCCGCACGTTCCTCATGGGCATCATTAACTGCACCGACGACTCCTTCTCCGGCGACGGCCTCCACGCCAACACCCAGGCCGCCCTGCGCCAGGGCCTGCGCATGGTCCAAGAGGGCGCCGACATCCTGGACCTCGGCGCAGAGTCCACCCGCCCCGGCTTCCAGCCCGTCAGCGAGCAGGACGAACTCGCCCGCGTCGTCCCCGTCATCGCCCAACTGGTTCGCGAAGTCAACGTCCCCCTCAGCATCGATTCCACCAAGGCCGCCGTCGTCCGCGCCGCCCTCGACGCCGGCGCAACCATCGTCAACGATGTTAACGGCCTCCGCGGCGAGCCTGATGTCGCGCGCGCCGCTTCCCAAGCGCGCGCCAGTGTCGTCATGATGCACAACCAGCGCAACCGCCCCTTCCGCGACGTCATCGGCGATATCCGCGACGGTCTCCTCGCAGGCTGCGCCCAGGCCGAGGCCGCCGGCATCCCCACGGAGCGGCTCATCATGGACCCCGGCTTCGGCTTTGGCTGGCGGCCACAGCAGAGCATCGAGATGCTGCGCCGCCTCGGGGAGCTGCGTGACATGGCCCGACCACTGCTCGTCGGCACGTCCCGCAAGAGCACCATCGGCGCCGTCCTCGATCTGCCCGTCCAAGACCGACTCGAAGGCACCGCCGCCACCGTCGCCCTCGCCATCGCCAACGGCGCAGACATCGTCCGTGTCCACGATGTGCGGGAGATGTCACGCGTCGCCCGTATGGCGGATGCGGTCGTGCGCGGCTGGCAGCCGCCTGTCAGTGACGCCATCCTGCTCGGCCTCGGCAGCAACCTCGGCGACCGCCTCGCCAACCTGCGCCGCGGCGTCGAGCTGCTGGGCCCCGAGGTCCGAGTCCAGCAGCTCTCCGCCCTCTACGAGTCCGCCCCCTGGGGCGTCACCGACCAGCCCGCCTTCCTCAACGCCGCCCTGCGCGTCGAGACGCACCTCTCCCCGCACGACCTGCTCGCCAAGTGCAAGGCCGTCGAAGCCACCGTCGGCCGCGAGCCCGGCCCTCGCTGGGGCCCTCGCATCCTCGACATCGACCTGCTGCTCTATCGTGACCTCCGCCTCGACGAGGAAACCCTCACCATCCCCCACCCCCGCATCGCCCAGCGCAGCTTCGTCCTCCGCCCCC
>QGNQ01000049.1 GCA_003228175.2 Chloroflexota bacterium
CCGGGGCGGGCCGGGGGGGCTCGCCGTGGGGCGTCACGCGTCTGGGTCCCGGGGCGGGGCGCCGCAGCGCGGGGGGTCGACGCGCGTGCCGGGGCGTGGGCTGGGCTCAACGCGGCGCGGGGGCAGCGGCGCGCCGAAGCTGGGGGGCTGCACGGCGGGTGCGCTGGGGGGCGCGGGGGCGGCATCGGTGGTGGTGGGGGCAGCCGTTGCGAGCGGGGCAGTGACGGTGCGCCAGGGCCGCGCGGCGGGCGCCGGGCCGACTTCCTCGTCGGACTCGGAGCGGCGCCAGTCGACCAGGGTGTTGGTGTGCGGGTAGTGGAGCACGTGGACCCGTGCGGGAACGTCTGGCATCTGCAGCCAGGTGTGCGAGTCAAGACGGAAGACCCGTTTGCCCACCATGACGTAGTGCGCTTTGGCGATCAGGAAGTCGGATTTGCGCCACTTGCGGGCGAGTTGGCCTTCCGTCTCGATTGGGGCGGCGCGCAGGTCCTGCAGCGCCGCGATGAGCAGGGGCATGGTCAGGAGCGCGATGAGTCCGACGATGGCGAAGCCGATCCAAGCGCCCGATTCCTCGGTCAGTGCGCGCACGAGGAAGAAGACGGCGATGGATGCGAAGAGGACGAAGATCGGGAGCCAGATGAGGGTGGAGCGAATGATCTGGCGCCGGGCCTTCTGGAGCTGCGAGGGGCTGGGGGAGAAGCTCATTGTTGGTTCCCGCGATCAGGGGGTTCGCGTTCTGGTGCGCAGGGCGCGGTTAGTCGTTGGGGACGAAGATGACCTGGCCGACGTCGATCTGTGTGCCGTCGCCAAGGGTGGGGTTGAAGCGCAAGATGTCGTCGATCGAGACGCCGTAGACCAGGCTGATGTCATGCACGGTGTCGCCCCGTTGCACGAGGTAGCGGATGAAGCTGCCGGGTTGGAGGGGCTCGGACAGCTCCGGCGGGCGCGGCAGGGCGTTGAGGCGGAGCTGCGGCAGGGCGGTGGCGGGTCCCGTGTCAAGGGTGAACTGTACCGGTCCTTGCGTCGCCGTGGCCGTTGCGCCAGTTGGTGGCGCGATTTGCGCGGCAGGCGCGGTTTGTGCGTCCTGGCCGACGACCGTGATGGCCTGGATGGAGTCGCCCAGGCGGGGCGATGCGTCGTCGCGCAGACTCCAAACGATCACGACGGCGACGGTGAGCAGGACGACGGCGATGAGTCGGGAGCGGCTCTGCGGTGGTCGCAGGGCGGGGGCCGGGACCGCGCGCGCGTGGACCCGGTGCGGCGTTTGCGGGCCGGCGGGGTGTGACTGCGCAACCATGCGGCGGGCTCCGCTCCTCATCCCTCGGCACGGGTACCATGGTCTGGGGACCTGGCGGCGCCGTGCCCCGGTGTCCGCCCCCCCCCAGGTGGGGCCCAGGGCGCGAACGCACGGGCACCGAGGATGAGGGTAGCCGATTCTGCCGGAGAGGCGGTTGGCCTGCCGTGGGGGCCGGGGCGTTACTGAATTTCGACGGCGGCGCCGGCCTCTTCGAGCGACGCCTTGACTTTGTCGGCCTCGTCCTTGGGGACGCCTTCCTTGACGTTGGCGGGGGCGCTCTCGACGAACTCCTTGGCCTCTTTGAGGCCCAGCGAGGTGACGGCGCGCACGGCCTTGATGACGTTGATCTTATTGGCGCCGAAGTCCTTCAACACGACGGTGAATTCGGTCTGCTCTTCGACCGCGGCTACGGCGTCGCCGGCGCCAGGCATCGCGGCCATGGCCACTGGGGCGGCAGCGCTGACGCCGAATTCTTCTTCGATCTTCTTCACGAGGTCCCGTGCCTCGAGGACGGTCATGGTGCTAATCAGCTCGAACGCTTCCTCAACCTTAGGCATTGCTGTCTCCCTCCGCGTCTGCGGCATCCGTCTTGGCATTCTCGGTCTGGGGGTTCTGGGTCTCTTCGGCCGCTGGGTCGGCGTCCGCATCGGTGTTGACGCCGGTGGCCTCCGGGTCTGTATCTGCGTCACTGGGGGCGGCGTCGCCTGCGTCGGTGTCGCCCGTGTCGAGTTGCTCGGCGCGGGCTTCGATGATGGCGGCCAGCTCACGCAGGAGCGCGTTGATGCCACCGGCGATGCCGGTGATGGGGCTGTTGAGCCCGCCTGCGATCTTGGCCATCAGCTCGAGGCGGCTGGGCACGGAGGCGAGCTGCTCGACTTGGTCGGCGCTGAGCACGTCCCCATCGAGGTAGCCCCCATGGATGGGGATCTCCAGGCGGGAGTCTCTGAGGTACTTGCGCAGGGCTTTGGGCGGGCCGACTTCGTCTTCGTAGCCGAGGACGAGGGCGGTGGCTTGGTGGCTGATCTCGCTGACGCCGGGCTTGCCGGCGTTTACGGCGGCCCGGGCAAGCAGCGTGTTTTTGACGACCCGCAGCTCCATGGAGGGTTCTTGGGCGCGCAAGGTGACGCGCAGGGCGCGCATTTGCCCCGCGCTCAGTCCGCGGTAATCGAGCCCGATGGCCATCACGGTGCGACCGAGACGCTCTTCCAGGTCAGCGACCTGTTGGACCTTTCGCTCAGTGGGCATAGGCAGCTCCTTGGGCGCCGTTCCCGTGTGGTGTGCGACGTGGTGTCCGCACGGGAGGGTGGTGGGGGGGCATGAAAAACCCCGCCTGTCTTGCCGGTGGACGGCGAAGAGGAGCGGGGGGACCGGCGGCCCCGTTGAGCGCGGGGCCGAAAGTCTGTCCGCACCTGCGCTGGAGTTGTGCCGCTGTGGAGCAGTCCACAGGTCGGCGCCAGCGGTCTTCGGCGTCGGGAAGGCGGAGGGTTACTCCGCGGTCGTGCTGATGGTGCTTTGCAACTCCAGTCTCACGCTGGGGCCCATGGTAGAGGTCAGATGCAGTCCACGGATATAGGAGCCTTTGGTGCCGCTGGGCTTGGCTTTGACGACCTCGGTGACGAGGGCGCCGATGTTTTCGACGAGTTGCTGTTCGTCGAAGCTGGCTTTGCCGACAGGGATGTGCATGAGCGCGAGCCGGTCCAGCCGGAACTCAACGCGGCCGGCCTGGGCCTCTTGGACGGCTTTGCCCATGTCGGCACCGTCAACGACGGTGCCGGAACGCGGGTTGGGCATCAGTCCCCGGGGCCCGAGCACACGCCCAAGCTTGCCGACTTTGCCCATGAGCTGGCGCTGGGCGAGGGCGACATCGAAGTCAGTGAAGCCGTCTTCGACTTTGCTGATCAGGTCGGCTGCCCCGACGATGGTGGCGCCGGCGGCTTCCGCGGCGCGGGCGGCGTCGCCCTCGGCGAAGACGGCGACGCGGACGGTCTTGCCGAGGCCGTGCGGGAGATTGGTGGTGCCACGGACCTGCTGGTCGGCGTGGCGGGGGTCCAGGCCGGTGCGGATGTGCAGTTCAATCGTCTCGTCAAACTTGGCGGTAGCGTTCTGTTTGACCTGGGCGACGGCGGTGGCGAGCGGGACGGCGGTGTCCGGGGCGGAGTTGGCCAGGGCGGCGGTGTAGCGTTTTCCGTGTTTGGGCATGCGTTACTCCGAAACCGTGATGCCCATGCTGCGGGCGGTGCCGGCGACGATTTTCATCGCGCCGTCGATGTCGTTGGCGTTGAGGTCCGGCATCTTCTTTTCGGCGATCTGGCGGACCTGGTCGGGGCTGATTTCGCCAACCAGTTCACGACGCGGGGTGCTGGAGCCTTTTTCGAGGCCGGCCGCTTTGCGAATGAGGTCAGAGGCGGGGGGCGTACGCAGCTCGAAGGTAAAGGAGCGGTCCGCGTAGATCGTGATCTGTGCCGGTGCGATGTCGCCGGCCATGCTGGCCGAACGCTCATTGTAGGCCTTGACGAAATCCATGATGTTGACGCCGTGCTGGCCCAGGGCGGGGCCCACGGGCGGGGCGGGGCTGGCCTTCCCGGCCTCCATTTGGAGGGTGAGGACCGCGCGGATCTTCTTCGCCATCGTTACACCTTCTCGACTTGCATGAAGTCCAGTTCCACGGGGGTGTCGCGACCGAACATGGAGATCATGATGCGGACCTTGCCCTTTTCGAGGTTGATTTCATCGACTTCGCCGGAGAAGTCTTGGAATGGCCCATCCATGACGCGGACCATATCGCCGATTTCGAAGCCCACGCGGACGCGGGGTTCCGCGACGCGGGTTTGCTTGAGGATTGCGGCGACTTCTTGGCGCGGCAGCGGGTGCGGCTTCTCCGCGCCGACGAAGCCGGTGACGCCGGGGGTGTTTCGCACGACGTACCAGGTGTCGTCATCGAGCAGCATGTTGACGAGGACGTAGCCGGGCAGCAATTTGCGTTGCACTTGGCGGCGCTGGCCGCCACGAATCTCGAGTTCTTCTTGGGTTGGGACGACCACGTCAAAGATGCGGTCGGCGACATCCATGGATTCGACGCGCCGTTTGAGGTTTTCGTCGACTTTGTTTTCGTGGCCGGAGTAGGTGTTGAGGACGTACCAGGCGCGACCGTCGCCGACGTCTGCGCCGAGGATTTCGTCGGCCTCCGCGGCGGCGATCCGGGCGGCGACATCTTCCGGCTCGGGCTCAGGCGGGGCGGCCGGCTCCTTGCTTTCCTCGAGGCCCAGGCGTTCGGCGAGTTCGGCGGCGCTGGTGGCCTCGGCGTCGATGGCGGCCGTGGGGGCTTCTTCGTCGAAGCCGAGCGATTTGGCGGTGCGCATCGCCTCTTGGTATTCGCGCTCGGCGGCGCTGATACCGTCGGCGGCTTCGCCGGAGGCGGCGTCGGGCAGGGCGTCGTCGCCGAAGAGGGCGGCGGCGGCGGCGGCGGCGTTCGCGTCGCGCGCGCCGGCTTCGGTTGGGAGGTCTTCGGTGAAGGAAGCGGGCCCGGTTGTCGGGGCGGGGGCGTCGGCGGGGGCCTCGTCTGGCGGTTGGTCAGCGGAGCGTTCGTCGGCTGGGCTCTCGGCGGGGGGGCGCTGGTCGTCGGTGGGCGATTCACCCGGGGGCGGGGTCACGGGGGCGTCATCTTCGGCTGTGGCCGTTTCCAGGTCGGGGCTGTCGTCGGTCAGTGCGTCCGGACCGTCGGTGGTGGTGTTGGAGTGACTGGTCATGGTGTTAGTTGAGGAGGACGTTTTCCATCAGGCGATTGAAGATCCAGTCGACGGAGCCGAGGATCACGCCGACAGCGACCGCGATGACGATGACGACGGTGGTCAGGCTGCGAGTTTCGGCGCGGGAGGGCCAGACGACTTTGCGCAGTTCGGAGACGGTCTCTGTGACGAAGCGCGGGTGCGTCATGCGGTAGAGACGGCCGCGCCCGCCACCACTGCCGGACTGGGTGTTTGCGGTGGGACGGGGCGTGCCGCGCTGGGGGCGGATGGTTTGCATTGGCGGCGGCGTAGGCGTGGCCGAGACGGTGAGCGGTGATGCCGTTTCCGCGCCCGGTGCCTGGGGCTCCCCGGATGGGGGACCGGCAGCCGGGGGCGGGGTGGACTGGGGGGCACCGGGGTCCGCACCGGGGATCGGGGTCTGACCGCCGGTTTGGCGTCGTCGTGGGGGGCGTCGCCCAGCGCGGGGCATGGGAACTCCTCTCCCCCTCAGCGGCTTTCGCGGAACGGTTGGTGTGCCCGGCAACGCGGGCAGAATTTTCGCAATTCCAACCGATCCGCCGTGTTGCGGCGGTTCTTTTTGGAGTGGTACGAGAAGCGCTGGCACTCGCGGCAGCGCAACGTAATGTGGATCCGATCACCTTTGGCCATGGTGGCAGCCTACTCCAGGATCTTCGTGACGGCGCCGGCGCCGACGGTGCGGCCGCCTTCGCGGATGGCGAAGCGCAGGCCCTCTTCGAGGGCGATGGGGCTGATGAGGCGGATGGTCATGACGACGTTGTCGCCGGGCATGGCCATTTCGACGCCGGGCTGGAATTGGATTTCGCCGGTGACGTCGGTGGTGCGGATGTAGAACTGGGGCCGGTAGCCGGGGAAGAAGGGGGTGTGGCGACCGCCTTCGTCTTTGGAGAGGATGTAGACCTCGGAGTCGAAGGCGGTGTGCGGGGTGATGGAGCCGGGCGCGGCCAGGACTTGGCCGCGCTCAATGTCTTCCCGCTCTTTGCCGCGCAGGAGACAGCCGACGTTGTCGCCCGCTTCGCCCTGGTCCATGGTCTTTTTGAACATCTCGACGCCGGTCACGGTGGTGGTCTCGGTGTCTTTGATGCCGACGATCTCAATGGCGTCGCCGGTGTGCACGAGGCCGCGCTCGATGCGGCCGGTGACGACGGTGCCGCGGCCCTTGATCCCGAAGACGTCTTCAATGGGCATCAGGAAGGGCTGGTCGACGGCCCGCGGGGGGGTGGGGATGTAGGCGTCGACGGCCGCCATCAGCTCCAGGATGGGAGCGTACTCGGGGGCGCTGGTGTCCCCGCTGTCGGACTCCAGGGCGGCCAGGGCGGCGCCGCGGATGATGGGGATGTCGTCGCCCGGGAAGTCGTAGGCGCTGAGTAGTTCGCGCACTTCCAGTTCCACCAGGTCCAGCAGCTCCGGGTCGTCCATCATGTCGCACTTGTTGAGGAAGACGACCATCCAGGGCACGCCCACTTGGCGGGCCAGCAGGATGTGCTCGCGGGTCTGCGGCATGGGCCCGTCCGGGGCGGCGACGACGAGGATGGCGCCGTCCATCTGGGCGGCGCCGGTGATCATGTTCTTGATGTAGTCCGCGTGGCCCGGCGCGTCGATGTGCGCGTAGTGCCGCGTGTCGGTCTCGTACTCGACGTGCGCAATGGCAATCGTGATCCCGCGCTCGCGCTCCTCGGGGGCGTTGTCAATCGAGGCGAAGGAGCGCACTTCCGCGCCGCCCACCAGGGCCAGGGTCTTGGTGATCGCCGCCGTCAGCGTCGTCTTGCCGTGGTCCACGTGCCCAATCGTGCCCACGTTCACGTGCGGCTTCGTGCGTTCGAATTTCTCTCGCGCCATGGGGGATCTCCTTCCGTGGGGGGGGGTATCAGTCCCCCGGGACGTTATGCCTTAACGGCGGCTTCAGCGATGGCCGCGGGCACCTCTTCGTAGTGATCGAACTCCATGCTGGAGGTCGCACGGCCTTGCGTCATTGATCGCAGTGTCGTGGTGTATCCGAATGTTTCCGCGAGGGGGATCATGGCGCGGACGATCTGCACGGTCCCGCGCGCCTCGACGCCTTGCACGGCGCCGCGCCGGGAGGCGGCGTCGCCGACGACGTCGCCGAGGAAGTCCTCAGGCGTGGAGATTTCGAGCTTCATGACGGGCTCCAGCATGACCGGCTTGGCTTTCCGCATGAGCTCTTGGAAGCAGATGCTGGCGGCGGTGTTGAAGGCCATCTCGCTGGAGTCTACTTCGTGGTAGCTGCCGTCGAGGAGGGTGACCTTGACGTCGACGACGCCGTGGCCGCCGAGGACCCCGTTGTGCTGCGCTTGCTGGACGCCTTTGGCGACGGAGGGGATGTACTGCTGGGGGATGTTGCCGCCTTTGATGGCGTTGGTGAATTCGTTGTCCGAGCCCGGCGGCAGGGGTTCGATGCGCAGGACGACGTCGGCGAACTGGCCGCGCCCGCCGGTTTGGCGCACGAAGCGGGTGCGGTTCTCGGCGGTTTTGCGGACGGTCTCGCGGTAGGCGACCTGGGGCCGCCCGACGGTACAGCCCACGCTGAACTCGCGCGTCATGCGGTCGACGATGACCTCCAGGTGGAGTTCCCCCATGCCGGAGATGATGGTCTGCCCGGTCTCTTCGTTGTATTCGGCGATGAAGGTGGGGTCTTCCTCGGACAGTTTGCGCAGCGCTTGGCCCATTTTGTCCTGGTCGGCCTTGCTTTTGGCCTCGATGGCGATGGAGATGACGGGGTCCGGGAAGACGATCTCTTCGAGAACGACCTGGTTGTCCCGGGGGGCGAGGGTGTCGCCGGTGAAGGTCTCTTTGAGGCCGATCACGGCGGCGATCCCGCCGGCGTAGACCTCGTCGATTTCTTCGCGATCGTTGGCGTGCATGCGCAGTAGGCGACCGATGCGTTCTTGCTTGTGGCGGGAGGTGTTGGTGATAGAGTCGCCGTTGCGCAGGACGCCGGAGTAGATGCGGGTGTAGGCGAGGCGGCCGACGTAGGGGTCGGTGACGATCTTGAAGACGAGTGCGGTCATTGGGCCGTCGTCCTGGGGCGGGCGATCGATTTCGGCGCCGTCCATGGTGCGGGCGACGATGGGGGGCAGGTCAATGGGGGAGGGCAGGTAGTCGACAACGGCGTCGAGCAGCTTTTGGACGCCCATGTTTTTGAGGGCGGCGCCGCAGAAGACGGGGGTGAACTCGTTGGCGATGGTGCCGCGGCGCACGGCCTTGCGGATTTCGTCCTCGGTGACGGCGTGTCCTTCGAGGTAGGAGATGAGGATCTGCTCGTCATGTTCGGAAAGGCGCTCCAGCATTTTGTCGCGCCAGCGCTCGGCCTCGGCTTGGAGGTCGTCGGGGATGTCCCGTTCCGCGGGCGACTCGTCACGATCGCCGCTGTGCGCCCAGGCGCGCATGGTGATCAGGTCGATCACACCGCCGAAGCGCTCTTCGGCGTGAATTGGCATTTGCAGGGGCACGGGGAGCATGCCGAGGCGGTCGGAGATCATGTCGATGGTGCGCTCGAAGTCGGCGCCGATGCGATCCATTTTGTTGATGAAACAGAGGCGAGGGACGCGGTATTTGTCGGCCTGGCGCCAGACGGTTTCGGACTGTGGTTCGACGCCGGCGACGGCATCGAAGACGACGACGCCGCCGTCGAGGACGCGGAGCGATCGTTCGACTTCGACGGTGAAGTCGACGTGGCCGGGGGTGTCGATGATGTTCACGCGGTGGCCGTCCCACTCGGCGGTGGTGGCGGCGGCGGCGATGGTGATGCCGCGCTCGCGCTCCTGGTCCATGAAGTCCATGACGGCGGTGCCTTCATGGACTTCGCCGATTTTATAGGTGCGACCGGTGAAGTAGAGGATGCGTTCGGTCACGGTGGTCTTGCCCGCGTCGATGTGAGCGATTACGCCAATGTTGCGCACGTATTCAATGGGAATATCGCGAGCCATCGTTGGTCGTTGCTCCGCGACGGCGGGTGGCCGTCGTTCTGTAACCGGTCGTTTCGACGCAGCAACGGGACGCTGGGCGCCCCGCGGATGCTGATGTCGCGCTTACCAGCGGTAGTGCACGAAGGCGCGATTTGCGTCTGCCATGCGGTGGGTGTCTTCGCGCCGTTTGACGGCGGTGCCTTGGTTCTCGGATGCGTCCATGAGCTCTTGGGCGAGTCGCTGGGCCATGGAGCGCCCCCCGCGCGCGCGGGCGGCGGTGAGGATCCAGCGGATGGCGAGGGCGGAGCGTCGTTCGGCGCGGATTTCGACGGGGACTTGGTAGGTGGCGCCGCCGACGCGTCTGGGTTTGACTTCCATCTGCGGGGTGACGTTGCGCATGGCTTGCTGGAAGACGTCCATGGGGTCGCGCCGGGTGCGCTCCTCCACGTGGGCGAAGGCGCCGTAGACGATCCGCTCGGCGGTGCCTTTTTTGCCGCTCCACATGACTTTGTTGATGAATTGGGCGAGGACGAGGCTGTCGTAGCGGGGATCGGGGTTGATCTTGTGCCGCTGGGGCCGGTTTCGGCGTGGCATGGAGTTCCCAATCCGCTCTGCGCCCGCACGGTGCGGACATTTCTCTGTGCCGGAGGCGCACCCCCCGGTCATTGGACATCAACAGGTTGATCTCGGAGTCCGCAGCGGCGTCGCTGCGGTCGCTGGGATCAGGCCGGGGCCGCCGTCGTTGGTCCGGTGGCGCGGCGGGTGCCGTACTTGGACCGGCTACGCCGGCGTTCACCGACGCCTTGCGCGTCGAGGGCACCGCGGATGACGTGGTAACGAACGCCGGGCAGGTCTTTGACGCGACCGCCGCGGATGAGGACGACGGAGTGCTCTTGCAGGGTGTGTCCTTCGCCGGGGATGTAGGCGGTGACCTCGATCCCGTTGGTGAGACGCACGCGGCAGACCTTGCGTAGGGCGGAGTTCGGCTTTTTGGGGGTCATTGTGCGGACGGCGGTGCAGACGCCACGCATTTGGGGGGAGCCGCTTCCCTCCCGGGTGCGATTGGTCAAGGAGTTGTGAATGAACCGCAGCGCGGGGGCTTTGGTTTTCTTGACGGTCTTCTTGCGACCGTGGCGCACGAGTTGATTAACCGTGGGCACGAGCCCTCCACTTTCCTTCGCACCGAGAGCGGCGCTGACACCAAGACCGGCGCTGGTGCGATGACTCGCACTGGTGTGCCGAACAACCAGAAAGGGCCCAAGCCGTCCGATAGAACCACTCCGGCAAGTGCCGGCGGTCGTCTGCGGTGGCGGCCTTGACCCGTGGGCGTGAACCTCGGTGTACGGCTGCACAGCCTACGGACGGGGAATTATGGGTGTCAAGGCGGGAGGGGGGGGATCGAACGCCAGTTTACGCCCGGGAGGGGTCAGACGCCGGCGTAGGAGTGCAGGCCGCTGACCCAGAGGTTGACGCCGAGGTAGGTGAACATGACGGCGGCGAAGCCGAGGACGACGATCCAGGGGCCGGCGGGGAGCCAGGAGCGGCGGCGACGACGGGGCGGAGGTTTCGTGGGGAGGCTGGTGGATGAGGCGTTGCTGGTGGTTGGGGCGCTGCCGGCGGCGGCGGGCTGGAGGCCGCGCGCGTGCAGGTAGACGGCGAAGATGAGCCAGGTGAGGAGGGCGGCGGTCTCTTTGGGATCCCAGCCCCAGTAGCGGCCCCAGGCGGAGTTTGCCCAGAGGGCGCCGAGGGCGATGCCGACGCCGAGCATGGGGAAGCCCACGAGGACGGCGCGGTAGGTGAGTTCTTCGGCGCGCCGGGGCGAGGGGAGCCAGGAGATGCGCTGTCGATCGTTGCCTTGGGCGATGTGCATGAGGGCTGCGCCGAAGGCGACGGCGAGGACGGCGTAGGCGAGGATCATGAGGGAGACGTGGATCGTGAGGAGGGTGGGGTTCTGCAGGGCGGGGACGAGTGTTTGCTGCCCATCGCTGGGGAAGACGAGGGCGCTGGCGTAGAGCCCGAAGGCGACAGGCATGACGAATGCGCCGAGCAGGCGGGTGCGGAAGTAACGCTCGAAGAGGACGTAGACGAGGGCGATGGCGAAACCAAAGGCCATGGAGAATTCGAAGAGGTTGCTGAAGGGGGCGTGGTCCAGGGCGATCGTGCGGAAGGCCAGGCCCAGGCCGCCGAAGACGACGGAGGTCCAGGCGGCGAAGGTGGCGATGCCGCCCAAGGTGCGGGGCCGGCCGGGCCGGGCGGGCGCGCTGATGTCGGCGCTAGCGAGGCTGGAGGATGCGCCAGCGGGGAGCGCGCCTTGCGTGACGGTGGCGGTCCCGGCGGCGAGTGAGCGCTGCGCGAACAGGGCCACACTGGGGGCGGCAGCGAAGAGGATGTAGAGCAGGGCGGCGATGCCTGCGGCGACGAGTCCCGACCAGAGGAAGTAGAGCGCGAGGTCTTCCACGCTAGTGCTCCTTACGGTCCGGTGGGTGATCGGCAGTGCCGGGCTGCTGGGCGGCTTGGGGGTCGGTTTGCTTGGGGTTGGGGTCGCGTTTGGCTTGGGCGCGAAGGGCGGCGGTGCGGGAGGGGGCGCCGGCGCCACCGAAGGTCATGCGGCGAAAGCCCTCCGCCCAGGGGATACGCCCTTGGGCGGCGGCCTCCGACTGGCGTTTGCGCATGCGCTGGGAGAGCTCTTCACGGGTGGCTTGGACTTGGCTGGCGTGACAGAGCAGGGCGCTGATCTTGCGATCGAGCTGGCGGCCCACGTCGACGAAGTAGTTGGGCTCGCGGCTGCCGGCGAGGAGGACGGTGTTGACGCGGTGGGGACCGAGCCCTTCGTCGGCGTGCTCAGGGAAATAGTGCGGGGTGCGGGCGAGGGGGAATGCGGCGTCGAGGGCGACGAGGCCGACGGTGCGGTGGTCGCGATGGTTGAAGCCGCGATAGCCATCCCAGGTGATGAGGAGGTCCGGCTGCTGGCTGCGAATGACCCGGACGAGGGTGGCGCGGAGCTCGGCGGAGTCCTCAACGAAGCCATCAGGCCAGCGCAGGAAGATGCACTCCGTGACGCCGAGGCGTTTGGAGGCGGCCTCTTGTTCCGCCTCCCGCATGCGCCCGAGGTCCCAGGCGATGAGGGTGTCGTCTTTGCTGCCCTTGTCGCCGCTGGTGACGAGGCAGAAGCTGACGCGCCAGCCGTCGTCGGCGAGGTTGGCGACGGTGCCGCCGCAGGTGAACTCGATGTCATCGGGGTGGGCCATGATGACGAGCGCGCGCTTTTCATCGGCGGGGGGGGCGGCGGTGTTTGTGGCCGCCTGGGCGGCGGGGGGCGTTGTGGGGGGGCCGGTGGTGGGAGGAGCGGTGGTCATCAGTGGCAGCTTAACTCGCCTTAGGAGGCGTGGCAGGAGGCGGCCCCGGTGGCGTGCCGGATCAGCAGGTCTTCATAGACGCCGACGATCTGCTCTGCGACGACGTTCCAGTCGAAGCGCTGCACGGATTCGGGGGCGGCGAGGCCGAAGCGGGCGCGTAGATCGTCGTTGGCGAGTAAGGCTTCGAGTCGCTCAGCGAAGGGTTCCGGACAGCGCCAGGAGATGAGGTGCCCGGTCTGGCCGTCGCGGATGGTGTATTGCAGACCGCCGACGCGGGTGGCGATGACGGGGGTGCCGCAGGCGAGGGCCTCGACGGCGACGAGGCCGAAGCTCTCGTAGTAGGAGGGGACGACGCAGACGTCGGCGGCGCGGTAGTAGAGGGCGAGGGTGTCGCGGTCCACGGCGTCGACGAAGTGGACGCGATCGTCGACGCCAGCGGCACGAGCCAGTCCCTGGAGTCGCGCTCGCTCGGCGGTATCGGTGGCGTCGCCGCCAACGATGACGACGTGGAGGGCGGGGTCGACGTCGGCGAGGCCGGCGGCCTGGATGAGGATGTCGACGCCTTTGAGTGGCTCGAGGCGGCCCACGAAGAGGGCGGTGGGGGCGCTGGGCAGGCCCAGGGCGCGGCGCAGTTGTGCCCGATTCGCACCGGGTTGGGCCGCACCGGGTTGGGCGGCACCGGGTTGGGCGGGCGAGAAGCGCTCCAGGTCGACGCCGCCGGGGACGACGCTGACGCAGTCGGCGTGGGCGCCGTAGAGCTCGACGAGGAAGCTCTTCTCGTGGGGGGTGGCGCAGATGAGACGATCGGCGCGGGCGACGATTTCGCGTTCGGCGTCGATGCGCAGTTGGGGCTCCCGCTCGTCGCGGCGGGCGCGGTTCTTGACTTCGCCCAGGGTGTGGAACATGGCGACGTGGGGGCGGCGCCAGCGGTCGGCGAGGGCGATGCCGGTGAGCGCGGAGATCCAGTAGTGCGAGTGGATGAGGTCGTAGGGTGCGCCGTCGGTGGGGGCGCGGTCCGCCTGTGCGTCTTGGGCGGGGGCATCTTGGGCGACGAAGGCTTCGACGCCGGCACGGAACTCCGGTTCGACGGCGTGCACTTGGAGGGGGGTGAGCGAGGACGGCGGGCCGGCGGTGATGTTGACGACGCGGACGTTGCGGTCGAGGGCGACGGTGAGGGGCAGGTCCGGGGAGTCGCGACGGGTGAAGATGTCGACGTGGCGGCCGGAGCGCCCCAGTTGGCGGGTGAGGGCGGTGATGTAGACGTTCATGCCGCCGGCCTTGGTGGTGCCGGGCACGGCGAGGGGCGAGGAGTGGGTGCTGAGGAAGGCGAGGCGCTGGAGGTGATGGGACATCAGGCGCCGCCGGTGGGGTGCGGGGTGGGGCGGCGCAGTCGCAGGGTGGTGACGGGGGTGGGCTTTGCGCCGAGTTGGAACTTGTAGGGCTCCTCGCCGCGCAGGAAGTTGACCCGGGTGAGGCCGCGCTCGATGGCGTCGCGGACGATGAAGACCTTGGAGGCGAGGCCGACGGAGAGCTCGCGATATTCGGGGTCGTAGCCGCTGTTGTACATCTGCAATTCGCCGTGGGCGAGGAAGCAGAGGACGGCGGCGACGCGCTTGGCGTCGACGTGGAAGAAGTAGAGCCGCAGCAGTCCGGGGGGGGCCATGGATTCGACGATGCCGTGGAAGAAGGCGGACATTTGCTCGGTGAGGAATTCGGCCTTGTCGCCGCGGGAGGCGGCCATCAGGGCGAGGAACTCCGGCAGTGCCGCATGGAGGGCGTCCGGGCTGTCGATCGCTTCGAGGGCGACCTTGGCGCCACCGTCGAGGAGGTTGCGCATTTTGCGGCGCACTTCGCGGCGGTGGCGCGTCTTGATGACGTCGAGGTAGGCATCCCAGCCGGTCGCGAGGGGGATGACGGGGCAGACGGCCTCGCGTTGCGATTCGATGTCCCAGCCGCGCGCGGTGGCGGCGCTGGGCAGTAAGGCGAGGGCCCAGGAGGTGGGCGGCAGTCCGGGGAGCAGGAGGTCGGTGGCTGCGCAATCGTCCAGGTGGTCAAGCAAGGCGTCGGCGACTTCCGACTCCCGGCCAGCGGCGGCGAGCAGGTCCATGTAGTCGCAAACATCGGCGTTGCCGATCAGGCGGAGGAGGCCGTCGTCGCGCATGAGGGGCAACACGCCAACCAACTCGTCGCCGGCGCGGACGCTGTGCAGCTGCAGGGTGCAGGGGTGGTCCGGCGGGGGGCGATCGGCGAAGGCTTGCCACCAGGCGGACTGGAAGTGGGGTGTGGCGAATGCGCCGGCGGGGGGACAGACTTGTGCGTGCAGGGCGGCCCATTCAGGGGCGAGGCGATCCCATTCGGCTGGGGCGGTGGTGAGGGACATGGGCGTGTGGCTCAGTGGCTCGTGTGTGTCAGCGGGGTGGGGGGGTGACGAGGGCGAGGAACTCGGCGCGGGTTTCGTCTTGGGATTGGAAGGTGCCGCGCATGGCGGAGGTGACCATGCGACTGCCCGATTTCTTGATTCCGCGCATGGTCATGCAGAGGTGCTCCGCTTCGACGGCGACACCGACGCCGTCCGGCTGCAAGGCGTCGATGAGGGTGTCGGCGATCTGGGAGGTGAGCCGCTCTTGGAGTTGTGGCCGCCGCGCGATCGTGTCGACGAGGCGAGCGATTTTGCTGATCCCGACGACGCGGCCGCGGGGGATGTAGGCGACGTGGGCGCTGCCGTGGAAGGGCAGGAAGTGATGCTCGCACATGGAGAAGAAGGGGATGTCGCGCAGGATGACCATCTCCGAGTGGCCCTCTTCGAAGCCGACTTTGAGCAGCTCGGCGGCGTTCAGGCGCATGCCGCCGAAGACCTCTGCATAGGCTTCGGTGATGCGGCGGGGGGTGTCACGCAGGCCCTCGCGCTGGGGATCCTCGCCGATGGCGAGCAGCATCTCGTGCACGGCGGCTTCGAGCCGGGGTGCGTCGAAGTTGGGAAGGGTGCTGGCCCGATCGAGCTCCAAGGTCATGGGGTTCCCCGCTGCCCAGCGGTCGGTCGCTCGGTGTCCGCCACTCGGCCCGGCGCCAAGCGAGGCGACGTGCGCCCAACGGAGTAACGGTAGCGCACGGGTGGGGGCCTCACGGGTGGGGTGGGTCTCTGTGTGGTAGGACGCAGTGAGCGGTGGAGGGGGGTGGGAGGGCCGATCAGTCCAGGGCCGCCTCGACGGCGGCGAGATCGACTGGGACGTCGACGATGTCGGCCTCCGCGGAGAGGGCGATGTCGGGGTCTTTGAGGCCGGAACCGGTGATGATGCAGACGATTCGCGCGCCGCTGAGGTCGACGCCGCGCTGGGGGAGTTGGAGGAGCCCGGCCACGCAGGCGGCGGAGGCCGGTTCGCAGAAGACGCCTTCCTCGCGGGCGAGATGACGATAGGCGTGCAGGATCTGGTCGTCGCTGACGGCTTGGATGTCGCCACCGGACTGGTCGCGGGCGGCGACTGCGCCGGCCCAGGAGGCAGGTTTGCCGATGCGGATGGCGGTGGCGATGGTTTCAGGATGCTCAACGATCTGGCCGCTGACGAGGGGCGCGGCGCCGGCGGCCTGGAAGCCGAACATGCGGGGGGGGCGGGTGAGGCGCTCTTCGGCTTGGTAGTCGCGATAGCCCATCCAGTAGGCGGTGATGTTGCCGGCGTTGCCGACGGGCATGCAGTGCAGGTCCGGCGCGTCGCCGAGGGCGTCGACGATTTCGAAGGCGCCGGTCTTTTGGCCTTGGATGCGGTGGGGGTTGACGGAGTTGACGAGGGCGATGGGGTGTCGGTCGGTGATTTCGCGGGCCAGCGTGAGGGCGTCGTCAAAGGAGCCCTTGACGGCGAGGATGCGCGCGCCATGGGCGATGGCCTGGGCCAGCTTGCCCTGGGCGATCGATCCGCGCGGGACGAGGACGTAGACCTTGAGGCCCATGCGGGCGGCGTAGGCGGCGGCGGAGGCGCTGGTGTTGCCGGTGGAGGCGCAGAGGACGGCCTGGTGCCCGTCTTCGATGGCTTTGGCGACGGCGAGGACCATGCCGCGGTCTTTGAAGGAGCCGGTGGGGTTGCAGGACTCCAACTTGAGATGGACGGAGGCGGCGCCGGTCAGGCGTTCCAGTGATTCGGCGCGGACGAGGGGCGTCGATCCCTCGCCGAGGGTGATGCGGGGGGTATCGGGGGTCAGGGGCAGATAGGCCGCGTAGCGGGCGATGATGCCGCTTGCTGCCGGCGGGGCGCTGGGGAGGGCATCCGGGTCAGCCATCGCGGGACTCGGTCTGGGCCCGGATGTGACCGCGGATCTCGCGGATCTCCTGCTCCATGTCGGCGATCTGACGTCGGCGCAGCGTTTCCTGGAAGGTCATGAGTTTTTCGGTGTCGCGTTGGAGGGATTCGCGCAGGTCCTCGAAGGCGGCGCGCAGCTCGGTGACGATGCGGTCGTGCTGGTCGGCGCGTGTGCGGACGCGCTCCAGGGAACGCTCGAACTCGCCGAAGCGGGCCTGCATCTGCTCGTGCTCGCTGCCCCTGGAGGAGACGAGGCTCATGGCGGTCTCGTTGTCGACGCGCATGGACTCGAAGCGGTCGCGCAGCGACTCGGCTTCCTCACGCCCGCGCTCGGTGTCGGCGACGCTTTGCTGCAGGCGACGGGTGAGCTCGGTGAGGCGCTCGATCCGATCACCGACCTCGACGAAGAGGCGATCGTGGCGTTCGAGTTCATTGCCGGAGCCGCGCCCGTCGTCCTCAACACGGCGCAGGGCTTCGCCGGTCGCGGCGAGACGGGCCTCCAAGCCGGAGACGGTGATGTCGCTATGTTCGAGGCTCTGGCTGAGCGCGGAGAGCGACTCCTGGACGCGGTTGGCGACCTCGGCGGCGACGCTGGCCTTCTCACCGCCGGACAAGGCGGCTTGCTCGGCGAACTCGGCGCGGCGGCGGAGTTCGCTTCGTTCTTCGCGCTCGGCTTGCATTTCGGCGCGTAGCTGACGAGCCAGCAGTTCGGTTTGCTCAGCATCTTGGCCGAGCGAGGCCTGAATTCGCTCCAGGCGTTCACGCAGCAAGCGGACGTCTTCGGGCAGGTCGGAGAAGATCTGCAGTTGTGCGGCGACGTTGGCGGCGCCGCTCTCGGAGCGCTGGGTGGCCTCGCCGAGCTGCCAGAGCTGGTTGCGGTCCTCGCTCGACCGGGCATCGGTCTGGGCGACCTTGGCCTTGAGGGCGACGACCTCCGCTTCCAGCCAGACAAGCATGTTGGCCGTTGCGTCCGCGGGCGGGGCGTCTGAATCGGGCGCTTCGGGCCTGTCGCCCGTGGTCACGGGCGACTCCCGGCGGAGGCACTGCCGATGCGGATGCGGATGCCGACGTCCTGCACCGCGTCCAGCATGCCGGCGGTGGCCATGAAGCGGTCGATATCGGATTCGCGAGCGTGGTGGGTGGTGATGATGAGCTCCGCGGTCCCGGCCACTGCGTCCGCCTCGACCTGGAGCAGGGAAGCGATGCTGATGTTGTTGGTGGCGAAGGCGCGGCCGATCTCGGCGATCACGCCGGGCCGGTCGCGGACCAGCACACGCAAATAGTACCGCATGTGCAGTGCGCCCCGGCTGGCGAATTGGGCGGGCGGGGGGTCGGTGGGGGGCTGGCGGGGTGGGGACTCTGGTGGGTGGTTGGAGGCTGCGCCCCTGGAGGCTGGGCCCCTGGAGGCTGGGCCGCTGGAGACGAGGTGCAAGAGGTCGGCGACGACGGCGCTGGTGGTGGGCCGACTGCCGGCGCCCTCGCCCTCAAAGATGGCGCGGCCGAGGAGGTCTCCTTCGACGGCGACGGCGTTGAGCACGCCGTCGACGCGCGCCAATGGATCATGTGCATCGAGGAGGGTGGGATGGACCCGCACGTCGAGGGCGCCGTCGGTGTCGCGCTGGGCGACGGCGAGCAGGCGGATGACGTAGCCCAGGTCGGCGGCGAAGCGGAAATCGCGGGCGCTGAGCTGGGTGATGCCCTCGCGGTAGACGTCGTCCGGGTGGACGGTGGTGTGGAAGGCGAGGCTGGCGAGGATGGCCAGTTTGTAGGCGGCATCGACGCCACCGACGTCGCTGCTGGGGTCGGCCTCCGCGTAGCCGCGCCGCTGGGCCTCGGCGAGGGCAGCGTCGTATGACAAGCCATCCTGGGCCATGGCGGTGAGCATGAAGTTGGTGGTGCCGTTGATGATTGCCTGTAGGGAGCGGATCTCGTTGGCCTGCAAGTCGCGATTGAGCGGCGCGATGATGGGGATGCCGCCGCCAACGCTGGCCTCATAGAGCAGGGCGACGCCGTTCTGCTGGGCGAGGGCGAGCAACTCCGGCCCGCGCTTGGCCATGACTTCTTTGTTGGCGGTGACGACGGATTTTCCGGCGGCCAGGGCGGCTTCGATGCAGGCGGCGGCGGGCTCCATGCCACCCATCAATTCGACGACGATATCGATATCGTCGCGCACGGCCAGGGCGCGGGGGTCGTTGGTCAGGAGCGCTTGGTCGACGCCGTCCCGCGCGCGGGTGAGGTCATGGACGGCGACACCCCGCACGGCGATGGGCCGGCCGGAACGGGTGGCGTAGATGGCGGCGTTGTCGCGCAGGGCCTCGAAGACGCCACGGCCGACGACACCGAGGCCGAGCAGGGCGACGCCGATGCTGCCGACGGGCGCCGACGGTGTCGGGGGAGCCATCGTCTCGCCTCAGGCCGGGGCGTCAGGCGTCTCGGCGGCGGGGGCGGTGTCTCCAGGAGCGTCATCAGCAGGCGCTTCCGCAGCGGCCGCCTCGGGAGCAGCGGCCTCGGGAGCAGCGGCCTCGGGAGCAGCGGCCTCGAGAGC
>QGNQ01000050.1 GCA_003228175.2 Chloroflexota bacterium
AGATCTTCCGCTGCCGCAAACTCGTCCAATAGTTCTTCTCGCTCATTGCGATCCCTTCTGAGGCCGTGCGCGCAATCCATCACCGGGACGGAGGCGCAGCGACCGATTCGCCGCATTATCACGGGGGGTGGGGGGAGTCAAGTCAATAACAGAATCTAAGATCGGGAGAGGGTATGGGCCCTGGGGAAGGTCTCACTCATCTTTCCGCAAAGCGTCCGAATCGCCGTCGCAACCGCTCTTTGAAATCCGGGTCCATCTCCCGGGCCTTCCAGGGGTAGGACCAGGCGCTGAGCCCGGTCCTCGCCGCGAGGTCCTGCTTGGCCGGAATCGCGTCGGCGGCGGCGGGCCGCGTCCCGAACACGCCCCGCTCCTGCAGCGACTCGTACTCCGCCTCCGAGTAGCCCATCAGCGTCGTCGCGACCACCCGGTTGTGCTCGCCCAACATCGGCGCACGGCAGTCCAGTCGGGCCGGGGTGTGGGTCAGGCGGACGCCGCCACCCGGGAACGCCCGAGCCCCCACGCGCTCCTGCTCCGGAGCGTGATCGACGAGCCAGAAGAAGTCCCGGTCGCGCAAATGATCGTCGAGCAAGAGATCGCGGATATTGTTGACCGGCGACGCCGCCACGTCGATCGCCTGCAACTCCCGCGCCGCGTCTATCGGCGCGCGGCTCTTGCACCATCTCGCGACGGCGTCTCGCAACCGCTCGACATCCGCGCCCGCGTCCAACCGCGCGTCGCCAACCAGTTCCCGGACTCGCTCCATCGCCGCGGAGTCTTCCACGGACACCGCCAGCCAGCGGTCCGGCCCGGCGCCCTCGAAACAGCCTGCCAGCAGTTCGCCGGGCCGGTCGTTGCCCGTGCGCTCGACAGCCTGCCCCAGCGCTTCCGCCACGTACAGGTCGCCCACCAAGTTCACGCCCACCTCATACTGCGCGACATCGATCCACGCCCCCGCCCCGCTTCGATCGCGCTGTTCGATCGCCGCAAGGATCAAAAACGCGATGTGATACGCAACCACGTGATCCATGATCGGCGGGTTGCCGCGTCGGGGTTTCTCGCCCCGGTATCCGTTGAACCAGGAAACGGTGGCCAGCTCCAGCACCATGCCCAGGGCGCGCATCTTGGCGTACGGACCATGCGCGCCATAGCCGGATGTGCTCACGAAGACCAGGTCCGGGTTCACCCGTTGCAGATCCTCCCACGTCAGTCCCAAGCGCTGGAAGACGTCATAGGGATGGTTGTCCAGCACCACATCGCAGCTCGCCGCGAGTCGCAGAAACGCCTCGCGGCCCTCTTCCTTCTTGACGTCAAGGCCAACGCCGTAGCGCTTGTTGCGGTGTTGCTCATGGTGCAGCCCGCCTTGCTCCCAGAAGAGCGCGCCCGATTCCCCGTCCGGTTGTGGCGCCCAGCGCATCCCTTCCGGGCTGGCATAGTTCTCCACGCGCACAATCTCCGCGCCCAGGTCAGCCAGCATGCGGGCCGGGAGTGTGCCCGCCTGGAACACGCCGTTGTCCAGGATTCGCAGCCCCTCCAGCGCCACCCGTCCAGTCGTCGTCTCGTCGAGCGTCGGCGCCTCTCGACGCCGCTGCTCCGACAAGCCGGTGAAAAACTCCTCCGTGTGCTGGCCCAGCGTGGGGACCGTTCGGCGGGTCTTCGGGCGCTCACCATCAACCGTGTAGGGGATGCCGGGGAACGGCACAGTCGCCGCCGCTCCGACCGCAAGTTCGTCGAAGAAATCGCGCGCGTTCAGGTGCGTGCAGGCGAAGACCTCGTCTGGCCGTTGCAGGATCCCCGTCAGGAACCCGTGCTCCAGGCCAACCTCCAGCCAGTGTTGACGCGTCTCCGTGCGCACCCGCTCTTCGATGATCCGCATGATCTCGTCCGCATGCAGCGTCATCCCGTTGGGCGGATTAAGCTCCGGCCGCGTGACCAGCTCCAGCGAGTCCATCACCACAGCGAATTCATCCCAGGGCGGGGAGGTCACCCAACGCAGATAGAGATCGCCGTCGCTGGCTTCGATCAACTCGCGCTGATCTCGAGGTTGGATCGCGCCGGTGTACTCATAGTCCGCGTAGAAGAGGAAGTGGCAAGTCGCGAACGCCTCCAGCATGCTCACGTCAACGTGCTGACCGACGCCCGTGCGGCGTGCGTGCCGCCAGGCGGCGAGCGCCCCCATCGCAGCCGCGGCCCCGCTCCAGATCCCCATCACGTGCCCCGGGTAGCGAATCGGCTCCCGATCCTCCGCACCGTTGAGATCGACCATCCCCGCCGTCGCGCCGATCGTCAGCTCCGTGATCTTCCAATCGCGCAGCGGCCCTGTCTGGCCGTAGCCCGTGATCGAGACGTAGACGATCGACGGATGCGCCTTCAGCACCGCGTCCGCACCGAATCCGAAGCGCGCCAGGGTGCCGGGCTGCTCGTTCTCGATCACGATGTCCGCCCAAGCCAACAACTGCCAAAGCCGGCGCGCACCATCAGCGGTCGTGTAGTCCAGAACGACGGACTGCTTGCCGGCGTTGCAGAACGCGAAGGCCGCCCCGCAGTCGCCCGCGTCCTCGTCGATGAATGGGCCGTCACGGCGCGACGGATCCCCGTCCGGTGGCTCCACGTGCACCACCGTCGCGCCCGCATCGCACAGGAGTTTCGCGCAGTAGGGCCCGGAGACTCCGTTCCCCAAGTCAACGACACGGAGATCGCGCAGCAACCCGAACATCGGCAACCCTCCTGATGCGTGCGGTGGCGGAGCATACCGCCTGTGCAAGATCGTGGATCTCATGGCGCAAATCCTGCACCGTTCCCCCCGCGCCCTAGACTGCATGGAGCTTGCCCGACGGAGGCTCAGCGCCAGGCGGTGACGCGCCGGCGCAGTGGGGGGGATGCGATGCGAATCTGGCTGATGGTGGCGCTCGTTGCGCTGCTCGCCGCGGCCTGCGGCGGCGACGACGATCCGGCGGCGCAACCGACCGATGGGACGACGGCGGTCACCAATGACTCCGCCAGCGCCGAGCCGGCCGCTGCGGCCGCGGCGGGCGTGCCGCTCGGCGGGCTGCGAGAGCTGTTGGAGTTTTTGCCGTTGTCGGCGCAGGACGGCTTTCGCCTGCAATACACAAACTACGCGCTGGCGAATGCGGTCGCGGGTGTGACCGACACCTCCTCCCTGCTCCGCCTACAGGGCCGTGAATTTCGCGACGCCGGTCTGCACTACGACTTCGGCCCCTTCCCCTGGTTCGGTGGGGAGATGCTCTTCTTTCTCGACGCCAACCCCAGCCTGCTCGTGCTCTACGACGGCTTGGAACGCGCACTCGGCGCGTCTTGGGACAGCGGGCTGCTGCTACAGCTTGGGCTCGGCAGCTTTGAGCAGGCGGAGGTCGCGCAGACCCTGCGCGATCTGGGCTTCAGCGACCGCCCCTTGGGCGACGCCGTCCACCTGAGTGTGACCGACTTCCAGCCCGGCACGCTCGACAACGAACGCGCGCCCGCCCTCGGCCTCGACCTGCGAGATGTCATCGCGGGCGACGGATTCGTGCTCTTCGTCCGAGACGACCCCGCCGACCTCGCCGGATTGAGTGGCGGCGCAACACTGGCCGAAGACCCCACGCTGGCAGCGTTCGCGCAGGAGCTGGACGGGCTCCCGGTCTTCGGGGCCTACCTGATAGACACACGCGAGAACGGATTCCCGTTGCCGGGCGCGCTGAACGCCGAGCCAGGGCCCGTGCAGCTGCTGCCGCGCTATGAGGCGCTTGGTATCGCCACGGGAGTGGACGAGGGCGGATTCTTTGCGCTCGCGATGATGTGGTTCGCCTCCGACGCCGAGGCCGGCGAAAGCGTTGCCCTCATCGAATCGAACTTCGAGCTGGCGCAAAGCGTCCTTTTCGGCGACCGCTTCGGGGACCAATTCGAGCTCACGGAAGTCAACACCACCGGCCAGATGGCGCGCGTCTTGCTACGACCCATTGGCAAGATCATCAACGATCCCGGCGCGTTCGTGCAGATGGCCACCAACCGCGACCTCGCCTTCATCGCCTCGCGCTAGCGACCGATCGACTCGCCTCGCGGCGCCCACCCTGCACGATCTAGGCGGGCAGCTCCACCGTGCGTCCCTCCGCCGCCGACGCACGGATAGCGTCGATCACGATCTGTGACTGCAGCCCGTCGCTGAAGTCGGGAGCAGGCGAAACCCCCTCCTCGATGCCCTGCGCGAACGCGCGAATCAGACGCTCCGACGCAGCCACCGCGCTGTTGGCCGTCGCGAAACTGGCTTCGTCCGGCGGTCGCGGCAGCAGTGTCGATTCCGTCTCCCCGCTCCGTCCCAGCCAGACCTCCCCTTCGCTCAGCATCGAACCCGACGAGCGCGCGCGGAGCACCCCCTCCGATCCGACGATCGTGACCTGTAGACCGGGCGGCGGATCCGCGACCCAAGACATCGTCAGCGTCGTAAAACCGCCGCCGCCGATCTCCATCCGCGCGCTGAGCACGTCCTCCGTGACCAGCCCCGGGGCAAGCCCAGCCGGCGGGAACGAAGCCAACTGCGCCGTCACGCTGGTGATCTCCCCGAACCACTGCCGCGTCCGGTCGATCGCGTGCGACCCGAGCTCGTTGAGCAGACCGCCGCCCTGCGCCGGGTCGAGCCGCCAGGGCCGCTCCAACTGCACCATGGGGTTGGTCGTGTGCACCTCGAAAGTCGCGTACTGGAACTGCCCGATAGCTCCCTCGCCCAACAGCTGCGCGATCTGGAGACGCAAGGGCGTGAAGCGGAACTCATAGTTGATCATCGCCACCAGGCCGCTGCGCTCCGCCTCACCATGCAGCGCCCGGGCCTCCGTCGCGTCGCCAGCGAAAGGCTTGTCGCAGAGCACATGCTTGCCCGCCGCGAACGCGGCTCGGCACAGGTCAAGATGCGTCCCCGGTGGGGTGTGCACCGCGACCGCGTCGATATCGGCGCGCGCGATCAGCTCCGACGCATCGCCCGTGAAGAACGGAATCGCCAGCCGCGCCGCCTCGCTCTCCGCCCGCTCCGGCCGCCGGCTCCACAGCCCCACGACTTCCCAGCCGGCCGCGCGAAACGCCGGCACGGAGACCCGGGTCCCCCAGCCCGCACCAAGAATCCCCACCCGGCGTGGCGCTGCCATCTCAGCCCTCCCCTTCCGGCGCAACCGGCACCAGCTTCTGCAAATTGCGGGAGCCGCGGTCGATCCCGCGATAGATATCGGTCACGTCGCCCACATAGAGACTTCCCTGCGAGTCGATTGCTAGGCCGTGTGGACTGATGAACTGGCCCGCTCCCAAGCCCTCGCCGTCGTCACCCCAGCGCTGCAGCAGCGCGCCCTCGGCGGACCAGACGCCCAGCCGGTGCTCGAACTCGCAGATGATCACCCGTCCGTCCGGCGCGAAGACCAGATCATTGGGCTGATGCAGGCCCGTCCACTCCTCCAAGAACGTGCCCTCCAAGTCGAAGAACTGCACGCGGTCGTTGCCACGGTCGCAGACCGCCAAACGACCGTCACCATCGAAGACGATGCTGTGCGGCGCCCGAAACTGCCCCGGGTCGCTCCCCGGTGAACCCCACGAGAAGCGGTGCGCGCCCTCCGGCGAGAAGACGTGCACGTTCGCGTTCCCGTAGCCATCGGTGATGTAGTAATCGCCGCTCGGCGCGACGCTGAAGTGGGTCGGGCGGTTAAACGGCGCGCCACCCAGCTTGGGAGAGTTCTCGAACGGCGCGCCCAGCAATTGCAGCAGCTCCCCGCTGGGGCTGAACCGCTTCACCGTATGGTCCGCGATGTCGGCGCAGCAGACGGAGCCATCCGGCGCGACCGCGATCCCGTGCGGCATCGTGAAGTACGTGTCGCCCCACCAGCGCAGAAAGCGCCCCTCCCGGTCGAAGACCAGCACCGGCCGGGCACCCCGCGTGAAGACGAAAACCTCGTCGTCGGCACTGACCGCAACGCCCACCACGTCCCCAAACGACCAGCCAACCGGGCGTTGCGCCCAGTTATCCACGACCGCCAGACTGTGCGCGCCGCCCGACAAGACGGCAGGCGTCGTACTGCGATGCGCGCACGCCGGGTGACCGCAGTCGGCGTCGGCCCGACAAGGCGCCGCCTCGGCTGGGTGTCTGCTGATCGGACCAATTCGCATCGCCCACCTCGTCACTCAGGGGGCGACAGACACGCCGCCCAACCCCACTCGCAGGCCAGTCCCAAGGCCGCCAGCGCGTCACGCCCGCGTGTCTGATGTCAGGCGGCGGCCTGAGCATAGGGCCCCGGGCACATCCGACAGACACACGCAATCCCAGCAGGTCACCCGACCAAGGGATCGCTTCCATTAAGCAGTTGACATCCTACCTGCAAGTTTCCATACTTCCCGCAACCGCAGGAGTGCCCGATCAGCGGTCGGGCTTCCGTATTCCGGTCCGCCGCCCCGGTGGCGACGGCCAGAGCATCAGGAGAGCGAGAGGATCACGACATGAGCCAAACGAACTACTGGACCACACTCCATCAGCGACGGATTAGCCGCCGCACCATGCTCAGCGCGAGCGCCCGCGCGGGAGTCGGCGCGGCCGGCCTCGCGCTCGTCGGCTGCGGCGATGACGACGATGACGATGACGCCGCCGTCGCGCAGGCGGAGGACCAGGCCGAGGAGCAGGCCGAGGACCAGGCCGAAGAGCAAGCGCAGGCCGAGCAAGCGGTGGATGACGAGGAAGCGGAGGAGCAGGCCGAGGAACAGGCGGAGCAAGTCGAGGAGGAAGAGGAGCAGGCCGAGCAAGCCGAGGAAGAGCAGGCCGAGGAACAGGCCGTCGCCGCCGGCGGCACCGACCTCGACCGGACGGTGCGAATCGCGATCCCGAACGCGGTCGGCGGTCTGGATCCCCAGGCGCCGGGGAACTTCGTCTCGACCTTCCTGCTGCACCACTTCGACCGTCTGCTGTCACGCGATCTGGCGACGCAGGAGATCATCCCGCAGGCCGCCACCTGGGAGTGGGTGGACGCCAACACCGCTGGTGTCTTCCACCTCAAGGACGGCATGAGTTGGCACGACGGCGCGCCCGTGACCTCGGAGGACGTCAAGTTCACCATCGAGCGGCTGCGCGGCATCGCTCCCTACAACGACGACGGCATCTACGCGACCGGCGGCGACTATGCCGTAGCCGCGGTCAATGCCGAAGTGACCGTAACGGACGCCAGCACCATCCTTGTGCCGACCGAAACCGATGTCACCGCGCAGTCCAGCATCGGCAGTTTGGCGCTCGTGCCGAAGCATCATGTCGAAGCCATTGGCGACGAAGCCTTCAACCAAGAAGCGTTCGGCAGTGGACACTTCACGCTCAAGTCCTACACGCCCGACCAGGAGGTCGTCAGCGAGCGCTTCGAGGACTACCACGTCGACACCGACGAGACCTACAACGTCCACAAGCCCTGGATCAAGGAGTTCCGGCAGATCGTGCGGCCGGAGCCAGTGGCGCGGGTGGCGGCCCTAGAGGCCGGAGAGGTTGACCTCATCACACGGATCGAGGTCGAACTCGTTTCGGAATTCGAAGACCGCGATGATTTCAAGGTGCTGTTCGACCCCGGTTGCTGCCCCCACTACATCTTCCCCAACACGCTGGTCCCGCTCCCTGACGGCTCGAACCCCTTCAAGGACATCCGCGTGCGCCAGGCAATGAACCACGCCATCGACGTGGACACCATCATTCAGACCCTGGGGACCGGACAGGAGCGGCGCGCCTACGGGCTCGGCTCGCGCCAATTGGGTGCCATGACGCTCGAGCAGGCGACCCCGTTGAACTATGAGTACAACCCGGAGAAGGCCCGCGCGCTGCTCGCCGAAGCCGGCTTCCCGGACGGCTTCGACACCCCCTTCTACGGCACCGTCGGCTTCTTCGCCGCCACGGATACCGTTGCCCAGACGGTCGCGCAGATGCTGGAGGCCGTTGGCATCCGCACCGAACTCCAGCTCGACCCGCTGCCCGACTTCCGCGCCCGCTGGGCCCAGAAGGACGTGCCCGGGCTGCACTACTACTTCGGCAATCAGAGCCCGGACCCGATCAGCGTGATCAACGCTGAGGTCGCCGATGGCGGAACGCTCGCCACGGCCATCTATCCCGAGTCGGGCATCCAGGAACTCGTCGAAGCGCAACGCCTCGAGTTCGATGCCGAGAAGCGTGCCGGTATCCTCAATGAGCTCGCCGAGAAGATCTACACGAACGCCAACTGGATCTTCCTCTACGAGACCGTGGAGACGGGCGTCATGCGCTCCGACCTCGACTGGGACGCGAAAGGCAACACCCGCGACCACAACTACTACTTCGCGATCCGGCCGTTGGCCACCTAGAGAGGCCGCCCGGACTAGCACGCGCACATGGCCGGCAACAGCCTCTGGCAGGTTCTAGCCTCGCGGCTCCTCCAGGGGCTGTTGGTCGTCCTTGTCGTCGTCACGATCGTTTTCTTCGTCAGCCGCGTCGCGCGGGATCCGATCCAATACCTGGCCTCCGACGAGAGCACCCAGGAGGAGATCGAGCGCCTCGAGGAGATCTTCGGACTGGACGACCACGTGGTCGTCCAGTACGGGCGGTTCCTCTGGGAGACGGCGCAGTTCGACTTCGGGAACTCGCTCGTCAACGGTCGCCCCGCCCTCAACGAGGTGCAATCGCGCCTCGGCAAGACCTTGCAGCTGGGCGTCGCCTCGCTGATCTTCTCTCTCGTGCTCGGCCTGCCCCTGGGCGTGATCGCGGCGCTGCGGCGTGGCAGTCCCACGGACTGGTTCGCACGCCTGCTCGCCGTGATCGGTCAAGCGACGCCCAACTTCTGGCTGGGCCTGATGATGATCTTCTTCTTCAGCGTGGAGTTAGGCTGGCTGCCCACCGGGGGCAGCGGCAGCCTTAAGCACATGATTCTGCCCACCGTCACTCTGGGGCTGCTGACCTCGGCAGCCGTCATGCGCCTGACCCGCTCCGGCATGATCGACGCCATGGGCACCGACTTCGTCCGCACCGCCCGCGCCAAAGGCCTGCGCGAAGGCACCATCATCAGCCGCCACGCACTGCGACACGCGCTCCTGCCCGTCGCCACGATCATGGGAATCCAGGTCGGCCGGCTGATCGCCGGATCCGTCATCATTGAGACGGTCTTCTCCTGGCCGGGCGTCGGCCGCCTGACGATTACCGCGATCCAGGGCGGCGACTTTCCCGTCACACAGACCGCCATCCTGCTGATCGCCGCGACCATCGTGCTCGCCAACATCGCCGTCGATCTCTCCTACCGGCTCATCGACCCGCGCATCCGGGCAGGAGCCGGTTGATGGCCACGCAAGACGTCGCGATTCCCGTCCTCGGCTCCGAGCGCGGCCGCCGCAAAGTCAACTGGAAGCGGTGGGCCCTCCTCTCGCCCGCCCTGCTGATCTTGGCGCTGTTCGTCATCGCCGGAATCTTCGCCGACATTATCTCCGTCTACGATCCGAAAGAAATCGTTCTCCTCGACCGCCTGCAGCCCCCCGTCTTCGACGGCGGCAGCTGGGACCATATCCTCGGCACCGACAACCTGGGCCGCGACATCCTCACCCGCACCATGCACGGCGCACGCATCTCATTGATCGTCGTAGCCGTCACGATCCCGCTGTCCGCCGCCATCGGCACCATGGTGGGGCTCATCGCCGGCTGGCGGCTCGGCCGCTGGGACAAGTTCCTCATGCGCCTCGTCGACGTCCAGTTGGCCTTGCCCGCAATCCTCTTCGCCATCCTCATCGCCGCCGTGTTCGGCGCAAGCCTGCGCAACGTCATCATCATCATCACGCTCTGGACCTGGTCCGGTTATGCCAGGTTCGCCCGCGGGGACGTACTCTCGCTGCGCGAGCAGGAGTTCATCATCGCCGCGCGATCCATCGGCGCATCCGATGTCCGCGTCATCCTGCGGCATCTGCTGCCCAACCTCTTCAACACCATCGTCATCCTCATGACGCTCGAAGTCGCGGCCGTCATCCTGATTGAGGCCGCGCTCAGCTTCCTCGGAATCGGCGTCGCGCCCGGCACGGCATCCTGGGGCGCGATGATCTCGGAAGGCCGCAACTTCATGACGGTCGCCTGGTGGCTGATCTGGATTCCCGGCATCGCAATATTGCTCGTCTCCCTCACCGGCAACCTCATGGGAGACTGGCTGCGCGACGCCCTCGACCCGCGGCTGCGCAACCTGCGCTAGCGCCCTCGGTCTCTCCCGCACCGATGCAGCGCCCGCCACCGCACGAATCAACAGGGCCTGCCAAGCGCACGCACGCAAAGTCAGCCGCGCCAACGCAGACAAGGCCGACCACCGCGACCAAGACCGCCGCAGACCGAGTCAGTGAAGGAGCGTTCCGTGGCCATCTACGTCGAGGCCGTGCATCGCGTCACGCCATTCCGCCCAGACGTGCTCGAGCGCTGGTTTCGCTTCTACAACGACGACGCCATCCCCGCCATGCGGCGGCACGGCTACCAGACCGTCGGGGCCTGGCGCCTCCTCACCGGCGGTGCCGGCGAGGATCTGATCGTCAACCGATTCGCCAGCATGGCCGCATTCGAGGAAGCGTCCGCGAATCTCTTCGCGGACCCGGCCATCGCCGCAGGCAGCGCCGCCGTTCGAGCCGACGTCCCCGACTTCGCCGTGGCCGAAGTCGTCAAGCTGGGACTCTCCCCGCCCCAGCTGTCCGATGCACAAATCGAGGCGCAGCTCCAATCCGCCCGCCACGCCGGACCCGCCGGGAGCTACTACGATCTCCAAGTCCGCTCCCGTGCGGCGTCCATTCCGGCGCTCGTCGAACGGCTCCTGCAGAACGGGACCGGGACAACCTCGGGACCGACCCTCTTCGCCGTCTATCAGACGCGCATCGGGCTTCGCGACGAAGTGACCAGCCTGTGGCGCGTTCCCAAGCACGACCTGGGCGCACAGCCCGCCCTCGGGCTGGGGATCTTCGGCGGGGAGTTGGCGCGGGAAGAGCGTGTCGACCTGATGCTGCCGCTGCCCTACTCCCCGCTGCAATGACATCCGGCGGACTCGTGATGACCACCCATCATGCCGATCGCGCTTGCGACTGGTGGCGGCAGTCGGCCCCCCGCCCCCTGCCGCTGACGACTCGTGCCTGGGCGTCGATCCCGCTGAGCGCGGAGGCCTGCGGGACGCGAGACATTTCTTCGCACCGGGTATGTTTATGCCCACGCTCAGGCGTTAGACTCCGGCCCATGGGGGCCATGCACGTCCTACATCAACGTCGACAGACGACGCTGGTATGTTCGTGACCGCCCGGGCCAAGAGTCAGCGCGCGTTCCAACGCGACCGGCTTTGCAGCTGAATTCCACGAGAGTGCAGGATTGGAGACCGCGAGTGCCGGATACACACGATGTCGCATTGATGGCGCACCTGATGCGCCGCGCCGGATTTGGTGCAGACCGCGAGGAGCTCGAGCGACGCGTCGCGCAAGGCTACGAGGCGACCGTCGAGGAGCTCGTCGATCCCCCCGAGTCGATCCCACGCGCGGATGAGGACCTCCTCTTCCGCTACATGCCGTCGCTCGAGACCGGCGGCCCCGTCACGGATCCGGGCGCGGCCAACTGGCTCTACCAGATGCTCAACACGCAACGGCCGCTCGAAGAGAAAATGGCCTTCTTCTGGCATCACGTCTTCGCGACCGGCAACTCCAAGATCGATAACGACAACCACCTCACCGCCCAGGTGAAGCTCTTCCGCGAACACGGGCTGGGGAACTACGGGGAGCTGTTGCTCCGGATCGCCAAGAACCCGGCCATGATCTACTGGCTGGACAACAACGAGAATCACAAGCGCTCGCCGAACGAGAACTGGGGGCGGGAGCTGCTGGAGCTCTTCTCGCTGGGCGTGGGGAACTACACGGAGACGGACGTCTTCGAGTGCGCGCGGGCCTTCACCGGCTGGACGCTGGGCCCCAAGATCCCGCGGGTTCCCAATCACCGCTTCTTCTTTCAGTTCGAGTTCCGCCCTGAGGAGCACGACTTCGGCGAGAAGACGTTCCTGGGGCGAACCGGCGCCTTCAACGGCGACGACATCATCCAGATCATCCTGGAGCAGCCCGCCTGTGCACGGTTCATCGCGCGGCACCTGTACAACTTCTTCGTCGCCGACGAGGCCCAGGTGCCGGCCTGGGACATCGAGCCGCCGCGTGATCCAGAAGCGATCGATCTCATGGCCAAGACGCTCGTCGACAACAACTACGAGCTCAAGCCGCTGTTGCGGCTGATGCTCAACTCCGACTTCTTCAAGCAGGCCATGTTCCAGAAGGTCAAGAGCCCGGTCGAGGTCGTGGTGGGAACGCTGCGACTGACCGGCGATCTGCAAGGACTCACCCAAGCGGTCGTGCCCGTCGCCCGGGAGTCGGGCTACATGGGACAGAGCCTGCACAACCCCCCCAGCGTCGAGGGCTGGCACACCGGCCCCGACTGGATCAACAGCGGCGCCGTCGTCAGCCGCGTCAACTTCGTCGCCGACCATGTCAGCGACGTCGACCTGCCCGGCGTGCGCAACATCGTGCGACGCGTGGCGGCCTCGAACGGCAAGGAAATGTCGCCCGCGGCGCTCGTCGATGAGTGTGTCGACCTGATCGGGCCGCTGCAGGTCTCGGAACAGACCCGAGCGGAGTTGATCAGTCACGCCGAGGGAGACGGAGCGCTCTCCTGGGCGGGCGATGACGACTACGCCGCCTCGGCCCAACGCGTCGGCGAGATGCTGGCGCTGATCGCCGCCACGCCGGAGTACCAGTTCGGCTAGGACCAAGCACAAAGACCCGCAAAACAGTCCAGACAACCGCCGCCAAGCAGCCCCACAACCAAAGCGAGCAACCATGACCACCGCAACCAAACCCCCCGTCCTCGTCGTCGTCCAACTGACCGGTGGCAACGACTTCATGAACACGGTCGTGCCGTACGACAACGGCCACTACCGCGACGCGCGCAAAGGCGGGTTGCGGATCGACGAGGACGCAGTCCTCAAGCTCGACGGCGAGTTCGGCTTGCACCCAACGCTCGCGCCCATCAAGGAGCTCTACGACCAGGGCGACATGGCCGTCCTCCACGGCGTGGGCTATCCCAACTCGCCCCGGTCCCACTTCCGCTCCATGGACATCTGGCACACCTGCGAGCCGAACAAGGTGGGAACCGAAGGCTGGGCCGGCCGCGCGGTTCGCGATCTGGACCCGAGCGCCGAAAATCCCGTCACGGGAGTCCACATTGGCCAGGGCTTGCCGCGGGCGCTGGTCGTCTCCGGCGTGCCGGTCGCGTCGGTCGCGGACCTCTCGACCTACGGCCTGCTGACCAGCATCGAGCAGGAGCAGAAGCGCGACAAGATGCTCACGCGCTTCGTCAACATGTACGGCCGCGCGATCGGCACCGGGCCCGTCAACGACTATCTCGGGCGCACCGGCCTCGACGCACTCAAAGGCGCCGACATCCTCAAAGACGGCCGCGCCAAGTACAGCTCCGGCGTCGAGTACGGCACCGACCAGATCTCGAAGAACTTGCGCGACATCGCCTCCATCCACACCGCGGATCTCGGCACGCGCCTCTTCTATACCTCCCACGTCGGTTTCGACACCCACGCCAATCAGCAGCCCACCTTCGACCGCCTCTGGACGGACCTCGCGCGCGGCATCGCGGACTTCTGGGACGACCTGCGCGCGCACCAGGCGGATGAGAACGTGGTTATGTTCCTCTTCTCGGAGTTCGGCCGGCGCGTGCGCGACAACGGCTCCGGCTCGGACCACGGCGCGGGCGGCGGCTGCATCGCCATCGGGCCGCGGGTCAGGGGCGGCCTGCACGGTCAGTTCCCCAACATGGCGCCGGAGGCGCTGGAGTCGGGCGACCTCGTGCCCAACCAGGACTTCCGCGGCGTCTACTCCACGCTGCTGGAGGACTGGCTGCAGCTGGATCCGGTGCCGATCGTCGATGGGACCTTCGAGAAGCCGGCATTCATCCAGACGGTCGGCGCCGCCTAGAGCGCGCCCACCCACTCGCGGAGCGCAGCAGGGAATCACAACTCGCCGAGCGAAGCAGGGAATCACGAGGAGGCAATCATGCTTACGACGACCGTCGCGGGACGGACCTGGCACTTCAGCCATTCCATCGGCATGCACGTCGGGCCGGAGGGGTTCACACACCCCAGCCCTGTCGAGGCCGCCGCGGACGGCACACTCTACGTAGCCGACACGGGCGCGGTCGAGGGCGCCGGGCAGGCCTACGGGCAGACAAAGATCCGAAAGCTGCGCATTGAGGACGAGTTCCTCAGCGAGATGGACGTCGTCGATCTCACGTGGCCGCAGGGACTCGCACTGAGCCGGGATGGCAACATCTACTGCTCCGACGCCTACCACCACGCGATCTTCGCCTACGGCGCGGACGGCACGCAGATCGCCCACTGGGGCGAGCAGGGCTCGGGCGAGGGACAGTTCCAGCGTCCCGCGGGCCTCGCCTTCGACAGCGACGACAACCTCCTCGTCGTCGACACGGGCAACGCGCGCGTGCAGAAGTTCAGCAAGGAAGGGAAGCCCCTGGGCGCCTGGGGAACAGAAGGCAGCGGCGAGGGCGAGTTGAATCAGCCCTGGGGTTTGACCATTGACCAGGCGGGCGACGTCTACGTGGCCGACTGGGCCAACGACCGGGTGCAGAAGTTCACGCCCGGGGGGACCTTCCTCACGCGCTTCGGCTCCACCATCGAGGACGGCGGACAACTGCGCCGGCCGTCGGACGTCGCCGTCGACAGCCAAGGCGATGTCTACGTCGTCGACTGGGGCAACAACCGGATCCAGATCTACTACCCGGACGGCGACATCATTTCCGGCCTCTACGGCGACGCGAACGCCTTCTCGAAGGGCGCGCAAGCGACGATGGACGTGAACCCGGACTACATGCGCGCCTTCAAGCGCGTGAACCCGGTCGAGCTGATCAACTTCGGAAGGTTCGACCGGCCCCGGGGGATCGCGATCGACGGCCAGGACCGCATCGCCGTGACGGACTGTGGTCGCGGCCGCGTGCAGGTCTACGCCAAGGACAAGGACTACCTCGTTCCCCAGTTCAACGCCTAGCGAGCCCCAGCGCAACCGCTCGACAGTGCATTCGGGCTGTCTCAGCCCTGCGCCCGCCGCCACCCCAACGCCCGCGGCGGTCCGCGGCTCGGGCGGCTGACGCTGCCGAGGAATCAGACCATGAAGGCGTCCGCATACACCAAGCGTCGACTGGGCGGCAGCGGAATCAGGCCCGCGCCGCTGGCGAAGACCTCGAACTCGCGGACAAGCAGCCGATGCGGCCCCGCTTCATTCGGCAGCGAGATATCACCCGACCAGACGAACGCCCCTTGGATCCGCTGGGCCGCGCCCAGGACCACCGCATCCGGCCGCCCGGGCGACGCTTCCCAGGCCGCGTCCCCCGCAACGGCGGGATCGAAGCCCGCGCGAACGCGCTGTAGCGACACCTCGACGGTCGAGGGCCCGGGGAGGTTGTTCAGCGTGTCGTAGCTGCGTCCCGCCACGGACACGTGCAGCAGGGTGGCATCCCCGGTGTCGCGGCTCACGGTCGCCGTCCGATCCTCGGCCAGCTTGATGAAGTCCGCCAGCACCACGCGTGAGAGGTGCGCGTTGATCAGCGAGTTCGGCTGATAGCGCGCCAGCGCTAGCCGCACGAAGGGCGCGTATCCGCCCGCCACATCCACCTCAATATCGCAGTACCAGAGGCCGCGATCGGCATCGAACGCCACACCGTGTCCCGCCACGTCAACGGACACCCCGCTGAGCTCGTCGATGCTCAGCGCGGACCGCTGTTGCGACGCATCGGAGCGGGGGAATGACGTCACGCTCGGAATCCCTTGCGTCGCGCTGGAGGCAAACAGCGGATCCTGGCCCCATTGCGTGACGTACGGCTTGAGCGAATCCGGCGGCACCACCCCCTCCAGGAACGATTCGCGCCGCCAAAGCAACACGCCCAACAACTCTCCGTCGCCCGACGACCACCACGGGCGATCCAGATAGACGCGCAGGGTTCCGCCGCTGCGCGTGCTCACCGTCCCGCCGCCCGCCGACCCGCTCGACCAGCCAAACGTTGGAATCGCGTAGAGGATCTTGGGAGCAGCGGGCCGGGCCGTGCTCGGCACGTCAATCGCGAACGCGGCCGACGATGGGCGGCTGACCGGCTTCGCCACATACGCCACGTTGATGTTCGTCAGGGCCTTCAGCGCCGTGAGCACGCCCGACGCGTAGTCAATTTCGTAGTCGACATCGCGCACATAGCTGGCGCCACCGTCCGCCGCACGCACGGCCTCCGAACCTTCCACCACACCGGCGACATCCAGCGTCAGCGTGGCGGCGTCCGCCAGCGTCAGGCCCTTTTGCCGTTCCAAGAAGTACTCGCTGAAGCGCGAACTGCCGACGAGCGAGTACTCGACGCGCCGGTACTTCGTATCGCCGAACTCATGACGCGTGGAGTTGGGCTTCTCGCCCGTGGGGATCACGAGCGACTCTTCGTCGCCGGTCTCGTCGGCCTTGGGGACAATGACTTCAAAGGCCCGGGCCTTCGCATGAATCAGCTTCCAACTCGGCTCGCTCAGCGCGTCAAGCGGTATGTCCCATTCGCCCACGAAATCGACCTTGTCCGTGCTCTTGCGACTCAACTCCAGCTTGCCCCGGAACGTCGCGACCGTCTCGCCGAGCTTGCGACTAACGCTCAAGCTATCCACCCGCGGCGCAAGCAACGGCTGCCGCACCGCGTGGACCAACTGCAACTCCCGAAACGGCGTCAGCATCCAATGCCGGCCCGCGACCGCGGCGGACTGCAACGGCCCCGTGGGCTTACCGGATTGTCGCAGCCACTCGAAGATGCCCATCTGCTCCACGTCCGCCGCCCGAATCGCAGAGCGCCAGAAGGGCCTCAATATCCTCCTCACGCAGCGGCTGGATCACCTTTTGCTCCACCTTCACGTTGGGGATCCCCGTGAAGGGACTGCGTGCGCAACCCCCCATCCGGGTGCACCAGGAGAAGAAGGCCCGTGTCTCCCGGAAGCGGCGGTGCCGGGTGCCCAGGGAGACCCCGCTGTCGGCGATCACCTTGAGGAAGGCGTACACGTGGGCCGGGCGGAACTCCGTGACTCGCTGAGGCAGCCCTCGCTGCAGGCCGATCGCGTGAAACATGCCCAGCGTCTCGGCGTAGGCGTCCACCGTGCGCGGGCTTTCCCCCTCGACATCGCAGGCAGCCAGGTACGCCGCGATCGCCTCATCCAGGCGCATCCCATCGTCCGTGTAGTGCACCATTTCGGCGAGCATCATCGCCCCCTTTCGACACGTCCATGGACGCTCTGATGGGGCAACGAAGTCAAGCGAATCGCGGAGCAGAACCGTTGCGGTCCGAAGCTCCAGGCCCGCATTCGGGCCGGATTGTAGAGCGGCCTAATAAAGAAGTGTGGTGGTGGGCCCTCAGGGGTTCGACCCCTGGACCTTCGGATTAAAAGGAAGAACGTCCGAAGGGTTTTGCGCGGAGGTAGGGGCTCGAATCTCCTGTATTGACGGGACATTCTGGCGGCGACCGCGCAAAACGCGAGCGCGATCATTCAACACTGAACTGGTAACCATAGCCAAAGGGGACGAAGTCCAGCGAAACCCGGCGCAGAATCGTTGCAGTCCGCAGCGCCAGGCCGGGATTCGGGCTGAATGTGCAGCCGCCTTAATAGAGAAGTTTCGCGTTGAGACGTCACGCGCGGGACTCGTGGGGCCACAACACCCAGATCGCCGTGGGGGCGCAAAACCCCGTTCGCCGAATGATGACTCGCGAATGGCTCCCCGCGCGGGTTCGTGGCAACCTCTCCTCTCCTCGGAAAGAAGGGACCGGGCGGAAAAACAGACGGCTCGCGGATCGCGTGTCCGTGAGACAGGCGGACCGCAGTCCGCGGCTGTTCGATTGACCGTCTCGACGACGTCGGTCTCCCCCGCGGGACCCTGTCGCGCTGGGCGGTGGAATCGCCGCGGTGGTGGTCGTGGTGGAGTTCGGTGGCGGGGGTAGTCCGGAGCCGATGCGGGGGGAGGCTCCGACGCCGGCAGCAGTGGCGGCACCGGCCACAGACCGAGATCAGATAGAGCCACCGGTGATCGCGGAGGCCGCGGCGCCGTCCACGCAGGCCCCGCCTGCTCAGGCCGAGACGAACGAAGTCAAGGAACCAGCCGCTGCGGAACCGGACGTGCCAGCCCCGCTAGAAGCGGCCGCATACACGGAGCGCGTGAGCGCTATCATCGCGGCCCTCGGCGCCGCGGCCACCACGATCCAGGAAGGGGAATCACCGTCGCCGGGTGCGGTCATCGCGCGCCAGCGCGAACTGATTGACCGCACGGAGCAGTTCCTGGAGGAGATGTCGGCACTGTCACCGCCAGCGGAATTCGCGGCCGACCACCACCGCTTCCTCGTGCTCGCTCGCGAGACCCTGGACGCTCGTCGAGGCCTAATCGCCGCTGCCGCTACTGGTGAC
>QGNQ01000051.1 GCA_003228175.2 Chloroflexota bacterium
CAGCGTCGTCTTGCCGTGGTCCACGTGCCCAATCGTGCCCACGTTCACGTGCGGCTTCGTGCGTTCGAATTTCTCTCGCGCCATGGGGGATCCTTCGTGCTAACTGCTGCGCGTCGTCCCGGGGAGCGATCGCGCTGACCTACCGACTGGAGCCCACATCCAGATTTGAACTGGAGACCTCGTTCTTACCAAGAACGCGCTCTACCAACTGAGCTATGTGGGCGGGACTCACTCTCTTCGTCCTGCCGATCCGGGCGTGGGCCGCCGGACCGCTTGCACGCCCACGACGGCGGCTGGTGCTGGGGGCAGGATTCGAACCTGCGTAGCCCTTCCGGGCGCCGGTTTTACAGACCGGTGGTATTAGCCACTCACCCACCCCAGCGCGCGTTCGCACACGGCAACGAATACAGATTGGCGGTTGGAGCCCGAGAAGGGATTCGAACCCCCAACCTGCCGATTACAAATCGGCTGCGCTGCCAGTTGCGCCACTCGGGCTCAGCCCGAAACAAAAAAGACACGCTGAACCGCGCGTCTGTCAAGGAGTATATGAGCGCTGGAAAAATCAGGTCAAGGACGATTCGGGGCGGGAAGGCGGCGGGAACGCTAGAAACGTAACGTATCTGCCTCTTTGCCTTCCGGCGCAGGACGCAACGGCCCGTTTGGGCCGGTGGCGGCTGCCACTGTCGCCGGATTCGCTGCGCGGACGCTCTCCAACGACGGTGCGGCGGTGCGCCATTGGGTGCCGTCGCGGCTGTCTTCCAGGACGACGCCGTTGGCCAAGAGGTCGTCTCGGACTTGATCGGCGAGTTCGTACTGTTTGGCGTCTCGCAGGCGGCGGCGGACGTCCACGAGGAGATCGATAAAGGGAGCGGCGAGTGCGCCCTGTTCGGGGGCTTCGAAGCGCAGGCCCAGGACGCCGCCGAGCTCGCGCAGGAGGGCCAGGGTTGCGCCCGCTGGGCGGCCGTCGGTGGCGGCGCGGTTGAGCTCATGGGCGAGGTCGAAGAGGACGGCGAGGGCTTGCGGCGTGCTGAGGTCGTCGTCCATGGCGGTACGGAAGCGGGCGCGGCTGGCATTGACGTCGAAGTCCCCGTCCCCGTCGGGCAACGTGACATTGGCCGCGATGCGCAGTCGTTCGGCGCCGCGCGCGGAGGCGACGAGGGACTCCTCCGAGTAGGTGAGGGGGCTGCGGTAGTGGCCGTTGAGGATGAAGAGGCGCAGACCGTCGGCGCCGTATTGGTCGAGGCCTTGGCGCAGGCTGATGATATTGCCGAGCGACTTGGACATTTTCTCGTCGCCAAGCTGCATCATGGCGTTGTGCACCCAGTGGGTGACGAAGGGGGCCTCGCCGGTGAAGCCCTCCGATTGGGCGATCTCGTTTTCGTGGTGGGGGAAGATCAGGTCCATGCCGCCGCCGTGCAGGTCGATCTGTTCGCCCAGGTAGCGGAGGGCCATGGCGCTGCATTCAATGTGCCAGCCGGGACGTCCGGGGCCCCAGGGGCTGTCCCAGGCGGGTTCGCCGGGCTTGGCGCCCTTCCAGAGGGTAAAGTCCATGGGGTGCGCCTTGAGCGAGTTCTGCTCAATGCGGGCGCCGGCGATCATGTCGTCCAGGCTGCGATTGGAGAGCTTCCCGTAGTCCGGCGGGGACTGCACGCGGAAATACACGTCGCCGGCGGCGGCGTAGGCGGCGTCCTTGTCGATGAGGCCGCCGATGACCTCCTGCATCTTCTCGATCTCTTGGGTGGCGCGCGGGTGTACGTCGGCGGCGCGGATGTTGAGTTCACGCCACTCCTGCTGGAAGCGGTCGATCTGCTGGGCGGCGAGTTCGGGGACGCTGATGCCGAGGCGGTGGGCGCGGGCGATCATCTTGTCGTCGATGTCGGTGAAGTTGTAGACGAGGCGGACGGCGCGACCGCCCCACTCCAGGTAGCGGCGCAGGACGTCGAAGACAATGATGCTCATGGCGTGGCCCAGGTGGGCGTCGTCGTAGGGCGTGATGCCGCAGACGTACATGGAGATTGGGTCGTGTTGGGGCTCGAACGGCTCCTTGCGGCGGGTGAGGGTGTTGTAGAGCTGCACGAGGGTCTCCGATGCGGTCTGAGGCCGCTGCGGTGCGGTCAGGCGGGCGAGGGGGTCTTGGGCGCTGCGCCCGCGGGCTCATCTTCGATTTCGACGTGGTGGCTGAGCTGCGATTCGAGCTCGAACACGCGCTGCTCCAAGATTTCGAGGCGGTCGTGTTCGGGGTCGGGCAGGCGCAGGATGGTGTCGTCGCCGGGGTCGTAGAAGGACACGACGTGGCCGGGCACGCCGACGACGGTGGCGTACTCCGGCACGTTGCCGACGACGACAGAGCCGGCGCCGATTTTGGCGCCGTTGCCGATCCTGACGGCGCCGATGATGTGTGCGCCCGCGCCCACGGTCACGTTCTCTCCCAGGGTGGGGTGCCGCTTGGTGCGCTTGGTGCTGGTGCCGCCCAGGGTGACGCCCTGGAGCAGGTGGCAGCAGTCGCCGATGACGGCCGTCTCGCCGATCACGACGCCCATGCCGTGATCGATGAAGCAGCGTTGTTGGATGGTTGCGCCGGGGTGAATTTCGATTCCGGTGAACATCCGTGTGAGGTGGGAGATGGCGCGCGGCAGGAACGGGACGCCGGCGCACCAGAGGGTGTGGGCGAGTCGGTGGATCTCACGGGCCTGGAAGCCCGGGTAGAGGAAGACGACCTCAAATGGGTTGAGGGCGGCGGGGTCACGGTCGAGGACGAAGCGGATGTCGTCGCGAATGTCGCGCCAGATGGACATGGGGTTTCCTGAGACGCATCAGTGTGAGGTGGGACGGCGGCGGGACGGTGCTAGGGACAGCGGGGCGCGGGCGCACCGGGAAGGACGGCGCCGCGACGCTTGAGCGTGCGGATGTAGGGGTTGGTTGCTGTCATGCCCCTGCGCGGTCTCCCGTCCTTAGTCCAGTCGCTCGATCAGGGCGATGGCCTGGGCGTGGATGCCCTCACCGCGCCCCAGCGCGCCCATGCCCTCCGCGGTGGAGGCTTTGACGCTGACCGCGTCCGGCGGCACCTCAAGCGCTTGCGCTAACCGTTCGCGCATCGCCGCGACGTGGGGCCGCAGGCGCGGGCGCTCCGCGATGACGGTGGCGTCCACGTTGCCCACACGATACCGGCGTTCGCGCAGGCTGGCGACCGTGCGACGCAGCAGATCGATGCTGTCCGCGCCGGCCCAGGTGGGATCGTCCGGGGGGAAGTGGGAGCCGATATCGCCCAGGGCGGCGGCGCCGAGTAGTGCGTCGATGATGGCGTGGGTGAGGACGTCGGCGTCGGAGTGGCCGGCGAGGCCGTCGGCGTTCGCGATGGGGACGCCGCCCAGGATGAGCGGGCGCTGCGCATCGAAGCGGTGCGAGTCGCTGCCGAGGCCGATGCGTGTGTTCGTCATGAGCGCACTGGCGCCGGGGGACGGGCGCGCAGCAGCGCCTCGACGATGGGCAGGTCTTGGGGCCGGGTGATCTTGGGGTTGGGGGTGCCCGCGTCGTAGCAGTAGACGGGCTCGCCGAGCGCTTCGACCAGGGCGGCATCGTCGGTGGCGTCTGCGTCGGTGGCGGCGTGTGCGCGCTGGAGGAGGTTGAGGCGGAAGGTCTGCGGTGTCTGTGCGGCGCGGAGCGCGGCGCGGTCGATCGTGCGTTCGATGAGGGCCGTGTCGTTCGTCTCGGGGCTCGTGGTGTCGGCGTTGGCCCGCACCTGTTTGATCGTGTCGGTGACTGGCCCGGCGACGATGGCCGCGCCGTGGGCAATGGCGAGCTCGATCCCACGCCGGATCATGGCGTCGCTGACGAGCGGGCGAGCGGTGTCGTGCACGACGACGATTTGGACGTTCGAGAGGCCCGCCAGGCCGGCGGCGACGGAATCGCGGCGGCGCTCGCCCCCGGGCGTGATGGCGGTGACTTTGCCTGCGCCGTGCTGGGCCGCGAGTTGGGCGAGGAGGCGCTGGTTTTGGGGCCCGGCGACAAGCACGATGCTCTCGATCGCGTCGCAAGCGGCGAAGGCGCGCAATGAATGGGCCAGGACGGGACGGCCGGCGAGTTTCGCCACCGTCTTGTCGGTACCGCTCATGCGGGTGCTACGTCCCCCGGCGAGCAGGATCGCGCCCGTCCGCGTTGTGGTCACGATGCCGCCGTGCCGGAGCCGGCCGGTTGCGCTTCGTTGGCGTCGGTCGCGGATGCCAGCTCCCCGAAGAGCATGCGGCCGGCGGCGGTCTGGATCACGCGATGGATTTCGACGGTGACCTCTTTGCCCACGAGGTCGCGGGCGTCTTCGACGACGACCATGGTGCCGTCGGCGAGGAAGCCGACGCCCTGGCGTCGTTCGCGACCGGGCTGGTGGATCTGCAGGTGCAGTGTTTCGCCGGGCAGGGCGACGGTGCGTACGGCTTGGGCGAGCGCGTTGACGTTGAGCACTTGCAGGTCTTCCACGCCGGCGACGCGGTCCAGGTTGAAGTCGGTGGTGAGGAGGGCGGCGCCGCGGGCACGGGCGAGGGCGAGGACCTTGGCGTCGACATCCGGGAGGTCGGGGAAGTCGCGATCGTCGATGATCGTGCGCACGCGGGGCGAGCTTTGGATGCGGGCGAGCAGCTCCAGACCGTGGCGGCCGCGCCGGCGTTTGAGGGGATCGCTGCTGTCGGCCACGCGGCGGAGTTCGTCGAGGACGAATCGCGGCACGATGAGGTCCGCGAGCAGGAATCCGGAGCCGACAATGTCGGCGAGGCGTCCATCGATGATGGCGCTGGTGTCGACGACGACGCTGCCGCGTGCGCCGCGTACGCCGCCGGTGGGGACGACCATTGCGCCGGTGACGGTATCGGTCCGTTCACGGACGCCGCGGAAGAAGCGCTCCACTTCCGGGCGCCGGCCCAGCGAGACGAGGATGCCGATGGGCACGAGGAGGATGGCGACGCCGATGGGGGCGAAGTCGCCGGCGGCGCCGGGGATTTGGTTGAGGGCGGGGGTGAGCAGGGCGGCGACGACCAGGGCGGCAACGACGCCGAACCCGCCGAGGAGTAGCTCCACGGTGGAGAGGCCCTGTAGGACGCCCTGGCGCAGGAAGTTGATGGGCCAGAGGAGAAGGCCGGTCAGTGAGGCCATCCCGCTGCGGCGCGCGTTCATGGCAGCCCTATCGGGCGGGATCGGGGTGAGGCCGCGCAGCGAACGACGTCAGGACGAGGAGCGCCGCGCGAACGCCGCCGGGAAGCGTCGATCCCGCCGGAGACGGAAAGGCGGCCTTGCGGCCGCCGGATGATGCCGGGGTGGGACGAACCCACCAAATAATTCCAGGCAGCCACCTGGAGGCGACTACCCACTGATGCTAGCAAACGCGGGGGGGCGATCGCAAAGGGGGTCGGTTGGCGGTGGAGGGCGGGGGCTCCCTTGGCGCGGGGACTCTGACGTGAGGAGCTGTGGAGATCGGGTCCGTGTAAGATCGGGCCTTGGATGGCGGCAGGTGGTCGTCGGTCCGTTGACCCCCATGCGTCAGGAGGCAGGAATGCCGCGAATCGAGCTGGATCCGCTGCTGCGCGGCGTGTCGAAGCCGGCCCGCTACAGCGGCGGCGAGTGGAATAGCATCGTGCGCCCGTGGGACGAGGCGGAGGTGCGCTGGGCGCTGATTTACCCGGATGTCTACGACGTGGGGATGTCGAACGGCGGCTTGGCGATCCTGTACGACCTGCTGAATCACACGCCCGGCGCCCTGGCGGAGCGCGCTTTCGCGCCCTGGTCGGACATGGAAGCGTCGCTGCGGTCGCATGGGGCGCCGCTGTTCAGCCTGGAGAACCGTCGTCCGCTGGGCGAGTTCGACGCGCTGGGCTTCTCGTTGAGCTACGAGCTGACGTACACGAATGTCTGCAACATGCTGGACCTGTCCGGCATTGCGGTGCTCGCCGAGGAGCGGGCCAACGATGCGCCGATCGTCTTCGCGGGCGGTTCGGGGGCGCTGGTGCCGGAGCCGCTGGCGTTGGTGATCGATGCGTTCCTGCTGGGCGAGGGTGAGGACATCGTCCTGGAGGTGACTGAGCTTCTGCGCAGTTGGAAGGCCAACGGCGGGGGTGCGCGCGTGGAGCTGTTGCGGGAGCTGGCGCGGCTGCCCGGTGTCTACGTGCCGCGCTTCTACCGCTGGCACTACAACGACGATGGCACGATCGGGGAGATCGAGTCGATCGATGAGGCCGCGTCGCTGCCGGTGGTGAAGCGGTTCATCCAGGGGTTGCCCCCGATCTTGACGAAGCCGATCGTGCCGTTCCTGGAGACGGTGCACGACCGGGCCGGGATTGAGATTCAGCGCGGCTGCACGCAAGGCTGCCGCTTCTGCCAGGCCGGGATGATCTACCGGCCGCTCCGCGAGCGGACGCCGGAGGAGGTAGTGGCGGGGGCGCGGGCGTTGCTGGCGAACACGGGCTACGACGAGATCTCGCTGGTTTCGTTGAGTAGTACGGATCACAGCCAGATCGATGGGATCGTGGCGGCGCTGCGACGCGAGTTTGGCGATGGGCTGGGCGTCTCATTGCCGAGCACTCGGGTTGACTCGTTCAGTGTTGATGTGGCGTTGGCGTGCTCGCCGCGCAAGAAGCATTCGATGACGTTCGCGCCGGAGGCGGGCAGCCAGCGGTTGCGCAACGCGGTCAGCAAGCTGGTGGATGATGAGCATCTGCTGACGGCCGCGCGCAACGCCTTTGAGAACGGCTGGACGAGCATCAAGCTCTATTTCATGGTGGGCCTGCCGACGGAGACAATGGAGGACGTGCAGGGCATCGTGGATTGGGCGGCGCAGGTGAAGCAGATTGGGCGCGAGGTTGTGGGCAACCGGGCCCGCGTGCGGGTGTCGACGTCGAACCATGTGCCGAAGGCGCACGCGCCGTTCCAGTGGGCGCGGCAGGACACGCCGGCGGAGCTGGAGCCGAAGCACCAGTTGTTACGCGAACGCTGCCGCAAGGAACGGCTGGACTTCACGTGGAACGATCCCCAGGAGTCGATCCTGGAGGGGGTGCTGAGTCGTGGGGACCGGCGGGTGGGGGAGGCGGTGGTGGACGCGTGGCGCCGCGGCGCCCGCTTCGACGCGTGGAGCGAGCATCACAAGCCGGCGATCTGGCAGTCGGCCTTCGCGGCGCACGGGATCGATCCGGATTTCTATTGCCACCGCGATCGCGATCTGTGGGAGAAGTTCCCGTGGATGCACATTGCGAGCGGGGTGAGCGAGTCGTATCTGCGTCGCGAGTGGATGCGGACGCAGAAGGAGCTGACGACGATTGATTGCCGGGACGGGTGCCAGGTCTGCGGGCTGGAGCACGCGGCGCAGTTGTGTGAGCTGAAGTTGCAGGACAAGGTGCTGACGCAGCGCGCGGTCAAGGCCGGTGATGCGGTGCCGATCATTGTGTAGCGGGGGCACGGACGCCTACGCGGGCGGGATGGGCGGAGGACGGGATGAGCGAGCAATCGGAAGCGGATCTCAGCGACGAGGACCGGGACATCCTGGACTTCTTGGTCTGGCAGCTGGATCAGTCGTTCGAGTTCAAGCCCGAGCATTCTCTGATGGCGAATCTGTCATCGGTGACGCCGGAGATGCTGGATCAACTGCCGCCGGGGGGCGGTCGGACGCTGCGCGACATCATCTCGCATTGTGCGGCGGTCAAGCGGATGCACGTCAACCATGCGTTCGGGGACGGGGAGCTGGGCTGGTGGGACACGTGGGATGGGGAGGGCGAGCAGAAGGACGCCGATTTCGAGTCGTTGGTGACGTGGTTGCGCCGGGCGCATGGCGAGGCTCAGCGGGCGGTACGGGCGCTGGCGCATGATCGCGAATTGCTGGTGGAGCGGGAGACGCACTGGGGCGAGCTGCGGCAGTCGCGGCTGATCGTCGACGCGATTCTGATTCACGACATCTACCACGCGGGCGAGATTAACCATTTGCGCGCACTGCTGCAGAACGCCGATCACTTCCCGCACGGCGGTCGGACGTAACGCTCGTTTGGGGTGGCGGCGGCTATCGTGAGCCGGATGCCGCCGGCCAGACGCTCCCCGTCGAACCGTCTGGAGTCCACGTCTTCGCTGGCGCCGTTTGGCGTGCGCGACTTCCGGCTGCTGTTTTTCAGCTTCGTGGGCTGGCAGTTGATTCACCCGCTGCAGGTGGTGACGCTGATCTTCTGGATTCAGGAGAACGCGGACGACGATTCGCGCATCATTCTGGTGGGCGCGGTGGGGACGATTCGGGGGCTTGGTGCGCTGATCTTCAGCTTGTTCTCGGGGGCGGTTGCGGACCGATTCGACCGGCGCCGGGTGGTGATGACGGCCCAGTCGCTTGGCGTGCTGCTGGCGCTGACGACGGCGGTGGTGATGAGTGTTGTGTCCGGCAGCGTGCTGGGATTCGGGTCGATCTTCGTGCTGGCGTTCCTGGCGGCGGCGCCGTTGGCCGTCGATATTCCGACGCGCCAGGCGATGGTGCCGGATATCTTGGGTCCGCGGCTGACGGCGCAGGGGCTGGCGTTGAACTCCGCGGGGATGCAGCTGGCGATGCCGTTCGCGGTCTTTGGCGTGGGGATCATCATTGAGGCGTTGGGCACGGGGGGCTCGTACGCGCTGAGCGCCGTGGGCCACGCTTCGGCGGTGTTGCTGCTGCTGCCGATGTCCTACCGGAGCACGGGCGGGGCAGGCGCGACGCGCGTGACGATGCGGCGGACGCTCTCCGACGTGTTGGACGGGTTCCGCTTCGCGCGCGGGCAGGCGGTGGTGCTGTGGGTGATTCTGCTGGTGGTGGTGGTGATGGCACTAGGCTTCCCGCCGACGGCCAGCTTGGGTCCGACCTGGATTACGACGGTGGTGGGGGCCTCACTGTCGGAGTTTGGCTTCATCATGCTGACGTGGGGCCTGGGCGCGTTCGCGGCGTCGATCTTGCTGACGCGCTATGCCCGGATCGAGCGATATGGGTTGGTGCTGTCGTTGGGGGCGTTGACGTTCGCGGGGTCGTTCGTGCTGTTCGCGGCGGGGACATCGTGGCCATTCGCGACGGTGGGAAACTTCGGCGTGGGCTTCGGCTTCGCGATGATGCAGGTGTCGGCGACGACGCTGCTGGCGCACCACACGCCCAACGAGACGCGCGGCCGGGTGATGAGTCTGCTGATGATCAGCATCTTCTCGGCGCAGATGCTGGCGTTGCCGATCGCGGCTCTGGGACAGGCGGTCAGCCTGCAAACGCTGTTCCCCATTCTTTCGTACGTTTGCGTTGGCAGCGCGGTGCTGATGCTGCTGGCGCGGCGGGAGCTCTGGCAGCTGCGCGTCAGGCACGGCGCCAGCGGGCGGACCGGGCCGGACGCGTAGGCGCCCGATGACTTCGGGGCAGGTGCATTGGGGCCTGCTGACTTGAAGGCTGGGCCTGGATCAGTCGACTGGGGGCCGCATGGGCCGATAGTCGGTGGCGCGTTCGTAGGCGCGGCCGATGCGGAAGAGGAGCTCTTCGCTCAGCGGCTTGCCAGCGAACTGCACGGCGAGCGGCGTGCCCTCCGCGTTGCGCCCTGCGGGCAGTGTGATGGTGGGCCAGCCGTTGAAGTCGAAGGGGACGCTGAAACGCATGCGCCAGGCGGGGAAGTCGCCGGGGGGCTGTAGGTAGAAGTCGCGCGTGACGGGGAAGGGCGGCGTGGCCATGGCGGGGCTGATCAGGACGTCGATGCCGGAGGTTGCGTCGGCGATCTGCTGGACGAGCTCGAGACGCTTGATGTGGCCGCGGGCGTAGTCGATGCCGGACGCCGCCGCACCCAAACGTAAGAAGTGCCCGAAATACGGACCGTATTCGCCGGCGCGGCTGGGGTAGGTGTCGGCGTGGGCGGCGGCGGCCTCGACGCTGCAGAGGAGCGGCCACTGCTCGATGGCGCTGGCCATGTCGGGCAGCGTGATGTCGACGATCTCTGCGCCGAGTCCGCGCATCGTCTCGATCGCGGCCTCAACGGCGGCGGCGATGCCGGGATCGACGCGGTCCAGCGCCCAGGTCGGGTCGAGGCCGATGCGCAGGCCGGCGATGCCGTCGTCGATTGTGGCGGTGTAGTCCGGGACGGGGTCCGGGCGGGAGGTGGGGTCGGCGGGATCGGGGCCGGCGATGGCGGACAGCATGGCGGCGGCGTCCCAGGTCGATCGGGTCATGGGGCCGACGTGGTCGAGCGATTCGGCGAGGGCGAGCACGCCGGCGCGACTGACGCGACCGTAGCTGGGCTTCAGTCCCACGATGCCGCAGGCGGCGGAGGGGAAGCGGATGGAGCCGCCGGTGTCGCTGCCGAGCGATCCGTAGCATTGGCCGGACGCGGTCGCGACGCCGGAGCCGGAGGAGGAGACGCCCGTCCAGAGATCCGCGTTCCAGGGGTTCTTGGGGATGGGGAGGTCGGGGTGGTAGCCGCCCATGGCGCCCTCGGTGAGGGCGAGCTTGCCCAGCAGGACGGCGCCGGCGGCGCGCAGCCGGGCGACGACCGTGCCGTCGCTCTGGGGGATGAAGTCGCGCCGGACCGCGGTGCCGCCCGCGGTCGCGACGCCCGCGGTGAAGCAGAGGTCCTTGACGGCCAGCGGCACGCCGTGCAGGGGGCCGCGATAGTCGCCGGCGGCGATCGCGGACTCGGCCGCTTTGGCTTCGGCGAGCGCGGAGTCGGCCATGAGGGTGACGTAGGCGTCCAGCGTGGGGTTGAGTTTGGCGATGCGGTCGAGCTGCGATTGGGTCAGCGCAACGGGCGAGATCTGGCGCGCGGCGATCTGCGGCGCGAGTTCCTCGATCGTGGCGTAGGCGAGGTCGGTGTCAGTGCTCATGCGGCGCCTCCAGGCTGGGCGCGAGTCTAGCTGAGACGGGACGGAGCGAAGGCCGGCGGTTACGGGAAGATGCCGCGCAGCTCGGTTGCGCTGACCACGCGCTCGACGCCAAGGACGTTGGCGGCGTCACGCAAGGAGAGCCCGCGCGCTTCGGCGCTGTCCCAGACCTGCGCGAAGGCCTTGCGCATGATGCGGGCCAGGCGTTGGTTGACCTCGTCCTCCTCCCAAAAGAACGACTGCAGGTCCTGCACCCATTCCATGTAGGAGACGCTGACGCCACCCGCGTTGGCGAGCACGTCAGGAACAATGGTGCGTCCGCGGTCGAGCAGGATGGCCTCGGCCGCTGGGGTGGTGGGGCCGTTGGCCGCTTCGACGATGACGCCCGCCTCGATGCGGTCGGCGTTCGATTCCAGGATGACGTTCTCGATGGCGGCGGGGATGAGGTAGTCGCAGTCGATTTCGATGACTTCCGCGTTGCTGATGCGGTCGGCGCCGGGGGGGTCGCCCTGGATCATGCCGCGCTCGTCGGCGCGGGCAATGAGGGCGGGGATGTCCAGGCCGTTGCCGTTGTAGTAGCCGCCAGCGGCGTCAGAGACGGTGACGACGCGGGCGCCGGACTCGTGCAGCAAGCGCGCGGCGACGCTGCCCACTTGGCCGAAGCCCTGCACGGCGACGCGCAGTTCGTCGAGCGAGTCGCCGCGTCGTTTGGCGATCTCCTCCGTGGCGAAGAGGACGCCGCGGCCGGTGGCTTCAAAGCGGCCTTCGCTGCCGCCGATCTGCACCGGTTTGCCGGTGACGACGGCGCGGACGGTGTGCCCGTGGGCCATGGAGTAGGTGTCCATCATCCAGGCCATGACGCGGGAGTTGGTGCCCATGTCCGGGGCGGGGATGTCGCGGTCCGGACCGATGATGGGCTCTAGCTCCGAGATGAAGCGGCGGCTGAGGTTCTCCAGCTCGCAGTCGCTGAGCTCGGCCGGATCGACGATGACGCCGCCCTTTGCGCCGCCGTAGGGCAGGTTGACGATGGCGCACTTCCAGGTCATCCACATGGCGAGGGCGCGGACCTCGTCCAGGGAGACGTGGGCGGAGTAGCGGATGCCGCCCTTGTAGGGGCCGCGGGCGTCGTTGTGCTGCACGCGGTAGCCGGTGAAGGTTCGCACGCTGCCGTCGTCCATTTCGACGGGGAAGTTGACCGTGAACTCGCGGTGCGGCTTGCGCAGCCCGCCCAGAACGCCGCTGTCGAGATGGAGGATCTCCGCGGCGGCGTGGAGCTGGGTGAGCGCGGACTCGTAGGGGTTGGGTTCGTCGTGCGTGGTCACTGCTGCTCCGGGGTCTGCTAGAGGTGCAGCGCCTCGTGGAACGGCTCCTCGGATTCGAACGGTCCGACGACCGCGAGGCGTAAGGCGTCATCGCGGATGAGGCGGTCCGCCAGCTCGGCGAGTGTCTCAGGATCTACGGCCTCGATGCGTTCAACGATTTCATCGACGCTGTGAGTGCGGTTTAGAAGCAGGGCTTGGCCGCCGTACCAGGAGGAGACGGCGCGGGTGTCTTCCATGTTGAGGAGCATGCGTCCCTTGAGGTACTCGCGCACGCGGTGCAGTTCCGCCGGGGGGATGCCGTCGCGGATGCCGCCGAGCTGATCGAGTGCGGCGCGCATTGCGGGCAGGGCGTTTTCCGGATCGACCCCCAGGTAGACCGAGATGCTGCCGGTGTCGCGGAGGTTGCTGGAGTAGGCGTGGACGTCGTAGGCGAGGCCCAGCTCCTCGCGGAGGGAGACGAAGAGGCGGCTGCTCATGCCGTCGCCGAGGACGGTGGTGAGCAGGCTGAGCGCGTAGCGATCCTCATCGTGTGCGGAGAGACCGGGCAGTCCGATCATCAGATGTGCCTGCTCGGAGGGTTTGGCGTGCAGGCCGACGCGCGGGGTCTCCGGCGAGGGCGCTCGATACGACTCCGGGGCGACGCCGCTGCCGTATTCCCAGTTTCGCGTGCTTTGTTCGGCCAGTGCGAAGGCGGCGTCGACCTCGATCGCGCCGGCGATGGAGATGAGTGCGGTGGCGGGGGTGTATTGGTCGTGCCGGTAGACAACGGCGCGGTCGCGCGGGATCGCGCGCACACTGTCGGGCGTCCCGGCGACATCACGGCCCAGGGCTTGGTCGGGCCAGAGCAGGGCGTCGAGGACGACCTCGGCGAGCTGGCCGGGGTTGTCCTCGACCATGGCCAGCTCTTCCAAGATGACGTTGCGTTCTTTCTCGAGTTCGTCGGCGTCGAAGAGGGGGCGCAGGACGATGTCGGCGACCACGTCAACGGCCAGCTCCACGTGCGCGGCGGGCACCTTGGCGTAGTAGACGGTGTGCTCGCGATCGGTGCCGGCGTTGAGTACGCCGCCGATCCCTTCGATCGCTTCGGAGATGCGGGGCGCTGTGGGCCAGGACGGTGAGCCCTTGAAGCAGCAGTGTTCGACCAAGTGGGAGATGCCGGCCTCGGCGGGATCTTCGTAGCGGGAACCGGCGCTGAAGTAGAAGCTGACGGTGACGGAGCGGCTGTGCGGCATGGGAACGGCGAGCACGCGCAGGCCGTTGTCGAGTGTGCGCTGATGCAGTGTGGGATCGCTGGCGGGCACCGCTAGTCCCGGGCCCAGAGCACGTCGCCGTGCAGATCGACGTCGTGTTCGCGTGCCGCGAAGGCGGCCTGCTCCGCTCTGCTTTGCCCAATCGTGCAGTCCTCGCCATGGCCGTTGAACATCAGCGTGTCTTCCGGGAGTGCGTAGATGCGCTCCGTAATCGACTGGACCATGGTTTGCAGGTGTTCGTTGCTGGTGGAGTGGCCGGGGCCGCCGGGGAAGAGGGTGTCGCCGACGATGAGGAACGGCGCCGCGTAGTAGCAGAGGCTGCCGGGCGTGTGGCCGGGGGTGTGAATGGCGGTCAGGGTGGTATTACCGAGCGTGATCGATTCGCCGCCGTGCAGGTGGGTCTGAATGCGGCTGTGGTCGGCCCAGGGTTCGTCCGGGTGCATGTAGAAGGGGACGTCCAGGGCGGCGTCGATCGCGTCGAAGCTGTCGATGTGGTCGTGATGGGAGTGCGTGAAGAGCACCATGGCGACGTCGGTGCCAGCGGCCCCGGCGAGGACGAGCTCTGGCTCCGGTACGGCGTCAATAATGGCGCTCTGGTTGGTCGCCTTGTCGACGAGGATGAAGGCGTTGTTCGAGATTGGTCCGAAGGGGCCAAGCTTGCGCACGATCAGGGTGTCGCTCTGGGCATGCGCGCTGGGGATCGCCATCGCCGGGTCCTTCCGTCTGGCCCCGTGTTGGGGCCGACTGTTCCCCGTTTTGGGGCCTGTGACGGGGCCCGATCAGGGGGAGGGGGAATCATAGTGCGCCGGAGCCTCCCCGTCGCCCGTTGGATCGCGGTGCGCGTCGCGTGGACCGGTGTGATGCGAGGCACGTAGACTGGAATCACCGCTGCAACGGTTGCGACCGTAGCGCGTCTGGTAGACGACACCGACGACCCGACTGGCCGCCCGCATGGCGCGCGTTCGCGCCGCAGGGGCGGGCCCGGTCGTTGCATAACGCGAGGCGGCCGCTATGGGCGATGCCTATTCGGGTCCGGAGCTCCCGTTGGTGGGGCTGCTTCCGATCACGGCGACGATTGATACCGCCGGTCACTTGCTGGTGGCGGGCTGTGATGTCGTGGCCTTGAGCGAAGAGCACGGGACCCCCTTTTACCTCTACGACGAGGCGACGATCCGCACGATCTGCCGGGAGTACCGCAGCGCGTTCGCGGAGCGGCTGCCGCGCGTGCGCGTGTTGTATGCGGCGAAGGCCTTCCTCAATCCGGCCCTGGCGGGGCTGCTGGCCGATGAGGGCGTTGGCATGGACATCGTCTCGGGGGGCGAGTTGTGGGTGGCGCAGTCAGGCGGCTTCCCCGCCGAGCAGATGGCGTTCCACGGCAACAATAAAAGCGAGATCGAGCTGACGGAGGCCGTGGAAGCGGGCGTTGGGCGGATCATCCTCGATAATGAGCATGAGCTGGGCTTGCTGGAGCGAATCGCGGCTGAGCGCGGCGTGCGCCAGGCGGTGATGCTGCGGGTGACGCCCGGCATTGATGCACATACCCATACCAAGACGACGACCGGTCTGGTGGACAGCAAGTTTGGGCTGCCTTTGGTGGGTGGCGCGGCGGAGGCGGCGGTCGTGCGGCTGCGCGACTCGGAATCGCTGGATCTGACGGGCTACCACGTGCACCTGGGCTCGCCGATCTTCGAGATGCAGCCGTACGAGGCGGGCATCGCGGTGATGACGGAGTTCGCGGCGGCGATGCGCGACCGGCACGGCGTGACTTGGCGCGAATTCAGTCCGGGGGGGGGGTTCGCGCTGGGCTATACGCCCGACAAGCCACCGCCGCCGATCGCCGCGTACGCGGAGACGATCGCCACGGCGCTGCGGGCGGGTTGTGCGCAGCACGGGCTGCCGTTGCCGGAGGTGCACATTGAGCCGGGTCGATCCGTGGTGGGGCGGGCCGGGGTGGCGGTGTACACGGTTGGTGCGCGCAAGGAGATTCCGGGCGTGCGTACGTACGTGTCGGTGGATGGGGGCATGGCGGACAACATTCGTCCAGCGATGTACGGGTCGGCCTACACGGCGGTGGTCGCGAACCGCATGCGCGACGCCGCGGAGGAGACGGTGGCGATCGCCGGCAAGTTCTGCGAGAGCGGTGACGTCCTGATCAAGGAGATCGCGCTGCCGCACTTGCAGCCGGGCGATCTGGTTGCGCTGCCAGCCAGCGGGGCCTACAACCTGGCGATGGAGAGCAATTACAATCTGGCACAGCGGCCGCCGGTCCTGTTCCTTCGGGACGGTGCGGCGCGCCTGGTGCGACGGCGGCAGACTTACCGTGACCTGGTCGCGTTGGAGGAGCCGCTGTGACTGTCGGTCTGCCTGCGATGGGGGGGTCTGCGATCGGGGGGGGCGGCTGGGGCGCGATGGCGGAGACGGACGCGGCCCGCAGTTTGGCGCGCATGGTGGCGGGCGACCGGTTGCCGCAGGCGTTGCTGCTGACGGGGCCGGCGAAGGTTGGCAAGGCGCAGCTGGCGATGTCGCTGGCGCAGGCGCTGAATTGTCTGGAGCGAGGGTCCGCGAGTGGTGAGGTGGGCGGTGACCCGTGCGGCGAGTGCCGGGCCTGCCGGCGGATTGCCGAGGGCAGATACGCTGATGTGGAGACGATTGCACCGGGCGGGTTGTGCCGAGTATCGGACCATGATCACGCGAAGCTCGCGACGATCGAGATCGGGATTTGCCAGATCCGTCGCTTGGAGATGCTGGCGGCGATGAACCCGTACGAGGGCAGGCGGCGCGTACTCGTGATCGATCCGGCGGACATGCTGCGGGACGACGCTTCCGATGCGTTGCTGAAGACACTGGAGGAGCCGCCAGCGGGGGTCACGCTTGTGCTGGTGACCGATTCCCCGGCGCGTCTCTCGGAGACGGTGCGGTCGCGCTGTCGCCGGATCGAGGTGACGCCGCTGCCGCGGGCGGTGCTGTCGCAGCGGCTGGCCGAGCTCGATGCGATCAGCGCGGAGGACGCGGAGACGCTGTCGCGCATGGCGCACGGATGCGCGGGCCTGGCGCTGGCGGCGATCGGGGACGGCGAGCCAATCGAGCAGCGGCGGGCCCAAATTGCGGATCTGCGGCGGCTCAGTGCGGCCGGTGTTGCGGAGCGGCTGGCGTTCGCGGAGAGCCTGGTCGGTCGTCGCAACGATGCGGCTCCCGCCCGTTTGGCGCTGGAGTCCTGGCGGGAGTGGTGGCGCGATCTGCTGCGCGTACGCTTGGGCGTGGAGCAGGGAATCACCCATGAGTTTCTGCGCGCGGAGCTGGAGATGGATGCGCCGCGCTACCAACCCGATGAGATCGTCGCGTTCCTGTTGGAGCTGCGACGTACCGAGGAGTTGCTGCGGATCAGCGTGGGGGTACTCATCACGCTGGAAGCGTTGATGCTCGCCATGCCGCGTCCCACAGTGGCCCGACAGCCAGTAAGGAGCGCCCCATGAGCGCCAATATGATCGGTGTGCGCTTTCGTGAAGCGTCGAAGATCTACCACTTCGCTCCGCCCGAGGAGTTGATCCATGAGGGCGAGTACGTCGTGGTGGAGACGGCGCGGGGGCTGGAGATGGCCCGGGTCGTGACGGTGCCGGCGGAGGATGCGGGGCCGGTGCCGCGCGACGCCCGCCCGATCGTGCGGCTGGCCGACGCGACTGATCGGGATCAGGCAGAGCGGATGCGGGATCACAGCGAGACGATCCTGACACGGACGCGCGAACTATCGACTGCGCGCGATTTGCCGATGTATGTGGCGGCGGTGCAGCTGAACCTGGCCGGCAAGGAGGCGACCTGCCATTTCCAGGCGGATGGCCACGTGGACTTCACCCCGGTGATCACGGAGGTGGAGCAGGAGTTCGATGTTCGTGTGCATATGCAGCAGGCGGGGCCGCGGGACCGCGCCAAGATCGTGGACGGGCACGATATCTGTGGCCTGCGGTTGTGCTGCTCTAGCTGGATGACGACGTTCCCCAAGGTGGGGGTTCGGATGGCGAAGGAGCAGTCGTTGGCGCTGAATCCCGACAAGATCTCGGGCGTGTGCGGGCGACTGCTGTGCTGCCTCACCTTTGAGTTCGAGGTCTATCGGGAGATGCGCGGCACCCTGCCCAAGGTGGGCAAGCGCGTCTCGACGCCCTCGGGGATGGGCAAGGTGGTGCAGACCAACGTGCTCAAGCAGACGATCATGCTGGAGTTGGACGAGCACGCCGGGCGGGTTGAGGTACCGGCGGCGGAGATCGGCATGGCGGTGCGCGTCGAAGAGCAGCCGAACGCGGCGCTTGAAGAGACGCTGAGCGATGTGCTGGGGCATGACGTTTCGACGAAGGCCGCGCCGAGCGACGCGGGTGATGGTGGCAGTGGCAGCGGCAGACGCCGACGCGGCCGGCGCGGCGGGCGCGGCGATGGGCGTGGGACGGCGCCCGAGCAGCGGGCGAGCGCGCCGACGGAAGGCCCGGCCAGTGGGGCGAGTGATGCTGAGGCAGAAGGACGCAGCGCGGGACGTGGACGGCGTCGGCGGCGGCGGAGTGGCGGGGAGGGCGCTGCGCCCGAACAGCGTGGGCCCGGCCAGGCGGGGGCTGGGGGGGTGTCGCCGCGGCGGGAGGAGAGCCAGCCGGCCGCGAGCGGTGCGGCCAGCGATCGAGCCGCTGACGATCGGGGTGTCGGTGACAGGGGCGCGAGCGCGGACGGCGACGCGGCGCCCCGGCGCCGGCGTCGCCGCCGGG
>QGNQ01000052.1 GCA_003228175.2 Chloroflexota bacterium
GCGAGAGCTGGCGGCGGGGGTGGTGGAGGTGCGGGATCTGTCGGGCAGTGAGCAGCACAGTGTGGGGTTGGACGCGGTGGTGGGGGAGCTGTCGGGCGTGCTGGGGTAGGGGCGCGGGTGGGGGCTGCGGCGGGGCTGGGAGGGGGCGGTCCCTCGACTGCGCTCGGGACGAACGGGGGGGGGGAGGAGCGGAAAGGACGGCCGGAGTATCTGTCGAGAGGGTGAGGCGGCTGGTGGCTTGGGGGCGAATCATGTGCCGCCGAGGGCGGGAGGGCGCGGGACCGTATACTGGCGCTATGAGTGAGACGGCGTTTTCCCCGATGTGGCGACAGATCGCGTTGATGCGTGACCGTTTCGAGGCGGTTGAGCAGGAGATGTCGACGCCGGCGGTGGCGATGGACCCGTCGCGGCTGCAGAAGCTGGGGCGGGAGCGGTCGCAGCTGGAGCCGCTGATCGGGCTGCTGTCCGACTACGACAAGACGATGGATAACATCGCGCAGGCGGGTGAGGTGGCTCGGCAAAGCGGCGACCCGGAGATGGAGGCGATGGCGCGGGCGGAGCTGGACGAGCTGCGGACGCATCTGACGGAGCTGGAAGACGAGGCCAAGCGGGCGCTGCTGCCGAAGGATCCGAACGACGATCGCAATGTGTTGATTGAGATCCGGGCGGGGGCGGGCGGCGATGAGGCGGGGTTGTGGGCGTCGGATCTGTTCCGGTCGTACGCGCGCTATGCGGAGGCCCGGAAGTGGAAGACGGGCATGGTGAGCGCGAATGAGAAGCCGGGGGGCGGCTTCAAGGAGGTGATCCTGGAGGTCAGGGGCGCGGGCGCGTTCTCACGCTTTAAGTATGAGAGCGGCGTACACCGGGTGCAGCGGGTGCCGGCGACGGAGGCGCAGGGGCGGGTACACACGTCCACGGCGACGGTGGCGGTACTGCCGGAGGCGGAAGCGGTGGACGTGGAGATCGTGGACGCGGACATCCGCATGGACCGATTCCACTCAGGCGGGGCGGGCGGCCAGAACGTGAACAAGGTGGAGACCGGGGTGCGGCTGACGCATGAGCCGTCGGGCATTGTGGTGACGTGCACGGATGAGCGGTCGCAGCTGAAGAATCGGCTGAAGGCGATGAGTGTGCTGCGGGCGCGGCTGTACGACATGCAGACGCGGGAGGCGGCGCAGGAGCGGTCGGACGCGCGACGGTCGCAGGTGGGGACGGGCGACCGTGCGGAGAAGATTCGGACGTATAATTTCCCAGAGAACCGGGTGACGGATCATCGGATCGGGCTGACGAAACACAATCTGAACCTCGTGATGGAGGGGCAGTTGGACGAACTGATCGACGCGGTGGCGACGGCGGAGGAGGCGAAGGTGCTGGAAGCGTCGACGCTGGAGGGGGTGGCGTGAGCGGGGCGTCGATTCGGGACGTGTGGATGGCGGCGACGGAGCGCTTGGAGGCGGCCGAGATCGCGGATGCGCGCTTCGAGACGGAGGTGCTGCTGCGGCACTACAGCGATCGCTCGCGCGCGAAGTTCTACGCCCATCTGGAGGATGTGCTGGAGGCGGAGACGCTGGCCCGCTTTGAGTCGGCGCTGGCGCGGCGGCTGCAGCGGGAGCCGGTGGCGTACATCACGGGGCACCGCGAGTTCTACAAGCTGGACATCCACGTGACGCCGGACGTGCTGATCCCGCGCCCGGAGAGCGAGTTGCTGGTGGAGACGGCGCTGGGGCACTTGCGGGAGCAGCGGGTGCGCCGGGCGCGAATCGTGGATGTGGGGACGGGTTCAGGGGCGATTGGGCTGGCGATTTTGCGCGGGCGCCGGGACGCGCGGCTGCTGGGCGTGGATGTCTCGGCGGCGGCGCTGCGAGTCGCGCAGGAGAACGCGCAGCGGCTGACGCCGCGTCGGTGGCACGATTGGGTGCAGGGCGATCTGTTGACGCCGGTGCGGGGACCCGTGGAATGCGTGGTGGCGAATTTGCCCTATGTACCGGCGGCGCGGGTGCCGCAGTTGGCGCCGGAGATTCATCGCTATGAGCCGCGGCTGGCGGTGACGCCGGGGACGGTGGGGTCGGAGTTGATCCTGCGGCTGGTGACGCAGTTGGGGACGCGCTTGGCGCCGGGCGGGATCGCGGTGCTGGAGATCGATCCGGAGTTGGCGGATGAGGTGTCGGCGGCGGCGCGGCTGCTGGTGGGGCTGGCGGAGGTGGAGGTGCTGGACGATCTGGCGGGGGACGCGCGAGCGGTGAAGATCGTCGCGGGGTAGGGGGCGGATCCCCGTTCGGCAGGGTCGGGATGGGCGGACTCGGGCGGCGCGATGCGACGATCGTCGTGCGCGCGCCCTTCGGCAGGGTCGGGAACGCCGCAGACTGAATGGGGCTCGTGGAGACGGCGGTCGTCGCGAAGGCCGCCCGAGAATGCGCATGTTGGGCGGGTGCTCGTTGCGGAACCACCCATGCCGTTGGGCCCAGGCGACGGGCAAATGGTCGAGACCCACGGGCGGGGCCGGATCCACCGTGTCGGCGGGGCCTCACGGGGAACATCGAGAGGTAGGGGCTCGCCCTAGTCGGGATTCCCCCTGGTTCCACGGGCTCGTGGCGATGGCTTGGCGGCGCGGGCGACGTGGAGGGATTCGGTGGCCCATTCGATCAGGGCGGCCGTGTCGTCGCGGACGTGGGTGGGGATAGACCAGTAGGGCATGCGGCCATGCTTGACGCTGCCGGCCTGTTCGTAGCGCAGCTGGGTGTCGGGGCCGACGCGCAAGTGGGCCGCGCCTTCCGGGTCGATCAGGGCGAACATGGTGCCGTTGGCGAAGATGCCGTAGCCGCCGAACATCGGTTTGGGGTCGAGTGGGCCGAGCGGTAGGAGGTCATGGACGAGGGCGTGGGCCTCGCTGGTGGCGGTTTCGCTGAGCTTTGCGCCCTTTTTACCCACGCGGGGCCTCGGTCTCAGTCGCGGAGGTGCTGATAGATCTTGCCCTCGGTCTTGATGGCGGGGGCGATGATCATTTCGGTCTGCTGCATTTCGGTGAGGTTGCGCGCGCCGACGCTACCCATGGAGGTGCGCAGGGCGCCGGCGAGGTTTTCGGTGCCGTCGGTGCGAGAGGTGGGCCCGAAGAGGAGCTTTTGGAGGCTGGTGTGCGTGCCGACGTGGACGCGAACGCCGCGCGGCAGTTCGGCGTGGGGGGTGGCCATGCCCCAGTGGTAGCCGCGGCCGGGGGCCTCTTGGGTGCCGGCGAAGGGGGAGCCGATCATGACGGCGTCGGCGCCGGCGGCGAAGGACTTGCAGACGTCGCCGCCGGTGCGGATGCCGCCATCGGTGATGATGGGGATGCGGCGGCCAGTGCGGCGCTGGAATTCGTCGCGGGCGGCGGCACAGTCGATCGTGGCGGTGACTTGGGGGACGCCAATGCCAAGGACTTCACGGCTGGTGCAGGCGGCGCCGGGCCCAACGCCGACGAAGAGGCCGGCGATGCCTTCCTCCATCAGCTCCAGGCTGGCGGCGTACCCAACGGTGTTGCCGACGAGGACGGGCATCTCCATCTCGGCGATGAGCTCGTGCAGGACGAGACCGTTGAGGGAGCGCGACTCGTGGCGCGCGGTGGTGACGGTGGACTGCACGACGAGGAGGTCAGCGCCGGCCTCTTGGACGGCGGGCGCGATCTTCTTGGTGTTGGGCGGGGTGACGGAGACCGCCGCTTTGACGCCACCGTCTTTGATCTGGCGGATGCGTTTGATGACGAGCTCGGGCTGGATTGGGGAAGTGTAGGCCTGTTGCAGGATGGCGGTTGCGCCTTCGCGATCGCTGGCGGCAACGCGGTTGAGGATTTCGTCCGGGTCGTCGAAGCGGCACTGCAGGCCTTCGAGGTTGAGGACGGCGAGGCCGCCCCGGCGGCCGAGTTCGATGGCGAAGTTGGGGTCGACGACGGCATCCATGGCGGAGGCGAGGATGGGCACGTCCAGGGTGAGGCCGGCGATGGTGGTGGAGATGTCGACGACCTCTGGGTTGACGGTGATCTCCCCGGGGACGACGGCGACGTCGTCGTAGCCGTAGGCGTGCCGCAGTTCTTTGCGCTGAATCTGGGCCATGTCGGTGATCCTTTTCGGCTCGACGGCTCCGGCGGCCGCCATGGGTCGGTATCCGCGGCTGGGGCTTAAACGCGAACCGGCCGCGCGCTGCGGCCGGCTGGCGTGATGGCGGTGGTGTAGGCGCGCGGCGCACCGCCGACCGTGGTGTGGCCGGAGGCGGATCGCCAGGATCGCATCAGCGCGGCAGGAGGCCGCGCTGATTCTGGGTATTGCTGTGGATACTGCGTGTGGCCAAGTGGCTTCCCCACTGCGCCTCCGTGACCACCGGACCCGGGCAGATCCCCATGGGGCGGCCGGTCTGGGGCGGTCTGTGGTGCCGGTGAGTATATGGTCGGCGTGGAGAGCCCGCCAAGGGCTTCAGTTTGCAGAACGAAGCAGGGGACGCCGGTGGGGGACGAACCGAGTGCGGTGGGAACGCTTTATGTGGTGGCGACGCCGATCGGCAACTTGGCCGATTTGAGTGAGCGCGCGGCGGCGGTGCTGCGCAGCGTCGATCTGATCGCGGCGGAGAGTCCGGATCACGCACGACCACTGCTGGCACACGTGGGTGTGCGGACGCGCTGCGTGGCGTACAACGACCGCAACAAGGGGCGCAGTCAGGGCCCGCTGGTGGCGGCGCTGGGGGAGGGGAAGACGGTGGCCCTGATCAGCGACGCGGGGACGCCGGGGGTGTCCGACCCGGGGCAGGACCTGGTGGCGGCGGCGGTGGAGGCGGGGGCGGGTGTGGTGCCGATTCCGGGGGCGTCGGCGGCGACGGCGCTGATCTCGGTGGCGGGGGTGCGGACGAGGACGGTGCGGCTGCTGGGCTTCCTGCCGCGCAAGGCGGGCGAGCGCCGGTCGCTCCTGGAGACGATTGGGGCGAGCGGGGAGCCGGCGCTGGCGTTCGAGTCGCCGCACCGGGTGGCGAGGTCGTTGGCGGATGTGGCGGCGGTGCTGCCGGGGGCGTCGCTGGTGGTGGGGCGGGAGTTGACGAAGCGGCACGAGGAGATCTGGCGGGGGAGCGCGGCGGCGGCCGTGGCGCATTTCGCGCCCGCATCCGATGGCGATTCGGTGGGGCAGGGGCCGCGGGGCGAGTTCACGCTGCTGATCGTGCCGGGGGAGGCGTTGGATGGTGGTTGGGACGAGGCGGCGGTGCGGGAGGCGCTGGGGGAGGAACGGGCAGCGGGGCGGAAGCGGCGGGAGGCGTCGGTGGTGGTGGCGGGGAAGTCGGGCTGGGGGCGGTCGGCGGTGTATCGGCTGTGGGGGGAGTGAAGACGGGGCCCAGGCCCGGATCAGGGCTGCGCCTGGGCATGGATGGTGGAGTCTCCGAGGCCGGTGGTTTCTTCCATGCGTAGGTACGCAGCGTCGTTGGCGAATGCGATCTCGACGCGCCAGGTGTTGATGTTGGCGAGTTCGTTCCACTCGAAGGTGAAGACGTTGTCGGAGATCCAACTCCCGCGCAGGGCGCCCGGGAGGCCGAAACGCCCGAGGCTCATCCTGGGAACGTTGTCGAGTCCGATGGTCAGATCGAGATCGCCGTGCCGACCAGCGAGGGAGATCCGGGCCTCGTGGGTGCTTTCGAGGTGCAGGGTGAACGTGTCCAACCCCTGCGGATTCGGGTCCAGGCGGTAGGTGAGGCCGGAGACCCGGCGAGCCATCGCGGGTAAGCGCGGCACGGGCTGCGGGTCGTTTCGGGGCGCCGCGGCGGCGCGCCGGGCCGCGTCGAGGTGGGCGAGCGCGTCACGGTCCGCGGATAGCGGGGCCGCGCCGGAGATGGCGGGGATCACTGTAGAGACGAGGATGTCGTCGATTGCTGCGACATCGCGCAGGCCGGCGGTGACCACCACAACCGCGTCCGCCCGCGGCAGGACGACGACCCTCTGGCCGCCGCGCCCGCTGGCGAAGTAGACGTCAGGGGAGTACAGCCACCACTGGTAGCCGTAGCCGTAGGCGTCGGGCGGGACGGCGTGGCGCTGGGTGGCGGCGTGGACCCAGTCGGCGGAAACTATCTGGCGACCGTCCCAGCGACCTTCATTGAGAAAGAGGTGTCCGAGCTTGGCCATGTCGTGAGGCTTGAGGTGGAGGCCGCCCCAGCCGATGGTCACGCCCTGTGGGCACAAGGGCCAAATCGGGTGGGTGATCCCGAGGGGGTCGAAGAGGTGCGGGCGGGCGAAGTCGAGTAGGGGTTCCCCGGTCACTTCTTGCAGAATCACGGCCAGAAGGTAAGAGGCGGGACTGCAGTATTCCCAGCGCGTGCCGGGCGGATCGATCATCGGCAGATCGAGGACGAACTGCGCCCAATCGTCGCTTTGCATCATCTCGGTGAGCGTCGGCTCGCCCGGGTCCGCGTAGCAGGCCATGCCGGTGGACATGGTGAGGAGATGCTCGAGGGTGAGCGCGTGTTTGCGGTCGTCGAGGTTGGCGACGGCACGGCCGGGCAGGAGATCGAGGACCGGTTGTGCGACGTTTTCGATGTAGCCCTTGTCGATGGCGATGCCGACGAGAGTGGAGGTCACGCTCTTGGTGCAGGAGGCCAGGTCGTGGAGGGAGTCGGGCGCGAAGGGGTGGAAGTAGATGTCGGCAGCGAGGCGGCCGTGCCGGGCGACGAGCAGGCTGTGGACGGGGAGCCGGCGCTCGAGGATGCGATCACATACGCGGGCAAGGCCTTCGGCGTCGACGCCGAGCTCGTGGGGTAGAGCGGGGCGCCAGCCGCGAGTGGGCCAGTCGTCGGGCGGGAGATCGGCGGGGGGCATGGGGCTTCCTTCTGGTGGAGCAGAGGATAGAGACGCGGCAGCGGGTAGCGGCGCGCGCGGGTAGAGTCCCGATATGAGTGAGAACATCCTGGTCTGCATCGCCTGGCCGTACGCGAACGGTCCTTTGCACCACGGGCAGTTGGGCGGGGCCTATCTGCCGGGGGACATCTTTGCCCGCTACCACCGGGCGAAGGGGAACCATGTGGCGATGGTGTCCGGGTCGGACGTGCACGGCACGCCGATCACGGTGCGGGCGGAGCGTGAGGGTCGCTCGCCGGAGGAGGTGGTGGCGGAGTTTCACGCGAGCTTCCTGCGCACGTGGGAGGGGATCGGGATCTCCTGGGACGTGTTCACGTCGACGGGGACGGAGAACCACGCGCGAGTGGTGCAGGATCTGTTCCGGCGGCTGATCGACAACGGCTACATGTACACGGCGTCGCAGACCTTGCTGTACGACCCGGTCGATCATCGGTTCTTGCCGGATCGGTATGTGGAGGGCACCTGCCCGCATTGCGCGTTTGAGCAGGCGCGGGGCGATCAGTGCGACGACTGCGGCCGGCAGTTGGACGCGACGGACTTGATCGATCCGCGCTCGAAGACGTCCGGCGCGACGCCGGAGCTGCGCGAAAGCGAGCACTATCTGCTGAAGCTGACGGCGCTGGAGGAACCGCTCGCGGCCTGGCTGGGGTCCGGCAAGGAACACTGGCGCAAACACGTGCTGAACTTCTCGCAGGGGATGCTGCGCGAGGGGCTGAAAGATCGCGCGATTACGCGCGACATCTCGTGGGGGATTGCGGTGCCGGCGGACGTGGTCGCGAAGACCCCGTCGATGGCGGAGAAGCGCATCTACGTCTGGTTCGAGGCGGTGATCGGGTACTTGTCGGCAACGATGGAGTGGGCGGAACAGTCAGGCGACGCGGAGGCGTGGAAGGTGTTCTGGGAGCAGCCGGATGCGAAGATCTACAACTTCATCGGCAAGGACAACGTGCCGTTCCACACGATCATCTGGCCGGGGATCTTGCTGGCGGCGGGGGGGCTGAACCTGCCCTACGACGTGCCGGCGAACCAATACATCACGATGTCCGGCAGCAAGGCGAGCACTAGTCAGAACTGGGCGGTGTGGGTGGAGGACTACCTGACGCGCTACGACCCGGACCCGCTGCGCTACGCGCTGGCCAGTCAGATGCCGGAGACGAGCGACAGTGACTTTAGCTGGGGCGAGTTCCTGCGCCGCAACAATGATGAGCTAGTGGCGACGTGGGGCAACTTGGTGAACCGGACGCTGACGTTCACGGTGAAGAACTTCGATGGGGCGGTGCCGGATCCGGGGCCGCTGGATCCGGCGTCGATGCACTTGCTGGACCAGGCGCGGTCGACGCTGGACCAGGTGGGGGAGTCGATCGCGGCGGTGCACTTGCGGCAGGGCCTGCAGCAAGCGTTCGCGCTGGCGCAGGAGGCGAATCGGTACCTGGACACGACGGCGCCCTGGCGCACGATCAAGGAGGACCGGCAGGCGGCGGCGCGATCGTTATACACGGTGCTGAACGTGATCGCGGCGCTGCGGACGGCGCTGTGGCCGTACTTGCCGTTCAGTTGTGAGGAGCTGAACGACTTCCTGGGCGCGACGGCCTCGATCCCGGAGCAGGGGTGGTCCTTGCAGGCGCTGCAACCCGGCGCGAAATTGCAGACGCCGCATCCGCTGTTCAAGAAGCTGGACCACGCGATTGTGGAAGCGGAAGAGGCCCGACTGGGGTCGTAAGGGTGGGGGTTGTGAGCGCTTGGATCGTGGGGGTGGGGTTGACGAGCGGGCGTCGTGGGTGAGGCCGAGAGACCGATCCCGCCAGGGCTGATCGATTCGCACGCGCATCTGCACGATCCGGCGTTCGACGATGATCGGGCGGCCGTGCTGGGGCGGGCGCGGGCGGCGGGGCTGTCGGCGATCGTGACGGTGGGGACGGATCATCGGGAGAGTGAGCGCGCGGTGATTTTGGCCGATCAAGAGCCGGACGTGTTCGCTGTGGTGGGCTTCCACCCCCATGACGCGAAGGACTGGAATCCGCACGAGCGGGCGCACATCGCGCGGCTGGCGTCGCGGGAGTGCGTGGTGGCGATTGGGGAGATTGGGCTGGACTTCTTTCGCGATCTGTCGCCGCGGGATGTGCAGGCGCGGGTCTTGCGGGATCAACTGTCGCTGGCGGACGAGGTAGGACTGCCGGTGGTGATCCACTCGCGGGACGCGCACGAGGAGACGTACGGGATTCTGTCGGCATGGGCGGACGCGAAACGGCGGGAGGCGCCCGTGGGGGTGATCCACTGCTTCTCGGGCGACGCGGCGCTGGCGCGTCGCTATGTGGCGCTGGGCTTCGCGATCTCGTTCGCGGGGCCGGTGACGTACCCGAAGAATGCGGCGCTGCGGGAGGCGGCGGCGGCGGTACCGGCCGACCGGTTGGTCGTGGAGACGGATTGTCCGTATCTCTCGCCGCAGCGGTCGTTGGGCTATACGGACCGCTCGGGGCGGTCCATCCGGGGCAAGCGCAACGAGCCGGCGGTGGTGTCGGAGACGGCGGCGTTTATCGCGGAGCTGCGGGGGGAGTCGGTGGGAACGCTGGTCGCGAATACGTCGGCGGCGACGCGACGGTTGTTTCGATTGCCCGTCGACGGATAGGCGCGTGCCCGGCACGCTTGTCCGGTTTGCCTGGGCGGGCGAGAATCGGGGCGTGACTACTGTCGCTTCGCTCTATGGCCCCGTCGCGGAGGATCTGCAGCTGGTCGAGGACACGCTCGACCTGACGGCGCAGACGGACTTTTTGCCGTTGCAGGAGATGCTGCAGTCGGTGCTGTCGCGCGGGGGGAAGCGGCTGCGACCGGCGATCGCGCTGCTATCGGGCGGTTTCGGCGAGTACGACGCGCAGAATCAGGTGCTGCTGGCGACGTCGATCGAGCTGCTGCACACGGCGACACTGGTGCATGACGACGTGATCGACGCGTCGGAGACCCGCCGGGGCCAGCCGACCGCGAACGCGAGCTTCGACAACGCGGCGACGGTGATGCTGGGCGATTACATGTTCGCGCACGCGGCGGAGCTGGTGGCGCGGACGTCGCACGTGGGGGTGATTCGGCTGTTCGCACAGACGCTGAAGACGATGGCGACGGGCGAGCTGCGGCAGGACATCAACGCGTACGACGCGGAGTCGGCGAGCATGCGCGACTACTACGCGCGGATCTACGGGAAGACGGCGTCGCTGTTTGAGACGGCGGGGACGGGTGGGGCACTGATGTCGGGCGCGACGCCGGAGGTGGTGTCGGCGCTGGGGGAGTACGGGCGCTGCCTGGGGATGGCGTTCCAGATTGTGGACGACGTGCTGGACTTCACGGCGACGGCGGCGGAGCTGGGCAAGCCGGTGGGGGGCGATTTGCTGGCGGGCACGCTGACGCTGCCGTCGATCCTGCTGATGGAGGAGGCGTCTGGGGGCGATGTGGTGCGACGGCTGTTCGCGTCGGAGGACGAGGGAGAGCGAGAATCGCTGTTGGCGGAGGCGCTGGGGTCGATCCGGGCGGGGGACATCCTGGAGCGCTCGCAGGCGACGGCGCTGGAGTGGCAGGGGCGGGCGGTGGCGTCGTTGGAGGGGCTGACTTCGCCATCCGGTCGGGGCAACCCACAGCGGGAGGCGCTGGAGGGGATTGCGGCGTTTGTGGTGAGTCGGAAGTTCTAGGGCATCGCTCCCGACCGACGGCGGCTAGACTCCTCCGATGGACGCGCCCGCGTTCCCAGGAAGGGCTGCCGGCCGAGCGATGTCGCACTCCAATTCTGATCCCGATTGCCAGATCTGCGAGGCGAACGCGAGTGGTTCGTCGCTGTTCGAGAACGATTTGTGGGTGGTGGGGCCGATGTCGCTGGGGGTGGCGGTGCCGGGCTGGATGGTGATGCGGTCGCGGCGGCACGTGGGCGGCCCGGCGCACTTCAATGACGCGGAGGCGGCGAATTTCGGTCCGGCGCTGCGGCATCTGGAGCGGACGCTGGAGGAGGTGACGGGGGCGCTGCGGATCTACACGGCGGCCTGGGGCGAGAGCGTGGCGCACTTCCACGCGCATCTGATCCCGCGCTACGAGTCGATGCCGGTGGATGGGAAGCCGTGGGCGCTGTTCGATCGGATCGGGGCGGAGGAGACGGCGGGATCGGAGGCGGCGGAGGTGTCGCGGGTGGCGGAGGCGTATGGGTCGCGTCTGCGGGCGGAGCCGCCGCCTCGCTAGGGGGCGGGGTCGATCGCGAGAGCTGGGGCGGTATGCGTTGGATGATGATCTGACGTCGCGGTGGCTGCGAGGTGGGCCGGCCTGTCGAGCGGGACGGCTGGGGAGGGGAGGCTAGGAGGCGACTCGGTTGGGGCCGCTCGGTTGGGGCATGGCGGGCTGGTCGATGGGGGGGGCGTGGGGGACGTCGCCAAGGAAGCTGAAGACGGAACCGGTGGCGCCAAAGAAGCCCTCTTCGACGTAGGGGATGTTGTGCTCGGCGCAGAAGGCTTCGACGACGGGCTGCGCTTTGGAGAGCTGATTGCGCGGCATGTTGGTGAAGAGGTGGTGCTCGATCTGGTAGTTGAGGCCGCCGTAGACGAAGTCGGTCAGGGGGGAGCCTTTGACGTTGCGGGAGGTGACGATCTGCTCCAGGAGGAAGCCCAGGCGGGAGTCGTCGGTGATGCTCAGCATGCCCTTGTGGTTGGGCGCGAAGACGAGGGAGTTGTAGGTGCCGAAGGTGGCCTGGTGCAGGACGACGAAAAGCAGGGCGACCCACCAGGGACCGATGAAGGCGATGACGAGGCCGTAGAGGGCAACGTGGCCCAGGAGGCCGGCGGCTTCCAAGAAGGCCAGGGGGCTGCGGATCTTGGTGATGCGGTTGGTGCTGTGGATGCGCATGCCGGTGGCCTGGAAGGGGATCAGGAACCAGTAGTAGAGGAATTGCCAGCGCACGACGGCCTGCACGATGCGGGGCCGCTGCGATCGCTGACCGGGGGCGAGCACGAGCAGGGAGATGTCGCAGTCCGGGTCACGGGTGACGTGATTGGGGGTGGCGTGGTGGCGGTCGTGCTTCTCACGCCACCAGGTGTAACTCATGCCGAGCAATAGGTTGCCGAGGATGAGGGAGGCGCCGGCGATGGCGCGCCGGCCACGGAAGACCTGTTTGTGGGCGACGTCATGGGCGATGAGTCCGAACTGGGTGGACATGATGCCCAGAGCGATGGCGGACAAGAGCACGATGAGGGTGGAATCCGCGAGCACGGCGAGCGCCACGACGCCTCCAAGGGCGGCGGCGGTGATGGCGGTCTTGCGAAGGTAATAGCCGGGCTGGCGCTGGAAGCAGCCGATGGCTTCCAGGCGGCTACGGAGGATGGCGTAGGCGTCGTCCGGGAGGGCGAGATCGGGGGGGACGATGTCTGCGGCGGGCTGCATTGCTGCTGTGTCTCCTAGGGCTGGCCGGATCGTGCGCGAGTTCGTTGCATGGGCTGCCGGGACGCGGAGAACGTCGTCCGGAGCACCCGCCGTCACAATACCGCGAGGGGCGCTAGGGGCCAGGGACGATCGGTCCATCAGCAGTGGGTTTGTTCGCTGGCGCTGGTGGGTGCGCTACCGGGGTGGGGGTGATGGAGGGCCTAAACGTCGAACTTGCCTTTGGGGACTTTGCGAATCTTACGGCTGTTGCGGACTTCCATCTTGCGGGCATGGGCGGCCTTGCGTTCGTCGCGCTTGACGCGCCGCTCGGTCACCTTCTGCTCGACCATCTCTACGCGGTCCTGGCGGGTAAGGGGGTCCTTGCGTCGCTCCGAGGGCAGCTGCGGGTGCTCGCCGGGGCGGGCTTTCTTGGGCAGATAGCTCACCTCTTTGCCGAGGTGCCAGAAGTTGCCGCGGTCTGGGATGCGACGCGGGTAGCCGCCACGGACGATGAAGGCTTGGAAGGTGGAGGGCATGAGCCGCTGGCCCTCGGTGTCGCAGACGGGGCAGGGCTCAGGCTCTTCCGCCTGCTTCATGGGGCGAACGGCTTCAAAGATGCCTTCGCAATCCTCGCAGAGGTACTCGTAGAGCGGCATGTCAGTCTTCTCCCTGGGCCCGCCGCTCCACGAAGGGAGCAGCGGCTCGCTTTCCATTGTGTACGTCCGCCGAGGTCGATCGGACGACTTCGACGAACCTGGCGGCCCGGACCTCCTGATCCAGGGCCAGTTCCACGGCCCCGCGGAGGTGGCCCTCCAGCTCCCGCCCCAGGCCCGCGTCGATGCGGACTTGCGCGGATTGCTCGTACGGCGCCGTCTGGAGGAATCGTAACAACTTGAAGGCGCGTCCGGAAAGCGGACGGCCGATCAGGCCGGTGCGGCACTCCGGACAGGCGACACCTCCGGCGGGAACGGAGAAGGCGTTGCCGTCGGGGCGGAGGGGGGATTCGCAGCGGACGCACTGCTGGAGCTGGGGCCGGTAGCCCTGGTCGTCCAGGAGGCGCATCTCGAACCAGCGCAGGGGCAGATCCGGCGAGTCGGCGGTTTCCACCCGATGCAGGGTGTCCAGCAGATGCTGATAGAGGCGGGTACCGTCAGCGGCGCTGTCCGTGAAGCGATCGACGAGTTCGGCGGCGTAGAGCCCACGGCTGAGGCGATCGAGGTCGTCGTGGAGGGCAGGGAAGGCGTCGATGGTCTCGGCTTGGGTGATGATGTCGAGCGAGCGGGCCTTGGCGAGGAGGAAGCGGCTGCGGGTGAGGGGCTCGACGTGGCCGGCGAGGTGGCTGCGGGTACGTCGGACGCCTTTGGCGACCGCTTCGATGCGGCCGTGTAGGGGGGTGAAGAGGACGCAGACTTTGTCGGCGTCGACGAGGGGGCGCTGTCGGAGGACGATGGCCTCGGTGCGGTAGACATGGGGCTGGGGCACGAGATCAGCTTACGGGGTGGGTTGGGCCGATCGGTCTGATTCCTCTGCAGCGGCAGCCGGAGGGGCGCTCACGGAGATGCGGTTGCCGTCAGCGTCCCCGAGGGGGACGCGGTGCTCCATCGCCTGGTGGAGGGTGCGCTCGTCGGCGTATTCGACGTCGGAGCCGATGGGCAGCCCGTGGGCGATGCGGCTGACGCGCACGCCAAGGGGGACGAGCAGCCGGGCCAGGTAGGCGGCGGTCGCTTCGCCCTCCAGGTTGGGGTTGGTGGCGAGGATGACTTCTTCGATGAGGGCACTGGCGGCAGCGGTGTCGCTGGGGCTGGGGGCGCCGAGCCGGGCCAGGAGCTCTTGCACCTTGATCTGCTCCGGACCAATGCCGTCCATGGGGCTGAGGTGACCGTGCAGGACGTGGTAGCGACCGCGGAAGGCGGCGGCGCGCTCAACGGCTAAGACGTCGAGCGGCTCTTCGACGACGCAGACGATGGACGGGTCCCGGGCGGGGTCGAGGCAGACGCCGCAGGGGTCGGTCTCGGTGAGGTTTTGGCAGAGGCCGCAGAGGCGGATTCGCTGCTTGACGTCGAGCAGGGCGTCGGCGAGCTCCTGGGCTTCGCTCTGCGGGGCGCGCAGGACGTGATAGGCGAGCCGCTGGGCCGACTTGGGTCCGATCCCAGGCAGGCGGTGGAAGGCTTCGATCAGACGGGCGAGGGGGATGGCGGTGACAGCGCTAGCGCCGGTCGGTCGGGCGGGGTCATTCATGCGCTGGCCCGCGGTGACGGTGGACGGTGCGCAGCGGCGAGGGGAGGCGCCACGATTAGCCGAGCCCAGGAATGTCGAGCCCGCCGGTGAGGCCGGACATTCGTTCTTGCTGCAGGGCCTCGAGTTTGTCGGTGGCTTCGTTGACGGCGGCCATGAAGAGGTCTTCGACGAGTTCGTGGTCCTCCGGGTCGAGGGCGTCGGGGTCGATGGAGACCTTGAGCAGCTTGCGGTCGCCGCCCATCTCGACGGTGATCACGCCGCCGCCGGCGGTCGCGGTGACGCTGGCCTGCTTGAGCTCTTCTTGGGCCTCGGCGAACTGGGCTTGCAGTTGCTGCGCCTGCTTGAGCATGTTGGTGTTCATGCCGCCGCCCGCGCCCGCGCCTTGTCCGCGCGCCTTGTTGGGTTGCCGGTACATTCCCCCGCGTTTGGCCATGGTCGCCTCGCATACTGATCAGGTCGACGGACGGTCTGCCGTCGCTCAGTTACAGGGTACTGACCCTCAGTCGGAACGGGCAGCGACGCGTTTGAGACCTTCCGCCTCGGCGGCGGCGGCGAGCTTGCTGCGCTGGGCGGGCTTTTCGTCGGCGGCAGTGGTGACGAGCGTGATCGGTCGGCCGAGGGCCTGGGTGGCGGCGCGGGCGACGAGCTCCGACTGCTCGTCGATCTTTTCCTTATGGAACCCGATGGGGAGCGGGAAGATGAGCGTGAGGGTGTCGTCCTGGAGGGAGGCGGTGCAGGAACCGTTGAGGACACCGGCGAGCATGACGGGCTCGCGGCCGCCCATTTCCTTCAGCGCGGCGCGAACGTCGATGAGGAGCTGCTCTTCCGGGGTGGGCTCACGGGCGGGCACTTTCTCGCGGGGGGCCGTTTTCTGGCGAGGCGCCGCCGCCGGTTCTTGCGCCTGCTGCGGCGGTTGGGTGGAGCGAACAGGCGGCGGGGTGCGGAAGGTGGGGGCGGGCTCGTCCGTGCGGCGCTGCGGGGCGTCGCGGCGAGACGGGGCGCTTTTCTGGCCGGAGGGCTTCTGTGGGGTCGGGGCGGCTTCGACCTTGGGGGCGTAGACGAGGCCGGTGAGGGCGAGCTCTAAGGGCAGGGCGGTGAAGGGATCGGTGCGCAGGTCGGCGCTGCCGAAGGCCCGCAGGGCGGCGGCGGTGTCCTGGGGGCTGCCGATGCCGGCGAGCTCTTTGAGGGCGACTTGCTCAGGCTCGCTGAGGGCGAGCGACTGGGCGGCTCCGCTTTGCAGCAGGAGGGCGTGTCGCAGGTGCAGGACGACCTGCTTGTTGAAGCGGCCCAATTCAACGGCGTCGTCCTGGACGGCGGCGATGACGGTGAGGCCGGCCTTGAGGTCCTTGGCGAGGGCGGCGCGGGCGAGCTCCAGGGCGCGGGCGTCGCTGCTAAGGCCGAGGCCGGCGGTGACGTCGTCGAGGGTGAGGGTGTCGCCGTGGGTGGCCCAGACCTGGTCGAGCAGCTGGACGGCGTCGCGGGCGGAGCCGGTGGCCTCGCGGGCGAGCAGTTGCAGGGCCTCGTCCGGGGCGGTGATGCCCTCGGCGCCGGCGATGTGGCGCAGGAGGCCGACGAGGTCGGCGACGGAGACGCGTCGGAAGTCGAAGCGCTGGCAGCGGCTGAGGATGGTGGGTTTGAGGTTCTCCGGCTCGGTGGTGGCGAGGATGAAGACAACGTGGGGGGGCGGCTCTTCGAGGGTTTTGAGCAGGGCGTCTTCCGCCGCGGAGGTGAGCTGGTGGGCCTCGTCGATGAGGTAGACCTTGAAGCGGGCGGAGGTGGGGACGTAGTTGGCACGCTCGCGCAGGGAGCGGATGTCGTCGATGCCACGGTTGGAGGCGGCGTCGATTTCGATCAGGTCGAGGTGGCGGCCGTCGTCGAATTGGCGCGCGATGGGGGAGTCGGTCTCGGGCTCACCGTCGGCGTCGTGGGGGAGGTTGATGGCTTTGGCAAGGATGCGGCCGGTGCTGGTCTTGCCGGTGCCGCGGGGCCCGGAGAAGAGGTAGGCGTGGGCGATTTTGTCCTGCAGGACGGCGTTGCGCAGGGTCTGGACGATGGGGTCCTGGCCGACGATGTCGGCGAAGCGCTTGGGGCGCCATTTTCGGTAGAGGGCGGTCGCGGCCACGTTGGATCAGTCCTCCCGGGAGGGGAGTCTATCTGGGGGAGAGGGGGGAGGTCGAACGGGTGTGCGGGTTGGGGGATAAGGTTGGGGAATGGCGAGGCAGGAGTCCTACGGACCTTATCGCGGGTACACGACGGGTCCGACACTGCATCCCGGCGAGATGCTGCAGGAGGAGATGGAAGCGCGAGAGATGACGCAGGTCGCGCTGGCCGAGGCGATGGTGCGATCGCCTCGGCTGGTGAACGAGATCGTGCGGGGACGCCGCAACATTACGGCCGACACGGCGCTGGCGCTGGATGGCGCGCTGGAACTGCCGGCGACGTTCTGGCTGGGGCTGCAGAATCAGTACGACTTGAGTGAGGCGATGACGCGGAGGGAGCGCCGGGCGGCGGGGTAGGGGGTGGTCGCGTGTGCAGGGGCCAGCGGACGGGTGTACGGGTGCGGTTATGGGGTGCCTAGATAGGATGGGAGGTCTCGAAACCACCGAACCTTGCCGCTCTCGGCCAGATCCGCCACGATCCCTGCAACGGCTGCATCAGGATTCAGAACGGCAAGATCACGATCTCCCTTCCTCAGAGCTTCGCAGATCAACAAGCGTGCTTCTAGGTCCAACGAGGGGCAGGAATACCCGAAGACGATGACGCTATCCGCTTGTTCGAGCGCAGACCGCGCCTGAGCCCAAAGCGGAACGATCGACTCATGCATGAGGGCACGCTTGCCTGCCACTGGAGGAACAATGACCGGCTGGAGGTAGCGCTTTCGACGACCCCAGATAGCCATGTCCTGCCTCAACGAGATGGACGGCCGGCGGCTGATTCGCAAGGGTCGCTTCGGATTGAGTATCGCGTGACGAGACGGTCGCCTTGACGTGTGCGATGACATCCAATTGAGAGAGCCGTGCAACTTCAAGAGGCTCACCCCAGC
>QGNQ01000053.1 GCA_003228175.2 Chloroflexota bacterium
CTCCGCCTGCCGCAGCTTGCCGATGATCTCCTCTGCGGTGTACCGCTTGCGGGCCATGCCGACTCCTCTCGTCCGACCCGGATCCTCTCATAGGATCTGGACCGGTTCTGAGGGGGCAGGTCAATCGGTACCGGGGTACGGGAAGGACTCGCTCGCGACACGGGGAATCGTTGCATCGGGCTCGTTCACGGTACTGTTCGCAGCGACCATCCGGTCTTCCTCGGCCTGTTGGGGAGCCTCCAGGTGCTGGGAAGCGACTCTGCCCCAACACGGCGACGCGTCCCTGCCAGCCGCCGATGAACCCCAGACGCCAGGGGTGTGCGCGGCCAGCGTGTCCGAGGCATCGCGATGCCCGATGATGGCGGGGTTCATCAGAGTCCGCTTGCCGTGAGGGCCCATGGAGCCGCTGCCCGTACATATTTTCCGTGCCTACGACGTGCGCGGGCTCGCGCCCGATGAGATCACGCCGGCCGTCGCGCAGCGCATCGGCCGCGCCTACGGCCGCCTCATCGAGGAGCGTTTCGACCTCCGGCGCGTCGTGGTTGGACGGGACAATCGCCCGACCTCGCCGGCGCTGCACGCCGCCCTGATCGACGGCGTCCGTGGCGCCGGCCTTGATGTGATCGACATTGGGGAGGCGCCTTCCCCACTGCTGTATTACGCGGCCGCGGACTGGGGCGCCGGCGGGGTCAGCGTGACGGCGAGCCACAACCCGACGAGGTACAACGGATTCAAGCTTCTGGAGCGAGCAGGAATCCCCCTCTCTCCCGACGAGATCCAGGAGGTGCGTGCGCGCGCGGACCAGGACGTGTCGCCCGAGCACTGGCCGACAGGACGGGGTGGTCTCCGGCGGCGCGATCCGATGGCTTCCTACCTGGCGCTGCTGGAGCAACGCTTCCCGCTGCTACGCCCGCTGCGGATCGCTGTCGATCCCGGCAACGGCGTGGCAACGCTGACTGGGCCCCCGGCGCTGCGCCGCATTGGCGCCCGGGTGACCGCGATCAACAGCGCCAGCAACGGCGGCTGCCCGGACCACCCGCTGGATCCGGCGCACCCAGAGTCCATCGCGGCTCTGGGCGCCCATCTGCTCTCGGAGCACGCCGACATCGGCTTCGGTTGGGACGGTGACGGCGACCGCCTCTCTGTCGTCGATGAACTGGGGATGCATCACAACGCCGATGCGGTACTCGCGGTCCTCGCGCGTGACCTGCTGCGGCGGCGCCCCGGCGCGCGCATCCTGGTGGACGTGAAGATGTCGCTGACCGCGATCGATACGATCGAGGCAGCCGGTGGCCGCGTCTGTATGGGCCCCACCGGCCACTCGCTGATCAAGCGGCGAATGCGTGATTCCCGCGATGCGCCCAGCGCCGATCGTCCTGCCTTCCTACTGGCCGGTGAGGGAACCGGTCACTTCTATTTCGCGGAGGACTACTTTGGCCTGGACGATGCGGTCTACGCTGCCTGCGCACTCGCACGCATTGTCGCCGAGAGTGGCGGGCCGGCCTCGGCGCTGTTTGAGAATCTGCCCGTCTACGTCACCTCGCCGGAGTTCACGATTCCCTGCCCGGACGCGCGCAAGCATGAGATCGCCGCTGCCATCGGGGCGTACTTTCGGCCCCGCCATCCCGTGCTGACGGTCGACGGGGCCCGGGTTGATTTCGGCGACGGCTGGGCCGTGATTCGTGCCTCGAACACCAGCCCCGCCCTCAGCGTGCGTCTGGAAGCGCGGTCCGCCGCCGCGTATGCAGGAATCCGCGACGCCGTGCTCCGTGCGCTGCACTCCCATCCGGAGCTGGAGTCGCCCGAGGCGGCGCTCGCGGATGTCTCGAATGGCGGAGAGGTGGGGCGCGGATGACGAAGCCACTCCGCGATGGCCAGATCTTCAGTCTCTCGCCCGCGGAACGATGCACGGTCTGGGCGGGACGGCGCATGGGCCCGGCCGCGGTGGGCGAGCGGCGGCTGTTCGCCCCCGATGTGTCGATCAGCGACGGGCGCGGGGTCTGTGGTCCGCTTGCCCAGGTCGCCCGCCAGCTGGGCCCGTGCCTGCTGGGCGAAGGCGCGCATGGTCGCGGGCCGGGCTGCGTCCCGATCACGATCAAGCTTCTCGATGTCGGCGAATGGCTCTCGCTGCAGGTCCATCCCGAGTCGGTCGCCGCTCGGGCCGAGTGTGCCGCCTCGTTGGAAATGACCGAGGCTTGGGTGATCCTTGACGCGGACGCGGGCAGCCGAGTGATCCATGGCCTGCAGCGCGAGCTCGACCAGGCAGTCCTGCGGGCTCCGGACCTGGCGCACTCTTTAGGGGCCTACGCGCGCTTCGTCGCGCCGCAGCGTGGCGACGTGTTCTTCGTGCCACCCGGGATGGTGCACGCGCTTGGGCCCAGTCTGCTCGTCTATGAGGTCGCGCAGCACGCCGACGTCACGTACCGGCTGTACGACTGGGGCCGCTCAGAATCGCTTTCGCGGCCGCTCGCGATCGAGTGCGGCCTGGTCGCGACGGACCTCTCGGCGGTCGGTGGCCACACGTCGCCTGCCCCTGCGACGACTGGATCGGCGTCGATGAACGAGCTTTTGTTGCGTTCCGACGCCTACGACGTGCGGCGCGTCCGCATTGGCGATGATGAGTTGCGCCTGGAGACGGGCGGCGGCTGCCAGGTGATCACGACCGTGAGCGGGGAGGTGACGGTCCGGACGTCCTGTGCGCAACGCACTCTGGGTCGGCATGCGTCGGCGCTGATCCCCGCCGCGACCAGTGAGTACCGCCTGGGTGGTGCGCCAGGGGCCGTCGCGCTGCTGACCATCCCGCGCTGAGGGGTCAGCGGCCCTCGAATCGCGGCGCGCGTTTCTCGCGGAAGGCGAGCATCGCCTCAGAGAGATCGGCGGTTTCCCGTAGCTGCGCTGACATGGAGTTCTGCAGGCCCATGAACTCCACTGGCGTAAGAAAGTGACCTCGATCCAGGGCTTTTTTGGTGAACCGCAGCGCCAGTGGGGATCGCGCACAGAGCCTCGCGGCGATGTCGCGGGCGGCGGCCATGACGCCGTCCGCTGGCGTGACGACATTGATGAATCCCCACGCTTCGCCGTCGCGGGCGCTGAACACTTCACCCAGCAGCGCGATCTCGGACGCTCGATGCAGCCCTACCAGCCGAGTCAGGTAATAGGAGGCCATCTCCCCCATCAGCCCCCGCTCCACGAAGTTGACAGCCAAGGTTGCGTCCTCGCTGGCGACGCGGAAGTCGCAGCCAAAGGCGAGGTTGCAGCCCGCCCCGCGTGTGACGCCGTTGATCGCGGCGATGATCGGCTTGGTCACCTCGCGCAGCACGGGTGGGTAGGCTTCCCGCTCGGGAGCGACGGCAACGCGCCTTGCCGTTTGCATCATTCGTCCCTCGCGCAGGTCAGCACCGGCGCAGAAGCCGCGGCCGGCCCCGGTGATGATGATCACCCATACGTCGTCGTCTGCTTCGGCGTGCCGCAGTGACACGACCAACTCCCGCCGCATGGAATCATTGATCGCGTTGAGTACCTGCGGTCGGTTCAGCGTGATCGTGGCGACGTGGCCGTTAACCTCGTACAGCAGCGCCTCGAATTTGGGGTGTGTCACGGTGCATCCTCCATTCGTCGGGGCTCGATCCGTTCGGGCTCCTGCCCGACAATACCGCCTTCATCGGGCGGGTTGGCGCTGTCGATTCCACCCCTCTAGCCTGCGTCCCCGCCCCTTCGCAGTTCGCGGGTGGCGTAGGAGTGAGAATGTCCACGGAGCAGGCCCTGCCGCTTGACGGCGTTCGTGTACTTGACCTGGCCGACGAGCGCGCGGCGCTTGGCGGTCGGCTGCTCGCCGATCTCGGCGCGCAGGTGACACTGATCGAACCGCCGGACGGGGTGCGAACCCGGCATCTGGCTCCGTTCGTGGATGATCACCCGGGATCGGATCGCTCCTACCAGCACCTCTATTTCAACGCCAACAAGCAGTCGCGTGTCGTGGATCTCGCGACACCGGAGGGGATCGCGGAGTTGCGACGCCTGGCAACGGCCGCCGACGTGCTGATCGAGACGCGGGCGCCGGGCGAACTGGCGGCTTTGGGCCTCGGCTACGACGATCTGTCCTCGCTGAATCCGCATCTTATTTACGTGTCGGCGTCGCCGTATGGGCAGAACGGTCTGCGTCGCAACTGGAAAGCGACCGATCTGACGGCCTCAGCCGCGGGCGGTTTGCTCCAGGTGACCGGCGAGTTGGATGACCCGCCCACGCACGGTCCCGCCTTCCCCGCCCACACGATGACGGGGATTACGGTCGCCAGCTCCTCGATGGTCGCGCTGCACGGCCGCGATCACACCGAGGGGCGGCCGGGCGGATGGATGGACATCTCCATGCAGGAGGCGACCTCCTTCGCGCTGGTGCAGACCTCCAACCCCAACCACTGGCTCTGGCGTGGCGAGGTGCCCGTGCGCCCGGCGCTCAGCCAGGCCATGCAGTGCAAGGACGGGCTCTGGGTGGGCTGCAACATTGGCGGCCTCCGACTCGAAACCTTCCTCCCCCTGCTGGACGCGGTCGGGATCGATCACGGGCTCACCCCGGACGACTGGGAGGTGATCCACGAGCGCGGTCAGGCGGCCTGGCAGTACCTGGAAAACCCGCTGCAGGACCTGGCGGCGCAGTTGGCCTCACGGGTCACACGGGATGAGTTCCTGCAGGGGCTGTGGGACGGGGGCCACGCCGCGATGCCCACGATGAACTTCCCGCAGATGCTGGAGTCGGCGCACTTCACGCAGGCCGGCCAGTTCCGCGACGTCGAGGCGCCCATGCTGGGGCGCACGCTCAGCTACAGCCGCAGCCCCGTTGACCCCGTGCAGTCCACGCTGCCGATCCGGCCGGCCCCGCAATTGGGCGCGCACGACCCAGCCCTCCCCGCGTCGGTCCCGGCGTCGCCGAGCAACGGCGTCGCCACTTCCGCGTTGCCGCCGGAGATGCCGCTCAGCGGCATCCGCGTGCTGGACTTCTCCTGGGTCGCGGCCGGGCCGTTCGGTACCCGGATTCTGGCGAACTTCGGGGCCGAGGTGCTCAAGGTGGAGTCGGCCAGCCGCATCGACCCGCTGCGCAACCAACCGCTGCCCGGCAACCGCTTCCACCAGGATCTGCCGGACCTCTTCAACGACGCCAACACGGGCAAGCGGTCCGTGACGATCGATCTCACGACCGAGCGCGGCAAGGAGCTGATCCGCGAGCTGGTCGCCAAGGTGGACATCGTCGCCAACAACTTCTCCGCGGGTTCGCTGGCCCGCATGGGCTTCCCCTACGAAGAGCTGAAGAAGATCAACCCGCGCATCATCGTGCTGCACCTGCCGGGCGTCGGCGGCGACAGCCCCTGGGCGCCGCGGCGCACGCTGGGCAACCTGCTCATGGCGGCCTCCGGGATGAACTACCTGGGCGGCTTCCCGGGCCGATCGCCGCGTGGCATGGGCGTCGCCTACCCGGACTTCACCTCGCCGCACCTGACCGTGACCAGCCTGCTCTCGGCGTTGCGAGCGCGCGAGCGCACGGGCGAGGGGCGGGAGATCGAGCTTTCACAGCTCTCCGCGACGACGGCCTTCCTGGGCGCCCAGTGGATGCGCTTCATGCACACCGGCGAGCAACCGCCCGTGCCCGGCAACCGCGACCCGAACTTCTGCCCGCACGGCGTGTACCGCACCAGCGGTGACGACAACTGGGTGGCGCTGGCCGTGGACGGCGATGCGGAATGGGGCGCCTTCGCACAGGCGATCGGGCGGCCCGAACTGGCGGTGGCGCCCGACTTTGCGACGCACGAGGCGCGCAAAGCGAACGAAGACGCGCTCGACGCGCTCATTGCCGAGTGGACCGCCGGGCAGGATCGCTGGGCCGTCGCCGAAGCGCTGCAGGCAGCCGGGATTGCGGCCAGCCCCGTAGAGGACCTGCGCGACATGATGGACCTGGACGAGGGCTTCAAGGACCATTACCAACGTATCCGACAGCCCAGCGACCTCGATTGGGAGATCGCGATCGACGGTGAGCCGATCCGGTACGCGCATGAGGAGCGACGGATCCTTCAGCGTGCGCCCGTGGTTGGTGAGCACACGGAGTACGTCATGCGCGAGATCCTGGGTATGTCGGAGGCGGACTTCAACGCCTTGATCGTCGAGGGGGTCCTGTCCTGAGGCCCGCCCGCACGCCCGCTCGGCGCCCACCCGCTTGCCCGCCCACCCGCTAGTCTGCCGCCACGGAGGAGCCAACATGGCCTGGGACCCTGAACTGCAAGAACTCGCCCGCCGCCAGGAGCTCGCCAAGACGATGGGCGGGCCGGAATCGGTCGCGCGGCAGCACGAACATGGCAAGTTGACTGTGCGAGAGCGCATCGATGCGCTGCTGGATCCCGGCAGCTTCGAGGAGATGGCCAGCTTGGCCGGGCACGGCGAGTACGCCGATGGCGAGCTGGCCGAGTTCACACCCGCGACCACGGTTGGCGGGCTGGGGCGGATCGACGGTCGCCGCGTCGTCGTGACCGGGACCGACTTCACGATTCGCGGCGGCTCCGCGACCAAGCCGTCGCACAAGGGCGGCATGCTGGGCGATATCGCCTACGAGTTTAAGCTGCCCTTCATCAACTTGCTGGATGGCGCGGGCGCCAATATTGAGGGCGTCTCTGAGCGCGGCCACACCTACCTGCCCAGCGACTACGCGGTCTTCAAGCGACCAATGCAGATCATGGAGCAGGCGCCGCTGATCTGCGCCGTGTTGGGGTCGGTCGCGGGCGGCCCTGCCGGGATCGCGTTGCTGTCCCACTTCAACGTGATGGTCAAGGAGACCTCGGCGCTGTTCGCCTCGGGCCCGCCGGTCGTCAAACGTGCGCTAGGCCACGACCTCACGAAGCAGGAGCTGGGCGGCGCATCGATCCACACGCGCGAGTCGGGCTGCGTCGACAACGCCGCCGAGGATGAGCTGGACGCCTTCCGCCAGATCCGCACGCTGCTCAGCTACCTGCCGAGCAACGTCTGGGAGCTGCCGCCGGTCGTGCCGGCGCAACCGCCGCCGGATGGCTGGCAGGACGGACTCTCGAACATCGTCCCGAGCAACCGCAAGCGCCCCTACTCGATGAAGACGCTGGTTTCGCTCTGTGTTGACGGCGGAGACTTCTTCGAGATCGCCCCGGACTTTGGCGAGTCGCTAATCGTCGCGCTGGCCCGCGTCGACGGTCACCCGATCGGTATCATCGCCAACAACGCCGCCAAGCACGGTGGCGCGCTCGATCAGCGGGCGGCCGATAAGCAGGGGCGGTTTTTGGATTTCTGCGATGTCTTCCACATTCCCGTGGCCTACTTCGTCGACATCCCCGGGTTCATGATTGGCCAGCAGGCGGAGCGCGCCGGCACGTTGCGTTCCGGCATGCGCGCGATCTGGATCTGGCAGAACATCACGATCCCCACGTTCACGGTGCAGGTGCGCAAGTGCTACGGCATGGCCGGGGCCGCGACGAGCGACGCATCGCGGCTGAGCTACCGCGTCGCCTGGCCCAGCGGGGAGTTCGGCTCGATCCCCATCGAGGGCGGTGTCAGCGCCGCCTTCCGCAAGGACATCGAGGCCTCTGCCGATCCGCAAGCGCGCATGGAGGAGTTGGAGGCGGAGCTGCAAGTGCTGCGCAACGTCTTCCGCACTGCGGAAGCGGGCGGAGTGGAGGAGATTATTGACCCAGTGGAAACGCGCCAATATTTGCAGCGTTTCGTTGAGATGGCCTATCGCACGCTGGAGCAGGACCGTGGCAAGAAGTCGCGTGTGGGCTTCCGCCCCTGATTGATTCGGAGAGGATGAGCGCGTGGTCGAACCACTGACTGGTATCCGCATCATTGAGATGGCCGGCGCCCTGCAGGGCCCCGCCGCCGGCGGCTTCCTGCGCGATATGGGCGCGGAGGTGATCAAGGTTGAACCGCCGGAGGGCGACGCCGCGCGCTACCACCGCGGAGTCGACAACTACACGCCGGAAGGCACCTTTGGGGCCCAGTTCATTCACTCCAACCGGGGCAAGCGCTCGGTTTCGCTCGACGCGAAATCGGACGAGGGCCGCGAGGCGATCTACAAGCTGATCGCCGGCGCCGACGCGTTCATCACGAACTTTCGCGAGTCGGCTCTGGAGCGCATGGGCTTCGGCTACGAGGCGCTACGCAAGATCAACGGGACCCTGATCTACGCGGCCGTCAACGGCTTCGGCCATCTGGGCCCGGACGCCGACAAGGGCATGGTCGATGGAGCCGGGATGGCCCGCGGCGGCCTGATTGCCATGACCGGCTCGCGAGATGGCGCGCCCTTCCTGCCCGGCGTCGTGTTGGCGGACATGGCCGGGGCGATGCAGTTCGCGCTCGCCACGATGACGGCCCTGGTCGCCCGTGAGCGCCACGGCATTGGCCAGAAGGTCAACGTCTCCTCGTACGGCGCGCAGATCTGGCTGCAGGCCTGGGAGATTCAACAGGCCTCCCTGAACGGCGGCGCACTCAAGCGCGACGGTCGCCATCACCCCAACATTCCCGGCACCTACGGCGTCTACCAGACGGCCGATGGACAGCCGATCTTCCATGCCTTCGCGAAGAGTGAGGAGTCCTGGCAGGCGTTCTGCGACTTCGGCGGGGTGTCCGAGGTCGGGACCGACGAGCGCTGGAATGCTGTCGCCAAACGCATGGGCATGGGCAACGACGCCGAAGGCTCGGTGGCTCGCGAGGTCCGTCCCCACATGGAGCGCGCCTTCGCCAGCAGGACCCTCGAGGAGTGGGTGGGCTTCCTCGATGCGCACCCCGACATCATCTACAACCGCGTCGCCACCCATCAGGACGTGCTTGATGATCCGCAGGCCGCTGCCAACGGCTACATCGAGGAGATGGAGATCCAGGCGGCGGGCAAGAAGAAGGTGATCGGTCCGCTGATCAAGCTCAGCGAGACGCCGGCGTCGATCAAGGGCCCCCCGCCCGAGCTCGGCCAGCACACGGAGGAGGTCCTCCTGGAGCTGGGCTACGAGTGGGACGCGATCGAACGCATCAACAATCACACCCGCCAGGTCCTGCGCCAGAAATTCATCGATCTAGGCATCGAGCCGCCGTTCTGAGCGGCATGAAGGAGGCCGCATGACGACCGCGCTGGACGGCATCAAGGTCGTCGACGTCTCTGGCATTGGCGCCTACGCCTCGATGATTCTGGGCGACTTTGGTGCGCAGGTGACGCGCGTGAGCGCCGTGCCTGGCACCCGCCGCGGGGTCGCGCCGGTGAGCGGGCCGGGCCTGATCGGCGCCGCCTCCCGGCTCGGTCGCACCGCTGGCCTCTCCACGCATCGCGGCAATCGCGATATCGCCGTCAACCTCAAGACCGACGATGGACGCGCCATCGTGCAATCGCTGGCGAAGGACGCCGATGTGTTCCTGGAGTCGTTTCGGCCCGGCGTCTGCGATCGTTTGGGCGTGGGCTACGCCGAGCTCTCGGCGCTCAACCCCCGCCTGGTCTACGCCTCGCTGACGGGCTACGGGCAGACGGGCCCCTATCGCGATAAGCCAGGGCACGACCTGAACTACATCGCGATGGGCGGTGCGTTGGGCTTCTTCTTCGGCGAAGGCGGCCGCCCCTTCATCCCGCTCAACATCCTGGCGGACTTCGCGGGGGGCGGGCTCTACACCTGCCTGGGTATCTGTATGGCGTTGCTCGCTCGCGACCGGACCGGCCGGGGCCAGCACGTGGATATGGCGATGAGTGATGGCGTGCTCTCGCTGCTCACGGCCACATTGATGGACAAGTTCGAGCACAACGAGGATGTCGAGCACCGCAAATACTTCCTCAACGGTGGGGTCCCCCACTACGACACCTACCGCTGCGCCGACGACCGCTGGATCTCCGTCGCCTGCCTGGAGACGCACTTCTACGCCAACCTCTGCCATGCAATGGGGCTGGAGGAGTTCCTTGACGCGCAGTTCACGGAGGAGCGCTACCCGGCGCTGCGCGAGGCGCTCAGCGATCGCTTCGCATCGAAGCCGCGCGACGAGTGGGTGGCCGCGCTGGAGACGTTCGATGTTTGCGTCGCACCGGTTCTGGAGCAGGGCGAAATCGCCGACCACCCCCACATCCGGGCGCGGGGAACGATCACGGAGGTCGACTCCCCCGCGGGTCCCAAGACCCAGGTTGGTGTGGGCCCGAAGCTCAGCGAGACCCCCGGCTCCCCGGGGGCGGAGGGGCCAAGCCCCGGCCAGCACACGGACGAGATTCTGCGCGGCCTGGGCTTCGACGCCGTGGCCATCGCCCGTCTGCGGCAGGCCGGCGCCGTCGGCTGATCGTCACAGATCAGCCCGCGCTCCGGTGGGAACCTGATTCGCCGGCCTGGCGTCATGCTGTTCAATCGAGTTGAACGGTTCGAAATCTGGCTGGTGATTCCACAGAATCACCGGGAGGCCTCAAATGTCCGTGCTTCGCAATCCCCACCGCTGGCTCGTCGCTGCGATCCCGATCGTGGCGTTGCTGGCCATCGCCTGTAGCCCAGACGTGACCGTCGATTCCGGGGACAGCGCCCCCGCGCTCTCGGTCAACGGTACCGGCAGCGTTAGCGCCCCGGCCGACACGGCCGTCCTGGGCATCGGCGTCAACGTTGTCCGCGACACCGTGGCCGAGGCCCGCGACGACGCCGCCACCGCGATGGGCCGTCTGCGCGACAGCCTGGCCGCCACCGGTATCGACGATGACGACATCGCCACGACGCAGTTCAATGTCTTCCCCGAGTTCGATTTCCGGGGCGAGACCCAGGAGATCCGCGGCTTCCGGGTGTTCAACACTGTCATGGTCCGGATCCGCGACATCGATCGCTCCGCCGAGGTGATCGACGAAGCGATCGTCGCGGTCGGCGATGAGGTCACGGTCAACGGGATTCGCTTCACCGTTGATGAGACCGGGCCGATGCTCGCGCAGGCGCGTGAGGCCGCCGTCGCCGACGCCCGCGCCAAGGCGGGGGAGTTGGCCGCGCTGGCCGATGTCGAGTTGGGAGCGCTGACCAGCATCAGCGAGTCGGGCGGCGGCGGGGAGCCATTCCCCTTCGCGGTGACGGAGGCGGCGGCGTTCGATATCGGGGGCGCGCCCAGTCCGATCGACGGCGGCGAGGTGTCCGTCACGGTCAACGTGTTCGTGGTCTTCGCCATCGAGTAGTCGGGCGGGCCGCTGAGCCGGCAGCTCTCGCCAAGATGAGACCGAACGGGTGGCCCGTCCCGCCGGAAGGGACGGGCCACCCCTACCCGATCGGGTGATCCCGATCTCAGGTCCGACGGGCACGCTGATCTCATTGGCTTGCGGCGCCCGACGCCGCAAGCGCAGCGAAGGGATCACCGTCATGACCGACGACCGCAGCAGCACACTGAGTAGCCTCTCGACCGATTTGGAAGCCGCAGTCGCGGCGGCGGCCACGTCGACCGTTCGCGTGGACGCTCGACGCCGCCTGCCGGCCAGTGGCATCGTCTGGGACCCCCACGTGATCGTCACCGCGGCGCACGTGTTGGAGCGCGATGAGGATATCTCCGTGGGTCTGCCGAACGGCGATGTGGCGGCTGCCGCGCTGGCCGGGCGCGACGCGGGCTCCGATATCGCGGTGCTGCGCGTGCCGGATGTCGCGCTCGATGCCACGGACTGGAGCGACGATGTCGCCGTCGGTCGGATCGTCGTCGCGGTGGGTCGTCCGGGCCGCGATCACGAAGTCGCGCTCGGGATCATCCGCGCGATCGGCGGGAGCTGGCGCGCGCGCGGAGGCGTTCCGGTGGAGGGCTACTTGCGCACGGACGCCACCATGTACCCGGGCTTCTCCGGCGGGCCGTTGGCCGACGCATCTGGTCGCATCCTGGGCATGAACACGTCGCGGTACGCCACGGACGATGGCTTCACGGTCCCAACGATGGCTGCTCGCCCGATCATCGAAGCGCTCCTGCGGGACGGGCAGATCCGGCCCGCCTACATCGGCGTCGCCAGCCAGACTGTGGCGCTGACGGAGGCGGTCGCGGGGTCGCTTCCCGGCGTGTTCGCAGGACAGGGCAGCGGTCTGCTGGTGGCTGGCGTGGAGCCGGGTACCCCGTCCGACGCGGCCGGGCTGCTGCAGGGCGACGTGATCGTTGGGTTGGCCGGTCAGCCGATTCGGGACACAGATGAGCTCATGGCGGAGTTGCTGCCCGGCCGTGTGGGCGAGGCGTTGCCGGTGCTTGTGGTCCGCGGCGGCGCGAGTCAGGAGCTGAGCATCACGCCCGTCGATCGCCCGGAGGAGGCGGCGGGTCAGCAGGGGCGTGCCCACCGCCACGGCGACCGCGGCGGGAGGAGATTCGGCCGCGGATAGGCTCGTTGCATGGAGCTCACGGTCTTAGTGGTCGCGGCGACGCCCGCCTCGCGCGCGGGCCTCAGCGCGCTGCTGCGAGACGAGTCCATTGCGGTGCTGACCGAGGGCTCGCTGTCAGCGCTGGTGGAAGGCGGCGTTCCGATCGAGGCCGGCGGCATCGTTGTCGATCGCACCGGTGAGCCGGACACGATCGAGGATCTGATCGACGCGGCCGACGGTGTGGCGCTGGTCGTGGTCGGAGCAACGGCGACCGACATTCGGGGTCTGCCCGCGGTCGCTGGTGCGGTCGCGCTGTTGGGCGGCGCTGCCTCTGGGCCGACGATTGCGGCGGCGGTTGTGGCGACCGCGCAGGGCCTCCGTGTGATTGATCCGGCCGTCGGACCCGGTCGCGAGTCGCCCTTGAGCGAGCTGACACCGCGCGAGCTGGAAGTCCTGCAGCGGCTCGCGCAGGGGGTGACCAACAAGCGCCTCGCGCTGGACCTGGCGATCAGCGAGAACACCGTTAAGTTTCACGTCAGCGCTGCGCTCGCAAAGCTTGGGGCGGAGAGCCGCACGGAGGCGGTGGCGATTGGCGCCAGACGGGGCCTCGTTGCGCTCTGACTGTCCGCGGACCTGCTAGCCTGCACAGCGAGGTACTGCACATAACGGATGCCCCTCAGATGAACGGTGCGGAAGCGCGAGGCGGGTCTATGACAACGCAGCAGCCAGGACAACAGCCGCAGAGCGAGGAAGAGGGATCGAGTGCGGTATCGCGCGTCTTCGGCGGGCTGGGAAAGCTCGTGAAGGGGATCTGGACCCTCCTTTCGGTTGTGCTGCTTAGCATCGGATTCGTCCTCTCCGGGGGTGGGCGCCTGCTGCGTGGTGTCGCGGGTCTGCGCTTCGGACGCGGTAAGAAGGAGTAGGCCAGCATTCTTAACTGAGCGCGCTTGAGCGGGCCCGGTGTTTCCGGCGGCCCGAAGGCGGAAAGACAAGGATTCAGCCCTGGAAGCGCGTCCGATTGGCCTTGCTGTCGCCATCCTGGCCCTGATAATGGGGGCCGGAGCTTCGTTCCTGCTCGACGACGGGCCGACCCCGGAGTTCGCCCCGGCCGTGTTGGCGGGCGTCCTGCCGACTCCGGCATTGGTCGAGCGCGAGTCGGACGAATCCGCTGCGCCGTTGTCCGTCGCTGCGACCGCGGCGCCGGATGGCGTCACATCCGGCGCTGCGCCCCCCGATCCTGCTGCCGACCCGATCGCCGCCGATACTGCGTCAGAATCCGATACGACGGAGATCGCTGCTGTTGGGGAACGCGCGCCCGCCGCTGCGCCGGCCGGCTCCGATGACGCGGATTCTGATGACCCGGGCGCTGACGACAGGGCCGGAGCGCCCGTTGCTGCCCCCGCGACGCCGATCGCTTGGGCACAACCGCTGCAGAATCTCGCGCCCGGGGTGGTCGATCGGCTGTTGGCGATTGAGAACAACGTCGCGATCGTCGCGATCGACCTGCGTCGCGACCTCGTCTTCACGCACCAGGGCGACGCGTACTTCGACCTCGCGAGCGTCGCCAAGGTGCCGCTGATGCTTGCGCTGCTGCGGGATGCGGAACGCCAGCAACGATCGATCTCGGAGCAGGACCAGTTGCTCTTGCAGTTGATGATCCAGTGGAGCGACAACGACGCGACGAACGTCGTCTGGGACCGAGTGGGGGGCATGGCCCGGGAGCTGTTGGCCGATCTCGGCATCTCGCACGGGTTCCTTTTCATCAACGACAATTGGGGCGGTGGGACCGGCAACGCTGAAGCGGTCGCGCGGTTGTTCCAAGCGATTGTGCAGGGCGACACGCTCTCGCCCGCCGTTCGTGACGGCGCGATGCGCCTGCTGGACGGCGTTGCCGCCGTGCAGCGCTGGGGTATCTCGGACGGGCTGCCGCCGGAGGGCCCCAGGGTCGGGTTGAAGAATGGCTGGTACCCCAATAGCGATGGCTGGCTGGTGCACAGCGCCGGCTATGTGCTGGACCCGGACGGCAATCCGGACTACGTCGTCGTCGTGCTGAGCGCCGATCATGAGACCCTGGCGGACGGAGTGTCGTTGGTGGAGGCGATCGCCGCAGACCTCCACGCCGCTCTGCGGCCCGCGGCCAACGATGTCAGCCTTCTGCGCCGCTGACTCGTGGACTGTCGGTGAGGTCCTGGGTGTGGATCGCCCGTAGCGCTTGGGAGTCGCAAGATGAACCAGGCGGCTCGGGCGCTCGCGAGGCGAGCGGTGGTGGTGATGCATGTCTCTTGGCGAAGCGATCGCCCTTGGGTGTCTGATCGCCTACTTGGGCGCACTGGCGATCATCGATCTCCGCACCCGACGACTGCCCAACCTGCTCGTCTACCCCGGTATCGCTGTGGCCCTGGCGGCCGCCCCTCTGCTTCCGGCTGACGGCTACCTCAATGCGTTGGCCGGCGGTCTCGCCGCGTTCGCGCTCTTCGCGCTGATCTACTTCGTCGCCGCGCCCGGCGTGCTGGGCGGCGGCGATGTCAAACTCGCGCCGGTTCTTGGGGCGGCGCTGGGCTTGCCGGATGCGCTGTATGCCCTTGCGCTGGGGCCGCTCTTGGTGGCGGTCGTCGCGGTCCCGATGATCGTCGCCGGGCGCTGGACGTTGCGCTCGCGCGTGCCCTACGGGCCGTACCTGGCCGCGGGCACGATCGGCGTCGCCATCGCGAGGTCGCTCTAAGCGTCCGGGGTCGCGCTAGGTGGAGCTGCCCAAGCGCATGAAGGCCGGCCCCAGCAGCACGATCAACAAGCTGGGCATCACGAAGAACAACATCAGCATGAGCACTTTGACGGGCGCCTTCGCGGCCGCCAGCTCCGCCCGCTGTCGCTTCTGCACGCGGATCTCCTCGGACTGCGTACGCAACACCTGTCCCAGCGGCACACCGGTGGTCTGCGCGTGCACGATCGCCTGGACGAAGGTGCGTAGCTCGCTGACGTCGGCGCGCGTGGCGAGATCCATCATCGCCTCGCGACGGTCGCGCCCTAGCGTGATCTCTCGCATCGTGAAGGTGAGCTCGTCCGACATCGGTCCTTCGGTGTCCTGCGCCACGCGCCACAGCGCCGCGTCGATGCTCATCCCCGCCTCGACCATCGTGACGATCAGGTCCACCGAGTTCGGCAGTTCGCGCAGCACGGCCTTGCGACGGGAGTTCGCCGCTGAATCCAGCCAGAGGATGGGTCCGCCGGACACCAGCGCAGCGAAGACCAGCGCCATAATCGCCTGCATACCCGCCAGGCCCGCCATGAGGGCGCCCACGAAGAGCATGATCGCGACGGCGATCGTGACGAACTGGATCGACATGAAGCCGAACAGGCTGACGGGCTCCCCCGCGATCTGCAGGCGCCGATCCAGATCCTTCGCGATCGATGTCGGGAGTACACGACGCACGGCGCCGCGCAGCCCGTTGATGACCGGCATTCCCACACGGGCGAGGAAGGGGAGCGCGAGCTTCTGCTCCCGCTCCGTTGACCTGCCCCCGATCGTTGTACCAGTCGTTAAGTTAGTGCCGGGAGCCTCCGGTCTGCCCACAGGGCGGAGTGGGGCGGTCTGATCTCTTGGGATTCTGGAGCGGGGGGCCGGTAGCCGAG
>QGNQ01000054.1 GCA_003228175.2 Chloroflexota bacterium
CAGCAGGTAGAGCAGCAAGTCGCGCGGGAGCGGTGGGAAGGGGGGGGGGCAATACGGGCCCGGCCGGGAGGAATGAAAGTCCCCCCCCCCCCCCCCCCAGAGGGGGGGGGCCTTTGGGGGGGGGGGGGGGGGGGGGGGGGGGGGGGGGGGAGGTGGATGTCCCCGCGGGGGGGGGGGGGGGGGGGGTGGGGGGGGGGGGGGGGGGGGGATCGGGTGTTGGGGGATGGATCGGTGGGTTAGAGGGTCGGGCGGCGGAAAGCGGTGGCGAGGGCGTCGGCGTATTCGTTCCAGCGCGATCCGCTGTGGCCACGCAACCAGGTGATGGCGATGTCCGGGTTGGCGCGGGCGAGGGCATAGGCGGGCTGGACGAGGTCAAGGTTTTCGACGGGGCCCTGCTTGCGACGCCAGCCGCGCTTCTCCCAGGCGGCAGCCCATTGGGTGAGCGTGTTGACGACGAGTTGGCTGTCTGAATACAGCGTGAGGGGACGGCCGGAGGGCGCCATGTGGATGGCTTCGATGACGGCCTGGAGTTCCATGCGGTTGTTGGTGGTGTCCGGGTCGTGGCCGTGGCGCTGCTCGATGACTTCGCCGTCGAGGACGTAGACGGCGCCCCAGCCGCCAGGGCCGGGGTTGCCGGTGCAGGCGCCGTCGGTGAAGAGGCCGGTGGTGGGGCCGTCGGTGTAGCGGGCGAGAACTTCGGCGGTGGTGAGGTCGGCTTCGAGCGATGCGCTTCCGGTGCGGGGCTTGCCCGGCCGGCTGGATTTGCTGCGTGACTTCGCTGGGGATTTCTTGCGGAAGCAGGCGGGGCACTGTTTGGGGGTCCAGCCCGGGAAGCGCTGGGCTTGGGCGTCGGGGACGGCGAAGGGGTCGCCGCAGGTGTCGCATGTGGGTTGGGTGGGCATGGTGTCCGCCCACTGTACGGCTCAGGGGTGGTGGTGGCCCCCTTTCGATCGAGTGCATGGAGAAGGGGGGAGCGGAGGGGTGTCGCGCGCCCGCGGGGGGTCGGGCGAGCTGCTGCGGATGCGACCTCACCCCCTGGCCCCCTCTCCATCTGAACCGATGGAGAGGGGGGAGCGGAGAGGGTGTCGACAGGCTCAGGATGAGCGAGGGAGGCTGGGCCTCACCCCCGGGCCCCGTCTCGATCTGAACCGATGGCGGGGGAGCGGAGAGGGCGTCGCCGTTCGCGGGCGGTTGGGCGATCTGCGCCGGATGCGACCTCACCCCCTGGCCCCCTCTCCATCTGAACCGATGGAGAGGGGGACCGGAGAGGGTGTCGCCGTTCGCGGCGGGGCGGGCTGGCTCAGGACGGGCGTCGCTCAGGAGATCCTCAGGATGGACGGGTTGAGGAGGGGCTCCGGATGTGGGGAGGGGCTAGCCCTCGCGGATGGTGGCTTGGAGCTCCCGCTGGAGCTGTTTGATGATGCTGCCGCGCAGCTTGAGGACGTCGGCGTCGGTGAGGGTGCGATCGGGGGCGCGGTAGGCGATGGCGTAGGCGAGCGATTTCTTGCCCGCGGCGACTTGGGGGCCGGTGTAGGTGTCGAAGAGGTCGGCGCGCTCGATGAGGGCGTTGCGGGTGAGGATGGCGGCGATGTGCGCGGCGGGAACGTCGGCGGCGACGACGATGGCAAGGTCTTCGGTGACGGCGGGATAGCGGCTGAGGGTGCTGCTGGAGATGGGCTGCGGTTCGAGTTTGGCGAGGGCATCGATGTCGAGCTCGGCGAGAAAGAGGGGGCCGTCGATGTCGAAGCGCTGGGCCACGACCGGGTCGAGCTGACCGACGACGCCGACGGGGGTGCGGCGGGCCTTCTTGCCCGCGCCCTGGACGACGCTGACGATGGCGCAGACTCCGGGGAGGAGGGCGGGGTCGGACGGTTGATTCGCCTGGGGCGCCTGCGGCTGGGGGGCGGCGTACTCGAAGGGGAGACGGAGGGTGGTGGCGAGGCTGTCGAGGAGGGCTTTGATGTGGAAGAGGTCGAGCGGCGGAGGCTCGGCTGGATCGTGGGGGGAGGGAGCGGGTGCGCCGCCGATGGCGAGGACGAGTTCGAGTCGTTCCAGGGGCAGGCCGCCGCCGTCGGTCAGGCCAGCGGCGGCTTCGGATTCAGTTTCGTCGGATGGGGCAGCGGCGGCGTCGAGCGGTGCGGCGCCGAGTGGGAGGAAGACTTTGCCGGCCTCAAAGAGTTGGAGGGGACCGTCGAGGCGGGAACGGGAGCGGGCGTTGGCGGCGTAGGAGGCGAGGACGCCGGGGCGCAGGGAGGTGCGCATGTGGTCATGCTGGGAGCTCATGGGGTTGAGGAGCGGGATTGCCCAGACGCGGGATGTGCCCAAGGCGCAGAGGGCGTTCTGCGCGGCGGCGGTGGTGGCGGAGTAGGTGATGACCTCGGCGCAGCCGAGGGCGGCGAGGGCGTCGCGAGCGGTTTCGCGGAGGCGGAGGCGTGGGTCGATGGTGGGCTCCGGCATTGCGCCCGAGAGGCTGCGGCTGGGCAGGTTGTCGTAGCCGTAGACGCGCAAGACTTCTTCGACGAGGTCGTCGGGGATGGCGATGTCGGTGCGCCAGGGGGGGACTTCGGCGATGAATGTGCTGGGGGGCTTCCACTGGGTGGGGAAGCCGAGGCCGCTAAGGATGGATCGGACCGTCTCCGTGGGGAGGTCGACGCCGGCGATCTGGGCGAGCCGTTGGGCGGTGAGCTGGACACGCGCGCGGGGCTGCTTGCCGGGGTAGGCGTCGACGATGCCCGTGTCGGCCGTGCCGCCGCCGGTCTGGAGCAGGAGTCGCATGGCGCGGGCGGAGGCCTGCGCGGCGAGCTCTGGGTTGAGGCCCTTCTCGAAGCGCAGGCTGGCCTCTGTGCGCTGTTTGAGGGCTGCGGCGGTGCGCCGGGTGTTTGCGCCGGTGAAGTTGGCGGCCTCAAGGAGGACGTTGGTGGTCTGCGGCGTGACCTCGGAGTGTGCGCCGCCCATGACGCCGGCGAGGGCGACGCCGGTGTTGGCGTCGGCGATGAGCAGGTGGTTGGGGGCCAGTTTCTGGTCGCTGCCGTCGAGGAGGGTGATGCGCTCGCCGGGGCGGGGCCGGCGGACGATGATGCGGCCTTCGGCGAGGCGGTCGTAGTCGAAGGCGTGGAGGGGCTGGCCCATCTCAAGCATGACGAAGTTAGTGACGTCGACGACGTTGTTGATGGGGCGCTGGCCGGCGGCGATGAGTCGTGTCTGGAGCCAGTCAGGCGAGGGGCGGACTTGGATGCCGCGGATGATGGTGGCGACGTAGCGCGGGCAGAGGTCGGGGTCGGCGATTTCGACGAGGTTGGCCTGCGCGGCGGTGGTCTCGGCGATGGGCGGGCCGTCCTGCAGGTAGTCGAGGGCGGGCTCGCGGACGGTCTGGGCGGTCAGGGCCGCGACCTCGCGGGCGATGCCGAGGACGGAGAAGTGGTCGGAGCGGTTGGGGGTGGGCGCGATGTCGAGGATGGTGTCGCCGAGGATGTCGGCGATGGGGGCGCCGACGGTGAGGGCGTCGTCAAGGACGAGGATGCCTTCGTGTTCGTCGGAGAGGCCGAGCTCTCGCTCGGAGCAGACCATGCCGGCTGATTCGACGCCGCGGATTTTGGACTTCTTGAGTCTGCGCGTGCCGCCGGCGTGGGCGTCGATGAGTTCAGCGCCTTCGAGGGCGAAGGCGATTTTCTGTCCGAGGGCGACGTTGGGGGCGCCGCAGACGACGGTCTGGGGGGCGTCGCCGCCGTAGTCGACGGTGGCGAGGCGGAGGCGGTCGGCGTTGGGGTGGGGCTCGAGGGCGGTGACGAGACCGACGCAGACGGTGTCGCCCCAATCGCCGCCGGTGCGGTCGATGGATTCAACTTCGGCGCCGGCCATGGAGAGTCGGTGGGCGAGGTCGTCGACGGGGAGGGTGAGGTCTGCGTAGTCGGCGAGCCAGGAGAGGGGGACTTTCACGAGACGCCCCGGAACTGCTGGAGGAAGCGGAGGTCGTTTTGGTAGAAGTTGCGGATATCTTCGATGCCGTAGCGGAGCATGGCGAAGCGCTCGACGCCCATGCCGAAGGCGAAGCCGGTATAGCGCTCTGGGTCGAGGCCGGCGGCCTCGATGATTTCGGGGTGGACCATGCCGGCGCCGAGCATTTCCAGCCAGCGGTCGCCCCAGCGAATGGAGAGTTCCGCGCCGGGTTCGACGAAGGGGAAGTAGTCGCAGCGGAAGCGGGTCTCGAGGCCGGGGCCGAGGAAGCGATGGACGAACGATTCCAGGGTGCCTTTGAGGTGGGGGAAGGAGATGTTCTCGTCGATGACGAGGCCTTCGATCTGGGTGAGCATCCATTCGTGGGCGGCGTCGGTGGCTTCGTAGCGGTAGCAGGTGCCGGGGACGACGACGCGGATCGGGGGCTGGTGGGCCTCCAGGTAGCGGATCTGCATGGGTGAGGTGTGGGTGCGGAGGAGGCGGCGGGGGGCGGGCTGGGCGAGGGGGGCGGCGGGGTCTTCCGGTGATTCGGGGTCGATCCAGATGGTGTCCCACATGTCGCGGGCGGGGTGGTCGCGGGGGACGCGGAGGCGGTCGAAGTTGTAGGTGTCCCATTCGACTTCGGGCCCCTCGACGACGTCGAAGCCCATCTCGCGGAAGACGCGCTCCATGGCGCGGCGGGTGAGTGTGACGGGGTGGAGCTGGCCTTGGGGGTGGGGACGCGCGGGCAGGGTGACGTCGATGGAGGTTGCGGCTGGGGCTTGGGCTTCGGTTTCGGCCCGGCGCCGTTCCTGCTGGCGTTCGGTGAGGGCGGCTTCGAGCGCGCGCTTGAGTTGGTTTGCGCCCTGGCCAATGGCGGGGCGGTCCGCTTGGGGCAGATCGCTCAGGCCGCGCAGGAGGGCGGTGAGGATGCCCTTGCGGCCGAGATAGCGTGTGCGCCAGTCGTCGAGGGCGGGCGCGTCGGCGGCGGCGGCCAAGTCGCGACGGGCGTCGGATTCGATGGCGGCAAGGTCAGGGAGGGCCATGGCGGTCACCGTACTTAGCGGGAATGTGGAGAGCAATGCGGGGGGCCCGTTGGAGGGAGGGCCGCTGCTACACTCGCGCCGATCGCGAGCCCGCTTGCGCGGCAAGCCCTGCCCCGCGGCGAACCATCCAGCCGGTACGAGAAGGAGTGACCGTCACCATGGCCGTCAAGAGCTACGTCTTGATTGAGACCGAGGTGGGAACGGCGAAGGCCGTCGCGGACCACCTCAAGGATATTCACCACAAGGATGCGACGGTGACGCAGGTGGATACGGTGACGGGGCCGTTCGATGTGATCGCCCAGCTCCAGGCGGATGATCTCAACAAGCTGGGCAGCTGCATCGCGGAGGCGATCCAGACGATCACGGGGGTGAAGCGCACGACGACGTGCCTAACGCTGGTTCTCGACTAGCGGTTCTCGACTAGGGGCTCGTCGAGGAGACGGTGCTCGACTGGGACGGCTGGGACGAGCGACGGACTGGACTCGATTGGATTGACCGGGGGAGGCGCGCCTGATGGGCCAGGCCGAGCAGGGGGGTGGTTCCCGGGAGCGTTCCGCGGAGACGGCTGCGCCCGGATGGGCGGCCGACATGCTGCCGGTGGAGGAGGCGCTGGCGCGGATCCTGGAGCTGGTGGAGGAGATGCCGGCGGTGCGGCGGTCGTTGCGGGAGGCGGCGGGCCAGGTGCTGGCGGAAGACATTGTTGCGCCGTTCGATATTCCGCCACACGACAACACGGCGATGGACGGCTACGCGGTGCGGTCGGCGGATACGGAGGGGGCGGCGGCGGAGTCGCCGGTGGGGCTGCGGGTGATCGGGGAGCTGGCGGCGGGCTATTTGTACGCGGGGTCGGTGGGGGCGGGGGAGGCGGTGCGGATCATGACGGGTGCGCCGATGCCGGACGGTGCGGATGCGATTGTGCCGTTCGAGGAGACGGACGAGTCTGGCCTGCGTGCGCCGGGGCAGGCGCACGCGGCGCACGCGGCGGTGCAGGTGTTACAAGGGGCGCGCCTGGGGGCGAACATCCGTCGGCGGGGGGAGGATGTACGGCAGGGGGCGACGATTCTGACGCGGGGGCTGCTGCTGCGGGGGGCGGAGATCGCGGTGCTGGCGTCGATGGGGATCGCGGAGGTGCTGGTGGTGCGTCGGCCGAGGGTGGCGATCTTGTCGACGGGGGACGAGTTGCTTGCGCCCGGCGATGTGCCGCCGGGGGAGGGCCTTCCACCCGGCAAGATTTTCGACAGCAATTCGTACGGGCTGGCGGCGCTGGTGGAGGAGTACGGGGGGGAGCCGGCGCCGGCGGGCATTGCGCGGGACACGGTGGAGGCGTTGACGGCGAAGATTCATGCGGCGGTTGGGCCGCTGGAGGCGGGGGGCGCGGACATGGTGGTGACGTCAGCGGGGGTGTCGCGAGGGGACTTCGATGTGGTGAAGGAGGTGCTGGCCCGTGAGGGGGCGGTGCGCTTCTGGACGGTGCGGATGAAGCCGGGGAAGCCGCTGGCGTTCGGGCATTTCAGGTCGGGCGATGGGCGGCGGGTGCCGCATATTGGGTTGCCGGGGAATCCGGTGTCGTCGTTGCTGGCGTTCGAGCTGTTCGGACGGCCGGCGCTGCTGAAGATGCAGGGGCGGGTGGTGCAGTCGCGACCGATGATCACGGCGGTGGCGGATGAGGCGATTGTGAATACGGACGGGCGTCGGGTGTACGCGCGGGCGATCGTGTCGCGCGAGGACGACGGGCGCTGGCATGCACGGCTGACGGGGCCGCAAGGGTCGGGGGTGCTGACGTCGATGGCGTATGCGAATGGGTATGCGGTGTGTCCGGCGGAGCGGGATCGGGTGTCGGTGGGGGAAGAGGTGGAGGTGCTGATGGTGGACTGGGAGCAGCCGGAGGACTGAGTTTTGGAACCCCCTCACCTCTGTCCTCTCCCCCAAGGGGGGAGAGGAGGCTGGGCATGAGTGCCCAACGCTACGCGTTGCGAGGGGTGTGACGGACGGGCGTGGACGGGAAACGTGCGTTGGCAGGTATGCGGGGGTGGCGGTCGTGGGGGATCGTCGATGAACGCTGGGGATGGTGTGGGATCAGGGGTCGCGCTTGGGGTCATTCGGGGGACCGGGGGACCGGGGATGTGCACGGGTGGAGGGGGATGTCGGTCGTGGTGGACGGGGAGGAGGCTGATTCGATGGGTGAGCGTGTGCCCGCGTACGAGGTGACTGAGGTACCAGATTAGCGGATGTGGTGGAGGGGTGCAATAAAGGGGTTGTCGGAGGGGGAAGCGTATGCGTGCGGCGGGGGCGCGAACACCCGGCGTGGTTCGGGGCGCGGTCCGCGCGGGCGGTCGTGGGGGAGCCGTTTCGTATCCCTCGACCGCTGGACGGGCTGGGGACAGGCTGCGCTCGGGACGAACGGGGGCGGGGTGCGGGGCGACGGGGGAGAGGTGCGGCGACTGGATGGGTGGGGGCGCGGGACGAACGGGAGGTGGGGCGGGTCCCTCGACTCCGCTCGGGACGAACGGGCTGGTCCGCTCAGGACGAACAGGGTCGGTCCGGAGACCGGGGCCGTTCGCGCGGACGCGGCCGGGGGCGATCTCCGGTGGGGACCGGAGGCGTGAGGCGCTGGGAGGAGGAAGACTGTGCGTATTGGGGGATTCGTGACGATTACTTGCGTGCACTGCGGGGATGTGATCAGTAGGTACGCGCCGGTGGAGGATCAGGACACGGTGCTCTTCGGACGGTGTCTGACGCGGTTGGCGGCGGTGGGAGCGGGGGGGGGGAGTCGTTGTACTGCGGCCATGCGGCGTGCCCGCTGGAGGTGAAGCCGTATCATTGCCTGTACGCGGAGGCGGTTGGCGCGCCGATCAAGGTGTGCGTGGGCGCGTCGGTGATCTGAGGCGGGTGCTAGGGGACGAGGATGAGGGGGATTTGGACGATGAGGATGCGGGCGCCGTCGCGGGCGTCGTCGGTGAAGGCTTGGAGGCAGGCGGGGGTGGGGGCGGCGACGCTGAAGGGGAGTTCGAGGGTGTAGGGGCTGAGGACGAAGGCCTCTGCGGCGGTGCCGAAGGTGAAGGCGATTTCGGCGCCGTCGACGAGCAGGCGGGCTTGGACGTTGGCTTCGAAGGTGCCGGCGAGGCTGGTGATGGTGAGCGGGGCGCCGAGTGCGGATCCGGCGAGTGGGGTGGTGATGGTGATGGCGGGCGGACCGTCGCTGGCGGTGGGGCTGGGGTTGGGGGGGCAGGCGGCGCCGGCGGAGACGATCTGGAGGGGCTGGTGGAGCCGGTTGGCGCGGCCGACGATGGCGAGGAAGCCGTCGCCGCGGTCGAAGGGGATGGTGGGGCGGAGGACGGGGGGCAGGGCGGGGGCGTCGAGGATCCAGGCGTCGTCGGCGGGGTCGAGCCACCAGATGGCGTTGATCTCCGGGTGTGCGGCGAGGATGGCGGTGGAGGTGGTGGGGAGGCCGACCCAGCCGACGAGGCTGGGACCGGGGGGCAGGTCTTGGCTGTGGACGAGGGGCGCTTGGGCGCCGGCCTGGCTGCCGCGGATTTCGCCGGCGACGGCGAGGCTGGCGATGATCGCAATACCGAGGAGTAGCCAGAGGAGGCGTCTCGAGCGGATGGCAGCACGCATGCGGGATGTCTCCTTGGAGGGGGGAGCTGTGATGCGCTCGCTCCGATCAGACCTTAGGGGGCCCGCGGTGGTCGATCGACGGGGCGAGGCGGCATAACTCGGCGTTCGGGGACTGGTGTCCCAGTCGCTAAACGCGGGGTGCTGCCTGTAGGTTCCCTGCCGATCGGCCGATGATCAGCTGATGTCGAACGACGTCGCGGCAGCGTGCGCGGACGCGCCCGTAAGGGCGGGCCGTCGGGCGGGTGCAGCATGGGGGTGGATGCGATGATTGGTCGACTGTGTGGCGCGGGGCAGCGTGGGGTGTTGGAGGTCTGGGCGCGCGCGGAGACGCGGCGGTTGGCGACGGATGAGGCCGGGCTGACGGTGTTGGCGTTGGTCCTGGGGGTGGCGGTTGTTGTGCTGCCGCTGGCTGTGGCGGTGGCGGTGATCACGGGGAGCGCGAGCGATACCGCGGGGACGACCATCACGGACGCGCTGGCGGGGAGCTAGCCCCGATCCGATTGGCGGCTCAGCCGCTGTAGTTCCAGCCGGTGTTGCGTGAGGTGAGCGGCTCGCCTTGGCGTTGGTGTCCGCCATCAAGCACGCGGGAGACGACGAGCATGTGGTCGCCGGCGGGGATGAATTGCTCGGCTTGGCAGGAGAGCCAGGTGAGGGCTTCGTGGAGGACGGGGCAGCCGGACTCGGTGGTCCAGTAGTCGGCGCCGGCGAGTTTGTCGCGCAGTTGGTCGGCACGGGAGCGGCCGCGGATTTTGGCGGGGTCGCGGGGCTGGAGGAAGCGGGAGGCGAGTTCGAAGCAGTCTTCAGCGAGGAGGGCGATGCTGAGGGCGCGGTTCTCTTGGATGCTGGCGAGGCTGTAGGAGTCGTGCTCCATGGCGGTGAGGACGAGGCGGGGTTTGAAGGAGACTTGCAGGACCCAGTCGGCGATCATGCCGGAGGGGTCACCTTGGCGCTGGGTGCCGAGGAAGTAGACGCCGTAGGGCATTTCGTGCATGACGGTGGCGATGCGTTGGTTGTCGGTGCGGCTGAGGCCGGAGGTCGCTTCGGTGTCGAGGGTGATGACGGCGGATTCGGCGCGGTGCTGGAGCAGGAGGTCGCGGGCGATGTTGAGTTCTTGCATGCGGGCGCCGGCGTCGGGGGCGTCTGGGTTGCGGTCGGGGTGGAAGATGTGGGCGAGGGTGCGGTAGCGGTCGGTGATTTGGTCGTCGGGGGCGTCGGGGGGGACGCCGAGCATGGCGGCGGCTTCGGATCGGTCGCGGGGGATGGGCACGGGGGGTCTTTCGAGGTCGGCGGGGGGGGGGGGTCGGTGCAGGGCAGGGTATCGGGGGGGGGGAGGGGGGCAGAATCGCGGGTCAGGAGACAGGAGATGCGCTGCGAACAAACGTTCGCTACACTGCCTCGGACACTGTCGTTGCTGGAGGATGGAACTGCTGGCTTTGACGAGGCGCTACCTGGCGTCGAATAAGAACATTCCGGGCATCTTGCAGAAGATCGTTGAGGGCTCGGCGCCGGAGAAGTTCACTCTCTCGCATCTCAAGGATCTGGGATTTAAGAGCAGCAATGACCAGCCGTTCATCCCCATCCTCAAGGAATTGGGCTTCCTGACAGGTGATGGTTCGCCAACCCCCAGGTATCACGCATATCGCGATGCGTCGCGTTCGCAGGCAGTTCTTGGCGAGGCGCTCCGTGAGACGTACGGGGATCTCTTCCTTATCAACGAGACCCCAACGCCGGATCAGCGGACGGCGATTGAAGGCAAGTTCAAGTCCGTGCATAACGTGAAGGATGACCTGGCGTCCCGGATGGCGACGACATTTTTCGCGCTCTTGGAGCTTACGGAACTCCCGAGCGGGACCGCGACACCATCTCCGCCGACAGACCTGGAGACGCCGGAGCCCGAGGAGTCAGGTCAAGAAGACGAAGAGCGCCACAAGGGTCAGGCGACGCTGCACTACAACATCCAGATCCACCTGCCGGCGACCCGCGATGTTGAGGTGTATAACGCGATCTTCAAGTCTCTACGGGATAACGTCCTTGGCTAACGAACGTGAGCCGCCGCTGAGCGACTTCCTCTTCCGAGCCTTGATGTTCGAGGCTGAGGCGGCCGAACTTCGACGTTCGGGGGTGCAGATCGGGTCCGACTCGGCGGCTCAAGAAGAGGCCCGGTTGCTCGATGCAGAACTCGAGCGATTCGGATTGGGCCTCAGAACCGAAGCGCTCGAGATGGCGCGGCTGTACGCGCTCGTCTACTGCTTCGAGAACTCCGTGCGCGATCTCATCAACGACCGCCTGACGGAGAAATCTGGGGCATCGTGGTGGCTGGAATGCGTTCCGAAGAAGGTGAAGGACTCCGCTGAGAGTCGGCATAAGACCGCGGTCGACGAATCCTGGCTAGAGGGTTCGAAGGGGCATCCTGTCGCGTTCGTCGACTTTGGGCATCTCGAATCGATCATCACGTCGAACTGGGAGCACTTCGAGGATCTCATCCCATCGCAGATCTGGCTGAAGCAGCGGCTACTTGAGATGGAGCAGGCCCGGAATTTCATCGCGCACAACCGAGCACTTCTGCCGGGTGAGTTCCAGCGACTTTATATGTACGTGAACGACTGGAACAGGCAGGTCGGGCTGTAGCCGCAGCCGCGAGTCCATTCGAGGTTACTCGCGGTTGCCGGGGAGTTTGGGGGCGAGCCAGGCGATGAAGCTGTCAGGGGCGCGGGTCTGCATGTAGAAGCGGCCGGGGCCTTCGAGTTTGGCGACGAGGCCTTCGCCGCTGAAGAGGGTGGATTTCCAGCCGCCGGATTTGCCGACGTTGTAGGAGACGGTGTCGTCGAAGGCGACCATGTGGCCGGTGTCGACGGTGTATTTCTGGCCGGCGCCCAGTTCGATGAGGCGGATGGCGCCGTAGCTGGAGACGAAGATGGTGCCGGTGCCGGTGGCCTTGAGCATGAAAAGGCCCTCACGCGAGAAGAAGGTCTTGGAGCCGCCCCATTTGCTGTCGATGTCGACGCCAGTGGTGGCGGCGAGGAAGGAGCCGGACTGGATGAGGAGGGGCTGCCCGGTCATTTCGAGGGCGACGATGTCGCCGGGGAGGGCGGGGGCGACGGTGACTTCGCCGCCTTCGCCGGAGGCTTCGAAGGTGTTGATGAAGAAGCTCTCGCCGCCGAGGACGGAGCGTTTGAGGCCTTTCATGAGGCCGCCCTTGACTTCGGTCTTCATGGACACGGAGTCGGACATGCTAACCATTGCGCCAGCCTCAGCTTGGATGCGCTCGCCGCCGCTGAGCTGGATGACGCCGAGGGCGTAGGAGGGGCCGTGGTCGATGGTGTATTCTATGGGGTCTCCGCTTCAGTGTGGTTGGTGGAGGTGGTGGGTTGGGTCGATGGTACTGGGTCACTGCTCACGCCTCACCCCCTCGGCCCCTCGCCCATTCCTGCGGAGAGGAGGGATCAGAGGTTTCTTTCTGTTGCACGCTTGCTCTCTCCCCCAGCCCCTGAAGGGAGCCGGAGGGGCGGGCGCGCTTCCCTGGGGGGAGAGGGGGGCGGGAGGGGGAGCCGGAAGGCAGTTGGTGCGTTGAGGGCGGATGTCAGTAGCGGGTGGTGAAGCGGTCGAACTCGTGGGTGGCGGTGCTCCAGGTGGCGTCGATGCTGGAGACGCGGGCCATGCCGGGGCCTTGGTGGAGCTGTTGGAGGAGGGAGTCGAGGAGCTGGCGGGGGCCCTCGGCGACAACTTCGACGGTGGAGCCGCTGGAGAGGTTGCGGGCGTAGCCGCTCAGGTCGGTTGGGCTCAGGCGATAGGCCTGGCGGCGGCAGAAGTCGCGGTAGCCGACGTTTTGGACGAAGCCGTGGACGAGGGCGGTGAGGCGCTGGTGTGGCGCGGGGGGCGGGGCGGTGGTGTCGGGCATGGGGGGCTCGGTGGGGGGTGGGGGAGGGCGCGGGCATGAGGGCAGAAAAAGAGAAGGAGCCCACCGCGGAAGCCGGCCGGTTCCCACCTGCGAGCTTGGGGCCGGATCAGGTATCACCCGATCGCAAGAATCGTTCGAATTCGCCAAGAGCTTGCTCGATCTGCGGACGATCTCGTTCAGTTACGAGGAATTCTGAGGTGGGGATGTCATGCCCGCGTCGAGGATTGCGCCCCTGCTTTCTGGCAAGGTACAGTTCGTCGAAGACGAAAGACGCACCAGGGAGAACCGTTGCGCGGTCTCCTCGTTCGGCGATGTCCATAACCTCCTGCAATGTCCCGTAGCGGAGGAACCAGCCCCCCATTTCGATCTCTTCGTCGATGAATATGCGCCCTCCGGCGACGGTCTTCCTTTCCTGCAGATATCGGAAGAACTTGGCGACTCCCCATCCCCGAGACTCGAACCCACCAATCAGCGTCTCGAAGTCATATAGATTCATCGCCCAGGGCCGAAGGGGGGCCAGATCCGGGTCGAGCAGGAGTTCCATACTGGATTCGAGCGGTCCGAAATGCTCAAAGGTAAGGACGCATGCGTATCGGTACTTCAGTTCTGACGGGTCGAGAACTGCGACTTCAGCACCGCTGGTCCTCTCATACATTCGGACCGGCTTACCCGAATCAAGACGATCGATGACCCGCTTGGCCTGTCTCATGCCTCCTTCAATGCCCGACTCCGAACGGAAGTCATCCCGAATTCTCGGGAGGGCGCGATCTGGATCCCGGAGCGGCTCCCTGATGCGGGACGCCTTCACTTCGATTATCGCGACTGAAGCCTCCCAGGTGACTACGAGATCGTGCTCATACGCACCGCTCGGGCTCTCGGAAGGTCCGCGATAGACCTTCGCTTTGCCATTTGCGAGGCGTCTGCATAACTCGTCCGCCTTGTCCTCGGCGTACTTGTCGCGCCGCCTATATGCGCGGTCTACTGCATCTGTCCGGCGAATTGACTCCCAACAAGTCGACGTGACTGCGTTAAAGATCTGGTTCGCCGACACGACGAGCGCGAGTCCGGGCTTGATCTCGATGAGTGGGGAAGATTCGATCGGATTCTGCTGGGTGTAGTAGCGAGTCCGTGCGCTGGGCGATCTTCTCGACACGAACGCGCACCAGAACGCGTCGGCTGCATCCGGTCCGAATCGGGCCGCAAGATCGTCGAGCGTTACGCCGAGGATTCTTCGCATCATCTCTGAGAAGTCCGCTTGATCACGCGGCTTTTCGGTTGGTATCGCACCTCCTCCTGGACCCCGGTCGAGCCGATCTTGCACAGCCGTGGCGATCCACATGGTCATCTCGGTCGCCTGCTTGGCGTCCAGTCCCATCTGGCCGAGGAGTTCCCGATCGAATTCTTCGAAGATCGAAGTAGTGCGTTGAATTACCTGCTCTACCGTTGCCTTTACACCGCTGTTGACGTAGTCGATGAACGTGAGAGCCCACGCGACATCTCCTGGGTCACTTCCTGCCCACGGCATCGCGTACAGGAATCCAATGCGGTTGAGGAGGCTGACGATGGCTACATGATCATCCTGGCTAACGACTCGTCCGGTGTCCGCCTTGCCATCCAACCGCAGCGCGAGGGCGTAGTACACCTCCCGTAGAGGCGACGTGAGGCGATAAGCATTCGGGGCAAATGCGTCGTTGAAGCCAGACATGGTCAAGCCTGCCGCGGCCCAGTGAACGATTGACTCAAGGCGCATTCGTTGACTATTCCCGAAAGGTCTTCTTGAAGTTGTTCAATGAGTTGAAGTGACTTCTGGTCCATGTAAGCACCTCCTCACTCTTGGGTGGCTTGGGGGCGATTTTGTGCCGGCGACCCGCGCATGCCCTTCGATTCGCCCGATGGGATCCGCTTAGGACGACGGGGGCGAGGCGAGGAGCTCACGGACGACTTGTTCGACGAGGGCGGGGGGTACGTCGTCGCGGATGACGGGCGCGCCGATGGATTCGAGGAGGACCCAGCGCTGCTTGCCGGCGGCGATCTTTTTGTCGCTGCGCATGGCCTGGAGGATGGTGTCGGGCGCGAGTTGGTCCTCTGGGCGGGTGTGGGTTGGCAGTTCGAAGCGTTGCAGGATGCGTTGATGGCGGTCGACAAGGTCGGCGTCGATGAGGCCCATGCCGAGGGCGATGCGGGCGGCAGCCATGGTTCCGATGGCGACCGCTTCGCCGTGGAGGTAACTGCCGTAGGCGGTGACGGCCTCGATCGCGTGGCCGATGGTGTGACCGTAGTTGAGGTGCATGCGGAGGTCGGACTCGCGTTCGTCGGCGGAGACGACGGCGGCTTTGATGGCCATGTTGCGGCCGATTAGGGAGACGGCCCGGGCCCGATCTGCAGGGGCCGGGGTGTTGAGGTTGAGGTAGGTGCCGGCGTCGTGTTCGAGTTCGTCGAGCATGGCGGGGTCGCGGATGAAGGCGTGCTTGATGACTTCGGCGAAGCCGGCGCGGAGCTCGCGCGGGGGGAGGGTGGCGAGGGTGGCGATGTCCGCGACGACGGCGCGGGGCTGGTAGAAGGCGCCGACGAGGTTCTTGCCGGCGGGCAGGTCGATGGCGACTTTGCCGCCGATGGCGGCGTCGACCATGCCGAGCAGGGTGGTGGGGGCGTGGACGAGTGGCAGGCCGCGCAGGTAGGTGGCGGCGGCGGTTCCGGCGAGGTCGGTGACGACGCCGCCGCCGAGCGCGAGGACGACGTCGTCGCGGGCGGCGCGGGCGCTGGAGAGCCAGTCGAAGAGGGTCTGGAGCTGGGCGGGGTTCTTGCTGGTCTCGCCGCCGGGGACGTACAGGACTTCGCAGCGGCGACCGGCGGCGGTCAGCGTCGCGGAGAGGGCGTCGCCGTAGAGGGGCTGCAGGGCGGCGTCGGCGATGAGGAAGACGCGGCCGGCGTTGGGCGTGACGCGGTCGAGGATCTGGGGGATGCGATCGAGCAGGCCCCAGTCGCAGTAGATGGGATAGGCGGCGGGGCTGGGCTGGGTGCGCACGACGGCGGAGACGGCGTCGATGCCGGGCAGGGCGAAGTCCGGGGGTGTTGCGGGCTGGGTGGGTTGTGCGGACTGGGCGGGTTGTGCGGGTTGGGCCGGTGGTGGGCCTTCGACCATGGCGTGGCGGCGCGAGTCGGACGCGAGGGCGGCGACGCCGTCGCGCTGAAGGGCGGCGACGATCTGGTCGACGACCTGCGGGACGGTGGCGGTGTCGGTGTGGACGGTGGCGTCGGCGAGGGCGTAGAGGGCTTGTCGGGAGG
>QGNQ01000055.1 GCA_003228175.2 Chloroflexota bacterium
ATCCACCTCGTCGGCGTCGACAACCTCCTCCTCGGCAACGCCATCCCCCTCGCCGCCCTCGGCGGCGACCCCGCCCCCGGCGTCTGGACCGAATACCGCGTCGCCCTCGACGCCTCCGGCCTCAACGTCGGCCCCGGCCCGATCAGCGGCCTCGTCCTGCAGGACTACATCGGCACCCCCCACCCGCCCGTCTTCCTCGATGAGCTCGCCTTCCACTGAGCCAGAGCGTCGGGCGTCAGTCGGACGCGACGACGCCGCCGTCGTCGCTGAAGTACGGGATATCGGCCGTGGCGGGCTCGTCCACCGGCGTCACTTCCAGGATCGCCGATCCGGGCGTCATGAAGAACAGGCCGCCAGCGGGCCCCGCCGCGAACGCGAGCGGCGTCCGCTCCGTCAACGCCAGACGGAACGCCGCCTCCGGACTCCCCACATCGAAGCCGAAGATCAAGCCCGTGCACAGCTCGGAGAAGATGTAGGCCCCGGTCAGACCCGGGATGCTGCCGCCGCGATACACGGGCCCGCCAATGATCCCGCAGCCGGGCGCGTGCGGCGTGCGAAAGACCGGCAACTGCGTCGTCGTCAGCTCGCACGTGACGCCGCTGAGGCACGCGTCCCCCTCTGCGACGCTCCAGCCGTAATTGCCCCCATCCACCACCCGATTGATCTCGTCGAACGACTCATACCCAACATCGCCCACCCAGAGATCGCCCGTCGCCGCATCGAACTCCATGCGACGCGGGTCGTGCAGGCCGTAGGCCCATATCTCAGTCCGGGCGCCGGGAAGCGCGACGAACGGGTTGTCCGCCGGCACCACGTAGGGGTTCGCCGACGTCGCATCGGAGACGTCAATTCGGATCACGGAGCCGCCCAGCCTGCCCAGGTTCTGGGCGTCGCCCGTGGGAACGCCGTCAACCACGGGGTCGCCAATTCCCGCATACAGGAATCCATCGGGGCCGAAGCGCACCGCGCCGCCCGCCTCATCTCCGCCCGTCACCTCGATCTCCAGCACGACCAACTCACTCGACGGGTCAATCGCAGCGTTACCAACGCTGAACCGCGATAGCCGCGCTCGGCCGTCCGGATCCGCCGTGTAGTAGATCCACACATGACTGTTCACCGCGAACTGCGGGTCCAGCGCCATCGACAGCAGACCCGTTCCCAGCGCCTCACCGAACAGCAGCCCCGAAAGCTCCAGCGCCACGACCGCCCGCGAGCCATCGCGCGCAAGCGACGTGATCCGACCATTACGCTCCGCCACCAGCGCCGATCCGTCCGGCAGCCAGGCGATGTCGATCGCCTCCGTGAACAGATGCCCGCCGAAGGTCTGCACCAGCTCCACCTCCGTCGGCGCCTCGCCCGCCGGCGTCACCCCGTCGAAGGCCTCCCGATCGGCCACCGCATCCGCGATCGCGGCGCCCGTGGCCGGAGGGCCCGCAAGTCGGTACACGTAAGCTGCCCTGGCATCGGTCCCCGCAACGTTGTCCGCCAGCCAAGCGCCCACGCCCACATGCCGATCGCCCAGCCAGACGTCCCAGCCGAATCCCGCGTCCGCGCCCGCCGACTCGCCGTCGTCGGGGACCAGCAGCGCGTTCTGCTCCCAGGGTCCGTCCGCCACCCGGCCAAACAGATACACCGCACCCACGCCGTTGACCGGCAACTGCGGATGCGGCCGCGACGGCGCGCCCACGGCCAGCGCTCCCTCGCGAATGTCTAGCGCATAGCCAAACCAATCGCCGGCGGTCGTGTCGTTACCTTGCAGCACTGCGTCGGGGCCGCGCAGGCCTCCCTGCCCCCAATTCGCCCCGGGCCGATCGAAGAGCGCCACCCCACCCGAATCCTAGCCATCGATATCGGCCCGGAACGCCCCCACAGCGATCAGCCCCCCTTCCACCGCAACCGCACTACCAAACGCGTCCCCGTCCGACCGTGGCGCACCGACGAACTGGGCGGCCAGGAACCAGCCCTCCGCCCGGCGCTCGTACACGTACGCCTTCCCGTCCATCGTCGGATCGCCGAACGTCGGCGCCCCCATCACCAACGTGTCGCCCTCCAGGTCCACGTAAAAGCCAAAGCTGTTCCCCGCAATCGTGTCCGGCGGATCGAGGAACGCCTCCTGCACCCAGACCCCATCGATCCGACGAAAGACGTACGCCACTCCCCCCCGGTCGCCCCGATTCCCCGGCGAACCAATCACCATCGTGTCGCCATCGACCTCCAGCGTGAACCCGAACATCGCCCCCTGTAACGGCAGCTCCGCCGTCCGCTTCGCCTGCTCGGTCCAAACGCCGTTTTCCAGCCCAAACACGTACAACGCCCCCGCGTCCGGCAACGCCGATCCCAGGTCAGCGAACGGGCTCGACGCGACAAGCACGTCACCCTGCATCGTGATCCAGCGACCAAACCAATCGCCCGTCGTGGTGTCTGAGCCCAGCAGGCGTCCGGCCTCGCTCCACACCTCGCCCGCCAAGTGATAGAGGAACACCGCGCCCGCCTGCGGACCCGCCACGTCGTGAAACGGCGAACTGACCGCCATCCAGTCACCATCGCTCGCGCCCGACCAGCCGAACTCATCGACAGCGCGGACATCGGCGGGCAAGAGCAGCGCCTCGGAGCCATCGGCAGCCGTGCTGATCGACAGCGAAGTCCCGACGCTTGGGGCCACTGGATCCGCGACGGCCGGCGCGGCCGCATCGTCGTCGCCGCCACAGGCAGAAAGGATCACGCCCGCCACCGCGATCAGGCCCAGCAGGCCGGTCGCGGCGCCACAGCTCTTTCCAATTCGACCCCCGTCGGCCCTGCGCCACTCACTCGAACGCCGCATACGCGCCCTCACGTCCCTGCCGGGTGACGCGTCAGCGTCCCCCACCCTGTCCCACCCCGACCCCCCATTGCCGCTCTCCGACCGTACTCGACGCCACCGCTACGGACTCGGTCGCGGACCGCCGGCAGGGCCTGCCCACAACCTCGCCGCCCCCAGGGAGCAACGCACGGTCTCGCACCTGGCGCACGCGACCGGTGCCCCTATCATCCTCCTGCCGACGCAACGGCTGGGGGTACCTATGGCAAACATCGTCACAATCGCCGGGACCGGCATCGCGGGCTATTCGGGCGACAACGGACCCGCCACCGCCGCCCGCCTCAGCAACCCCTTCGGTCTCGCCCTGGGACCAGACGGCGCCCTCTACTTCTGCGAGATCGACAACCACTGCATCCGCCGCCTCGACCTGGCGACGCAGACGCTCTCCACGTTCGTCGGCACCGGCAACATGGGCTACACCGGCGACGGCGGACCGGCCCGGGAAGCGACCCTCAATCAGCCCTACGAGATCTGTTTCGACGCCGGCGGGCATCTCTTCATCGTGGAGATGGAGAACCATCTCATCCGCCGCCGCGACGCCATCACGGGCCTCATCAGCACCATCGCCGGCCTGGGCGCGCCCGGGTTCAGCGGCGACGCTGGCCCCGCAATCGAAGCGCACCTGCACCGGCCCCACAGCATCACCTTGGATGGTCGCGGCAGCCTCTACGTCGCCGACATCGGCAACCACCGCATCCGCCGGGTGGATCTGGCCAGCGGCTTGATCGAGACATTCGCCGGCACCGGCGAGCAGGCCCCCACGCCCCACGGCGCACCCATCGCCGGCACCGCGCTCAACGGTCCCCGTGCCCTCGCCTTCGACGCCGCCGGCGACATGATCGTCGCATTGCGCGAGGGCAACGCGGTCTATCGCATCGCGATGGCCTCCGCCACCTATCAGCACGTCGCGGGCAACGGCCACAAAGGCACTGCTGGCGACGGCGGTCCCGCCATCACCGCGGAGCTCTCCGGCCCCAAGGGCGTCGCCGTCGCGCCCGACGGGGCGATCGTCATCGCGGATACGGAGAGCCACACGATCCGTCGCATCAATCCCTCGGGCACGATCACCACAGTGGCCGGCGACGGCCAACCACACGACGGGCCGGACGGCGATCCGCTCTCCTGCGGACTCGGCCGCCCGCACGGCGTCGGCGTCGGCGAAGCCGGGGCGATCTACATCGGCGACAGCGAGAACCACCGGGTCCGCCTCCTGACCTGATCAGGCTGCCCATCTGACCGGCCCAGGCTGACCGACAGGGCCTGGCCTACCCCAGTCAGTCCGCGCTAGCGCTCGTATCGCTCGGGAGCAGCACAGTGAAGGCCGCCCCCTCCCCGGGCGTCGACGCCAGCACGATCCGGCCGCCCTGTCGCTCCACGATCGCCCGCGCGATCGACAGGCCCAGACCGCTGCTGCCCTGTGCCCGTGCCCGCGCCTTATCCACCCGCGCGAAGCGCTCGAACACCCGGTCCTGCTCCTCCAGCGGGATGCCGGGGCCATCATCCGCGACGCGCAGGCGCGCCTGCCGGCCCAACACCGCCACGCTGACCTCCACCCGGCTCCCCTCGCCGGCGTACTTGATCGCGTTGTCCAGCAGGATGCGCGCCACCTGCGCCAGCGCCGCCCGATCCCCCAGCGCCCAGACCGTCCCCGGCTCCAGCACCATGCGCATCCCCCGCTCCCGCGTCCGCGTCTCCAGCGCCTGCACCGCGCCCGCCGCGATCTCCCCAAGCTCCACCGGTCGCCGCTCCAACGGCGCTTGATCGATCGTGCCCAGCTCCAGCAGATCCCGCACCAGCGCGCCCATCCGCAAAGCCTCCTCCGCGATCCCCTCCACCACCTCTCGCTCCTGCTCCACCGAATGGTCCGGGTGGCGCAGCAGCACATCCGCCGAGCTCTGCACCACCGCGATCGGCGTGCGCAGCTCGTGCGACGCGTCCGCCACGAATCGCTCCTGCGCCTCCATGTTGCGCTGGATCGGCGCGAGCGTCCGACCGGAGAGCCAGTAGCCCGCCACCAGCGCCACCGCCGAACCGATGCCCCCGGCGATCAGGAACATCTGCGCCAGCGCCGACGCCGTATCGTCCCGCGACTCCAGCGAATGGAAGGCCTGCACGTAACCAATCGCCACGCCGTCCAAAGCGACTTGCTCCGTGCGAACACGGATCCGTTCCCCGTCCACATCGATCGTCCGCAGATCCGCCCCTTCCACCGCCGCAACGGCAATCGGCCCAACCAGCGGAGGCGTCACGATCGTGATCGTGCTGCCAAGCAGGCCGCCTTCCAGGTCCAGCAAGAGCTGGTGCGTCGGCACCTGGCCGTGCTCCGCGAGCTCTCGCAAGTCGTCGGCCCGAAAGGCCCGGTCCGGATCTGATCGGGCCGAAGGCCAACTCCAGATCGAGCCCCGTCCGGACCAAACCAGACCGGCGTGTCGCGCCACCCGCTAGCCAACCTCGGCCCGCAACCGGTCGTGCAGCGGCCCCAGCGCCTCAAGCATCGCCTCCACGCTCCTCGCCCCGGCCAAGAACACACCGGTCACGTTGACAGTCGCCCAATCGAAACCCGCCGCCTGCGCCGTCGCCGCCACCGCCGCCACATCGTCCGGGCGCGCGTAGAACGTCCGCGCATCACCGTCGCCGGCGCGCGGCGGTGCGCTCAGCTGCGCCTGGAATCCCAACGCCGCCGGGTCACGACCAGCCGCCTCCGCGTGTGCCCGCACCTGCGCGATCATCACCGCGTCCGCCTCGCCCATCGAGGCGCTGCCCAGCCAGCCATCGCCCAACTGGCCCGCCCGGCGCAGCGCCGCCTCCGACCCACCCCCCACCCAGATCGGGATCGACCCGCCCTGCGGCGGCTTCGGCTCCATCGCCATCGCCTCCGCCTGGAAATAGTCGCCCTGGAAGTCCACCGACGGCTCCGCCCACCAGACCCGCAACATCCGAATCGCCTCGTCCATCATCCGGCCGCGGACGTGGTACGGCATCCCCAGCGACTCGTACTCCGACTCCTGCCAGCCCACCCCCACGCCCAATCGCACGCGCCCGCCAGACAGCGTGTCCAGCGTGCTGATCTGCTTCGCCACCAAGGTCGGCTGCCGCTGCGGCAGAATCAGCACCTCCGTCCCCAGACCGATCCGGCTGGTCGACGCCGCCACGTAAGCCAGCGTCATCAGCGCTTCCAAGATCGGCATGTTCGATGGGTACCGCCCCTGACCGCGCGCCTCCGTCGGATGCTCCATCACCACATGGTCGAACATATCCAACTGGTCGAAGCCGATCGCCTCGATCCCCGCCGCCAGCCGCGCCACCGCCTCCGGCCCCTCTCGGTACACCACACTCGGGAACTCAACTGCCAGTTTCATGCTGCTCCTCAACGAAACCCCTGCGCTCCGGACGCGTCGCCCACACTTCGCCTCGCAGGATGCCGCCCAAGGGTATGCGCGGCAAGCCGCCGGCGAGCATCGGGCATCGGGGGAGGGCAACAAATAGCCGCCTGGGTTAGGCTCTGCTCGTCCGACGGCTGAGGAGGATCGCTGTGCCCCACTTCTGAAAGCCCCGACTCACTGTCGCGCTGCTAGTGCTGACTGGTCTCCTGTTGGCTGCGTGCAGCAGCGGATCCGACGAACCCACCCCTCCCGCAGCGAACAACGACCGCGACACCGCCGCGCAAGCAGAACAATCCTCGCAAAGCCAAGCCGACGAACAGAGCGATCCCCCGCCCGACACCGCCGAAGATGAAGACGCTGCCGGCGCTAGTGACAACGACAGCGGCAACGCCGAGCCGATCGAAGAGATCGCCACCGACGTCACGGCGGTCGTCGACGCCGCGCTCAGCACCGAGCCAACCGTAGCGGCGCTGACCCCGCGCATCAGCGGCCTCGTCATCGACGACGATCCCGACAGCCCCGTCGCGGCAAGCATCGTCTTTGGCCCGGACGACCTCGCTACTCGGATCGACTTCTTCGGTCCCAAGGTCGAGTCCGGGCAAAGCGCGAACTTCGCGCTCATCCAGTTCCGCGACGTCGATGAGGCGATCCGTGTCGAGCTCGGACCGGGCAACGTTCCCGTCTCCGCCATGATCCCGGATTTCCGCCAACTCCAATTCAGCTACACCGGCAACGTCATGCAAGTGCAGTTCGTCGGGCTCGACGGAACGACCAATGCATTCAGCGCCGACCTCACGCCGGCTAGCACCGCCGCGTTCGGCCGGGACCTCGCCCTGCGCACCGGCGACGGCGGCGCCCGTCCGGCCCGCATGGGCCCAGACCGGCGCCCGATGCCCGACTCCGGCATCACTATCACCCGCGGTACCCGCCTCGACGTATTGCTACATGCCCCTGACCCGATCCCCGCCGGGCTGGCCCCCTTCGTACGGGTGACAGACTGCACGCGCGGATCGAATCTCAGCTGTAGCTTCTGGAGCATCCCCAGCGGCAACTTCTGGTCAATCGGGATCGTGCACTCCATCTTCGCGATCGGCGGCGACGTTCCGCCACCGGACTGGCCCGACATTGAATCCTGCGAAAACGCGCGCGCCGGCATTGCCGAATGGCTCGGCGGGGTCGCCACCTCCACCATAGCTCCGACCGCAGTGCCGGCCGCCGTCGCCGGCTTCGAGGGTTGGCTGGCTTCACTCGGCATCGGCACGGGCGGAACGATCGCCGGCGCCGGACTGGCTCCATCCGTGGCCGCCGGGACGATCGGCGCCGTCTTCTTCTCGCTCGGCATGGAGTTCGGCGAGTTTCTCAACGGCGAGATCGACTGCTCGTCCGTCATCCGACGGGCGGGGCTCCAAACCGGCCTGCTGTCAGCGGCACAGCTCCAAGAGATCACGGTCGAGGTGTGCTTCCCCGCCGTCGAGGGCCTCAGCTTCGACCAGCGCTGCCAGAGCGTCGGCCCCTACCGGCCCTTCGCCGGCGATGTCGAGCTCGGCGCCCTCACCTTCACCGACGAGAAGGTCGTGCCGCCGCTACAGGTCACGGCGCTGTCCGTCCTGCCCGGCCGGGCCAGCGAGCCGGTCGGCGCGGCGGCGACCATCCGCGGCGGTGAGGGCGACTACACCTTCGTCTGGAGCGCCCCCAACGCCCTCAACCCCGCTGGCGACACCACGAACCCAATCGGCGCCGCCAGCTTCATCTTCCCCACTGGCGGAATCCATCCCGTCAGCGTCCCCGTCAGTGACAAATCCGGACAGGAAGTCACGGTCGAGACCACCGTGACAATCGAACAACTCGTCAACATCGCCCCGCAAGGCAGCGCTGGCGCCTCCACGGTCTTCGCCCGCGAGTTCAACGCCGGCCTCGCCATCGACGGCTCGATATCCTCCTCATGGTTCTCCTCCGGATCGACGGGCGAGGGCGCGGACACCTCAGGCTTCGTCTGGACCGCCCCGGCCCCGGAAACGATCGCGGTGATCCGCATCACCGGCAACGGCGGCCACAGCAACCCGGACTTCCGTACCGGCTTCGGCTTCGCAATCGTCACGGTGCAAATCCTCGACGCGGGCGGCAACCTCGTCTGGCAGGACGAGGCCGGCCTGCCCGGCACGCCCGATCCCACCGTGAGCTTCACGCCGGACGTGGAAGGGCTCACGGTCGTGCTGATCTTCGGCGACCACGAGGCCAGCAACTGCGGCGGCTTCGCCGAGTTGTCGGTCCTCGCCTGGCAGACCCCGGAGGAATAGCGCACGGCGCACCGGGGTCGTACACAACGCCCGCACGGGCGCGGAACCCGCCGCGATCCCGCCGGTACCGCCCCCGGCCCGCTCGCCGATCCCCTACGCGTACGGGTTCGTCCCCGTGTGGATCAACGCGGCCCCGCGCTCGGGATGCTCATTCTCCTCCCGCCAGGGGTAGAAGGAGGGCGGCAGGATGTTCTCCAGCTCCGGGTACTTGTCTCGAACCTCCGGCGAGAAATCCTCAACCGACCAATCGTGAATCGGCCGCATGTGCCGCCGCATGAAGCTTTGCACCAGCGTCACCCGCAGCCCCAATTCGTCGCGCGGCATCGCCCCGTGCCAGGTGGAGCCGTTCCAGATCGCCATCGAGCCCGCCTTCGCGTTCAAGGAGATCGTCTTGAACGGCGTCGTCCGCAGATCCTTCTCGTGGGGCAGCGTCGCGCGCCCGTACAGATGACTGCCCGGCACGAACACCGTCGGGCCGTCTTCCAGCCCCGTGTAGTCCGTACACAGCCAGGAGAGATTCGCGTGATGGGCAATGCCGCCGCCACCGGGCGGGATCCCGTGGGCGTCGCTGTGCAGGTCCAGCGGCTCGCGGTTGCGCGGCTTAATGATCCAGTTCGTCCCCGACAGCACCGCGCTGCGACCCAGCAGCCAGCGCGCCATCGCCAGAGCGCTGGGATTCGTCGCCGCCTCAATGAACACATCGTCCTCTTTGAGCAGATACCAAATGCGCTCATTAAGCTCGCTGAACCGCATCGTGCACGTCTCGGGGTCGCCGATCTCAATCCCGTTGCGACGCTCGCACGTCCGCAAAATCGCCGTCTTCAGCCGCTCCACGAAGTCCTCGTCGACGCCCATCTTCTCGGGCGGCACAACAGTGACGCCGTAAGCGGTAAGCTCCAGCGCGTGTTGAACAAGATCGTACTTCTCCAGCTCCTGCATCACAGCGTCGGTGTCGGGCGAAGTAGCCAGCGCGGAAATCGTCATCGGGCCTCCTCAGGGTGCTCGGAAGTCTAGCCGATCGCGACACCTCGCGGGGGCGCGTCCACACCCGAGCTCAGCCTCCGCCGCTCAGGACCGTCGGGACGCTCAGCGAGACCCGCACACCGTGGCCAGACGGCGACGAGATCTCAAACGTGCCCTCCACCAGACGGGCCCGCTCCCGCATTCCCGTGATACCCAGGCCCTGCTCACGCAGCGTGGGCGGTAGGCCGATCCCGTTGTCGGTCACCGTCAGCTGCACCCGCCCCGGATCGAAGCGAAGCTGCGCCTCCACCCGCGTCGCGCCACTGTGGCGGATCGCGTTCGTCATCGCTTCCTGCGCGACCCGATAGACCACCGTCTCCACCGGCTCCGGCAATCGCCGCACCGGGCCGCTGGTCTCGTAAACAATCGTGCACGCCTCCGTCGACAGTTGATCCGCCGCATCGCGAATCGCCACATCCGCCCCCAGCTCATCCAAGACCGTGGGACGCAGCCCGTGCGACATGCGTCGCACGTCACGCACGGCCTCGCGCAGGATCCCACTAAGTCGCGTCGTCGTTTCCACGGCGGCGCCACCCTCCCCCTGAATCGACTCCGCCGCCATGATCGCCGCCGCCAGCACTTGCCCCACGCCGTCGTGCAGCTCCTGCGCAATCAGGCGCCGCTCGCTCTCCATCACCCACAGCGTCCGATCGGACAGTGCCCGCAGCTGACGCGTCGTGCTGGGAAACGCCGCTGGGGATCTGCTGGGAGCCATCGCCCGCCGCGACAGCCAACACCGCCCTGCTGCTGCTCATGGCCAGCTGCCGGCGCATCTATGCGATGGCCTCCGCCGGCGCCCTCCCGCGTCGGCTGGCCACCATCAGCGGGGGCACCGGCGTGCCCATCACCGGGCTCGCGATGACCGCAGTCTTGGCGGCGCTTGTTTCGCCCCTCGGCGATCTGGGCACCATCGCGGACATCACCAACTTCGCCCTCTTCGTCGCCTTCACGATGGTCAACGCCTCGCTCATCCTGCTGCGACGCCGGCATCCGCACGCCGCACGCCCGTTTCGCGTCCCCGGATCACTGCCGCTGCCGGGCTGGGGCGCCATGCCGCTGCTCCCACGGCTCGGCATCGCCACCTCCGCGCTTCTGATCGTGAACCTGGACCAGGACGCGATCCTGGGCGGGCTGGCGCCCCTGGCGACCGGTATCCTCCTCGCCTGGATCTGGCGTGCGCCCCACCGCCGCGCGGCGGCCGAGCTCGCCAAGCACCCCGATCGTCCTGGCGCTGATCGGGTGTAGCGTTCTCGAGTGAGCCCGCATTGGACCCCGCCCCGAAGCTCGCTCGTCGCCCTGCCGATAGCCTGGTCATCACGCCGGATGCCCAGCCGGGCCTGGTCGTGCCCCGCTCAGCCAACCCCGCCGACACCACCCCCGCCGACGACGCCTAGACACGCCAGCCAGCTCATGCGCCCCCACAACACACGGACGATCCCATGACCCACGTCCAGCGCCTCCTCGACCGTCCCATCATCGGCCCTGACCTCCACCCCAGCCTGGGCCTGAACATCCAGGGGCCGTCCCTGATCCGCGTGCCGGACTGGATCGACGCGCCCCTGGGCCGTTACTACCTCTACTTCGCCGATCACAAGGGCAAATACGTCCGCCTCGCCTACGCGGACCACCTGCTGGGACCGTGGCGCGTACACGTCCCCGGCACCCTGCACCTGGCCGACTCACACTTCCTCGTCGAGCCACCGGAGCTCACACCGGAACAGGGGGACGTCGTCGAGGCGCGCGCGGCCGCCCGCGGATCCAAAATCTCGCGCGACCTGCGGGAAGTGACCGCGACCCACATCGCCTCCCCCGACGTGCACGTGGACCATGCGCGACGGCAGATTCGCATGTATTACCACGGGCTCGCCGGCATCGGCGAGCAGGTCACCCGCCTCGCCCTCTCCAACGACGGCCTGCAGTTCGTCGCGAATCCAGAAGTCCTCTCTCGCCCCTACCTGCGCGCCTTCGAATGGGAGGGCGCGCACTACGGCCTCGCGATGCCCGGCCAGATCTACCGCTCGGCGGATGGCCTCACGGACTTCCGGCCCGGGCCACTGCTCTTCAACCCGGACATGCGCCACGCCGCCGTCTGCATCCGCGACGGAGTCCTCTCCGTCTTCTGGACACAAGTCAGCGAGGCGCCGGAACGCATCCTGCTCAGCACCATCGACCTCACACCCGACTGGTCCCAATGGCGCGAGTCGGCCCCGCTCGAGCTGCTGCGCCCGGAGCGAGAGTGGGAGGGCGCAAACATGCCCCTGGACCCATCCTTCCGCGGCACCGCCTACGGGCAAGTCAACCAGCTGCGCGACCCCGCCGTATTCGTCGAAGAGGAACGCACCCTCCTCCTCTACGCGGTGGCCGGCGAGAGCGGCATCGCCATCGCCGAGGTCCACTTCGACTGAGCACCCCGCCTGCCCGACGGTGCAAAGCTGCCAGACTGCCTCCATGCCCGACCCGCCCCTCCTGATGCTCGCCGACGACCTCACCGGCGCCCTCGACTGTGCCGCCGCCTTCGCCGCACGCGGCCACACGACCTTCGTCTCCACCAGCGGGCAGATCGGCGCCGTCAATGCACAAGTCATCGCATTGAACGCCGGCTCCCGCCCCCAGCCACCCGCGCAGGCCACCCACGCGATTCGGGCCGGCCTGCGGGCCGCTCGCGACTCCGGCGCCTCCCTGCGTTTCGTCAAGATCGACTCCACGCTGCGCGGCCACCCCGGTCTCGAGATCGGCGTCGCGGCGGACGCGGCCGCTGCGACGCTCGTCATCGTCACACCCGCCTTCCCGGACAACGGCCGCACCGTCGCGCAGGCTCAACTCCTGATCGATGGAGTGCCGCTCGTCCGCACCGAGGTCGGCGCCGACCCCCTCTCCCACGTCGCCAGCAGCGACGTCGCCGTCGTTCTCCGACAGCACACCGACGCGCCGGTCGTCACGATGCCCCTCGCCACGATCCGCTCGCCGGCACTCGCGACCACCCTCGCTGATCTGCTGCCCTCGAACGCTGGCAGTCGTCCCACCATCGTCTCCTGTGACGCGGTCACCAACGCCGATCTCGATCGCCTGATCGCCGCTGGCCAAGCGATCGCCCCCCCATCCGGACCCGTACTCTTCGCCGGCTCCGCCGGGCTCGCCGCCGCTCTCGCCCGCGCGACCGCTCCCAATCATCGAGAGGTGCCGGATCGCCCGCCGCCGGCACCCATCCGCGCTGGCCCGATCATCCTCGTCAGCGCGAGTCAACGCACCCTCGCCGATCGACAAGTCACGGCCCTCGTCGAGCACCACCTCGTCGAACTGCACCGGGTGGAGATCCAACGCGACGGCCGCGAGTCCGCGGTGGGCCGGGCCCAACGCCGCCTCGCCGCAACCGCGCTCTCAGCCGGTCGCAGCATCGCGCTGCGCAGCACAGTCCCCGGCGACACCGCCGCTCTCGCGCCCGCCGAGATGCGCGTTCTCGCCGATGCAATCGCACGCCAACTCGCCGCGCACGTCGCGGCCCTGGCGACGGAAGCGCGCATCGGTGGACTCGTCATCATCGGCGGCGACACCGCCTTCGCTGTCCTCTCCGCCGTCCAGGCCAGTGGTATCGTGCTCCACGATGAGCCGCTGCCGGGGGTGCCCCTGGGCACGATCTCCGGCGGCGTCCTCAGTGGCCTCCCCATCGCCACCAAGGCCGGCGCCTTCGGCGACGACCAGACCCTCATTCGCCTCTTCACCCACCTCCGGCCGGGAGCCACTCCCTCATGACCTCCAATCCGATCATCGCCATCACCCTCGGTGACCCGGCCGGCATCGGCCCCGAAGTGATCGTCAAAGCCCTGCCGGAACGCATCGCCCAGGCGAACAGCCGGCCCATCGTCATCGGCGACGCCCGGATCGTCCGCGACGCCGCGCAGCGCTGGCTCGACGGCTGGACCGTCCGCGCCATTGACGATCCCGCCGCCTCGCCCACCAATGGCGTGATCCACGTGCTGGACATGGCCAACTGCGACCCCGCCCGCGTCCGCGTCGGGACCGTCGACCCCTACACCGGCGAAGCCGCCTACCAGGCCGTCGTCCGCGCGGCCGAGCTGGCGATCGCCGGCTCCATCGATGCCATCGTCACCGCCCCGCTCAACAAAGCGGCGATGCACCTCGCGGGCCACCCCTTCGATGGTCACACCGTCCTGCTCGGGCATCTCTGCGGGACGCGGGACTATTTCATGCTGCTCGCGGCGCCCCGGCTGCGTGCGATCCACGTCTCCACCCACATCTCGCTCGCCGAGGCCGTGCAGCGCGTCACGCGCGCCCGCGTCCTCGCCACAATTCACGCCGCCCACGGCCACCTGCGCCAACTCGGTATCGACGAACCACGCATCGGCGTCTGCGGCCTCAACCCCCACGCCGGCGAGAGCCGCCTCTTCGGCGACCAGGACGAGGACGAGATCCGCCCCGCCTGCGACGCCGCCGCCGCCGCCGGACTCCACGTCGCCGGCCCGCTCCCTGCCGACGCCGCCTTCCGCCACGCCTACGAAGGCAAGTGGGACATCCTCGTCGTCATGTACCACGACCAGGGACACGTGCCCATGAAACTCATCGCCTTCGACGACGGCGTCAACGTCACCGTCGGCCTGCCCATCATCCGCACCTCCGTCGAGCACGGCACCGCCTTCGACATCGCCGGCCAGGGTGTCGCCAGCGCCGTCAACATGCAGGCCGCCATCGCCTACGCCCACCGCCTCGCGACCGGGGGCGGCTAGCTCCAGCGGCTTCGCCAGCGTTCGACCAGCTCCAGACGGTCCGTCGTCAGACCACCCGCACCGGCCTCCACCAGCGCCACCCCCCCATCGAAATCGTTGACCGTGTAGCAAATCGCGCGCAGGCCGTGATCACGCAGCACGCCCAGCCGCTCCGGCGTCGCGGATTGCCAATGCATCGACACGCCCGCCCCGTCTCCACCCGCTCCTCGTAGCGGCGCCAGGCCGCAGTGCCAGCATCGCCCCGGCCGATCGAATAGAAACGATCGATCTCCGGCGCCAGCCTCGCCAGATAATCCAGCTGCGCCCAGATCGGCGTCGACGCAGTCGCGTCCGCCAGCCCGCCCGCCGACCGCAACGCCGAAACGCAGCGGTCGACCAGCTCTGGCCGCGCATACTTGAGATCAAGAAAGACCCGGCCCTCAAGCCCCACCCCATCGAGCCAGAAGCGACGCAATCGCGGAAGCGGCAGCACACGCCTGCGTGTCAGCCAAGGAAACCCCGGGATCAACAACGGGTCGTGGCGCAGCGCCACCCGTGAGCCCTCCAGCCACACGTCAAGCTCCAGGTAGTCCGCCGCCGCCGCACGCCCGCGCCCCAAAGCTGCCGCACTGTCCGACGCGCGATGCAGGATCAGCCAGGGCCGGCCGGCGCGGGGGCTGATCACTCGTCCGACTCAACCGGCGTCGTCGCCACGATCCGCGGCGCCGGGCATTCGCGCTCCGAGATCGCGCCCACATCCCCGATCACAGACTCCCCAGCCACAATCGTCCAGGCCTCATCGCCCTCCGCCGTCTCGGCGCCCGTCCGATACAGATGCAGCCGCCGTCGCGCCGCGCTCCCACGCGTCGCGCCCGATCGACGCCCCCGCTGCGCATGCACCTCCACCACGATGTGATCGATCGCAAGCACATCGCGGAGCCGCCGCCCACCGGCCGCGACTGCTCGCAGCGGGCGCACGCATGCCCACGCGGCACGATGCAGCCACCGTCTCACCCTCGCCCCTCCCTGCACGTGTGCTCCGCCGGGCCGTCGAGCGAAACGTAGCAGTACACACCTCTGCGGCCTCTGCCGATTCGGTCCCCACCCGATGTCCTGGCATCGCACCCGGCATACGTTCAATCCGTGAAGGGATGGATGTCTGGATACCCAATGATTTCACTCCACTGAGACGGAAGCGGCTAAGCCGGCGCACGCTCCTCAAAACGGGCGGAGCGACCGCCGTCGGCGGCGCCGGGCTCGCGCTCGTCGGCTGCGGCGACGACAAAGATGAAGAGATCGAAGCGCTACGCGCGGAACTCGCGGAGGCCGAGGCCGCCCGCGTCGAGGCAGTGCTGGCCCGCGACGGTGGAACGGGCCGCCCCCCCCCCCCCCCCCCCCCCCCCCCCCCCCCCCCCCCCCCCCCCCCCCCCCCCGCCCCCCCCCCCCCCCCCCCCCCCCCCCGCCCCCCCCCCCCCCCCCCCCC
>QGNQ01000056.1 GCA_003228175.2 Chloroflexota bacterium
GCGCGGCCGTCGTGGCGGCGGCGAACTCGCCGAGTTCCTCGGCATCGAGCCCGAAGCCCTGCGTGAGCAACTGCAAGCGGGCGCAACCCCGGGCGAGATCGCGGCCGCCAACGGCTCCAGCGCCCAGGCCCTGATCGACTACATGCTCAGCGAAGCGCAGACGCACATCAATGACGCCGTCACGAACGGCGACCTCACCCAGGCCGAGGCCGACGAGCGCCTCGCCCAGGTGACCGAACGCGTCACCACCTTCGTCAACGAAGGCCCGCAACAGGGGGAAGGCCGTCAGGGACGCCACCACCGCGGCCTGCGTGTGCTCGGCGCCGCCGCTCAGGCCATCGGCATCGAGCCCCAGGTCCTCGTTGAGGGCATCCAAGCCGGCAGCACCGTCGCGGACGTCGCCGCCGCCAACGGCTCCTCCGGGCAGGCCGTCGTCGACGCCATCCTCGCCGGCGTCTCTGAGCGCATCGACGCCGCCGTCGCCGCGGGCGACATGACCGCCGAGGAAGGCGCCGCGAAGCTCGCCCAGGCCAGCGAACGGATCAACACCTTCGTCTTCGACACGCCCGAACTGCCCCAGCGTGGCGAGCGTGGCCAGCGCGGCCCCGGTGGCCCCCCGGCCGGCGCGCAAGGCGCTCAGGCCAGCACCAGCAGCGACTTCTAGTCGCGACCTGCCGCCCGCTCAGGGCACAACGAAACGGCCCGGGGAAACCCGGGCCGTTTCGCGTCGTCTCGATTCCCGGCGAGGAAAGCCGTGCCCCCCCGCCGGCCCGACAGCGGCGCCCCCGGAACCGCCAGCGCCCCCACCCACGTATCTCTCGAAGGCGCGCACCGCGAGTCGGCAGCCACGATCACGGGGGTGCTTCATGCCGCTCGACGCACAACGTTTCCGCCTCCGTCGCCGCCTGATGCAGACCGCCCTCCGATCCGCCAGCGCCATCGCCCGTCACGATCCACGACTGCGTCGCCTCGCGCTGCGTATGGGTGATCGAGTCGTCATGGCCTGCGCCCTCGGCGGCCCCGTCCCCCTCTTCGGCGCGTCCCACCTCCCCGTCACGGTGCTCGTCCGCGGGGGGGCCCAGGTCGTCCGCTACGGGCTCTTTCAGGCCGGCCCCCACGCCCACCGCAAACCCGACTTCGCCGCGACGAGTCTCCAGGCGCAGCCGCTCTACGGCGGTGGCATCCACGTCTTCCGCACCAACAATCACACCGCCGATCAGACCTACTTCGTCCGCGCCCACCTCGCCGATGGTCGCGCGCGCGACTCCGACCTGATCTCCGCCCCGATCGCCTCCCAGCCCACCCGATACGCCGCAGGCGGCCTCCAATTCGACGCTGCCGCCTCCGCGTTCGAGTGGACGCGCATCGTCGCCCAGCGTTGGGTCTCCTTCGTCATCGTGCGAGCACAGGTTGCGGATTCCGCGGGCTTGCTGGCGGCCGTCTACGTCTTCGGCGACGCCTGGTCCTACCCGAACCTGGCCTCGGCCCCATTCCACTACCGGGGCCTCTGCTCCGATACAGCCTCGCCCCCCGATCGGCTCCCGGAAACCGCAGAAGCCCTCTACTTCGCCGTCCGCCGCGACGGCTGGGTCACTGCCTTCGACCGGCTTGCTCCCGCAAGCTACTCCCCCGCGTCGTCCTCCGACGCACCGTCCGCCGACGCATCGTCCTCCGCCGGGGGCGCATTCGGATCAATGTCCAGCGGCACCACCGGCAGCTCTCGCTCCGGATAGGTCTCCGCGTCCACATCAATCCAGCTGCCCGCCAAGTGATGCCACGACCACCCGAAGTCGAACGCGCGCAGTTCCGGGTGGAAGTACGGGTGATGAATCCCCAGCTGGATCCCATTCGTCAGGTTCTGACGCCAATAGGCCGTCGTCAGCAGCAGCTCCTGCACCTGCAGCGCCAGCCGTTGGCGCGCGCCCGTATCGAACGTCGCGCCCATCTCCTCGATCAGCGCGTCGACCTCGGTGTTCAAGTAGCGCCCGTAGTTTTCCGCGCCCTCGCTGTGTACCGACGCCCGCCACAGATCGGTCGGATCCGCCTGCTCCGGCGCTGGGCCCCAGCCAAAGAAGGACGGCAGCGCCCCTTGCACCAGCTGCTCAGTGATCTCCGCGTAGGAGCGGAAGCGCGTCGAGATCGTCAGCCCCGCGTTCTCTTGCACCATGCTCGTCACGCTCTCCCCCACCCCGGGGTAGAAGCCCTCGAACAGGTCCGCCACGATCAAGCGCAACTCCCCGATCGCCTCCGCCCCCCCAGCCGCGTCGATCAGCAAGCCAATCTCCGCCATGTCGTCCGCCTTGTTGGGGCGGTAGCCGGGGAAGTCCAAGAGCTGCGCCTCCGGCAGCGCCCAATCGCCCAAGAACCAGGGCACCGGCCCCGACGGGCGCCCGTCGCCCGAATACAGCCGCTCGATCAGCGCGAAACGATCCACCGACTGCGCGATCGCCGCCCCCAGCCGGGGGTCGCTTAGCGGATTCTCAGGATCGTTGCTCAGCGCGAAGCTGAGTTGCACCGGCGTATCGACCGGGTATTCGTAGCGCACCCCATCCGGGATCTGCTCCTCCACCGCGTCGATCTGATCGCTGCTGAACGGGAAGTCCAGCGCGTCCAGTTGCAGATCGCGGTAGCTCGTGGGCAACTCCGCGTTCGGCGGCCGCACCAGCTCGATCGCGTCCAAATAGGCGGGCCGTTCCCCCCACCAATTCTCCGACCGCAGCAGGCTCAACGTCAGCCCCTCCAGCACGCTCGGAACGAACGGGCCCGACCCACTGGCCAGCGACGCGTTGGTGTCGTTCGTCTGGAAGTCCCACTGCGGCGCAAGCTCGTCGATCGCCTCACGGCTGATCACGAAGCTCCACGGCCCACCGATCACCGAGTCCACGAACGTCGCGTCGGGTGCCGGCGTCGTGAACGTCACCGTCCCGTCGTCCGGCGCCTCAATGGCCGACGCTCGCGCCATCAGCGTCTGTCGGTAGAAGCGCAAGTCCGGGTCCCCACCGCTGTTCGTCCCCTCGATCTGGCGTTGGAAGCTGAGCCGCACGTCCTCACTCGTCACCGCCCGGCCGCCCGTGCGGGGGACATCCCAAAACACCGCTGCCGGATTCAAGCCAAAGATGTACGTCGTCTCATCGGGCTGCTCCGGCAGCCCCGCCAAGTCCGCCTCCAGCGTCCCCGCCGACACCGAATCTGGCTGCAACAGACGGCTGTACATCAGGCTCAGCGCCTGCTGGCTGGCCCGGAATCGCGAGCGATGGGGATCGAATCGGTCCAGATTGTCCGTCGACGTGAACAAGCGCAGGATGCCGCCCGGCGTCGGCTCCGCAGCCTCCGCCTCGACGCCCGTGCCGCCCTCCGCCGCGGATTCTTCCTCGTCCTCCGCCTGGGATTGTTCGCTCGCCTGCGCCTCGGCTTGCGACTGCGCCTGCGCCTCGGCTTGCGACTGCGACTGCGCTTCCGCTTGCGACTGCTCTTCCTCGTCTGCCGGATCCTCGGCCTCGTCGTCGTCGCCGCCGCAGCCCACCAGCGCCAGCCCCGCCGCACCAACCCCCGCCCGACCGCTGGCGCGCAGCAACGCCCGACGGCTGATTCGCCGCTGGCGCATCGTCGACCATGCCTGGGGCTGGGAATCTCTGCTCAGGTGCATGCTGCCTCGGAAGTCGTCCCGCTGCGCTCAGCCTAATCCGCGCCTCCGGCACGGGCCAGCAACCTCCAATCAAAACGCGCCCATCAAACGCGCCCATCAAACGCGCCGATCAAACGCCCCTATCAAACGCCCTGCCGCCCCGCCGATAGCGTCCACCCGCCTCCCAAGCCAAAGCGCTTGTCTGGACGCCCAGCCGACCGGGCGAGATACTGGCCCTGCAGCCCGCGCGATCCGCGTGCCGCAGAGGAGTTACGCATGCCGCCCCTCGTCCCCCCGTTCCTGATCCCCAAGTGGTTGCGAGACGCGCCCCTGCCGATCAAGCTCGCGCTGCTCGCCCCCGGCCTGCTGGTCGGCGCCCTTGGCGGCATCGTCGTCAACGCGATCATGATCAACATCGGCGCCGGGAACCAGCACCTCAGCAGCGCCGACGGCGGCTTCGACGCCTGGCTCATCTGGATCATCGTCGCCGCCGGCCTCGTGCTCGGCCTTGGCGCCGGCGCCTTCGTCTACTTCGGCGTCGGCCTCGGCGCAGACGACTTCGATGACGACGACGAGCACGACGGCGAAAGCGGCCTCCTCGAGGTCTAGTCACCCAGCCATCCCACAATCGAAACGGCCCCCTCCAGCGGGGCCGTTCGTCTATCCGTGCGAGATGCGGTCGGGGCTACCCCCGCAATTGAAGCGCCAAAAACTGCTTCAGACGCTCCCACGCGTCGCCCGCATCGTCCGCCTTGTAGGCCTCCGACGTGTCGTTGAAGAACGCGTGATCCGCCTCCGCGTACGTGTGGATCTCATGCGACACACCCGCCCCGGCCAGCGCGCTGCGCACCTGCTCCACATAATCCCCCGTCACGAACCCGTCCTGGCCCGCGTACAGCCCCAGCACCCCGCCCTGAATGTTCGACACCTCCGCCAAGTCGCCCATCGGCACCCCGTAGAACGGCGCCGCCGCCGTCACCGCCGGATTCTTCATCGCCAGCAGCAATGCCAAACCGCCGCCCAGGCAGAACCCCGTCACGCCGATCTTCGCCGCCTCCACGTCATCGCGCGCCTGCAGCGCTGACACGGCCCCGTTCATGTCCACCACAGCCTTGTCCTGCTGTAGTGCCATCATCAGCTTCTGCGCCTCGTCTGGTTCCGCTGTCACATTGCCGTGGTAGAGATCTGGCGCAAGCGCCACATACCCCTCCGCCGCGATCCGGTTCGCGATATCGCGAATGTTGTCGTTCAGCCCCCACCATTCCTGAATCACCACGACCGCCGGATGCCGGCCGCCCTCCACCGGTCGTGCCAAATAGCCGGTCGCCGTGCCGCCATTGGCTTTGAACTCCAACGCTTCCGATGTCGTCGCGACCATCCCAGACTCCTTCGTTACTTCGAAACTCTCGTGTATCGAGCTGATTTTGCTGTCCCCCGGCGCACCCTGGCGTTCGCGCCCTGGGTGTTGAGCCCGGAGGGTCCAGCCCGGCGCTCAGTCCTTCGCCGGCGCGACGTTCTTGATCTTGCCCAGGAACGTCCGTCGTGCCGCTTCCGACACCTCATCCACGCTCCACTTCGCCCCCGACGAGAACACCGACCCCTCCGGTACCGGCTCCGTGTACAGCGTGATCTCGCCCCCACCCACCAGGAACGTCCGACCGTTCACGTTCGCCGCCTCGTCCGTGCACAGCCACGTCACGAACGGCGCGACATTCTCCGGCCCAAACGCGTCCTCCTGCATCACGAAGCTCGGATCCCCCGCCGCCTCCGCCGCCTTCTGCGCGTCCCCGCCCCCCTCCGACGAGCGCTTGCGTTCGATCTGCCGCAGCAACTCCGGGTCCAGCGTCAGCCGCGTGCCCGCCCGCGGACGAATCGCGTTCACCGTCACCCCATAGCGGCCCAGATCCCGCGCCGCCACGCGCGTCAGCCCCACGATGCCCTCTTTCGCTGCCGCGTAGTTGCCCTGGCCCATGTTGCCCAGCGCGCTCTCCGACGACGTATTCACGATTCGCCCGCTGCGTTGCTGCCGGAAGAGCGCCGCCGCCGGCTTCAGCGTCGTGAAATGCCCCTTCAGGTGCACCGCGATCACGATGTCCCATTCTGCTTCACTCATGTTGTAAATCATCCGGTCCCGCAGGATGCCCGCGTTGTTGACCAGGATGTCCATCCGCCCAAACGTGTCCAGCGCGCTCTGAATGATCGACTCGCCGCCCTCCATCGTCACGACGCTCGCGTAGTTCGCCACGGCCTCGCCGCCCGCCTCCTTGATCGCCGCGACCACCTCGTCCGCCGGCGACCCGGACGCGTCATCGATCTGCCCGCCGGGACCGCCGCCCAAATCGTTCACCACCACCTTTGCGCCCTCAGCCGCCAGGCTCAGCGCGTGCTCCCGCCCAATGCCCCGACCCGCGCCCGTCACGGCCGCCACGCGGCCCTCCAGTCGGTTACCCATCTCAGCCCTCCCTCATCACGCCGTAGGGCGTGTACTGCTTCAGCGCCGCGCGACGCCCTGGCGTCTCCACACAACCTCGCGGCCGCTTCGTCGGCCCTTGCGAGCGGTCGCAGTATGCCCCACCGCCCGTCCCGAATCGAGTCCCACCCCTTCCAGCCACCCCGCTAGCCCCTCGCCGCCGCCGCCGAGTCCGGCAGCCACGGCGCCAACTCCCGCAGCAGCGCCGCCCGCCGAAGCGCGATCTCCGCCCCCCACGCCGCATCCGCCTCCGGCGTGTGCGCCCGCCAGGCATCCAGCCACCGGCCCCGATGGGCGCGCATCCGCATCGCCAAGAAGCCGATCACCGGCCCCGCCGCCGCCAGCGTCGCGCCCATCGGCGCCGCCCACGCCGGCCGCCGCTGCGCCACCACCCGCGCCGTCAACGCATACCAGCCCACGAACAGCGGCAGGCCCAGCATGAACTTCACAAACGCCCGCTTCTCCCGGCTGCGCACGAACAGCGCGATCCAGCCGCGTAGCAGCAGGTAGGGCGGCATGTTGTAGACGTATCCGAACGTCGCCACGGGCAACGCCGCCGCGTCGCGCACACGCACCTGCGCATGCTCCCGACCCCGGCCGTGTCGGTGCCACGCGTCCGAGGCCACCCAGAGCAACTCCGCCGACCGCCGAAACCGATCCGCCCCCTCCGCGTCCGCCGCCTGGAACGCCTGCAGCGCCGTGCTCACCTCCCGCGTCCGCTGCAAGCGCGCCCCCGCGTCCGCCGTCGATTCCGGCCACCCGTTCGCGAAATCCGCCACCTGCTCCACGCACCGCACCCAGGCCGGGTCCGGCACATGTACCGCCAGATCCCGCAGGCGCCGCTGAATCTCCGCCGTCAACGCGCGCACCGCCCCCAACGAGTCCGTCGCGTGCTGCAGGCGGTACGGACCCGTATCGATCAGCGCCCCAAACGCCACTGCCCCATCGCTGAAGTAGCGATCCACATCCGGGAAGTACAGGCCCGCCGGGATCACCTGCACCCCCAGCGCGTAACCGTTGCGCGCCTCCGCCTCCAGCACGATCCGCGCCGTGCCGCTGCGCAGCTCCCGCACCTGCCGCTCCGGGTGGCTTTCCCCCTCCGCGAACATGCAGATCACCCCGTCCTCTTCCAGCAGATCCGCGCAGCGCTCAAACGACTCGCGATTCACGGTCGTCCGCCCCACCGCCCTGCCCCCGGCCTCAGCGGGCGTCTCGCGCAAGCGGAACACCGGCACCACCCCCACCCCCCGCAAGAAGCGGCTCACCAGCGGATACCGATCCAGCAGCGGCCCCTTCGCCACGAAATGCAACTGCCGCCCCGTCCGCGATCCAATCGCGAGCGGATCGATCATGTAGTTCGGATGGTTCGCCGCGATCACCACCGGCCCCGCAGTCGGCAGGCGCTCGCGGTTCAGCGTCCGAATCCGGCGATAGAACAGCCGCAACGACACGATCGCCACCGCCCGCGTCGCGCGATACGTCCACGACGATGCGCGCGCCCTGCGCTCCTCCGGCCTGCTCGTCTCCTGCATTTCGCGAGCCTATGCCCTGTCGGCCTCCCCTGCCCGGCTGACATTCGCAGACCCGCCAAGAAATCTCGACCCGCCGTGTGGCTGGCCCCTGTTGACTGGATCGCCCTATCGCGCCAAAGTGACCGCTGGTGGCGGGCGCGGAGGACGGAATGTCTCTCATTAGCGCCCTGTCTGTCGTTGATGCTTCCCCGGAAGCGCCCGCGATCAGGCGAATTTCCCCGCTTCTGCGGCCGCTGGAATCTCCCGTTGATGCGCCCAGCATCAACGAACGATCCCTGCCGGCCTACGAGGTCGACTGCACGGTGCTCACCCCGAGTGGCACTGTCGTTGCGACAGGCCGCATGGCCCCACGTGCTGAGGACCACATCCCAGAGGCCTACGCCGTGCAACTCACGGAGATCGAGCCACGTGGCGTGCTGGAGGCCATGGTCTACGCGGACCATCCCACCATCCTGCTTCGCTACGAAGGCGCCGCTGAAGCGCGCCTCCGGATCGACCACATCACCGGCCCCCCCCCCACGCGTGCGTTCTTCTGCCAGCCGGCCTGACCGCCTGACGATTCGCTCGCAGTTGGTCGACGCGCGCGCCGGGGCTCCCTAGCCTCGGCCCGTGCTTGACGTCGCCTTCGCGCAGATTCTGCAGAAGAAGCTCCGCAGTCTCCTCACGGTGATGGGCTTCGGCTTCTGCGTGAACCTGTACATCGTCGTCACCACCGTCATGCGCTTCATCACTGAGGACCTCGACCTCCAAGTCGAGCGCTTCCGTGGCCTCCTGCTTGTCCAATCGCGCGGCCCGGAAGGCTCCACCGGCATGGAGTGGCCCCCCATCTCCTCTGCCATCACCGAGCAAGAAGCCCGGCAAGTCCTCACCACCGCGCGCATCCACCCCCAAGAGTCCACCCCCGTCGTCTTCGCCGGCCTCGCCCCACCCCTCTTCCCCACTGCCCCGCCGGAGGCCCTCATCGTCGGCCTCGACACCGGCCACGAGTCCGCCTTCCTCGGCGACGCCCCCGCCATCCTTGGATCCAATCGCCTCATCCCCGGCGACCGACAGGACCAAGTCATCCTCGGCGTGCTCGCCGCCCGCTACTTCGCCCAGCACGCCTCCGGCACCGTCGAACTCCCCTCCCCCGTCGGACCGATCTCCCTCGCCGCTGTCGGCAGCGTGATCCCCATTCGCGGCCGCGACTTCACCGTCCTCGGCATCATCGAACCGGAGACCAACCAGCTCCTCCGATCCTGCGTCGTCATGCCCCTGCCGGCCGCGCAGCAAGTCATGCGACAAGAGGGCGCCGTCAGCGCCCTCCTTCTCACCCCCCAGTCCACCCGCGACATCGCCCCCGTCAAACAGGCCGTTGAAGCCGCCCACCCGGACCTCATGGTCGTCACTGAAGAGCAACTCGCGGAGAACGCCGGCAAACTGCTGGACCGCGTCACCCAACTCTTCAACGTCGTGCGCTGGACATCCGTCAGCGTCGCCGCCCTGCTCATCACCATCGTCATGTTCGTCGCCGTCCTCGAACGAACCCGCGAGCTCGGCACCCTGCGCGCCATCGGCGCCCCCGCCGGCTCCATCTTCACCATGATCATGGCCGAGTCACTGCTCATCTCCAGCGCTGGCGCCGCCATGGGCGTGCCCATGTCCCGCGTCGTCATCCGCAAGGCCCTGGGCCCAGACGCCGTCGGAATCCGCTCCCGCCGCATCGAAGTCCTGGCCATCGCCCTGCTCACCAGCTTCGGGCTCACCGCCTCGCTCGTCCCCGCCCTGCGCGCCGTTCGCGTCGACCCCATCGTCGCCCTGCGCTACGAGTGAGCGCATGACACCGCCCACCCCCTCGCCCGCTCGCCCCGATTCCTCCGTGATCCTCTCCGCCCGCAACCTCCAACGCGTCTTCCGCCTGGGCGAAAGTCGCGTCGAAGCCCTGCGCGACATCTCCCTCGACATCCGCCGCGGCGACTTCGTCGCCATCGTCGGGCCCAGCGGCAGCGGCAAATCCACCCTCCTCCACGTTCTCGGCCTCATCGACTCCCCCACCCAGGGCAGCGTCGCGATCGACGGCCAGAACGCGCATCACCTCGGCCGCGAGACCCGCGCCCGCCTGCGCCTGCGCTGGCTCGGCTTCGTCTTCCAGTCCTTCAACCTGCTACAACTGCTCACCGCCCGCCAGAACGTCGAGATCGCACTCCGACTGGCCGGCGTCGGCGGTAAGCAGCGCCGACGCCGGGCCGAAGAACTCCTCCGCGCCGTCGGGCTCGGCGACCGCCTCCAGCACCGCCCCGTCCAGCTCTCCGGCGGCGAACGCCAACGCGTCGCCATCGCCCGCGCCCTCGCCAACGACCCCGCCGTCCTCCTCGCCGACGAGCCCACCGGCAACCTCGACTCCGCCACCGGCGCCGGCATCGTCGATCTCCTCGCGGACCTCAACCGCGCCGGCCAAACCGTCGTCATGGTGACCCACAACCTGGACATCGCCCGCCGCGCCGGACGCCTCCTGCGCATGCACGATGGCCGCCTCACCGAAGACGCGCACCCCCCCAACGCTGACACCCCCCAGGACTGAAGATGTCTGCGCGATAGGACGGCACAATCGCCGCGCGATATGATCTGGCGCGCGGAGGGGCGGCATGAGCGACAGACCGGACTTCTGGGACGAAGCGGCAGAGCTGATCGATGCGCGACCGATCGGCTTCCTCGCCACCGTCGACGGTGACCAGCCGATCGTGCGCGCCGTCACGCCCGCCTGGGATGGCATCACCGCCTTCATCGCCACCGACCCGAGCACCCCCAAAGTCCGCCAGATCCAACGCAACCCCCTCGTCGACCTGATCCACTGGGGCCAAGACTTCCGCCACGTCGGCCTCCGCGCCCGCGCCCAACTCATCACCGACCCGGAGACGCTCGAACACCTCTGGGGCGCCTTCCCCTACGAGCTCAGCGACTACTTCGACCGCAGCGACACCCCCGCCCAGGGCAAAGCCGCCTTCAGCGTCATCCGCCTGCAGCCCTTCCGCATCGAGCTCTGGAGCCTGCCCAGCCTCGCCACCGGCACTCCGCCCCAAGTCTGGCGCGCTGACTAACTCCTCCCCCCCACGTCCGTCGCGCCCGCTAGCCCCCCAACGGCACGACCCACACCCCCACCGCAAACGCACCGCCCCGTTTGAATCACATCGCTCCCCAACGCTAGGCTCCCAAGCGTCCCTCGGGCCCCCGGCCCTCGCGCACCGACGCCCCGTCGCGCGCTCAAGGAGAACTCATGCGCATCGCCATCATCGGACAAGCGCCCTTCGGCGCCGCCGTCTACCAACGCCTCCGCGACGACGGCCACCAGATCGTCGGCGTCTTCACCCCACCCGAGAAAGAAGGCGCCCGCGCCGACGCCCTCGCCGACGCCGCCCGCGCCGACGGCATCCCCCTCATTCAGCCCCGCCGCTGGCAGCGCAAAGGCGTCGTCAATGAGGATGTCTTCCAGCAGTACGCCGCCACCAACCCAGAACTCAACGTCATGGCCTTCGTCACCCAGATCATCCCCGAGCGCGTCCTGGACCACCCCGCCCACACGACCATCCAGTACCACCCCAGCCTGCTCCCCCGCCACCGCGGCCGCAGCGCCATCAACCACGCCATCCTCCAGGGCGACGCCGACACCGGCCTCACCATCTTCTGGGTCGACCAAGGCCTCGACACCGGCCCCCTGCTGCTGCAAAAGACCGTCCCCATCGGCCAGGACGACACCCTCAACAGCATCTACCGCGACCACCTCTTCCCCATCGGTGTCCAAGCCATGAGCGAGGCCGTCGCCCTCGTCGCCGCCGGCGCCCCCCCGCGCATCGTCCAAGACGAAACCCTCGCCACCTACGAGCCGCCCTGGGAGGGCGACATCGCCCGCATCGATTGGACCCTGCCCGCCATGGAAGTGCACAACTTCATCCGCGGCAGCGACCGCCAGCCCGGCGCCTGGACCACCTTCAACGGCGCAACCGTCCGCCTCTACGGCTCCACCCGCGCCGACGCGGACCCCGGCAGCCCCGGCAGCGTCGCCGCCCTGGACGACACCGGCCTCACCGTCCGTTGCGGCGACGGCGGCGCAATCCGCGTCGACACCGCCATGCCAGACGGCGCAAAGCGCGGCCCCGTCACCGAATGGGAGTCGTCCGCCGGGATCCTGGCGGGCGCCCAGCTCGAGTAAGCGGCCCTGCATGGAAGACAGCAGACGTGATGCTCGGCCAAGAGAACGATGGCTCTGCGCCGGTCAGCGACGATATCCGCGCCTTGCGCGCCAGCGACCGAAAGGCTGAGGCCGCCGGGATCGCGCGCGCGCAGGACCGGCCAACCGAACTCCGACCATTTCTGCGTGCTGGCGTTGTAGCGGTCCGGGAGATAAATCTCAGACGTCCTGCATCCGCCGCCCCGAATCCACCACCCCCCCCCCGAACCGCGTCCGACTGATCGGATCCGACGCCGACGCCTGCTCCCAGGCCGCGTCCACCATCTTCGCGTACTTCGGGTCTGACTCATTCAGCTTCGTCTGTGTGTCCTTGTGGAACGCGTACCCCGCCACCGTCCGCTCCACCCGGTCCGCCCGCCCGCACGACGCGCAGCCCGGCGTCGGCGCGTCCATCCGCCGCAGGAACGACTCGAAGGCATCGTCGCAGCGGGTACACACGTACGTGTAGATCGGCATGCCTGACCTCGCAGATCACGCTACACCCCGGCCCGCGCCCCATCCCGACCGACTGATAATCTGAGATCAGCCGCTCGACACCTCCACCGTGAATCGTGTCGGCGCCCGAAGGGATGCAGACGCCGTGATCGGACGCAACGGCATCAAGACCCTGTTCCTGATTGTCCTGCTCTCCGGACTGCTGCTCGCCATCGGCCAGGTCGTTGGCGGGCCCATCGGCCTCGCCATCGCCGGCGTCCTCGTCTTCGCGATGAACATCGGGTCCTACTGGTACTCCGACAAACTCATCCTCAAGACCATGAACGCGCACGAGGTCACCCCCAAGCAAGCGCCCGGGCTGCATCGGATCGTCGATCGGGCCGCGCGCGAGGCTGGCCTCCCCAAGCCCAAGGTCTATATCGTCGACACCCCCGTCCCCAACGCCTTCGCCACCGGGCGCGATCCCCAACACGCCGCCGTCGCCGCCACCACCGGCATCATGGGCCTGCTCACCGAGCGCGAGATCTCCGGCGTCTTCGCCCATGAACTCGGCCACGTCAAGAATCGCGACACCCTCATCAACACCATCGTCGCCATGCTCGCCTCCACCGTCATGATCATCGCCATGTTCGCCAAGTACAGCCTCTTCTTCGGGCTCATGTTCGCCGGCGGCAACCGCCGCGGCGGCGACGCGGGCCTGGCCAACGTCGCCGGCACGCTGGTCCTCGCGATCGTCGCGCCCATCGTCGCCTCCCTGATCCAGATGGCTGTTTCCCGGGCCCGCGAATACGGCGCCGACGAGATCGGCGCCCGCAACTCCCGCGACCCCGAAGCCCTCGCCTCCGCCCTGCAGAAACTCGCCCTCGGCTCCCAGGCGCCGCACGTCCAGGCCGCCGCCAAAGCCATGGTCGGCGCCGAGTCCGCCAACCACCTCTTCATCGTCAACCCCCTCGCCGGCGGTCCCGGCCGCTGGTTCGCCAGCCACCCCCCCGTCGAGGAGCGCGTCCAGCGCCTCCAGGCCATCGGCCGCGAGATCGGCCAAATCTTCTAGCCGGCTACCGATTCGTCCATCCTGAGCCTGTCCCAGGGTCCCCCTGTGCTCGCGGATCCGCCCATCCTGAGCCTGTCGAAGGACGCTCCGCTCCCCCTCTCCATCGGCCCAAGGCGCGCGACCGCACGCCGCTCAAACCGAGAGATGGAGCCCAAGGCGCGCGACCGCACGCCGCTCAAACCGAGAGAGGGGGCCAGAGGGTGAGGCCGAACTACCCCCCTACGACGCCGCCACCGGCCCCTCAGTCCCAATCGATTGCAGGAACGACTCCAACGCTGGCAGCACATCCTCCTCCACCAGCGCCGGCGCGTGCGCCACCCCCTTCGCCTCCACCAGCGTCGCCCCCCGAACCCGCCCCCGAATCCGCCGCGCCGCGTCCCGGCTCAGCACATCGCTGTACTCGCCCCGTACGATCAGCGTCGGGCAGGCGATCCGCCCCACCGCGACCCCCAGATCGATGTCCCGCAGATCCCGCAGATTCTCCAGCGCCCGCAACGCCGGGTCGAACTTCCAAACCAAGCGCCCGTCCGCGCCCTCGCGCAGCGTCGAATGGATGAACTCCGTCACCACTAAATCGTCGTACTCCGCCAGTGACGGATAGTGCTCCCGCCACCAGCCCATCGCCTCCGCCATGTTCCCGAAATCTACCGGCGCCTCCCGGATCGCATCGATCACCCGCGTCAGCCCCGCGCTGCCCGCCTCCGGCCCTGAGTCGTTGAGCACCAACCCCCGCGCGATGCCCGGTCGCGCGCTCACCAGCCCCAGCGCCACATCCGCGCCCAGCCCAGTGCCCACCAGCACCACCTCCTGCAACCCCAGCGCGTCCAGGAACAGATTCAGGTCGTACACCAAAGCGCTCACCCGATAGTCGCGATGCTCGTCCCATCCGGAGTCACCGTGCCCGCGCAGGTCCAGCGCGTACACATGAAAGCGATCAGCCAGCACCGCCGTCAGCGCGTCATAGTTGCGCGCATTCCCACTGATTCCGTGAATCAGCACGACGGGCGGCGTCGCGACCGGCTCCGTCGGGCTCCACTCCAAGTAATGCAGCGGCACACCCGTGGCCACCACCTTCGATGCAGGCCGCTCCGATTCCACGCTCGACCCAACCCCCGGCTCGGCGACCTCCGCTTCGGCCTCCGCCTCGGCCTCCGCCGGCGTGCCCACCGGCTCGACCGCCTCAGTCGGCTCCGGCGGACGGAACGCCTCCGGCGTCGGACTGAGATCGACCGTTGGCACCGGGCGCAACGCAACCGGCGCCCTCGGGTCCACGGCCGCCCCATCCGACTCCGCATCCTCTTCACTGGCAGCCGGGGCCCCGGCCACAGGGGCCCGGACCGGCGCCAGATCGGTCAGCGCGCTCTCCAGCACCCCCCGAAGCGCATCGCGCTCCTCCGCCAGCTCGTCCGCCTCCGCGCGGTACGCGCCCATCTCGCCCACCAGCAACGCCACATCGCCACGAAGCTCCCGCGCCAGATCTTGCGCCGCCGGTTTCCGCGTCCCCCCAAGGGCCTGCGCCGGCACCTCCACCAACAGCCGCGTCTCACGCGAGTTGCCCACACGTTGGCCCACCAGATCGCCGCGTCGGATCCGACGCCAGATCTCGGCCGTCGTCACTCCCAACAGCTGCGCAGCCTCTTCGATCGTCTGTTGCGACATAATAATCTCCGCCGGACTCTGGAGAGACTCAGCGCCTATCCACGTTCATTGGATACAGGATCGCCTCATCGCAGTTATCGTAAACTAACTGTCAAGGGAAGCCCTCAAGCGAAGCTGGACAGTCGGCTCGATCAGCGGCCCTCCCCCGAACCCTGCCCGTCTTCCGGCGCCGCCGCCCGCTGCGCCAGCGTCGCGGCGGTGATCACGCCGTGCTCCAGGAAGTCCGGAATCACCCGCGACACCGCCGCCGGCACCTCAGACGAGATCCCATGCCCCACCCGACTGAACACGTGCAGCGTCGCGTTCCCCAACTTCCCAAAATCGTGCAGGTTATAGGGCAAAAGCGCGTCCGTCGCCCCCGCCAGCATCAGCGTCGGCGTCATCATCTCCGGCAGCCGCTCGCCCAGCCGCAGCCCCTCCATCGCCTCCAAGCTCTCGACCATGTGCCCCTCCGACGCCGACAGCTCCCGCTCCGCCTCCGCCCGCGCGCTCTCCCGGCTGATCCCCCGCGCGCTGCCCGCGTACCGCCGCCTCGCGATCGCCTCCGCGTCTCGGCGTCGCCAGCGGTCCAGCCGATCCTCCCGTTCCGA
>QGNQ01000057.1 GCA_003228175.2 Chloroflexota bacterium
CGCTGGGGTCGGATACGGGGGGCAGCATTCGCCAGCCGGGGGCGTTCTGCGGGTTGGTGGGGATGAAGCCGACGTACGGGCGGGTGAGTCGGTACGGGCTGATCGCGTTCGCGAGCTCGCTGGACCAGATTGGGCCGTTCTCGCGCACGGTGGAGGACTCGGCGACGCTGCTGCAGGCGATCGCGGGCTGGGACAGGTGCGATTCGACATCGGTGGACGTGCCGGTGCCGGACTTCGCGGGGGATCTGGACAAGGGACTCGAGGGGCTGCGCGTGGCGGCGCCGCAAGAGCTGTTTGTGGGGGCCGATCCGGCGGTGCTGGAGGCGACGGAGGCGGCGATCGCACAGTTGGAGCGGCTGGGGGCGACGATCGATCGGGATCAGTCGTTGCCGTCGGCGGCGCATGCACTGGCGGTCTATTACGTGCTCGCGCCGTCTGAGGCGTCGGCGAACCTGGCGCGCTATGACGGGGTGACGTACGGCTACTCCTACCGCGAGGGGGAGTCGATGTGGGAGAACATGGAGCAGACGCGGGGGCGGGGCTTCGGCGATGAGGTGAAGCGTCGGATCATGCTGGGCACGTATGCGCTGTCGGCGGGCTACTACGACGCGTACTACAAGCAGGCGCAGCGGGTGCGGACGCTGATTCGGCGGGAGTTCGCGCAGATCTTCGAGCGCTGCCAGTTGATTGTGACGCCGACGGCGCCGACAGTGGCGTTCAAGCAGGGGACGGTGACCGATCCGTACCAGATGTATCTGAACGACATCTTCACGATCCCGGCGAATATCGCGGGCCTGCCGGCGATCTCGGTGCCGTGCGGGACGGGCGAGGGTGGGATGCCGGTGGGGCTGCACTTGATCGCGAATCACTGGGACGAGCCGACGCTGTTCCGGGCGTCGCACGCGTATGAGCAGTCGACGGCGTGGCATCGGCGGCACCCAGCGCTCTGAGGCCCGGTTCTGGCTCGGCAGGGCTGGTCTGAGATCGGGCGGGGTTTCACATTCGGCGCTAGACCGCCTCGCGCTGGGAGCCATACGATCAGGGCGAGCCAGCGGACGATCCGTCGTGACCGATCCGCAGCAGGCCGTCTCCCCAGAGGGGCGGTCTCCCCTGAGGGCCGTCTCCCCAGAGGGGCGGGGGCTCGCAGATCCAGGCCGGGAGGTATCCATGGAGAAGATCTTGCGGGCGCTGGAGCGCGATGCTCGGCTGACGCCCGCGGAGATCGCCGCGGAGACGGGCCGCAGCGAGGGGGAGGTCCGGGCGCTGATCGCGGAGGCGGAGGAGCGTCGGCTGATCCTGGGCTACGGCGCGAAGGTGAACTGGGAAGCGGCGGGCGAGCTGCGGGTCTACGCGCTGATCGAAATGAAGGTGCGGCCGAAGGAGAACGTGGGCTACAAGGCGATCGCGGATCGGGTGTCGCGGTTCGATCCGGTGCGGACGTGCTATTTCATGTCAGGCGAGTACGACCTGGCGGTGATCGTTGAGGGCGGGAGCATGCACGAGGTGTCGGACTTCGTGGGGGAGAAGCTGGCTACGTTGCCCGGCGTCGAGAGCACGGTTACGCATGTGATTATGCGGCGGCACAAGGAGGCGGGGGTGATGCTGGAGGCGGCGCCGGACGTGGACCGGCAGGCGGTTGTCCTCTGATGGGCGTCCTCTGATGGGTGTGCTCTGATGGCGGCGTTCTGATGGCGGGGCTGGAAGAGGCCGGCAGCGAGGAGCCTGGGCGTAGCGGACCGCGGCTGTCGCGCCGTCTGGAGACGCTGTCGGGTTCGGGCATCCGTCGATTTTTCGACATTATGGCGTCGATGGAGGACGTGATTTCGCTGTCGATCGGCGAGCCGGACTTCGTGACGCCGTGGCCGATTCGGGACGCGGCGATCCGGTCGATCGAAGCGGGGCACACGCACTACACGTCGAACTACGGGCTGATGGAGCTGCGCGAGCAGTTGGCCGGACACTTGGACCGGCTGTACGGGCTGCGTTACGACCCAACGAACGAGCTGCTGATCACGAGCGGCGTGTCGGAAGCGCTGGACGTGGCGATGCGGGCGATCGTCGATCCGGGGGACGAGGTGATCCTGCCGGATCCGTCGTACGTGGCGTACGGGCCGGCGATCTCGCTGGCCGGGGGAGCGCCGGTGGCGGTGCGGACGGTCGCGTCGGAGGGGTTCGCGCTGAGCTACGCGGCGGTGGCGGATGCGGTCACGGAGAAGACCCGGGCGCTGCTGCTGGGCTTCCCGGCCAACCCGACGGGGGCGGTGATGCCGCCGGAGGCGCTGGCGCGGATCGCGCAACTGGCGGTCGATCGGGATTTGGTGGTGATTTCGGATGAGATCTACGACCGGCTGGTCTACGGGGTGGAGCACGTCCCCATCGCGACGCTGCCGGGGATGAAGGAGCGCACGTTCACGCTGGGCGGCTTCTCGAAGGACTACGCGATGACGGGCTGGCGGATTGGCTATCTGGGGGCGCCGGCGCGCTTGCTGGAGGGCGTGATGAAGATCCACCAGTACGTGATGATGTCGGCGCCGACGGCCGCGCAGTACGCGGCGATCGAGGCGTTGCGCAGCGGTGAAGAGCATGTGGTGATGATGCGCGAGGAGTACGACCGTCGTCGGCGCTTGATGGTGCAGGGCTTCAACGCGGTGGGGCTGCCCTGCGTGGAGCCGCACGGGGCGTTCTATGCGTTCCCGAGCATCGCGGGGACGGGCATGGACGATGAGACGTTCGCGGAACGATTGCTGCTGGAGGAGCGGGTGGCGGTGGTGCCGGGGTCGGCGTTTGGGCCGGGCGGGGCGGGGCACGTGCGGGCCTGCTACGCGACGTCGTACGAGGACATTGAGAAGGCGCTGGAGCGGATCGGCCGGTTCTTGCAGTCGGGGTCGTCGGGCAAGTAGCTAGTTGGGGTATTCGTAACGACGGCGGAGCCAGGCCATGGGCCACTCCAGGGCGTCTTCGTCGCGACCTTTGGCGGTGAGGTCGAGCAGCTTGTAGGTGGGGTTGAAGTATTCGAGGCCGCGGGCGTAGGTGGAGTAGGTGTGGTAGATGCCGCCGTCTTCTGCGATGGCGAAGGCGGAGAGGCCGGGCGCTTCGCCGGTGTCTTGGTGCATGCGGAAGTTGTACTCGTTGTCGGGGTTGGGTTCGAAGGAGACGTTGTAGTCAAGGTTGAAGCGGCTGGGGGCGGAGGAGACCCAGGGGAAGGTCCAGCCCATCTTCTGTTGGTAGGCCTGGAGTTTGGCGAGGGGGGCGCGGGAGACGGCGATGAGGGTGGTGTCGCGGTGAGCGAGGTGGGGCGGCGTGCCGTTGAAGCCGTCGGCCCAGAAGGAGCAGCTGGGGCAGCCGGCGTCCCAATCCGGGTCGAACATGAAGTGGTAGACGAGCAGTTGGGAGCGGCCGGCGAAGAGGTCGCGCAGGGTCTGGGGGCCACTGGGCGTGTCGAAGGTGTAGTTGGTGTCGACGCTGACCCAGGGGAGGTCGCGGCGTGCCTGGGCGAGTTCGTCGCTGCGCTTAGTGAGGTCCTTCTCGCGCGCGAGGAGGGCGAGTCGGGCGGTGCGCCAGTCGTCGCGAGTACCGATGGTGGGCATGGGGGTTCCTGGTCGGGTGGGGGTCGTGTAAGCGAGAGCTTACGGTATGGAGGCGGCGCCGGGTGGCCGTATGCTGCGGGCGTGGAACCCTTACGCGCCCATCGGCGACTTGCAGTATCGATCGCCGGAGCGATCATCTTCATCGTCGGTCTCGGGGGCCTCCCAGCGGACCTGTCCTGGTGGAAGGATGCCTTATCGGAGGTTGGCGACGTGATCGGAGAAGCGCCGATCGCCGCCGTTGCAGTCGTTCTGGGGTTGGGTCTCATTGTCTGGGTCAACTGGGCGTGGATTGTCATGCAGCTACGTGGGGGGGCCATCACCTGGGGGTCTCACGACCAGGCCATAGAGGTCATTCGAGGTTGGCTCGTCAAGCAGAAATATCAGGTCACGGAAAATGCGGTACCGGATTATTCACATGCTTTGAGTGCTGCTTGGGGTGGCACGATATCGACGGTTGCTCTGCTGCCAGATGATCCGCTCCGCTTGGTTATTCTGTCGTCCCGAGCGCTGTCTACGGAGCAGCAGGGTGAGATTGCTGGCTGGACCTACAGCGAGCGTGCTGCGCTCCTTCACGACCTCCGGATCGAACTTGCGCGATTCGGCGTGCTCTTTGATGGAGCCGATGAACCGTTTCGTGAAGTCCGTGTCTACGATCTAGTCCCGCTTGATCCTGACTTCAATGAGCAGGCCCTGGCTGACTTTCACATGCGCGTCCGTCGGGCCGATCTCGTTATGAATGCGGTTGTGTCGAAAGCGTTCGACGTTCGGGACACCCAGTCCGCACCAGCTTTTGCTCTGCCACCAGCTCCCGATAGTCCAGCGGATCTGCCGTCAGAAGAACTGTGAGCGTGTCCCAGAAGATGTGAGGCTCTCGCGGTTGTTGAACTTCCACGCGATCTCGTCGTAGGCGTCCACCTTCTCGATTGGAGTGCCGCCCGGCGATCGGCGCGGCTGACCGGGCTAGGCGGAGGCGCCGCCACGCCCGTTGCCGCCGCCGAGGCCGCCGAGGCGGTCGCCGATGGAGCGGGCGACGCTGGCGAGTTCCATGGGGATGATCCACTTGGTGCTGTCGCCTTCGCCGAGTTTGGCCATGGTTTCGAGGTACTGGAGGCCCATGGTGTTGGGGTCGGCGGTTTGGGCGACTTCGTTGATGGAGGCGAGGGCTTGGGCGAAGCCTTCGGCTTCGAGGATCTGGGACTGACGCTGGCCTTCGGCGCGCAGGATCTCGGACTGTTTGTGGCCTTCGGCGCGGAGGACGGCGGACTGCCGGTCACCCTCGGCGACGTTGATCTGTGCGTCGCGCAGGCCTTCGGACTCGGTGATTTGGGCGCGGCGGGTGCGCTCGGCGGACATCTGCCGGGTCATGGCCTCTTGGATGGCGGGGGGCGGTTCGATTTCGCGGATCTCGACGGCGGTGACTTTGACGCCCCAGCGGTTGGTGACGGCGTCCAGTTTGATCTGCATGGCGACGTTGATGTCGTCACGGCGGGAGAGGACGTCGTCCAGCATGAGGTCGCCGATGACGGCGCGCAGGGTGGTGGTGGCGAGTTGGCGGGCGGCGCCGAGGAAGTCCTGGACTTCGAGGACGGTCATCACGGGGTCTTCGACGCGCATGTAGACGACGAAGTCGACGTCGACGCCGGCGTTGTCACGGGTGATGTTGCGCTGGGGGGGGACGTCGAAGAAGATCTCGCGCAGGTCGACGCGGACGGCCGAGTGCATGACGGGCAGGACGATGACGATGCCGGGCCCCTTCATGCCGATGAAGGTGCCGAAGCGGAACTTTGCGAGGCGTTCGTATTGCTTGACGATGCGAAAGACCATGGCCCGTCTCCTCTGCTGATCGGCGGCGGTTTGGGCGTCGCCCGTGGGTGCACTGGGAGTCTAGCGCTCGCCAGGAGCGGCGGCGTCCGTCAGGCTTCCCGTATGGCGAATCCCCCCGACGAATCTGGATCTGCGTCGGAGACGGACCGGCCCGGTGCGGGGCAGGAGGGTGTGCGGCCGGGTGGGCGGCGGGTGGCCGAGCGTGCGGGGCGGGTGCCGCTGCGTCGACGGCCGGCTTGGGCCTGGCTGCGGCTGCTGCGACCGGTCGCGGGGCTGAGTCTGGCGGGGGTGGGGGTGAGTTTCGCGTTCATCCTGGCGGAGGGGGCGCCGGTGTGGGATGAGGCGCTGCGGGTGGGGGTGGCGCTGTTCGCGGTGGTGGCGGCGGCGTCGGCGATGAACGATGGGGTGGACCGGTGGCATGATCGGGACGCGCACATTTGGCGCCCTCTGGCGGCGGATTTGATGGCGCCGCGGAATGCGGCGCTGCTGGCGGGGGCGTTTGCGGTTTCGGCGGTGGTGATCGGGGCGTCGTTGGGCGGTCGGGCGTTGTTGCCGCTGTTGGGCGGGCTGGCGTGTGCGGGGGTCTACAACTTGCAGTTGCGCAGCACGCCGTTTTCGTGGCTGCCGCTGTCGATTGGGTTTGCGCTGGTGCCGCCGTTCGTGGCGGAGGCGGTGGGAGCGTTTGATAATTATCTGTGGTGGTCGCTGCCGGTGGGCGCGCTGGGGGGGCTGGCGGCGCATTTGGCGATGAAGCTGCCGGACTACGAGCGTGACGATGTGGTGGGGGCACAGGGGGTGATGCATTGGATGACGATCGATTACGCGGTGCCGATGTCGTGGGGGTTGATGAGTGCGTATCTGGTGGTGGCGGTGGTGTCGGCGAATATTGAGCGGTGGCGGATTGAGTGGGTTGTGCCGTCGGCGTCGGTGGGGATTGTGGTGACGCTGGCGATGATGACGTGGAGTGTTTTCGGGGTGACGGAGCGGAAGTTGGTGTGGCAGCGGTGGCTGTTCAGTCTGGCGATTGCGGGGATGGCGATCGGGTGGCTGGGGTCGATTGTGCCGTGAGGGGTTGGCGAGGGCCCCTCACCCCCTCACCCCCTCTCCCTGGGGGAGAGGGGGGATCGGAAGGAGGGGAGGCGGAAGGGAGGGGCGCGGCGCTGGGTCAGCGCTGGGGGGGGAGGCCCATGCGCTGTTGGACTTCGAGGAGGACGTCTTTGGCGATGGCTTGGGCGCGGTCGGCGCCGTCGGCGAGGATGGCGCGGACGTCGTCAGGCTTGGCGGCGAGTTCGTCGCGGCGGGCGCGGAGGGAGCGGAAGCGGTCGTTGACGGCGTCGCTGAGGAGGCCTTTGCAGTCGACGCAGCCGATGCCGGCGGTGGTGCACTGTTCGTAGATCCAGGGCCGCTTTTCGGGGTCGAAGAACTCATGCAGGGAGTAGACGTTGCAGACGTCGGGGCGGCCGGGGTCGGTGCGGCGAGCGCGCTGAGGGTCGGTGACGGCGCTGCGGATGCGTTTGGCGGTGTCTTGGTCGCTGGCGGCGATGGGGATGTGGTTGTCGAGCGATTTGCTCATTTTGCGCTGGCCGTCGAGGCCCAGGATGAGGGGGGCGTTGGTGAGTTCCGGCTGGGGCTCGGGGAAGGTCTGGCCGAAGTGCTGGTTGAAGCGCCGGACGATCTCGCGGGCGAGTTCGAGGTGGGGGAGTTGGTCTTTGCCGATGGGGACGTGGGTGGCTTTGTACATGACGATGTCGGCGGTTTGCAGGACGGGGTAGCCGACGAGGCCGTAGTTGACGTTGTCCGGCTGTTCGCGCGCTTTTTCTTTGAAGGTGGGGACGCGCATGAGCCAGCCGTTGGGGACGACCATGCTGAGCAGGAGGTGGAGTTCGCTGATTTCGGGGACGTGGCTCTGGACGTAGAGGATGGTGCGGGCAGGGTCGATGCCGGCGGCGAGGAGGATGAGGGCGGTCTCGTGGACGTTGTCGGCGAGGGCGTCGGTGTCGGTGAGGGTGGTGAGGGAGTGCAGGTCGACGACGGAGTAGATGCAGTCGAAGCGCTCTTGCAGGTCGACGAAGTTGTTGATGGCGCCGAGGTAGTTGCCGATGTGTTGGTCGCTGGTGGCGCGGATGCCGGCGAAGACGCGGCCGTGGGGGATGGGGACGGGGTGGGTGGGGGTGAGGCTCATGGGGGGTCTACATTTCGTCGGGGGCGGCGACGCCCATGAGGCCGAGGGCGCGGGCGAGGACGATCTGGGCGGCGCGGGTGAGTTTGAGGCGGGCGCGGGAGCGGTCGGGCGCGCTGGGGTCAACGACGCGGCAGGCGCCGTAGAACTGGGTGAATTGCTGGGCCAGCTCCAGGGCGTAGGTGGTGAGGTGGTGGGGTTCCAGCTTGGTGGCCATGAGTTCGACGAGCTCCGGCAGTCGCAGCATGGCGTCGATGAGGGCGATTTCGGTGGGTTCGACGAGGAGTTGGACGTCCGCGGTCGATTCGGGGGTGGGGGCGTCGAGCCCTTCGGCGGCGGCGGTGCGGAGGATGCTGGCGCAGCGGGCGTGGGCGTACTGGACGTAGGAGACGGGGTTCTGTTTGGGGTCCTGGCTGGTGGCCAGTTCGAGGTCGAAGTCCATTTGGGCGTCGGCGGAGCGTTCCAGCATGAAGTATCGGGTGACGTCCGGGCCGACTTCTTGGACGAGCTCGCGCAGGGTGACGAGTTCGCCGGTGCGCTTGGACATGCGCACGCGCTCGCCTCCGCGGCGCAGGTGCACGAGTTGGTAGAGGAGCATCTCCAGGCCGTGCTCGGCCTGGGCGTTGGCGGCCCCGGCGACGGCGGCGGTGGCGGCTTTGGTGCGGGCGACGTGGCCCTGGTGGTCCGCGCCCCAGACGTTGATGACGCGGTCGAAGCGACGCAGGGCGAACTTGTCGAAGTGGTAGGCGATGTCGGTGGCGAAGTAGGTGGGCTCGCCGCTGCTGCGGACGATGACGTTGTCTTTGTCGTCGTCGGAGGAGGAGGCGAACCAGACGGCGCCTTCCTTTTCGACGACGTGGCCGCCTTCGCGCAGGCGGGCCATGGCGGTGTCGTAGACGGAGCGGCCGTCAAGGGCGTCGCGCGGCGAGAGTAGTGAGGCTTCGCTGAACCATTGGTCGAAGTTGATGCCGAGCAGGCCGAGGTCGGCGCGGATCTGGTCGAGCATGCGGCGCAGGCCCTCGGTGGCGAGGGGGTCCGGCTGGTCGGATGGGGGCGGCGGTGCGCCCTCTGGCTGGAGGTACTGCTGGCCGACGTCGGCGGCGATCGCTTCGGCCAGGTCGACGATGTAGCGACCTTGGTAGCCTTCGGCGGGCACTTCCACGTCCCGGCCGAAGTGCTGCTGGTAGCGGACGTGGAGGGTTTCGGCGAAGACGCGCACTTGGGTGCCGGCGTCGTTGACGTAGTACTCGCGCTCGACGTTGTAGCCGGCGGCTGCGAGGACGCTGGCGAGGGCGTCGCCAAGGACGGCGCCGCGGCCGTTGCCGACTTGCAGGGGGCCGGTGGGGTTGGCGGAGACGAACTCGACTTGCAGCTTTTGTCCGTGGCCGATGTCGATGGAGCCCCAGGCGTGGGGGTCGGCGAGGATGTCGTTGACTTGTTCGCGCTTCCAGTGCGGGGAGAGACGCAGGTTGATGAAGCCCGGGGGGGCGACTTCAACGGCGTCGATGAGGGGGCCGGTTTGGATGGAGTCGGCGATGGCTTGGGCGACGTCGAGGGGTTTGCGTTTGACGGTGCCGGCGAGGCGGAGGGCGACGCTGCTGGCGTAGTCGCCGTGCTCGGGCTTCTGGGGGCGCTCGACGGCGATTTCGGCGCCGGGGAGGCGGGGCAGGGCGCCGTGTTGTTGGGCGTCGTCGAGGGCGGCGGCGATCGCGGCGCGGACTGCGTCGCGGACGAGTTGGGTCATGGGGTTCCTCGTCTGCCAGTGAGGGGTGCGGCGAGAGGGGATATCGTACTGGCTCTCCCCCGCTCCCCCTAGCCCCCTCTCCCCGGTGGGGAGGGGGGGAATTGGAAACGAGGGTTGTTCGCCCTCACCCCCTGGCCCCCTCTCCCCGGTGGGGAGAGGGGGAATTGGAAAGGTACGTTTCGTTTCCCCTTCCTCTCACACCCAGCCCCTCTCTTGTCTCGACGGCGTGCGGTCGCGCGCCTGGGGCCTTCCTGAAGGGAAGGAGAGAGGGGAGCCGGAGGGCGTCTCCGGTAGGGCGTTGGCGCGGGTGTCGCGCTTGGGGCCTTCCCAAGGGGAAGGGGAGCGGGGAGCCGGACAGGGGAGGGTGAGTCTGACTCTGCGGCGGGGGCCTGGCCGACAGGAGGGGGCGCGAGTTGGTCAGTGGACGGCGTCTGCGCCTTCGATGGACATGCGGCCGGCCATGCGGGCGAGGGGTTGGTGCTCAGGGGCGCGCAGGTTGGGGTCAAGGTCGAGGAGGCGCTCGGCCCAGTTGCGGGCTTGGAGGAGGAGGGCGTGGTCGGTGAGTTTGGCGACGCGCAGGTCGGGCAGGCCGGACTGGCGGGTGCCGAAGTATTCGCCGGGTCCGCGCATGCGCAGGTCGGCTTCGGCGAGTTCGAAGCCGTCGGCGGTGCTCTCCATGAGGGTGAGGCGCTCGCGGGCGGGCTCGCCCCCGGCGTCGGTGAGGAGGAAGCAGTAGGAGGCGTGCTCATCGCGGCCGACGCGGCCGCGGAATTGGTGCAGTTGGGAGAGGCCAAAGCGGTCGGCGCCTTCGATGACCATGACGGTGGCGTTGGGGATGTCGATGCCGACTTCGATGACGGCGGTGGAGACGAGGATGTCGGCGCGGCGCTCGCGGAAGTCGGCCATGGCCGATTCCTTGTCGCCGGAGTGCATGCGGCCGTGCAGGAGTCGCATGCGGTCGGCGAGGTCGGGGAAGACGGCGCTGCGCAGTCGCTCGAACTCCTGCACGGCGGACTTGGCCTCGATAGCCTCCGACTCTTCGACTAGGGGGCAGATGAAGAAGACTTGGTGGCCGGCGCGGATCTCTGATCGCACGCGGGCGTAGACGTCGTCGCGGTCGTCTGGTCCGGCGAAGCGGGTCTGGGGGCGTTGGCGGCCGGGCGGGAGTTCGTCGAGGCGGGAGACGTCGAGGTCGCCGTAGATGGTGAGCGCGAGGGTGCGAGGGATGGGGGTGGCGGTCATGACGAGCAGGTGGGGGCTGCCGCCGCCCTCGCGGCGGTTGCGCAGCGTTTCGCGTTGCAAGACGCCGAAGCGGTGCTGTTCGTCGACGACGGCGAGGCCGAGCTTTTCGAAGGAGACCGCTTCTTCGATGAGGGCGTGGGTGCCGACGACCATGTCGAGCTGGCCGTCGCGGATGGCCTGAACGATTTCGCGTTTGCGCCGGGCGGGGGTGCTGCCGGTCAGGAGGGCCATGCGCACGGGCCGGCCGAGGGCGGGGGCGACGGTGTAGTTGTGGAAGATGGAGCCTTCTTCGCCGCCGCCGAAGATGCGGCCGAAGGTCTGGAAGTGCTGCTCGGCGAGGATTTCGGTGGGGGCCATGAGGACGGCTTGGAAGCCCTGCGCGACGGCGGCGAGCATGGCGACGGCGGCGACGACGGTCTTGCCGGATCCGACGTCGCCCTGGAGGAGGCGGGCCATGGGCTCGGGTCGGGCGAGGTCTGTCCGCAGTTCGGTGATGGCGCGCGTCTGGGCGTTGGTGAGCTGAAAGGGGAGCGCCTGGACGAAGTCTTGCAGGAACTCACCGGCCATGCGGATGACGGGCGCGTCGGCGCGGGCGCGGTCTTCGCGTTTGCGCCGCACGACGGCGAGCTGGATGGCGAGCAGTTCTTGGAAGGCGAGGCGCTCGCGGGCGACTTCGCGGGTGCCCATGGATTCGGGGAAGTGGAGGTCGCGGATGGCGTCGGCCTCGGCGGGGTAGCCGGTCTCGTGCATGACGGCGGGGGGCAGCGACTCCGGGAGGAGGGGGAGATAGCGATCGATGGCCTCGCGGGCGAGCTTGCGCACGGTGCGGCCGGGCAGGCCTTGGGTGAGGGGGTAGATGGGGACGAAGCGGCCGACGTGGGTGGATTCGCTGTCGTCGAGGCGCTCCCATTCGGGCGAGTCGAACTGGGGGCGCTTGCGGTATGCGCCGACTTTGCCGGCGATACCGACGCGGGCGCCTTCCGGCAGGGACTTGGCGAGGTAGGGCTGGTTGAACCAGAGGCAGCGGATGTGGCCGCTGTCGTCGGCGATGGTGGCTTCGGTGCTGCGCATGCGTCGTCCGATGAAGGCGACGCGGGACTTGGTGATTTGCCCGACGACGGTGGCGGTCTCGCCGACCATGAGCTCGGCGATGGGCTTGACGTTGCTGAAGTCGACGTGGCGGCTGGGGAAGTGCCAGAGGATGTCGTGGACGGTCTCGATGCCGATATTGGCGAGCTTGGCCTGGGTTGTGCCGCGGATGCGGCCCAAGACGGCGACGGGGTCGTCAAGGCGCGGGGGCCCGCTGGGGCGCCGGAGTGGGGGGGCGGGATCGTCGGTGGGGGGGGCAGCGGTACGGGGGCCCGCGGGCGAGGGGCCGGGGGTGGTGGGTTGGGGGCGCGCGGGTGTGAGCAGGGCGAGCGCGCGCTGGGCCCAGGCGCCGCGCGCGGCGGGTGGCAGGGAGGCGTAGCCGCTCTGGGGGAGCGCGGCGACGACGGCGAAGAGGGCGCTGCGGGGCCCGGCCTGCGCGCTTGCGCTGCGGAGAAACGCGTCGAGGCCGCCGCTGACCGTGCGATCATCGAAGCCGCGTCGCTGCTCGAATTGCAGCATTTTGCGCAAGGTGACGCCGAGGTCGTTGGGCGGGGGCCGGTTCTGCTTGGGGCGCGATTTGTTGGCGCCGGGGGGGCGGGCGTGACCAGGTGCGGCCATCAGGGCGCACGCTCGATGGCGGCGCCGAGGGCGGCCGGGCCGGTGTGGACGCCGATGACGGGGCTACAGCGATGGACGGTGACGGGGACGTTGGGCAGGGCGTCGCGGACGCGGGTGGCGAGTGCTTCGGCCTCGGCGGGGGTGGTGCCGTGGAGGATGCCAATGCGGCGGGGCTTGGGGGTGCGGACGATGAGCTCGAAGAGGCGCTCGACGGCCTTCTGGCGGGTGCGGGGCCGTTCGATGCCTTGGATCTCGCCGGCGGCCAGTTCGAGCACGGGTTTGGTGCGCAGGAGGGTGCCGAGGAAGGCGCGCGCGCGGCCGATGCGTCCCCCCTTCTGCAGGTACTCCAGCGTGTCCACGATGAGGAGGACGCGTGAACGCCGGGCGGCGGACTGGGCGGCGGCGGCGGCGTCTTGCGCGCTTGCCCCCTGCGCGATGGCCTCGGCGGCTGCCAGGGTTGCGAAGCCCAGCCCCATGGAGGCTTGGTCGCTGTCGACGACGATGACGGGCGGGGTGGCATCGTCGCGTTCGGTGAGCAGCTTGGCGGCGGTCTGGGCGGCGTTGATGGTGCCGGAGAGCTTGCCGCCGATGTGCACGGAGACGATGGCGTCCGCATGGGCGAGGGATTCGTAGACGGCTTGGAAGTCGCTGACGCCGGGCTGCGAGGTGCGGGGCAGGACGGCGCTCTCGCCCAGGCGGGCGTAGAACTGGTCTTTGCCGAGGTCGACACCGTCGCGGTATACGTCCGCCCCGAAGTGGATGTTGAGGGGCACGATGGTGATGCCGTAGCGATCGATATCGCTCGGATCGAGGTCGGCGGTGGAGTCAGTGACGAGGCGGACCGTCATGGCAGCGCCATCCTCGCGGGAATTGTGCGGGCGCGTACGCGCATAACGGCGCGACTCCCCGGTGCAGGCAGATTACTCCAAGGAGAGAAGGAACGGGTAGTGCGGTTGTCCGCCTATGACAACCTCGATTTCGACGCCGCGCTCGGCGAGGGCGGGGATGGCCGCGGTCAGGGAGGTGTGCAGATCGACGGGGGGTGTGGCCGCGCTTGGCGGGGAGGGGTCGATCTGGCCGGTGTAGATCGTGAGGAGCTCTGCAGAGTCGTTGCCGCGCGCGACGAGCATGCGTGCGACCAGATCGACGAGCGCTGCCTGCGGGCTCTGGGCGGCGGCGACGATCTCCCGGCCCAGCATGGCGAAGGGTTGGCCCCGGCGGAGGGGCAGGGGTTTGTCGATGGGGCGGGCGGCGTGGGTGATCGCGCCGGTGAGCAGGGCGACGGCGGCGCGGGTCATGCGGTGACTGGATTCGCGCGGGGCGGCGGTGCGATCCCAGGCCGCGAGGGCGGCGACGGCGGCGGGCTGGCTTTGGGTGGGGACGACGTGCAGCGTGAGACTGCTGTCCGCGGCGAGGGTGGCAGCCTGCCGAGCGGCGGCGATGACGTTGGGGTCGTTGGGCAGGACGAGGATGTCGGTCCCGCCGCTGGCGCGGGCCGCGGCGAGGATTTCGGCGGGGCTGGGGTTCAGGGTGGGGCCGCCCGCGACGATCGAGGCGCCGAAGTCGCGGAAGAGCTGCGCGAAGCCGTCGCCGGAGGCGACGGCGATGGCGGCGACGGTGATGACGGGCGCGCCGGGCGTGCGTTCACCGACGAGTTGCTGGTGGCGGGCGTCCATGTCGTCGGTGGTGCAGCGATCGATGGCGCCGAAGCGGCGGCCGGCGTCGAAGGCGGCTTGGGGGGTGTCGGTGTGGAGGTGGACGCGGGCGAGATGTTCGTCGCCGGCGACGATCATGGAGTCGCCGAGGGGGTCGAGCGCGGCGCGGATGCGCTGCAGGCTGAGGGTTTCGCCGCGGAGGACGAATTCGGTGCAGAAGCCGTAGCTGCCGTAGCTGCCGTGGCTGTGGGCGTGCGGGGTTGCGCCGGCCAACCAGTCCGAGCGGATCTGGCCGAAGTTGGCGGCGGGGCCGAGATCAGCGCCGCTGAGGCCTCGCTCGAGGCCGGCGAGGACGACGGCCAGCCCCTGGGCGCCGGAGTCGACGACGCCGGCCTGGGCCAGGAGGGGCATCTGTTGGGGGGTGCGGGCGACGGCGATTTCGGCGCGCTCGACGGCGGCACGCAGTGCGGCGGCGATGGAGAAGTGGGACGCGTGGGGCCCGCAGTCCGCGGCGGCGCGTGCGACGGAGAGGATGGTGCCTTCGCGGGGCTTTTCGATGGAGGCGTAGGCGCTGTCGGAGGCGCGGGCGAGGGTGTCGGCGAGGAGGGCGGTCTCCGCCTGGGCGTGCCCGGCGAGGGCCAGGGCGAGTCCGCGCAGCCACTGGGAGAGGATGACGCCGGAGTTGCCGCGTGCGCCAAGGAGGGCGGCGTCAGCGGCGCGGCGGGCGAGGTCGCCGAGGGGGGCGTCGGGGGGCTGGGCGGTAGCAGCCTCGGCGGTGGTTTCTGCGGTGGTTGCGGCGGTGGTTTCGGCGGTGAATTCTTCGGTGGCGTCTGCGGCGGCGCGCAGGGTCTGGGCCATGTTGCGACCGGTGTCGCCGTCGGGGACGGGGAAGACGTTGATGGCGTCGATGGCGTCGGCGTGCTGGTCGAGCCAGGCGCTGGCGGCGCGCAGCATACGGCGGAAGTCGGCGGCGGTGAGGCTGGTCCCGGGGGGACGGGAGCGGTCTGTCGCCTGGGCTGGGCTGGGGGATTCGCCCGCGTGGGACATGCTGGCTATGATGTCACGACGCGCCCACGGGCGCAGAGTGCTGGATGTGGGAGCGTCGCGATGGCTGGATTCTGTCAGGTCTGCGAGAAACACACGGTGTTTGGGCGGAATATCCGTCACAAGCACTCGGGGCGCTGGAAGCGCAAGGCGCCGCGGACGTCGCGGACGTTCAAGCCGAACGTGCAGCGTCGCAAGGTGAGCGTGGACGGCAAGACGAAGCACATCAACATTTGCACGCAGTGCCTGAAAACGCAGCTTAAAAAGATGAGCTGATCGGTCGGGGATTCTGGTGCGGTTGCGGCCCCCGTTCGGGGGTCGTTTTTCGTGTGCGTCGGGTTCGTACGCGGGGGTGATTGTGGTGTGGGGCGAGGGCACGTAGCCTGCCAGGAAATACGGGCCAACGGGGCCACCGATTCCGGGAGGCCCCATGCGCGCGACCCACCGATTCCATTCGCGTCTCCTGGGCGGCCTGACCGGCCTGCTGCTGCTCGCCGCGACGATCATGGCGGCGCTGCTGACGATGACGGGGGGCGCGTCGGGACAAACGCCGCCGCTGACCCGGAGCATGACCGCGACCCATGACCCGCTGACGCAGCA
>QGNQ01000058.1 GCA_003228175.2 Chloroflexota bacterium
CCCTGCGCTGCTCACTGCCCGACAGATCCCGCACCTCCGCCACCCCCGCCGCCAGCTCTCGCTCCCCCAAAATCAGCGCCACCCGCGCCCCCGTCCGATTCGCGTGCCGCAACTGCGCCTTCAACGACCGCCCCCCGAACGCCATCGTCGCGCTCACCCCCGCGCCCCGCAGCTCCGCCGCCAGCGCCGTCGCTCGCGGCCCCGTGCCCTCGCCCAGCGACACCACCAGCACCGCCGGCCCCGCCGCCGCCTCTGGCGCCAACCCCTGCTCGCGCAGATTGCTCGCCATCCGCTCAATCCCCATCCCAAAGCCAATGCCCGGCGTGGGCCTGCCGCCGATCTGCTCAATCAGCCCGTCGTAGCGACCGCCCGCCAGCAGCGTCACCTGCGACCCCGCGGTCGCTGGCACAATCTCAAACACCGTGTGCGTGTAGTAATCCAGCCCTCGCACCAGCGTCGGCGTCTCCTGCACCGGGATTCCCAGCGCCGCCAGATGCGCCAGCACCTCCGCGTAGAACGCGCCCGACTCCGGACGCAAGTGCTCCGCGATCAGCGGCGCCCCCGCCTGGAACGGCCTGCAGCTGGCGAGCTTGCAGTCCAGCAGCCGCAGCGGCGCCCGCTCGAACCGGCCCCGGCAGTCGCCGCACATCGCCCCCAAGTGGGGCGCAAAATGGGCCCGCAGCACCGGCACGTACGACTCCCGATCCTCCGCGTCGCCAATGCTGTTGATCAGCAGCGTCAGATCCTGCAGCCCCAGCGCCTGCGTGATCCGCCAGCCCACCTCAATCACCTCGGCATCCAGCGCTGGATCGCGCACCCCAATCGCCTCCAGCCCGAACTGCGTGTGCTGCCGGTAGCGCCCCGCCTGCGGCCGCTCGTAGCGAAAAATCGGCAGCACATAGAACAGCTTCACCGGCTGCGGGTCGTTCCCCAGCCCATGCTCGATGTACGCCCGGCAGACCGACGCTGTCCCCTCCGGCCGCAGCGCCAGCCGGTCGCCCCCCCGGTCCTCAAAGAGGTACATCTCCTTCTCGACAATGTCCGTCCCGTCCCCCACCCCTCGCACGAACAGCTCCGCCGGCTCGAACGTCGGTGGCTCGATCGACCGGAACCCGGCCGCCGTCGCCACCGCTCGTGCCGTCTGCGTGATCCGATCGCGCACCGGCGCGTCGCTGGGAAGCACATCATGCGTACCGCGTGGCGCTCGAAACTGCATCGCCTGCCTCATCCTTCGCGTCTCATCCTACGAAGGCCGCCCCCGCCGCGAAAGCGCCGGCACCCCAGCGCCACCGCCCAGCAACCGCGTAAACTATCGCCATGACCATCGAAGTCCTGGACCGACGGGTCAACCCGCTCCACCCCACCCTCGATGACCTCCGCGACGCGGCCTCCCGCTACCTCGGCCCCACCGAGATCGCGGCCCTCGAGCGCGCCTTCCGCTTCGCCGACCGGGCCCACAGCGGCCACCTGCGCGCCTCCGGCGACCCCTACATCGAGCACCCGCTCTCCGCCGCGATCAGCTGTTCCGAGCTCGAACTCGGTCTCCCCGTCCTCCAGGCCGCCCTGCTCCACGACGTCGTCGAAGACTGCGACGTCACCACCCAGCAGCTCGCCGCCGAGTACGGGGACGAAGTCGCCACGCTCGTTGAAGGCGTCACCAAGCTCGGCTCCCTCGCCTTCCCCAGCGCCGAAACCAGCGGCTACGATGATGTCCAGGCCGAGAACCTGCGCAAAATGTTCATCGCCATGGCGGAGGACGTGCGCGTCGTCATCGTCAAACTCGCCGACCGCCTCCACAACATGCGCACCCTGGACGCTCTCCCGCCCGACAAGCAACTGCGCATCGCGCGCGAGACCATGGAGATCTACGCCCCCCTCGCCGCCCGCCTTGGCATCTGGCAGTTCAAGTGGCAACTCGAGGACCTCGCCTTCCGCTACCTGGAGCCGGACGACTACCGCCGCATCGCCGACCAAGTCGCCGCCCGCCGCGCCACGCGCGAGCGCTACCTCGCCCAACTCCAGCGCAAGCTGGAGACCGCCCTCACCGACAACGGACTCCACGCGGAGGTCAGCGGCCGCGTCAAGCACATCTATTCCATCCATCAGAAGACCCAGAAGTACGCCGCCGTCGGCAAAAGCTTCAGCGAGATCTACGACCTCCTCGCCGTCCGCGTCCTCGTCGACGAACTCGACGAGTGCTACAAGGTCCTCGGCGTCGTCCATAGCCTCTGGCGCCCGATCCCCGGCGAGTTCGACGACTACATCGGCAACCCCAAGCCCAGCGGCTACCAGTCGCTCCACACCACCGTCCATTGGACCGCCACCCGACCCCTCGAGATCCAGATCCGCACCCGCGAGATGGACGCCGAAGCGGAATACGGCGTCGCCGCCCACTGGCGCTACAAGCAGCGCCCCGGTGGGCGCGGCAAGGGCATCACCGCACGCGCCAGCAGCCAGCGTGAAGCCGAGCGCCTCTCCTGGCTGCGCCAGCTCGTCGACTGGCAGGGCGACCTGCCCGGCGCCCGCGAGTACGTCGAGACCATCAAAAGCGACGTCTTCCAGGACCAAGTCTTCGTCTACACCCCCAAAGGCGAACTCAAAGACATGCCCGCCGGCAGCACCTCGCTGGACCTCGCCTTCCGCATCCACACCGAGGTCGGGTACGCCTGCGTTGGGGCCAAGGTCAACGGCCGTCTCGTCGCGCTCACCACCCCCCTCAAGAACGGCGATATCGTCGAGATCGTCACCAGCCGCAGCTCACGCGGCCCCAGCCGCGATTGGCTCAACACCGCCCTCGGCTATCTGCAGACCCACCACGGGCGCACCAAAGTCCGCCAATGGTTCCGCAAGCGCGAGCGCACCGAGAACATCGCCCGCGGCCGGGAAGAGCTGGAGAAGGAGCTGCGGCGCCTCCACCTCAAGCTCCACGACGCTGAGAGCGCCATCCTCGCCCTCACCGGCGACCGATCCCTGGACGACGTCCTCATCGCCATCGGCACCGGCGAAATCACCGCGCACGGACTCGCCCTGCGCATCGCCGTCCCCGCCGACGACCCCGCCGCGGCGCCGCCCATCGCCCTCGCGCCGCGCACCCCCGCAGATGGCGCCACCGGCGTCCACGTCCTCGGCTCGCCCAACGTCCTCACCCGCTTCGCCGCCTGCTGTAGCCCCCTCCCCGGCGACCCCATCACGGGCTACGTCACCCGCAGCCGCGGCGTCACCGTCCATCGCTCAGATTGTCATAACGTCATTCACACCCAAGAAACCCAGCGCCTCGTCGACATCCAATGGGGCGCCGTCCCCGGCACCCACTACCCCGCCCAGGTCCGCATCGAAGGCTGGGACCGCGTCGGCTTCGTGCGTGACATCTCCAACGTCGTCGCTGATGAAGACATCAACATGGTCGGCCTCAACACCGTCGAAGCCGGCGGCCGCGTCGTCGTCTCCGTCACCGTCGAAACCGCCAACTTCGCCCAGCTCCAGCGCGTCATGCACAAACTCGACAACCTCCACGGCGTCCTCGGCGTCGAACGCGCACAGTAGTCCCCCGCGACGCAGGAATCTCCCGTTCGCCAACAGCGCAACGTTCAAGGGTCCGGTCGTCCGCCTGCAGGCATTGCCGCCTCGGTCGGGCCACCGCGAGCATCGGCTCGTTCCTGGTCCGTGCCACCCCGCGCGGCCCGCAGAAAGGACGCCATCTCCGCATGACAACGATTCTTCAGGTCCGCCCCACCGCGCTCCTGCTCCTTGGCAGCGCGCTCCTCGCCGCGATCTCCCTCTTCGCGACCGGCACCATCGGCGCCCAGCTCACGCTCGGCGTCGACTGGAAGACCCCGATCCTCAATCAGGAGCTCGCGCTCCCGGGTGACGGAACCAACACCACTGCGGAGGTGCCCCTGATCCAGGGCAGGTTCTACGCCTTCGAGGTCTTCGGCGCCGCCCCTGACAACACCCTGACCCTCACCGGAGCCGCCCGCGTCAACATTCAGAACGCCGCCGCTGTGAACCAGACAGACGGCTTCAACGTCGACGTCGCGGCCCACAAATGGCGTGCCACGTTCACCGGCACCGCCACGCTGGTCATCGATGGCGCCCAAGATAACGTCGCCGGTACCTTCCAAGTCATCGTCTACGAGATCGAGGATGACCACGCCGAAAGCCGAGACGGCGCCACCATGATCCCCGTCAACGAGGTCGTCGACGGCATCATGATCGCCACAGCGGACGGGGTCCGCGATTTCGACTGGTTCGGCTTCCAGGGCCAGCAGGGCCGCCAGTACGAAGTCCACCTCACGGCCACCGACATCGACAACACCCTCACCATCCCGGCGCGCGTTGGCACCAAGGTCTTCCTCGGCGACGGCCTCGCGGATATCGGCAACGGCAACCCCAGTCGCTCCGTGGATTTCGAAGCCCCATCAACCGCCACCTACTACATTGAGGTCCGCGGATCGCAGAGCAACGTCGAAGGCACCTACCAAATTCAGGTGGTGCAAGTTGGCGACGCCCCCGCCATCAACGTCTGGGCCAACCCGGGCGGCTGGTCCGCCGGCGTCGTCGGCGCCGTTGTCGAAGTCGTCTCTGGCACCGCCACAGGCGCCCAGGTCGCCGACGCGATCGAAGCGGCCAGCGGTCGCACCGTCGCCCGGATCTGGATCTTGACCAGCAACGCAGGCTGGCTGCTCTGGGCGCCCGGCCCGATCAACTTCGGACTGAACGAGTTCACCGGCTACTCGGCCGTCTTCCCGGTCTTGAACTAGCCACCCCTCACAGAACCGCTAACGGGCACGGCCACCCACCGGGGTGGCCGTGCCCGTTAACGGTGCAAGCCTGGTAGGCGCGTCACGCACAATTCGACACGCTCCACGGCCTCCTTGGCGTCGAGCGCGCGCAGTAAGCGCACCCTCCCGCCCCAGCCTCGCCGCCAGCGCCGCGCGCCGCGGAACAAGATCCGGCCTCTCCACCCCCTGGACCGTCGATCGCGGCAACCAACCGCGGTCCCCGCGGCAGGCCCCTCCGCGACTCCAGCCCTGGTAATCCATAACTCACGCCATCCGATGTTCCGCGGCCGGACCCCTTATACGCTCTACGCGGGATGGCCGGTCGCGAGATCGTCCCGTGAGCGGAAGCACGTCCCCGCAGCGAAGGATGCCCATTCACGACGGGAGGCGGCGTGGCCGATCGTTCCCCGCGGGTGCTCGTCCGCCCCGACATCGAGCTCGCCACTTGGACACATGGCGAGGGTCGCCCCCTCATCGCCCCTCCGCACGCGCCCTGGTTCACCATCGAGAGCACCCGCCGCGTCGCCGAGCGCATGGGCATGGATCGTCATCCCCTGCATCTCCGGGGCCAGCGCACCGTACGGTACGACGCGCGCGGTATGGGCCAGTCCAGCGGCCACATGGACGCCGCACTCGACGTCCAGATCGAGGATCTCGGCGCCGTGATCGACGCTACCGCCGCTGGCCCTGTGGCGCTCATGGCCATGCGCCACGCCGGCCCCGTCGCCATCGCCTACACCGCCGCGAATCCCCAGCGCGTCTCCCAACTCATCCTCTGGTGCACCTACGCCAGCGGGCCCGATGACTTCTTCGACGCGAAGCGCTTCCGGGCGATCCAGCGCCTCCTCGACCTGGACTGGGACCTCTTCCTCAGCACGGCTGCCTACGAATTGGTCGGCTGGTCCTCCACCCAGGCGCCGGAGCTTGTGCAGATCCTCCGGGATGCCGACCTCCATCCCGCTGACATCGTGCGAGGCTGGCAGCAGCTGGCCCGCAATGACGTCACGCCGCTGCTGGCACAGATACGCGTCCCCACCCTCGTCCTGGAGCGTGCCGACGGCCGCTCACCCGGTCCCAACGTGGCTCGACGCCTCGCCGGCGCAATTCCCGGCGCGCAGCTCGCGTTGCTGCCTGGCTCCTCGCCGCTCCCGTTCGCCGAGACGCCCGGCCTCATCCAGCGCACCCTCAGCGACACGCTCGACCCGCCGCGTCCCATGGCGCTGGGACCCATCGCCCGGCGCACCGGCATCGGCGCTCGCCGCCCGGACGCCGCGTACACCCCCACGCCACGGGAATCGGAGGTCCTGCAACTCGTCGCGCGCGGTCTCAGCAACCATGACATCGCAGCGGAACTCAGCATCTCTGCTGCCACCGTCAGGAACCACCTCACCGCGCTCTTCGGCAAGCTCAAAGTCCGCAATCGCACCGCCGCCGTCGCCCGCGCCCGCGACGAGGGACTCCTGGAATAGCCCGCGCGTCCAGAGGACGCGTTGGTTCCGCACCGTCGTTCCCGTCCCGCCGGCGCAGCGGGCGCCTCCCCCTCCTCGCGCGTCGCCAGCGCTCCTCCCGGCAATCCGACCGTGAACGACCTCAACAGTGCGCATCACCTTCCCGCCCACCACGGCCCCGGCCCGGACGGTCACGCCCTCGCGGTTTGGGCCAGCGGCGACGCCCCCCCGTCGTGGTTCCCATGCCGTCCCCCCAACATCGACATCCAGCGCCTCGCGCAGCTCAACCAAGAAGCGTTCGCTCCGAGAAGCTGGGCCAGGCCAGCCGCGCCCCGCCCGTCCCGCGCGCGCGCGATCTGCTGCGCATACACGAAGCCCCCTCGCCGGTCCGCCCAGCCCCCTCCGAGTACCATCAGCCCCATGCTTGCCAGTGTCAGCGGCTGCGCCGTCGTCGGCCTCAGCGGCGAAATCGTCAGCGTTGAAGTCGACATCGCCTCCGGGCTCCCCGCCTTCAACGTGGTGGGCCTGCCGGACGCCGCCGTCTCCGAAGCGCGCGAGCGTGTCCGCGCCGCCCTGCGCAATGCCGGCGCCAGCCTGCCCGCCAAGCGCATCACCGTCAACCTCGCCCCCGCCGACCTGCGCAAAGAGGGCACCAGCTACGACCTCCCCATCGCCGTCGGTGTCTTGATCGCCTCCGGCCAAATCCCCGAGACCATCGCCCGCAACGCCGTCTTCCTGGGCGAGCTCGCCCTCAACGGCGACCTCCGCCACGTCCCCGGCGTCCTCCCCGTCGCCGCCTCCCTGCGCGACACCGACTTCCACCGCCTCGTCCTCTCCGAAATCGACGCCACCGAGGCCGCCCTCATCGACAGCGTCGAAGTCGTCGGCTTCCCCACCCTCGCCGCCCTCATCGCCGCCGCCTCCGGCGAAGCGCCCCTTCCCATCTTTGCCGCCACCGATCCCGTCGCCGCCCAGCGCCCCACCGACGCCCTCGTGGACTTCGCCGACGTCCGCGGCCAAGAACACGTCAAACGCGCCCTGGAAGTCGCCGCCGCCGGCGGCCACAACATCCTCATGGCGGGCCCCCCCGGCGCTGGCAAAACCCTCCTCGCCCGCGCCGTGCCCGGCATCCTCCCCTCCCTCAACCGCGACGAAGCGCTCAGCGTCACCGCCATCTACAGCGTCGGCGGCATGCTGCCGGAGGGTGTCAGCCTCATCCGCGAGCGCCCCTTCCGATCCCCCCACCACACCATCTCCAACGCCGGCCTCGTCGGCGGTGGCCGCAAGCCCCGCCCTGGCGAAATCAGCCTCTCCCACCACGGCATCCTCTTCCTCGACGAACTCCCCGAGTTCAACGTCGCCGCCCTCGAATCCCTGCGCCAGCCGCTCGAAGATCGCGTCGTCACCATCGCCCGCGCCCAGGGCGCCGTCACCTACCCCGCCAATTTCATGCTCGTCGCCGCCATGAACCCCTGCCCCTGCGGCAACTACGGCGACCCCACCACCGCCTGCACCTGCTCCGGCAGCGCCGTCCTGCGCTACCAGCGCCGCATCTCCGGCCCCCTCATGGACCGCATCGACCTCTTCGCCGAAGTCCCCCGCGTCGACTACGAGAAGCTCACCGCCCTCACCGAACCGGAGCCCTCCAGCGCCGTCCGTGAGCGCATCGCCCGCGCCCGTGACCGGCAACTCGCCCGCAGCAGCGCCGACCAGCCCCCCAACCACGCCCCCGCGCCCACCAACGCCGCCCTCAGCCCGCGCCAAGTCCGCGAGCGCTGTCAGGAGCGGCTCACCCCAGAGGCCGCCGCCCTGATCAAAATGGCCATGTCCCAGCTCTCCCTCTCTGCCCGCGCCTTCAACCGCGTCCTCAAAGTCGCCCGCACCGTCGCCGACCTCGCCGCCTCCGACCCCATCGACGCCACCCACGTCGCCGAAGCCATCCAATACCGCCGCCGCAACTCCCAGAACTAGCCGTCGAACGCCCCGCCCATCCCGATCAGGGTCGACGCCTGTCCTGAACGCGCCCAGCGATCCGACGGGGACGGCCCCCACCCCGATCCCCTGCTACGATCCCCCACGCGCGCCCCCGTAGCTCAGCGGATAGAGCACTGGTCTCCGGAACCAGAGGCAGAGGTTCGATTCCTCTCGGGGGTACCACCCAACACCGACGACGCCTTGCGGACTCCCGCTACCCCGACGCCCGGGCATTCCGGATCCCAACTGGTCGCGCCTCCTCCCCAACGCCCACGTCCCGATCGACCCCGGCCCCGCCACGCGGGCGTAAGCGCCCCCATCTTCCGCCTCAGCGCGGCCCTCGCTACGCTGCCTGTCGGTCGCCGGGCCATCTCGCAGGCGGCCACCCAACAAGGCCGGGAGTTCACCTTGCCGCACGACGCCACAGCGCCCCTCCAGAGCCCCATCGACCTCACGCACGCCGTCCCCGTCCCCGGCCTGCGCCCGCTCGACTTCCGCTACCGCGCGGGCGACATCGTGCAGTCGGTCACGCTCAGCATCCACAACGGCGCATGCCAGCAAGGCCGCCTCCAGGCCGTGCCTATCCTCGCCGTCACCCTGCGGCCCAACGCCGGCCTCCTTCGCGTCGGCGCCGACGCCTACCGACTGCGTAGCCTGCATTGGCACACCCCCGCCGACCACGCCCTCGATGGCCGCCGGCCCGGCATGGAGATGCACCTCGTCCACACCCACGAGCAGACGGGCGCCCTCCTCGTCGTCGGCGTCCACTATCGCGAGCAGCCCTACCCCAGCACCACCGCCCCCCTCCTGCCCATCTTCTCTCGCTTCGCGGAGCTCAAGTCCGCAGCGACCTTCCCCCCCCCGCAGCTCGACCTGCCGGAGCTCCTCCCCCACGCCCCCCGCCGCTACACCAGCTACCGCTACGACGGCTCTCTCACCACCGCCGACGACGACGGCGTCTTCCGCGAGGGCGTCCAGTGGATCGTGCTGCGCGACCAGGCCCCCGTCTCCGTCGCCCTCATCCATGCCCACCGGGCCCTCGTCGACGCCGACCTGCGCGACCTCCACTTCGACGGCCGCGAAACCTTCGACTTCCAACGCCCGCGCCCGCAGGGCAACGCCCGCGCCCTCCAGGACCGCGCCGGTCGCACCATCGAGACGGAAGCCTAGCCCCGCCCCCCGGCCACCCCCCTACCAGCCAACCGCGCATCCGTCCGACCGCGGATCCGACCCACCCCACAGCACCCCGTCGGGCTCCCGCACAATCACCTGCCCGCGGCCCAGCGCCCACATCCGCTCCGTCGTCGACGCCCGGGCAATCGGGTGGCCCAGCGCTTCCAGGCCCAACAGCGCCTCCGCGCCCAGCCCCGGCTCCGCCAGGATCGGCCCGTCCGGCGGGTCCTCGTAGATCGAGAAGCGCGGCGCGTCCAACGCCGACTGCGGATTCATCCCCTCGTCGAGCAACCGCGACAGCACCTGCACCTGCCCTTGCGGCTGGTTCCATCCCCCCATCACCCCAAAACACGCGTGCAGCGAACCATCCGCGCGTGTGCTCATCGCCGGGATGATCGTGTGGTACGGGCGCTTGCCTGGCGCAACCACATTCGCGTGCCCTTCCTCCAACGAGAACCCGGAACCGCGATTCTGCAACGTGAATCCGCAGCCCGCCGGCACGATTCCCGATCCGAACGCCTGATACGTGCTGTTGATGAACGAGCAGGCGTTCCCCTCCCCGTCCACCACCGACAGATACACCGTGTCCGACGCTGGAATCGGCGCTCCCGCCGCGACCGCCAGCCGCCGCCCCGGATCGATCAGCGCCCGCCGCTCGTCCGCATACGCCGCCGAGAGCAGCTCCGCTACCGGGATCTCGCTCTGCGCCGGATCGGCGATGAACCGCCGCCCATCCGCGAACGCCAGCCGCAACGCCTCGATCTGCAAATGCGCCGACGCCGCCGTCCCCGCCGCGACCACCCCTGGCTCGAATCCCCCCAACAAATTCAGCGCCAGCAGCGTTACCAGTCCCTGCCCGTTCGGCCCGCACTCATAGATCCGATGCTCGCGGTACATCGTCGAGATCGGCGTCTCGAAGCTCGACGCGTGCGACGCCAGATCCGCCCCCGACATCACCCCGCCCCGCTCCGCCAGCGCCGCCACAATCGCCTCCCCAACCCAGCCCTCGTAGAACGCCTCCACCCCCTCCTCGGCCACCGTCCGCAGCACACGCGCCAACGCCGCGTTTCGGAACACCGCCCCTGCCGCCGGCGCCTGCCCGCCTGGAAGCAGCCCCCCTCCCGACACACCGCTGACCTCCCGCAGCCGCTCCGACCCCTGTGCCCACAGCCAGGCGATCAGCGGCGTCACCGCGAACCCCTCCGACGCCAGCCCGATCGCCGGCCCCAGCACCGACGCCAGGTCCCGCCGCCCCCAGCGTGAGAGCGTGTCCGCCCACCCCGCCGTCGCCCCCGGCACCGTCACAGCGTGTGCGCTCGCTGGCCGGATCGAATCGCCATCTTCCCCGGACGCCCGCACGACACGCAGCGTCAGCCCCTCCGGTGCCCGCCCACTCCCGTTCAGCGCCTCCACCGTGCCCCGAGAGGCGTCATAGAACAGCGCGAAACAGTCCCCCCCGATCCCCGTTGACATCGGCTCCACCACTGCCAGCGCCGCCGCCGTCGCCACCGCTGCATCGGCCGCGTTCCCCCCCGCCTGCAGCACGCCCAGCCCCGCTTGCGCCGCCGACGGATGCGACGCCGCCACCAGCCCCCGCCGCGCCAGCACAGGCGACCGCCGCCCCGTAAATCGAAAGTTCCGTGCGAAATCCGCCATCCTGCCCTGCTCCCGGCCCCATCATCGCACGCGGCCCGTACCACCGCCGCGGAATCCATACCGGCTCCCCGCCCGGCCTGATAGCCTGCATCCACGGGCGGGCTGGCATGCGGAGGAGTCACGTGGCAGGGGAGGGTCGCAGCGCGCGCACGCGCCAACAACGCCTTGAGCGCCGTCGTCAGGAGACACGCGGCTTCGACGAGGGCGGTTCCCGCCGCCCCTTCTACCGCCGGCGCTGGTTCAAGCCCGTGATCGCCATAGGCGTGATCGGTATCCTTGCCAGCCTCGTGGGCGGCAGCCTCTTCCTCATCGCCGGCAACAATCCGCAGGGCGGCACCACCGCCGACTCAGCCGCCGCCGACGCCCCCATCGTCCGGATTAACAGCGAAGACGCGGCCGCCACCGCCGCCGCGGAAGCCGTCGCCGACGAGAAGCCCCAATTCGACGCGCCGCCAACGCTTGCCCTCGTCCCCAACACCGACTATCGCGCCGTGCTCGTGCTCGAGTCAGGCACCGTCACCATCGATCTCTTCCAGGACCTCGCGCCAACCCACGTCAACAACTTCGTCTTCCTCGCCGAGCAAGGCTTTTTCGACGGCCTCACCTTCCACCGCGTCTTGGAGAACTTCGTCGCCCAGGGCGGCGACCCCACCGCGACAGGCACCGGCGGCGCGGGCTACGTCTTGCCAGACGAGCAGCCGGAGCCAAGCGGCGCCCTCACGCTGGGCAACAACGGCATCATCGCCATGGCGCGCGGCGGCGCCGGGGCCTCCTCATCGCAGTTCTTCATCACACTCGCCCCCCAGGGCCAACTCGACAACCTCAGCTTCACCGCCTTCGGCATCGTCACCGAGGGACTCGATCTCGTCCGCGCCCTGCCACTCCGCGACCCCGCCGAGACCCCCACCCCCCCACCCGGCGCGCAGATCGTCTCCGTCCGCATCGAGCAGGGGCCCGCGACCGCAGGCGGCGGCTAACCCCCACCTGAGTCACTGCTTGAATCACTGCCCTTGAGTCACCGTCGTTGAGTTACTGCCATGAGGTCACCGCCGACGACGGATCGCCCCGCTACGTCCGCGGCGACCGAGGGTCCGGGATCATCCGGTCCACCAGGTACATCATCACCAGAAACGGCACGAACGCCGCCACCGACACCCCCGCCCATAGCCACTCCGCCCCCACCAGCAGCAACACCGCCGCCGACGACGACATGCCCATCCCCAGGATCGACACCACCCGCATCACGACCGCCGCCGCAGGGATCCGTGGCTGTTGAATCGACATCCGCGACAGCCTACACCGCCCCCCACCCGTTCAAACAGGCCCGGTCAAGCTGAACCGTGCCCCCTGCCCCGCTTGCCCGCGCGATCGACCCCCGCCGGCTCCCGTTCTCCCTGCCGCCACCATCCACCCCAACGGCCCAGCATGGACCAGCGGACCATCCCCCCTCTACCGTGATCGAGGATCGACTTCGGGGTGTAGCTCAGTCCGGCAGAGCGCGCGGTTTGGGGCCGTGAGGCCGTCGGTTCGAATCCGACCACCCCGACCAACCGCCACCAACGCAACGAGCGGGGCCTCGGCCCCGCTCGTCCCATCTCTCCCACCACCAACGACGTTAGGGCGTCAGATGCCCCACGCACGTCCCGCCCACCGCCGCCGTGACGAATCCGTCCGGGCACGTCGTGTTGCTCCAGATCACGTTCGTAAGATTCGTGGCCGTCAGGTTCGCGCCGGTGAGATTCGCGTTGCTGAAATCGGCGCCGGTCAGGTTCGAGCCCTGCAGGAAGGCATCCGTCAGATTGGCGTCCGTGAAGTTCGTGAACCCCAGGGTCGCGTTCTGTAGCTGCGTGCGCACGAGCTGGGCGCTGCCCGAGACGTTGGCGAAGGAGAGATTGACCCCGTCCGCCTCAACGTCGGTGAGATCCGCGCCCGCCAGATTCGAAGTGTTCAGATTCAACGCGATGAGGCTGATCCCGCCCAGATCACAATTCTGCAGATCGGCGCCGACCTGCAGATTCGGCGTTGGCAGTGTGCAATCCGCCCCCACCGCGCCGCCGCCGCCGCCGCTCGTCGACCCGCTCCCCGGCTCGAAGCTCACCGTCGCGCTCCCACACGCAATCGTCACCGTCGTGCCGTCGGTCCCCACCGTGCATCCCTCGCCGTCAGCCCCATCGATCCCGTTCGTGCCGTCCGCACCCGCAGGGCCGTCCGCACCGGCGAGACCGTCCTGCCCCGGCAGACCGTCAAGCCCGTCCTCGCCCGCTGGCCCTTCCGGCCCAACCGCATTCCAGATCAACCGTTGCTCATTCCTCTTGCAATCTGTCGTCTCGCCCACCAGCCGGAAGTTCTTGCTCTCCACCTTGGCGGGCTTGCCCCTCTTCACCGCAACAGAATTCTCATCGATCTCATCATCATCGTCGTCATCGTCATCATCGTGCTCGTGCTGGTGGCCACTCACCTTGAAGCAAGAGTGGATCGTCCCGTCCGACGCCGGAATCGTCCCCCCGCCTGACCTGGCCAGGGCCCCTTCCCCGCGGTTCGCAACAGCGCCGAAATCTACGACCCCGCAACCGGCCTCTTCACCCCCACCAGCAACGTCACCGTCCCCCGCTTCTGGCACACCACCACGCTGATGCCGGACGGCGCCGTCCTCATCGCCGGCGGCTCCGGCGACTTCAACACCGGCGCCGCGATCGTCTCTATCGAGGTCTACGACCCCGCCACCGGCGACTGGACCGAGATCTCGCCCCTCCTCGTCGACCGCGTCAACCACACTGCTTCCCTCCTCACCGACGGCACCGTCTTGTTCTTCGGTGGCGACCTCGCCACCGGCGGCACCGTCGAGCGCTACGACGTCTCCGCCGCCGTCGCCGTCGCCCAGTCCGTCGACGTCGCCGACCCCATCGAAGGCGCGCGCATCAACCACTCCGCCACCACCCTCGCCGACGGCCGCGTCCTCATCGCCGGCGGCGCCGGCCTCAGCGCGGCCGAACTCTACGACCTCAGCGGCACGGCCTCTGGACCCGTCGAAGAGCCGCTCGAGCCTGTCTCCCTCTTCGATGCCCTCGCCCCGGACACCACCCTCCTCGTCAGCGAAGTCCCGGCCGGCCTCTCCCTGCTGACCTTCTCCGGCATCCCCACCGCCCTCCTGGCCGAGTCGGCTCTCGCGACCGCCCAGGGCAACTCCGGACCCGACATCGACGATGGGGAGCTCCTGATCGAGGCAGACGGGATCGTCGAAACCTCGGTCTTGACCAGCGCGATCGCGGCCGCATTCGTCGGCGCGGAGGGGCGGATCCTCAACGTCATCACCAAGGCCAACACCGACGGCAGCTTCCAGAGCTACCGCCCGAACGTCCCCGACGTCGCCAACACCCTCAAGCAGCTCGACGCGCCCGCAGTGGTCTGGGCCGGGACCGAACAGGATGCCATCTTCATCCAGGGGTACGTGCACGCGCAGGACCGCCTCTTCCATTTCGACTCCGATCGCGGCGGCTTCCTCCCCCTCGTCAACCTCGGCCCGGCCATCACCCCGAGCGACTTCCTCGCCGTGAATCCCGCCGTTCAAGTGATCTGGGCCTGGGACAACCCCAACCACAGCTGGATCTTCTTCAACCCCGCTCTGCCCCCCGGCCTTCAGGGAATTCGCACGATCCCCTTCCTCGCCCCCTTCATCGCCTTCGCTCAGGGCCCCGCAACGATCACCTTCGGCGCGGGCGACGGCCTGCCGGGCTGCGATCTCGTCTTGGACGACGCCGCCCGGGACACCCTCCGCGGCGGCGGCGGCCGAGACATCCTCTTGGGTGCCTTCGACGATGCCGGCCCTGGGGGGCAGGCCGCCCTGCAGCCGGCCGGCAACATCGCCTTCGGGCTCGACTTCACCCTCGATGACATCGACACATCGCTCGACATCCTCAACTCCCTCACCCTCGCGCAGGCGCAGACCGACCTCCTCCTCGCCCTCGCCTGCGTCGATCTCTACCGCACACCCCCATTCGGCCCCACCATCTCCACCCCACCCTGCCAGTAGCAGCCGCGCCGCCCCCCCCCGTCCCTTCCGCTCATCCTGAGCCTGTCGAAGGACCCTCCCCCATCCAGCGTACGAACCGACCCCCTCCCGCCGCTTCCGCACCCTCCCACCTCTGCATCCGCTCATCCTGAGGCTCTCCCGAGCCGGTCGAAGGTCTCGTCGAAAGAGGACGACTGCTCAGCCTCCCAACGCCGACAGCGGCCCAACTGGGGACGCAGCCTACATCCACCTCGCCCCCCCGCACCCCCCTACCCCCGCGCCGCCCCCACCAACTCCCACACCGACCCGACCCCCTGCTCCCCGCACCACGACTCCAACTCCTCCAGCACCCGCAGCG
>QGNQ01000059.1 GCA_003228175.2 Chloroflexota bacterium
GGGTGGATGGGCGGTCGATCAGTCCTGCGCGGGGTGGTCTTGGTGGCAGGCGCAGGCGCATTCGTCGAGGGAGTAGCGCAGGACGTCGACGTAGGTCTGCTCGGCGAGTTTCTCGGGCAGTCCGTCGGGCAGGGGGCTGGGGCTGTCGCCGCTGGCGCTGCGCACGGCGTGGAACGCGTAGGCGGCCATGGCGGCGGCGCGGTCGACCATTTCGGCGATGTCGCTGCGGATGACGCCCTCTTCGCCGGCGTGGCGTTCGTCGAGTTGCATTGGGTCCTCAGTTCTTGACCGCGGGTGTCGCGTGCCCCGCTGGGTCCTGACCACGTCGTCCTGACCACGTCGTCCACACCATGTCGCCGGGGAATGATACCGGGACGCGCGGCTGCGTGTGCTGGGTTGGTGCGGGGCTGGGGAGGGGGAAGCGCGCTGGGGGTAACATCCCGGCGTTGGATTGACGAGCAGGGGAAGGGACGAGCCATGGGACCGCTGGAGCTTGGCGCGCAGATTCCGGCCTGGCGCTGGGAGTACGGGGTGGCGGAGCTGCGCGATGTGGCGCAGGCGGCGGAGGCGATCGGCTACGACTTCCTCTTTGTCTCGGACCATGTGGCGTTCGCGTATGCGCGGGACGATCGGCCGGGCGGCGTCTACGGCGGCGCGATCGCGCAGCACGAGGCGCTGACGTTCTTGGCGGCGGCGGCGGCGTGGACGAGTCGGGTGCGGCTGCAGACGGGGGTGCTGGTGCTGCCTCAGCGCGAGCCGCTATTGGTCGCCAAGCAGGCGGCGGAGGTGGATGTGTTGAGTGGGGGCCGGCTGCGGCTGGGGGTGGGGCTGGGCTGGTCGGCGGCGGAGTTCGGTGCGCTGGGGGCGGCGTTCCCCGATCGGGCGGCGCGTTTCGAGGAGGCGCTGGCGTTGCTGCGCGCCTGCTGGCGCGAGGAGCCGGTGGCGTTTGCGGGGGCGCACTCCCGGGTGGACGAGATGAGCGTGCTGCCGAAGCCGGTCACGCCGGGTGGCCCGCCGATTCTGATCGGGGCGTTCGCGCCGCGGGCGCTGGATCGGGCGGCGCGTCTGGCCGACGGCTGGATCGCGGGCCCGGGGCTTGCGCCGGAGCGGGCGGCGACGGCGGCGGCGGCGATGCGGGCGCGGGTGGAGGGGGCGGGGCGGGATGCGGCGTCGTTCGTGATGCAATCGACGGTGGCGCTGGGGTCGGAGCCGGGGCCGATCGGGGCGGCGCTGATGGCGTATCGGGCGGCGGGGTTCGATCGGCTTGGGGTGCACATGGGGGAGGAGCGGGTGTCGCCGGACGCGTACATTCGCCGCTTGGAGATGGTGCAGCGGGACGTGTGGCCGGTGGTGGTGGCGGGGTCGTCGCCGGAGGGGGCCTAGAGGCCGGCGATCTCGCGAGCGGTCTTGAAGTAGCGGCCGTGGGTGCGTTTGAGGTCGTCGAGGGAATCTGCGTGCAGCATGACGACCTCGATGTGGGCGGGCTTGGCGGATTCTTGCTCGCGGAGGTCCGCGCTGGCCTGGACGGCCTCTTCGTCGGTGTACTCCTTGACTGAGAGGAGCTTGCCCGCGGGGCGGTCGTAGGTGATTAGAAAGAGGCTCATGCGTTGCTCGCATTCATCAACGTGAGTATCTCGGATACGAACGCGCGATAATCATCATCATTTTCCGTAATCTTCGCACGGGACTTCCTTACGACGGATTGCACGGATGCTAGGAGCGCCTCCCGTTCTGGCCTTTGAGCCTGAGTGCCCTCGGCCTCTAACGACTGCGATGCTTCCTCGAGACGCCGCTCCAACAGGGCGATCTCGGATTTCCCGGAATCCAATCTGGCCGCGAGGTCACCGAGTCTGACCGCTAGTTGGATGGCTTTGGCTGGTCCGTGTCCATACTTTATCCCGAGCAAAATCCGGTCGGCCATCTTCTCGACCATCTGTGCGTGAAGGTCTTGTAGATCCTTACGGACTTGGATCTCGACCTGGCGCTTGTTCGAAGCACTGACGATGGCATGGACGGCGCGATAGCCGGTGTGGGGGGTGTCCCGGAGGTCGTCGGTGCGGAGGACGTCGAAGTCCGCCCCGATCTGACTGACCGCATCGTCCTGTTCAGCGAGGCCCGGCACGACGATGCGGCAGCCGACGATGTCCTGCATCGTGGAGAGCCGGGTCCGCTGGCGCTGCATTTTCGCGACCACCGAGTCCAGGGTCTTGCGGCGCCCGGACGGGAGCGATCCTGGGAAGAACTGGGCAAGGCGTTGCTTCACTTCCTCGAGCGACTCCGTGAATTCGTCGCGGTAGTCGAAGTAGAGGGCGGTGTCCTCCGGGGACGCGCGGTCGGTCTTGCGGAGGCGGCTGCCGAGGCGGTCGAGTTGGGACTTGCTGAATTCGCTCATGGCCCGTTGAGCTCAGGCGGGGGCAGGATTGGGATTTCGGCGGCGTTGACGATGGGAACATGTGTTCTCTAGGCTCCGGGCCGATGACTGCCTGCGACTTCTGTAGCCGACCGTCCGAACGCCATCTGTGGGCGCGCCGTTGGCCGGTGCACGAGGGTCGGCGTCGGCGGGATGGGGTGCAGGATGTGCGGGTGGCGCTGTGCCAGGAGCACCTGCGGGAGCGAGTCGTGAGCGGCAAGTTGTTACTGAAGGAGGGTTGGGCTTATGGGTAACGCTCCGCGGCGGGTGGGCAACGCTCCGCGGCGGGTGGATAACGCTCCGCGGGGGGTGGATAGCGCTTCACTATGCGCGGCTGGCGCTTGGCCGGTGGGCGGGGCGCCGCTAGCCGGTCCGCAGGAAGGCTTCCAGGCCGGCGGCCAGGGCGTCGAGCTGGGCGGGGGTGGGGTCCGGCAGTTCGTCGAACGGGGTGTCGGCGTTGGTGTCGGGGGCGGCATTATGGGCGGCCGTGCGGGCGGCGCTGCGGACGTCGTCGATCGACGGGAGGAAGTCGTTGAAGTCGAACCAGCCCATGATGCGTGGGAAGCGGCGGCGGGCGTGGCAGTGGCGGCACTGGGCGGGGTAGGCGTTGGCCTGGGGGAGGGAGTCGACGATCCAGTGGTGGCGGCAGGGGGCGCGATCGAGCACGGGGCACCTCGAAGGGTGGTCCATCGTGCGTCGATGGGGTCTGGGCATGTGGCGTTGGCTGCGCGAGCCTTGCAGTTCGCGATACGCGTATGTACGATAGCAATGACAGGACAGACCTGCAACACCATTCGGGGCGACCGAGGGGTCGGCTCACGGATTCGATGGGCCGCAGGTAGCGAAGTGATGGCAGGCGATGCCCGAGACACCCGAGCCTGGCTCCGAGTTGACACCCCAGGGCCCCGATGCGGCATCGGCGCCGAGGGCGGCCGTGGGGGAGCGCTTGCGCCGCGCCCGCCGCGAGGCGGGGCTGACGCAGGATCAACTGGCCTCGCGGGTGGGGCGGAAGAAGAACTGGCTGTCCGACATCGAGCGGGGGCGGCGCGGGATCGATGTGCATACGTTGCAGCGGATCGCCGGGCTCACGGGGCACAGCATTGAGTTCTTCACCAACCCCGCGTTCAGCGAGAAGCGTCGTGACGAGTTGCTGCGTCCCGTTACCCGGGAGGACTGGCGCCTCATCTACGCCGACCAACCCGATCGGGCGGCCGCTCACGCGTCGCTGGATGAGGCATTCCGTCGCGCCCAACAGATGCTCGCTGACGCCGGCGCCGGCGCCGGTCCTGGCGACAGGGGCGACGGGGGCGCTGGCGACGGGGGCACTGGCGGGGGCGCGAGTGACGCTGCCGCCGGCGATGCTGGAGACGCTTCCGGCTGAGGTGGCGATGGCGCCTGAGGTGGCGACTTGTAGGCGCTGCGGCGGGCGGCGGCGCGGCTGGTGGCGCTGCGCGAGCCGCCGATCTCGGTGCTGGACTGCTTGGATCGCTGGGACGCGCGCGAGATTTTGGTGCTGGAGGACCGTCTGCACCCGGGCCTGCGGGGTGCGTGCAATCTGGTCGACGGTCGCTGGCTGATCATCCTGAATCGCGACGATGTGCCGTCGCAGGCGCGCTTCACGCTGGCGCACGAGCTGGGGCATATCGTGCTGGGCGATCTCTCGACTGCGGCGCGGGGCGTGGATTCCGCGGAACGAGAGGCGCTGTGCGATCGTTTCGCGGTGGAGCTACTGCTGCCGGCGTCGGCGCTGCGCTATGCCTGGCACGGCCGGCCGGAGGAGTTGGCGCTGGCGGAGCGATTCCAGGTGACGCGGCGGGCGTTGCGGCGGCGGTTGCGCGAGCTGGGGCTGCGCTAGGGACGCCTGCGCTAGGGACGCCTGCGCGGCCTGGTTCGCGGGTGGCTAGCTGGGGCTTGGGTCCGGCGTGGCCTCCGCTTCCGAGTCGCGGAAGAGTTCACCGGCGGCGCCGAGCATGGACATGATGAAGTGCTGGGCGTTGTCGCAGCGGAGGTTGCGACGGCGTAGCGACGATCGCACGGCGCCGCGATGCTCGGGGCCGCTCAGGAAGGCCAGGTCGGCGTCCTCCATGCTGAGCTGGAGGAGGAAGCGCGCGGCCCCGCGCACGCTGTCCGTGTAGCGTTCGACGCGCTCCGCGTCGCCGACGCGACGGGCAAGCGCCAGCGCGCGCAGCATGCCCTCCGTGTAGGCGGCGGTGCCGATTCCGGGGGTGTTTTCGAACGCGCCTCGCCAGAGGGGGTTGGGGTGATCCGGCCCGTGCTGGGATTGCAGGGCCCAGTCCGCCATCTCGAAGGCGAAGTCGCGAGTGGCGTCGTCGGGGCGGATGAGGTGCCAGGCTTCGCAGGCCTGCAGCATCCAGGTGAGGAAGGAGAGATCTTGGTTGCCGTCGTGCCACCACTGGCGGTAATAGCGCAGCGAGCGGAGGCCGGCCTCCGCCAGGCGGTCGCGCTTGCTGACGACAAAGCGACGGGCCAAGGCGAGGGCGATCTGTCCGGCGTAGTAGGTCTCGGAGCCCTCCAGCTCCAGGCCGCGGGCCCGCGTGCCGAATGCGCCGGAGGGCTCCTGCAGGGCGAGGAGCATGGCGGCCAGTCGCTCACGCGTGCGCGGATCGATGGGTGATTGGTCCCCCCATTCGTCGGCGGCGAGCAAGAAGAGGGGGATCGCGCCGAGCCGAGGCGGGCCGTTTTGGAATTGCAGGTAGGCCAGATTGCCGGGTCCGCTGCGCTTCAACGAGGTCTGCTCCAGCCCCCGCAGCGCGCGGGCCGTGGGGGCGACGAAGGCGTCGTCGGTGGCGAGGCGGGCGAGCCGCGCCATGGCCCAGGCGCAGCCCGCCTGGCGGACCAGCGAGTCGTCTTGGGACCAGGTGCGATCGCGCTCCAGAAAGCCGTACTGGAAGAGGCCGTTCGGGCGCTGGTGTCGGGCCAGCCAACTGCCGGCGCGGCCGGCGGCCCGGCCCAGATCCTGGCGATTGACCGACTGGGGCGGGACGACGCGGGTTGCGCCCTGCATGGCGACGGCGCGCACCGGGCGGTCGGTTGGCGGTTGCAGCATGCCGACGACCTGGCGGGTACGGAAGCGGGCGACGCCGGTGGACGCGGGCAGGCGCGCCCCCGGGGGCCGGACTTCACGCAGGAGCGACTTAGTCCAACGGGCGCTGCTGCGGCCGCCGCGGAGCGCGTCGGCGGGCCAGCCGCCGACCGTGCGGTCGCCGTCCTTCAAGACGAGGCCGTGGATGCCGGGGTCGAGCGCGAACAAGAGCCCACTGAGCCCTTCCGGTCGGATCGCTTGGATGTCCATCATGACCTCGACATCGAGGACGGTGGCGTTGTGCTCATCGTCGGGCGGGACTGCGCCGGGCACGCTTGCGAGGGCGGCGCCGGCGGCGCCGCGAATCGCGAGTTCGACATCGGCGCTGGCGGCTTCGGCGCGAGCGAGCATCGTGCCGGAGCGCCAGAGGGCGACGCGCGCGCGTCCCACGGGCGACTCCCAGCCGGGCGCTTCCTGTTCGGCGGGCTGGGCGGCTCCCTCGCGGGCGAGCCGGATGAGATCTTCATCCGAGAGCGGCGGGGGCGGGGGCGGCGTGTCGTCGTTGGTCATGTGAGGCATGCTCGCGGAAGTGGGCCTGGGGCGCTATGCCATGATCGCCACCCGCGTGTGCGTGCCTCGCGCGCCGATACCCTGTGGTTGCCGAGGAGGGGACGCTGATGGATGTCGAACTGAGCGAGGCGCAACGTCTGATTCGGGAGACCGTGCGGGAGTTCTGCCGTCGGGAGATCGCACCGATTGCCGATCGAATCGACTCGGAAGATTGGTTCCCGCGGGAGCTGTGGCCCCAGCTGGGCGATCTGGGGGTGTTGGGGATCATGGCTCCGCCGGCGTACGGGGGGGCGGGGGCGGACCTGCTGTCCGGCGTGCTTGCGATTGAAGAGATCGCGAAGGTCTCGGCCTCGATCGCGCTGTCCTATGGCGCGCACGCGAACCTGTGCGTGAACAACATCACGCTGAACGCCAGCGAGGAGCAGAAGCGTCGCTATCTGCCGGCGCTGTGCGACGGGAGCGCCGTGGGGGCGCTGGCGCTGACGGAGCCGGAGGCGGGGTCGGACGCGGTGGGGATCCGCACGACGGCGCGACGGCAGGGCGACGTGTACGTGCTCAACGGTCGCAAGATGTTCATCACCAACGGCTCCCAGGCGGACACGATGGTGCTCTATGCGAAGACGGATCCGGAGGCGGGGTCGAAGGGGATCACGGCGTTCCTGGTGGAGAAGGACTTCCCGGGCTTCCAGGTGGGGCAGATCCTGGACAAGTCCGGGCACCGCGGTTCGCCGACGGCGGAGCTGCTGCTGGACGATTGCCAGGTTCCGGCCGGCAACGTGATTGGCGAGTTCAATCAGGGCATCTCGGTGGTCATGCAGGGGTTGGCGATTGAGCGAGCGTTCCTGGCCGGAGAGGCGATTGGGATCGCGGAGGCGGCGCTGTCGGACAGTTTGGCGTACGCGCGGGAGCGACGGCAGTTCGGGCAGCGGATCGGCGATTTCCAGCTGATCCAAGCGAAGCTGGCCGACATGTACACGGAGACGGAGGCGGCACGCTGGCTGGTGTACAGCACGGCGGTGCGCGCGCAGGCGGCGGCAACCGGCAGTGGCGAGCGGGTCAACAAGGAAGCGGCGGCGTCGATCTTGTTCGCGGCGGAGGTATGCACGCGGGTCGCGAATGCGGCAGTGCAGATCCACGGCGGCTACGGCTACATGAACGAGACACGCGTCTCGCGGTATCTGCGCGACGCCAAGTTGCTGGAGATCGGCGCCGGGACCAGCGAAATCCGTCGCTTGTTGATTGGCCGGGAGTTGATGGGGCCTGAGCTGTAAGGCGGGCCTAGGCGTCGTCGGTGCGGATTTCGCTTGGGCTTCCAGGAAAGGGGTTTCTGGGCGGGGGATTTCTAGGCGAGGGGCTTCCCGATGGGGGGGGGCTCGACGGGGGATTGGCGACCGGGCGCTTGTCGGTGGGGGCGGAGTCGGACCAGCCTAGCAGGCGATCGTCGGGGTGGCGTCCGAGGGACGTGAACGGGCCCGGGGTGGCAGGGGCCTGCGTAGCGATGCCTCTGTGTGCGGTGCTGGGGGCGTCGAGGTTGGGGGGGGCGGTGTTGGCGGCAGTGTTGGGGGCGGCGATGGCCCGAGGTGGCACCGGCTGAAGCGGCGGAGGCAGGGGGACGGTTGGGCCCGGGGTGGGCGAGTTCGATATCGGCGCGGTGGGGGTGCGTGTGACGACGGTCCCGATGACCCGCGGGCGCAGGGGGCCCAGGATGGTGGCAGCGTGCTGAATCTGGTCGGCGTCGCCGCTGAGGCTGTTGACGACGACGAGGATCGCGTCACAGTGCTGCGCCAGGAACGGCGTGACCGGCGCGGAGAGGGGCGGGCTGTTGATGACGACGAGGCTGCTGTCGTCGCGCAGTTGCTGGAGCAGCTCCGCGAAGCGGGGGCCGCGCAGCAGGGTGTCGAGGTCCGTACCGGGGGGGTCCGTACCAAGGGTGTGCGTACCGGGGGGGTGCGTATCGGGCTGGCCGGCGCCGGCGCTGAGGGCGCGCAGGCGTCGGCGGGCGAGTCCGGGGCCGGGGGGCAGCTCAAGGTGTTGCAGTGGCAACACGGGCTGCGCGATCTCCGCCGGGTCGAGCCAGCTGGGGGGCGTCGGCGGCGGCTCCAGGCTGCGACGCAGGCCGGGCCCGTTTTCGATTCCCAGGGCCGTGTGGACGGCGGGGTCGACCAAGTCGGCGTCGACCAGGGTGGTGTCCAGGCCAGCGCGGGCGGCGGCCAGGGCGAGGTGCACGGTGACGGTGGATGCGCCGTCGCCGTCATCCACGCCTGTGACGAGCAAGGTGCGGAAGCTGCGTGTCTGGCGCAGCCCGGCCAGCGTCTCTTGCAGGGCAGCGAACGTGTCAGGGGGGACATCGTTGCCGGAGGCGGCGAAGGGGATCTCGGCGAGCACGGGCCAGCCGGTGAGCCAGGCGACGTCGAGGCGATGGCGCTGGGACGGTTCGCGCTGCGCGACGATGATCGCGAGGCCCATGCCCAGCAGCAGGCCGCCCGCGGCGGCGGCGGCGGTATCGCGAGCGGTCTTGTCGGTGATGGGACCGTCGGGCGTGAGCGCCTGTCGGTGCACGGTCAGGGCGGAGCCGTGGTCGGTGATGCGGGGGTCGCGGGCCTCGCTGGAGAAGACGCGGGCGAGGGACTGCGCCTCACGCGGGCTGGGGCCGCGGGCGAGGATCTCGATGACGACGCCGGTGTTGCTGACGTCGATACGGTCGCGCAGTTGCGCCAGGGAGCTGTCGAGCTGCAGCGTCGTGATGGTTTGCTCGTAGACGGCGTCGCTGTCGATCTCGGCGACGAATGCCTCGGGAGTGAGCTCGCCTTGCTCGGGCGCGAGCAGGGAGGCGCGGGACTCGTAGGTGCGGTCCTGGGCGTCGGTGAGCACGAAAGTGACGGTGGCGGCGACGGCGGCGATGAGCAGCGGCAGCCACCAGGCGAAGCCCCGCGTGCGCAGGAGACCTCGGCGGGAGCCCGCAGCGACCCGCGAAGACGGTGGCAAGGGGGCGTGGGTCATTGGCGCGAGTCTACCAAGCGACCCTGGTAGCGCGGTGGTCGCTTTGGGGGCGCAGCCAGGCGCCGAAGGAAGTGGGCGTTGAGGGCTGATGGTATCGATGGAATATCGAGGGGGCCGTTTTCGCGCGCAGGCCAGGCGCTGTAGCGTGTCGATCTTGGTGGTGGGCGGGAGTGGGCTCAAACTGCCGGCGTCCGAGTACGGGCGCCGCGTTTCGAGTCGGCGCGGTATGGGAGTGATTGCCTGTGCCATTGCGCAGCCTGCGGCCGTTCACACTGCGCCTCGATGGGATGAGGTGGGCGGCCGTCTTGGGCGTTCTCGCGGCGCTGCTGATCGGCGCGCTGACACCGGGCGATGCGCCGCTGCGGGGAGAAGCGCCGGCGGCCGCCTTGCCCCCCCTGCTGGCGACCCTGGCGGACGAGGCGGCGCGCTTGCATCAGTCGGGCGTCCCATTCGACGCGGAGATCGCCGACGGCCCCAAGGGGCTGCGTGACGCGGTCGCGCTGGGCAGCCTGCGACTCTCGGCGGAGGGGGCCGTCCAGGTGGAGGCGCGACTGGTAGGGGCGGGACCGCCGGCGAGCGCGTTGGCGGCGATCGGCGTCGTGACGGAGATTTGGCGGGCGGATCTGGGCCGGGCGCAACTGCGTGTGCCGCCCGGGCAGTTGCAGGCGTTGGTCTCGCTGAGCGGCATCCGGGAGTTGTCGCTGCCGGCGTACGCGATCGCCGATCGCGGCTCCGTGACGACGGAGGGAGACACGGCGTTGCGGGCCGATCTGCTGCGACAGCAGACCGGGTTGACCGGGGCCGGGGTGCGGATTGGTGTGATCTCGGACGGGATCGACGGGCTGGCGGCGGCCCAGGCGAGCGGCGATCTGCCGACGCTGGCGGACCAGCGCGCGTTCACGGCGGGCGGTATCGATCTGGGGGCGGAGGGCACGGCGCTGTTGGAGATCGTGTATGACATCGCGCCGGAAGCGTCGCTCTATTTCGCCGCGGCCTCGACGACGCTGGAGATGATTGCGGCGGTGAACTATCTGGCGGAGCGCACGGACATCGTCGTGGACGATCTGGGCTTCCTGCTGCCGGACGACCAGCAGAGTGACGTCTCCCAGAACACCGGCGCGGCCCTGAACAACCCGGACTGGCCGATCCGGGCCTACGTGACGTCGGCCGGGAACTGGGCCTTGCGCCACTACGAGGGGCAGTTCCGTGCCGGCGTCGACGGTCGCACGCTGGGACTGGCCGTGGCGGGGCCCGTGCACGTGTTCGGCAACGACGGCTCCACGGACCAGCTGGGGCGCGTGCAGACGCCGTACAACGAGATCTTCCTCGACACGGGCGATGACTTACGGGCTGTGCTGCATTGGGACGATCCCTGGGACGACTCGACGAACGACTACGACCTGCTGCTCCTGGATGAGAGCGGGGCGACCGTGGGGTCCGGCACGTCGGTGCAAGGGACCACGACCAGCCGGCCGCGCGAGCGGATCACCTTCAAGAACGAGGGGCCGTCGGGGACGTTCCGTCTGGTCGTGCAGAACGTGGCGGGGGCGGCGGCGCCCCGGCGGCTGGAGATGTTGGCGATTGGGAGTAATGCGTTGGAGCCGAACGGGACGGCGCTGAACTTCAACACCGTCGCGAGCAGCATGCTGGCGCAGAGCGACGCGCCCGGCGGCGTGCTGGCAGTGGCGGCGGTGGACCACGATCCGGCCGGGTTCAACACGGTGCGGAGCTACAGCAGTCGTGGGCCGACGAACAACGGCGTCGTGAAGCCGGATCTGACCGCGGTTGACGGCGTCGCGATCACGGGCAGCGCGGGTTTCGCGACGCCGTTCTTCGGCACGAGTGCGGCGGCGCCGCACGTGGCGGCGATCGCGGCACTGCTTCTGGAGGCGCGGCCGCAGTTGCTGGACGGCGAGGGCGACTCGGCCGATCGGGAGCGCGCGTTGTTGCGTGGCGTGCTCACCGGCTCGGCGATCGATCTAGGGACGGCGGGGATGGACACGGTCTCGGGCGCCGGGCGTATTGATGCGCTGGAGGCGCTGGCGCAGCTGGAGCGGGCGGTCGTTGTCGTCGATAGCGGGGCCGAGGCGGGCCCGGGCAGCCTGCGCGAGGCGATCGAGATGATCAATGGATCCGGCGCAGGCCCCAGCGCGATCCTGATCATGGACGGGCTGGTGATCATGCCGACGAGCGCGCTGCCGCCGATCACGGCGCGCGACGTCAGTGTCTCCGGCGCGGCCACGATCGATGGGGAGATGCTGCCGGCCGGGGCCGCGGGTCTGACCCTGCAGGGGGCCGATCTGCGTCTGACGGGCATCACGATTCGCGCGGCGCCGGGGCCGGGCGTGCACGTCGCGGGTGGCGCAGGCGTCGCGATTGACGGGCTCACGCTGACCGGCAACGGCGACGGCATCCTGATCGACGGGGGCGCGACGGGGATGCACATCGGAGCGACCGAAGGCGTGCAGATCACGGGAAGCGCGGGCGACGGCGTACGCGTGTCGGGTGCGACGACGCGCGACGTGTCGATTCAGAACAGCCGCATTGGCCTGACGTCGGCGGCAGCGCCCGGGGCCAACGGCGGCGATGGCATTCGGGTGACGGACGGCGCGGGCGGCGTCGTGGTGGGCGCGGGCGCGGGGGTGGAGCCGGTGCTGACGACGGCGCAGATCCCGGAGCTGGTGCACACGGTGCGTGGGCGGGTGATCCTGAACGGCCAACCGGCGCTGCCGGGCACGATCGTCGAGGTGCTGCTTGACGGCCAGCTTGTGGCGGCGACGGCGATCGGGATTGTCGACATCGAGGGCCAAGCGGGGTTCATCCTGACGATTCCCGGACCGGGGCTGGTGATTCGCTTCCGCGTGGCTGGGGAGATCGTGGGCGATGTTCTGTTCTTCGAGGCGGGGGCGCTGTCCGACGTGCTGCTGGACGTGACGAGCGTTGCGCCGGTGTCGGAGGTCGTGCTTGGGGGCGGCAACACGATCGCGTTCAACGGTGGGGCCGGGCTGCGGGTGGAGGGGGCGGTCACGAATCGTGGCAACGTGATGCACAGCAACATTGGCGGTGACCTGCGAGGCGCGCCGGTGGGTCCGAGCCCGCCGGCGCTGACGACGTTCCGTTTCAGTGGCAACCGTCTGACGATCGATGGGAGTACGGCGAGTGGGACGACGATCGATCTGTACGTCGTGGAGGACGGCGCGGCGCCGGGGGTGCTGGCGGATGGGAGCGGGAGCGGTGGGGCGTTGCGCTACTTGGGCACGGCGCTGAGCATGGGCGGCCGTTTCGTCGCCACCGATCTTGCGCCCGGCGGGGCGCTCGCGGTGACGGCGCTGGCGACAGACGCCGCCGGAGGGACGTCGCTCTTCGCCGCCAACCTGCGCTTCGGGCCGGGGCCGCAGATCGAGACGATCTCGCCGAGCGAGGGATCGAATGCGGGCGGTACGCAGGTCACGATCAGCGGTGCTGGTTTGGGTGGGACTGGTTCGGGTGGGGCAGAAGGATTCCATGTGTTCTTCGGGGGTCGAGAGGCGACGGTGCTCGCGGTGGACGACACGCGCGCGGTCGTGCTGGCACCGGCGCATGACGCGGGTCCGGTGTCGCTGCTGGTGGAGGTGTCGGACGGGCGGACTGTCTTGCTGGAGAGCGCCTTCACGTACCTGGCGGGTCGGCTGGTGACGCTGCAACCGGGCTGGAACAACGTCACTTGGTCAGGACGACGCACGCTCATCACGGCGGCGATCGCGCCGCTTGCGCCACGGGTGAATCGGGTCTTCAGCTGGGACGCGGACGCGCAGCGCTGGCTGGGGTTCTTTGTGGGGGCGCCGTCGTTCCTGAATACGCTGGGCGTGCTGGAGACGAGCGCGACGCTCTGGCTCTTCCTGGACGGGACGCAGCCGCTGGTCTGGTCGCAGCCACCGCCGTAGCGGAGTCAGAATCCGGTAACGGGATCGTGGGTCGGTGGGCTAGAGCGTGAGTCGGTAGGCGTTGGCGTCGAGCCAGCGGCGGCAGGCGCGGTGGCGCGGGAAGCGCGCGTCGAGCCGCGACCAGAAGGCGGGGGAGTGGTCGAGCTGGTTGAGGTGGACGAGTTCATGCGCGACGACGGCGTCGAGGACGGGCGGGGGCGCCATGACGAGGCGCCAGTTGAAGCTCAGGCCGCCTTTGGACGAGCAGCTTCCCCAGCAGGTCGACTGGTCGCGCACGCTGAGGCGGCGCACCCGCTCGTCGGCGGGGTCGTGCAGGCGGCTGACGGCATCCAGCAGCTGCACACGGGCGCGGGCGCGATACCAGTCGGTGAGGGCGCGACGCAGTGCGAGCTCGTCCGTGGGGTGGGGCAGCGCGACGCAGATCGACTCGTGGGATGGCGTGATCTCCGGTCGCGCGGTGGCGTGTGCTGTGGGGGCGATGCGCAGGCGGAGCCAGCGACCGCGATAGGGGAGGGTTGCGCCCTGGGCCAGGGTGACGCGGCGGCCGGCGCGCAGGATCTCCGTCGCGTGGCGCTCCAGCCAGGCGCGCTTTTCCGTGAGGAGTGCAGCCGCGTCGGTGTCGGGGAGGCTGTCGGGGAGGACGACTTCGACGCCGCGGCGGGGGTGGATGTGGATGGAGGCGCGACGGGCGCGGGTCGAGCGGCGGAGCGCGTAGGGGACGTCTTGGCCCGCGACGCGCAGGATGCGAGTGGCCGTGGTGGGGGGCGCGGGAGCGCTGACGGGTGACACCGGCGCGGCCCTCTCCAACCGCCGACCTGGAGTCGAGTCTAGCGGGGGTGGGGTGGAGGGAGGAGGGGATGCGGGGAGACCTCACCCCCTAGCCCCCTCTCCATCTGAACCGATGGAGAGGGGGGACCGGAGGGAGGATGGAGAGGGGGGACGAAGGGGGGGCGATCAGGCTTGGGGGGGCAGGACTTCGACGGGGTCGCCGGGGCGCAGGCTGCCGGTCTCGATGACGCGGGCGTAGAGGCGGCTGCGGCCGGGGTTGTGCGGCTGGGAGATGTGCTGGGAGTCGCCGTCGTGGAAGTACTTGGCGATGTGGTGGCAGGGGGTGGTGTAGGTGGTGATTTCGATGAGGACGTCGGCGCCCAGGCGGAGGCGAGCGCCGGGGGCGAGGGCGGGCCAGTCGAGGCCGGCGATGGTGACGTTCTCGCCGGTGTCGCCGGGGCGGATGGGGTGGCCCTCGGCCTGGAGGGTGGCGATGACGTCGGCGGAGAAGAGGCAAAGGGCGCGCTGCGGCCCGCCGTGGGATTTGGTGTTGCGTTGGGCGTCGCCGGTGATGCCGTCGGTGGTGACGGTGGCGTGGTCGAGGGGGGTTTTGGGGACGCCACCGTCGGAGGCGTTGAGTTGGAGGATGGAGGGGGTCATGGGGAGAGGATAGCTGGGGCTGGGAGGGGACGGCTGCGGCCTCACCACCTGGCCCCCTCTCCATCTGAACCGATGGAGAGGGGGGATCGGAGGGGGATTGGGAGGGGGAAGCCGGAGCGGGGGAGAGGCGGGCGCAGGAGGGACGGAGGGAGGACGGAGGGAGGGGGATCGGAGGGTCCTTCGACAGGCTCAGGATGAGCGGACTTGGTGTCGACAGGCGCGGGATGAGCGGGGGGAGGCTGGCCGCTCACGGTCTCTCGACAGGCTCGGGAGGAGCGGAGGCGGTGTCGACAGGCTCGGGATGAGGGAGGGGAGGGAGCGACTTCGCTCGGGAGGAACGGCGCGGCCGTCGGTCCGCTCATGGTCCCTCGACAAGCGTGGGATGAGCGGATTTGGTGTCGACAGGCTCAGGATGAGCGGAGGGGAGGGCTCGACTTCGCTCGGGAGGAAC
>QGNQ01000060.1 GCA_003228175.2 Chloroflexota bacterium
AGCGACGCGGGGGGAAGGGGGTGGGGGAGGGGACGGGATTCGGTGCTCCGCGTCGCCGTCGTCGTCGTCGTGGGGGGTGGGGGGGGGGGAGGGGGGGGGGGGGCGGGGGCAGGGGGAGGGGGGGGGGGAGGGGGGGGGGGGGGGGGGCGTCGTTCGGTGTGGTGGTGACGCGGGCGGGGTCGGATCGGGCGGGGGCCCGGGCGATCGGAGAGGCGTGCCGGGCGTCGGGGGTGGGGGTGGTCGTGGGGTGGGAGGCGGGGTCGGGGTGGGTCGAGGGGGTCTGACGGACGCTCTCGGTGCGACGGGAGAGCTACGCGGCGATCTTCCCTACCAGTACTGCCGACGCTTGCCGCGGCGACGCTTGCCGTCGCCGTGACGCCACTCTTGGGGGTCGGCGGCGCGTTCGAGAGAGACGGCACAGACTTTGAACTCGGGGATGCGGGCGGTGGCGTCGTAGGCGTTGTTGGTCAGCCAGTTGGCGGCCGACTCCTTGAGCCGCACGAAGGGCACGAAGATCGACCCCGGCGCCACGTCCTCGGTCAGGAAGGCGACGCCCTCCAGGCGGCCGCGACGGGTGCGCAGTTGCACGGCCTCGCCGTCGACGATCTCCAGGGGCGTGGCGTCGGCGGGGTTGATGGCGACGCGGAGCTCGGGGAAGGACTGCTCCAGGCCGTCAACGCGGCGGGTGAGGGTGCCGCCGTGCCAGTGGTAGAGCACGCGGCCGGTGTTGAGGATCAGGGGGTAGCGCTCGTCGGGGGGCTCTTCGGAGGGGGCGGTCTGGACGACGGGGACGAACTTCCCTTTGCCACGCGGGAAGTCGGTCTGGTACATGCGCTCGGTGCCGGGGTGGGCGGGGTCTGGGCAGGGCCACTGGATGCCGCCCTCGGCGTCGAGGCGGGCGTGGGAGAGGCCGCCGAGCATGGGGGTGAGGGCGGCCATTTCGTCGAAGACGGCGGCGGCTGTTGGGTGGTCGAAGCCGCGTGATTCGGTCCCCGTCCGGGTGGATACGCGGGCGGCGAGGTCTTGCACGATCTGCCAGTCGGGCCGGGCGTCGCCGGGTGGGTCGAGGAGCTTGCGGACGCGCTGGACACGTCGCTCGCTGTTGGTGAAGGTGCCTTCCTTTTCGGCGAAGGCGGCGGCGGGCAGGACGACGTCGGCGATGTCAGCCGTTTCGTGCATGAAGATGTCCTGCACGACGAGGAAGTCGAGCTGCTGGAGCAACTCGGTGGCGTGGGCGAGGTTGGGGTCGGTGAGGGCCGGGTTCTCGCCCACGATGTACATGCAGCGCACGTCGCCGGCGGCGATCGATTCGACCATGTCGGTAGCGCGCAGGCCTTCGGCGTCGGAGAGGTCGCCGCCCCAGACGTCGTGGAAGCGGGCGAGGTTGTCGGGCGTGTAGCGCTGATAGCCGGGGAGGGCGTCGGGGACGCAGCCGGCGTCGCCCGCGCCCTGGACGTTGTTCTGTCCGCGCAGTGGCGAGACGCCGTTGCCGGGGCGGCCGACCTGGCCGGTGAGCAGGGCGAGGTTGAGCAGGGCGGTGGCGTTGGCGGTGCCGTTGATGTGCTGGGTGACGCCCATGCCCCAGAGCAGGCAGGAGCCGTCGCGGCCGGGGGGGCCGCCGTGCTCCATCGGGCGGGCGTAGAGGCGGGCGGCGCGACGGAGGAGGTCGGCGGGCACACCCGACAGTTCCTCGACGTGCTCGGGCGTGTAGGGATCGAGCTGCGCGACCCAGGCGTCGAAATCCTCGGTGCGATCGCGGATGAAGGCAGCGTCGTGCAGGCCCTCGTCGAGGATCAGTTTGGCCATGCCGTTGAGCACGGCGACGTCGGTGCCGGGGTACTGGCGCAGCCAGAGGTCGGTGTGGTCGCAGAGTTCGATCCGCTTGGGGTTGAGGACGATCATGCGGACGCCGTGGTCGTCGACGGCGCGGCGGATGCGGCTGGCGATGACGGGGTGGTTGGAGGAGGTGTCGGAGCCGACGACGAAGACGCAGCCGGCGTCCTCGTAGTCGCTGTAGGAGTTGGAGGTCGCGCCGCTGCCGAGCTGCGCCAGCATGGCCTCGACGGAGGGGGAGTGGCAGAGCCGGGTGCAGTGGTCGATGTTGTTGGTGCCCATGAGCGCGCGGACGAACTTTTGGATGAGGTAGTTGTCCTCGTTGGTGGCCTTGGCGCTGGCGAAGGCGCCGAAGTGGCCGCGGTGCTGGGCGAACTTGTCGGCGACGAGGTCCAGCGCTTCGTCCCAGGAGGCTGGCTGGAGGCGGCCTTCGCGACGGATGAGCGGGGTGGTGAGGCGGTCGGCGTGGTTGACGAAGGAGACGCCGTAGCGACCCTTCACGCAGAGCAGGCCGGTGGACGAGGGGTTGTCGGGGTCGTCGTCGACGTGGGTGATGCGGCCTTGGTCGTCGGCGGAGAGCTTGATGCCGCAGCCGACGCCGCAGTAGGGGCAGACGGTGGAGACGGTGCGGACCGGGGCGGGCTCGGCCTTGGGCCGGATTGCGCCGGTGGGGCAGGCGGCGACGCACTGGCCGCAGGAGGTGCAAATCGACTCGCCGAGCGGCTCGTCGGCGAAGGGGGCGATGCGGGCGCCTGCGCCGATGCCAGCGATGCCGATTGCGCCGATGTGCTGGAGGTCCTGACAGGCGGAGGTGCAGCGGCCGCAGAGGATGCACTCGACGGCGTCGAAGCGGTAGAAGGGGTTGCTGTCGTCGCTGTGTTGGTTGAGGCGGGCATCCCAGCGACGGGCGTCGGCGGCGTGGGTGACGGCGGCACGACTGAGGTCGGAAGCGGGGAGGGGGGCGGTGGCGGCGTCGCGCATGCCGAGGGTGAGCTCGAGGACGCCGCGACGGGCGCGCTGGGCGTCGTCCGAGGTGGTGTGGACGACCATGCCGTCGGTCGCAGTCAGAGAGCAGGAGGCGGGGAGGCCGCGGACACCGTCGACCTGGACGAGGCAGGTGCGGCAGGCGCCCAGCGAGGGCCCATCGTCGTCCTTGCAGAGGTGCGGCAGTTCGACGGCGGCGGCGAGGATGGCGTCGAGGACTGAAGCGCCCGCGTGGACTTCAACATCGCGACCATCGACGATGAGGGCGAGGCGGGTTTGGGTCGTCATGCTGATGTCTCCGGGATGGGCGCCTTCTGCTGGGCGATGAGCGCGGACTCGAAGTGGGCGAGCGCGCTGGTCACGGGGGCGGGGGCCATCTGGCCGAGGCCGCAGAGCGAGGCGTCGCGCAGGAGCGGGATCAGTTCGTCGATGTCGTGGCGGGCGGCCACCCGAACCGAGGCGTCGCCGGCGCGCAGTCGGCGGAGGGCGTCGGCGAGGCGTTCGCCGCCTTCGCGACAGGGGGTGCATTTGCCGCAGGATTCGCGGGCGTTGTAGTCGGCCTCGACCTGCACGATCTCGGCCAGGGGCAGCGTGCCGTCGAAGGCGACGAAGCCACCGGAGCCGAGGACCGCGCCGGCCTCGTCGATGAGGCCGGGGCCGATGGCCACGTCGAAGCGATGGGGTGGGAGGAGGCCGCCGGAGGGCCCGCCGGCGACGACGCCGGTGAGCGTGCTGGCGGCGGTGGGGAGGCCGCCGATGCCGAGGATGTCGGCGACGGTGGCGCCCATGGGGACTTCGATCAGGCCGGGGCGGGGGAGCGTGCCGCTGAGCGAGATGAGCTTGGTGCCGGGAGCGTCGTCCGTGCCGAGCTGTCGGAACCAGTCGACGCCGAAGCGCAGGAGGTCGGGCAGGTTGCAGAGCGTCTCGACGTTGTTGATCACGGTGGGGCGGCCCCAGAGGCCGCTCTCGGTGGGGAAGGGGGGGCGCAAGCGGGGGACGGCGCGTCGCCCCTCGATGCTTTCGAGGATGACGGTCTCTTCGCCGCAGACGTAGCCGCCGGCGCCGCGTCGGATGTGGATGTCGAGGTTCGCGCTGGGACCAGTGATGCCCGACTGCTCAGCCTGCCCGAGGGCGATGTCCATGCGCTCAGCGGAGAGGGCGGCCTGGCCGTTAATGTACAGGTAGGCAGTGTCCGCGCCGATCGCGCGGGCGGCGATGGCGATGCCCTCCACGAGGCGGTGGGGGTCGGCCTCCATGAGGCCGCGGTCCTTGAAGACGCCGGGCTCGCCCTCCTCTGCGTTGATGACGAGGATCGGCGTGCCGTTGCGAGCGACCGCGTCGATTGCGGAGCGCCACTTGAGGTGGACGGGGAAGTACGCGCCGCCGCGGCCGCGCAGACCGGAGGCCTCGACGAGGTCGACGATCGCTTCAGGGATGATGCTGAGCGCGTTCTTGAGGCCGACGTAGGCGCCGGCGGCGCGCGCCTCGTCGAAGGAGGTGGGGTCGATCTGGCCGGCGCGAGCGAGGAGGCGTCGGGGCTGGGCGTCGAAGAAGGCTGCGAGGCCCGCGTCCTCGGTCGAGTGGCTGAGGAGCGCGCGGGCCGCGTCGACGGCGGTCGCTGCCGTGACGGGAAGGGCGGCTGGGCGGCTGGGACCTTGGTGGGGGAGGGCGAGTACGGGGCCCGCCCAGGCTGCGCCATCGCCGCCGGTCTCGACGATGTCGAGGTCGGGCAGGGCGTGGCGGAGTGTGTCGAGGACGGCGGCGGCGCCGAGGGCGTGGGCCATGGAGCCGGCGTGGAGGTTGAGCCGGGGGCGGGCGATCTCGGGCGTGGGGGTGCGCGCCGGGGTCGGGCTGGGATCGGGTGGGGCTGGGGCTGGTGAGGAGGGGGCTGGTGGGGCGACGCTCGCATGCCCGCGCAGGGGCTGGACGGCGGCGCTGTCGTCGATCACGGGGGCGACGGCGCAGGCGAAGAGGCACTCGCGCTCCTTGACACGGCGACCGGCGGTGCGGAGGCCGGCGAGGAGTGCGTCGCTACCGGCGAGCCGGCAGCTCAGGCCGCGGCAGACGCCGACGACGTCGGGCTCGGCGGGGTGGCTGCGGAACTCGGTGTAGGACGTCGCGACGGCGTAGAGGTCGGAGTTGGGGATGTGCAGCCAGCGGCCGATCTGCTCGAGGCCGTCGGGCGGGAGGTAGCCAGCGAGGTCGTGGAGGAGGTGCAGGGCGGGGAGGGCCTGGGCGCGCTCACGGGGGAGCGGGGCGAGTCGGTCGTGGAGGCCGTCGATGGGCATGGGGGGAGTATCGCATCTGGGGGGAGGGGGGGCCTCCGTGTCGGGGCGGGGATGGGTGATCGGGGAGGCAGGACAGCCCGTCCACGGGAGGGGCTGTCTTTGGTGGTGTGGTAGCGCATGGGGGATTCGAACCCCCGATCTCCGCCTTGAGAGGGCGATGTCCTGGGCCGCTAGACGAATGCGCCGTGTGGTGGCTGGGGATGGAGGATTCGAACCCCCGCTAACTGAGCCAGAGTCAGTCGTCCTACCGCTAGACCAATCCCCAACGCTGTGCCCAGTTTAGAGGGGGGGCGGGGGGGTCGCAATCGGGGGGAGGTAGCGGGGTGGTTCGGTCCCCACAATCACTAGCCCGACGCGCGGACATGCGCCCCGGGGAAGGAACTGCGCGCGAGGCGGCACAGTATCCTCAAATCCTGCTGCTTTGAGAGCGCCGCCATCTGCTGAACTGCGCGGTGATCCGACGAGTCACCCATCACTGCTATATAGGACCTTCGCTCAGGAGTGCTCATTCTGGCGGTATCCTGCGCAGCAACGTCATGGAAGTCACTGGGCGTTCCATGCCTAGCCAGAACGGCCATATACACCGCGTTGCTCAGTGGGCGTTCCGGGCTCCCAAGCCGCTGCCGGACCAGCGCCACGGTCGTGCTGGAAAGGTGCTTTCTCGCAAGCAGAACACGCCCGTACCACGACTCGACCCAGTCAAGCGACGGGGATTGAGCTAACGCGGCGGACAGGACGCTTTCAACTTTGGCTGAATCGGGACAGGTGATGAGATAGCGGCAGAACTCAGACGTGAGCTGTGGATGCTGGTCAAGGCGATTGAGAATCTTCGTCCTCACCGATGCACGCGGACCCAATGTAGGTGCATTGGCCAAAACGTTGAGGGCCATCTTGACAGCTCGAGGGTTGAATGCCCCGCCTCTCGTCGCCTCATCGAAGACACGCGTCGCAAGGCCAAACTGACGAGGATTGGCGGCGCGGCGCTGGTACTGAAGTGCCTGGAGTTCGGCGCGCATGGGATCCAGTTGATCCGCCGCGGTGGTGCCCACGTACACGCCTGTCTTCGATGGACTCAGATGGATGTTCCGCGGTCGAAGTCGTTCAGCAATTGACAGACATGCTTCGTCGGCTTCGCGCCGGCTGCTAGCGATGACCCGAATGTCGTCCATATACCGGCTCGCGCGCATTCCCTCGGCCGCAAGGAACTTGTCAAGATCATCAAGGAACCAGTTCGCGAGCAGGCTGCTCGCAGGAAGCTCCTGCGGAATCGACCCAGTCCTGTCATCGGACAATCGCTCGAGGAGGCGCATTAAGCAGTCCGCCCTATTGGCGCTAAGGCTTGTGGACCCAACGAGCGCGCCCAGATCGTCGAAGCGGATGTGGTCGAAGTAGGAGAAGACGTCAGTCGAGACTAGATAGTCCGTCGGGCCCAAAGACTTGAGGCTCGTCTTGTGCCAACTCAGCCAGGCAGAAACTCCTGACTTGAAGAACTGCTTGCCGCTCGTGGCAACACGGAAACCTGCGACGCGCGACGCTGGTTCAAGTGATCTGTCGACCTCCGCTGCGATCGGCGCGACAAGAGTCTGGAGAGCTACCTTTTGAGGAAACGTGAGGAAGCAGACGCTTCGAGCCGTCGTTGGGCTCTTCGGCACTCGGAACCTGAACTCCGGGCTAGCCACATCCGGCTGGTGAAGCACGGACCGTGCAGACTGGAGTACGTTCCGGGCGTGCTTCCCACGGTAGTCAACGTTCCCAGCCAGGTCCGGGAAGAACGGACGATACTAAACGGGGAGTATTCATGAGAGCCGTGCTGAACTAGCGGAGATCATCAGGGGTGGATCGAGCGCCGCCAAACGCAGCGGCATTCGACGAGGATACTACAAAGCATCAAAACACTTGGAACTGCTACATCCGTCGCAGCTAGTCATCGGGGCGGGCGAGGCGCTGGGCGGCGAGGTTGAGGCGCTCGGAGACGCGGTCGGGGCCGAGGACGGTCAGGGTTTCGAAGAGGGGCGGGGCGATGCGCTTGCCGGTGACGGCGACGCGCAGGGGGGTGAAGACGACGCCTGGCTTGAGTTGGAGTCGTTCGGCGAGGCCGCGCAGGGCCGCTTCGATGCCTTCGGTGGTCCAGGGATCGACGGCGAGGAGGGCTTCGCGGGCGCCATCGACGGCGGCGAGGGCGCCGGCGGGGTTGTCACGGAAGCCTTTGCCCATGAGTTCGGCATTGGCGTAGTCGAGGGGGCCGGGGGTGAGGAAGAAGTCGACGTAGTCGGCGACTTCGGGCAGCAGTTTGACGCGCTCTTGGATGAGGGGGGCGAGGGGGAGCAGAGGGTCCAGGGCCAGGGGCCGGGCGATGTCGGCCGGGAGGAGGCGATCGAGGAAGGGGCGGGCGCGATCGAAGAACTGCTGCGGGGTGAGGTCGCGCAGGAAGTCGGCGTTCATGGCGTCGAGGCGCTGGTGGTCGAAGGTGGTGGGGGTGACGCCCATGCGGTCGATGTCGAAGGCGGCGACGATTTCGTCGAGGGACATCTTGGTGGTGTGGTCGTCTTTGGACCAGCCGAGCAGGACGAGGAAGTTGATCAGGGCCTCGGGCAGGTAGCCCCTGTCGGCGTACTCCAGCACGGAGGTCGCGCCATGGCGCTTGCTGAGCTTGCCTTTGTCGGGGCCGAGGATGATGGGCTGATGGACGAAGATGGGCGGCTGGTAGCCGAGGGCGTGATAGAGGAGGAGGTGGCGGGGGGCGCTGGGCAGCCATTCGTCGCCCCGGAAGACGTGGCTGATCTGCATGGCGTGGTCGTCAACGACGGAGGCGAGGTGGTAGGTGGGGAAGCCGTCGGCCTTGAGCAGGACGTGGTCGTCCAGGAGGCGATTCTCGAAGACGACGTCGCCGCGGAGGGCGTCGGGGACGACGGTTGCGCCTTCGTGGGGCATCTTGAAGCGGACGACGCTGCGGCCGCCCTGTTCGGCGATCGCTTCGGTGATCTCGGTGTCGGAGAGGGTGCGGCAGTGGCCGTCGTAGCCGGGGGGTCGTTTGGCCTGCTGCTTGGCCTTGCGGATGCGGTCGAGTCGTTCGGAGGAGCAGGCGCAGCGGTAGGCGTGGCCGGAGGCGAGCAGTTGGGTGGCGGCGGCCTGGTAGCTGGGCAGTCGTTCTGACTGGCGGTAGGGGGCGTGCGGTCCGCCGATGTCGGGGCCCTCGTCCCAATCGAGGCCGAGCCAGCGGAGGCCCTGCATGATGCGGTCCTCCGCGCCTGGGACGGTGCGCTTCTGGTCGGTGTCTTCGATGCGGAGGATGAAGACGCCGCCGTGATGGCGGGCGAAGAGCCAGTCGAAGAGGGCGGTGCGGAGGCCGCCGACGTGGAGCTCGCCGGTGGGGCTGGGGCCGAATCGGACGCGGACGCTCATGGCGTTGAGCCTGTCATGCGAGTCGACGGTGGGGGAGGCCCACCGCGGGTGGTGCTAGCGGATGTGGCGGGAGCGATGGCGGGACTTGCGCCAGCGCTTGCCTTGGGCCTGCTCCCCAGGGGGTGGCGGCACTGAGGCCGGGCCCACGGTACCGCCGATGTCGGCTCCATGCACCGATCCGGAGCCGCGAAGCACCTCGATCAAGTGCTCGATATCGGCGGGGGGTTCGACTTCGATGCGGAGGCGGAGGCCGCTGGTGGGGTGGTCGAAGGCGAGGAGGCGGGCGTGCAGGGCTTGGCGGTCGATGAGGTGGGAGGGGTGCCCGTAGATCGAGTCGCCGATGATGGGGTGGCCGAGGGCGGCCATGTGTACGCGGATCTGGTGGGTGCGCCCGGTGATGAGGTGGCAATCGAGCAGGGAGGTGTCGAGGAAACGCTCGACGAGGGTGTACTCGGTGGTGGAGGGTTTGCCGCCATCGACGATGGCCATACGGCGCGGGTCGGAGCGGTCGCGCCCGACGGGGGCCTCGACGCGGCCCTGGAGGGGGTCGGGGGTGCCGGCGACGACGGCGACGTAGTGCTTCTCGACGGTGCGGGCGCGGATCTGATCCTGCAGGTTTTGCAGAGCGGGGGCATTCTTGGCGACCATCATGACGCCGCTGGTGTCTTTATCGAGGCGGTGCACGAGGCCGGGGCGGAGGGCATCGCCGATGGCTTGCAGGTCTGGGCAGTAGGCGAGGAGGGCGTTGACGAGGGTGGGGTTGCGTTCGCCGGGGGCGGGGTGAACGGTGAGGCCGACGGGCTTGTTGAGAACTATCACGTCGGCGTCTTCGTAGCGGATGTCGAGGGGGATATCGATGGGCTCGGCCACCATGGCGGCGGGGGTGGGGCTGGAGTGCACACGCACCATCTCGCCAAAGTGCAGGCGGTAGGAGGCCCGCTCCAGGCTGCCCTCGACCTGCGCGAGTCCCTCGTCGATGATGCGCCGGGCGCTGGTGCGCGAGAGCCCGGGCAGGCGGCGGGAGAGGAAGACGTCAAGGCGCTCGCCTTCGTTGTCGGCCATGAGTTCGGAAGGGGGAAGTTCTGCGTCGGGCAGGGCGCCAGTGGGGAGAGGGTCAGGGGTGTAGTCGGACGGGCGGTCAGGGGGCATTAGCGGTGCGACGCCGATCTGGTGGCGTCGCGGACGACAAGGACGATGAGGATCAAGAAGACGCCGATGTTGATGCCGGCGTCGGCGACGTTGAAGGCGGGGAACTCGTTGAAATTGATGAAGTCGGTGACGCTGCCCTGGTAGATGCGATCGAGGAGGTTGCCGACGGCGCCGCCCAGGATGAGGGCGAGGCCCAGTCGCGCGGCCCAATGATCGACGACGGGGAAGAGGTAGTAGGCGCCGAGGACGACGATGGCGACGATGGCGGAGACGGCGAGGATGGCGTTGGCGTCGCCGAAGAGGCCGAATGCGGCGCCGTTGTTCTCGAAATGGGAGAAGCGGAAAAATGAGGTGAGGCGGTCGTGCTGGCCCTCGGCGAGGGAGTCGCGCAGGATGACCTTGGTGAGTTGGTCGAAGGCGACCCAGGCGCCGGCGACGCTGAGGAAGATGGCGTCCTGCCGGCCGCGATGGGCGCGCTGCTGCTGGAAGCGCTGCCAGAAGCCGGTCTGGGCATCCGCGGTCTGGGCATCCGCGGGCGGGGCGATGGGGCCGGGATCGGCGCTTGGATCCTGGGAGGGCTCCGGCAGCGAGGAGGCCTGGGAATGGGTGGTCATGGGGTCGAGCTTACACCGGCGATCGACCCCGCCTGGAGGCGTGCGGGGGACGCGCGATAGCCCGCGTCCCCGTACCATGCAGCGAAACGCGCCATGCACCAGCAGCGGGGACGGTACGCGCCGCGCCCGTCCCGATCGGAGCCGCCCTGTGACGACCTTGTACAGCGAGCAGCATGAGGACCGTGTGGACGGTCCGGATCGTCTCCCGCCGGGACAACGGCTGACGGAGCAGTGGCCGGTGCTGACCTACGGGGCGACGCCGCAGGTGGAGCAGGGCGACTTCAGCCTGCGCATCTGGGGCGAGGTGGAGGAGGAGGTGGAGTTCGACTGGGAGCAGTTCCTGGCGCTGGGCGTGGAGGAACGCACGAACGACATTCACTGCGTGACGCACTGGTCGCGCTACGACAACCATTGGGAGGGCGTGCTGATGGAGACGCTGCTGGCGCAAGTGCAGCTGAAGCCGGGCGCGGCGTCGGTGATGTTCCACTCGTTTGGTGGGTACACGACGAATGTGGCGCTGGAGGATCTGCGCAGCGACGACCACGCGATGCTCGCGTTCTCCCACGACGGGGAGCCGATTGCGCCGGAGCATGGCGGTCCGGTGCGCGGAGTGGTGCCCTCGCTGTACTTCTGGAAGTCGGCGAAGTGGGTGAACGGGATGGAGATCCTGCCGATGGACCGCCCAGGCTTTTGGGAGATGTACGGCTACCACTTGCGTGGCGACCCGTGGACTGAGGAGCGCTACTCGTAGGTATGGGGACGCGACAAACCGGAGGCCCGTTGCGATGACCGCATCCGCCGTCCCCTGCAACGTTGCGGACCCGATCAACGGGGCGATCCTGGCCGTCTCCGAGGACCAGCTGCAGGGCTTCCAGCGCGATCCGATGGGCGAGATTGCGAGTCGGAGCGGGGTGGCGGAGGGGGTGGTACGGGAGCGGATCCAGGCGATGCTGGCGGCGGGAACGATTCGCCGGGTGCGGCAGACGCTGCTGGCCACGAACCTGGCGCGGGGGGCGTTGGTGGCCTGGGAGGTGCCGGAGGATGGGCTGCGGGAGACGTTCGATTACATGTTCGAGCGGGACCCGTTCTCCGGACACGTGGTGGTGCGCACGACGGACGCGAGCAATCCGGGAGCCCGCTACCGCCTGTGGACGACGCTGAAGGTGCCGCAGGGGTACTCGCTGCGGAAGCACGCGGACTACCTGTGCAGCCAGACGGGTGCGGAGCGCTTCCGGATGATGCCGGCCAAGCGCCTGTTCGCGCTGGGTGTGGGGCACATGCGTCGTCGGGAGATTGCGCCGGGCGAGCGCACGGACGAACCCGGGCGCGTGCTGACGACGGAGGTGGCGACACTGACGCCGGCGGAATGGCGCGTGGTGGAGGGGCTGAAACAGGAATTCGCGATCGAGGAGCTGCAGGGCGACCTGTGGGCCGGTCGGGCGGCTGCGTTGGGGATCCCGTTGGACGACTTCTGTCGGACGGCGGAGGCGCTGCAAGAGCGGGGGCTGGTGGGGCGCTTTTCGACGTTCTTGGAGCATGTGAAGTCGGTGGAGGGGGCGGCGCCGGTGACGCGCTACAACGCGTTGTTCCACTGGGCGGTGCCGACGGGACGGGAGCTGGACGCGGGGCAGGAGGTGGGGCGGCACCACATCATGACGCACGCGTACTGGCGCGAAGGCGGCCCGGAGTTCCACGACGTGAACGTGATGGGCGTCGCCCACGGGACCGATAAGGAGCGGCTGCTGGCGCACAAGGCGGCGATCGATACGCACCTGGCGGAGGCGGGCATCGCGGTGGGCTATACGGCGGTGTTCTGGGGCGGGCGCAGCGAGATCAAGCCCAGCGAGGTGATGCCGTCTGCGTATCTGGCGTGGTGCGCGCGCGAGGGGCTGGATCCGGCGTCGATGCACAGCGACGACGGTGCGTAGTGCGCTCCCACGAACCTCGGGCAGGCGATCCGGACGCTGTCGATCCAGGGGGGGACCCGCCGGAGGCCTCGGGGCTGAAGGCGCGTGGTCCGGTGGGCACGCCGAGCGCGATGAAGCCGTACCTCAAACTCGTGGGGACCGGTCCGAACAGCAACCGCAACTTGACCCGCGCGGAGGCCGGCGCGGCGCTGGGGATGATCGTGGATGGGGTGGCGACACCGGCCCAGGCGGGGGCGTTCTTGATCGGGGCGCGGGTGCAGGGGGAGTCGTCGGAGGAGTTGCTGGGCTATTTGGACGCGCTGCATGGGCGGATGACGCGGGTTGCGCCGGCGGTGGCGGGGCTGGTGGACGTTGGAGCGCCGTATGACGGGCGCTCGCGGACGCTGGCGATCGGGGTGGCGGCGTCGGTGATCGCGGCGGCGGTGGAGGATCCGGCCGGGGGGGCGCCCCAGCTGCTGCACGGCAGCGGGCCGATGCCGCCCAAGTATGGCCTGGATCTTGGCTCGATCTTGGAGGCGCTGGGGGTACCGACGCGTGGGGATCCGTCGGCCGCGGCGGCGCTGATCGAACGCATCGGCATCGCCTACCTGGACGCGCGCGATTTCGCGCCGGCGATCGCAACGCTGCGGGAGTTTCGTGACGAGGTGGGGCTGCGCACGGTCTTCAGCACGATCGAGAAGGTCTATGACCCGGCGCGGGCGCCGCACCACATTGTGGGGATGACGCACGCGCCCTATCTGGAGCGGCTGACGGGCGCGATGCAGACGCAGGGCTGGCCGCGGTCGCTGGTGGTGCAGGGTCTGGAGGGCAGCGCCGATGTGCCGACGGGCCGGGCCTCGCGATTGCTGATTGTGACGCCAGAGGCGGTGGAGGAGACGCGGCTGACGCCGGCGTCGTACGGGTTGCGACCGGCGCGGGACGAGGATTTGGCCTGTGCGCCGGTGGCGGAGGCGCATGCGGCGGGGATTCGAGCGCTGCTGGACGGATCCGACACGAGCGCGCGCCGGGATGCGCTGCTGCTGAGCGCGGCGCTGCGGATCTGGGTGGTGGTGGGGGTGGGCACGTCGACGGCAGGGATTGCGGAGGCGCTGGCGCTGGCGGAGGCGGCGCTGCAGTCGGGGGCGGCGGCGGCGCGGCTGTCGGCCTGGCGGGCGGCGGGGTCGAGCGGCGGCTGAGGGGGATCAGGGTTCCGGGGACAGGCATTGGGATGCGGTCGGATGGTCCGGGGGCGGCGGGTGGCGCAGCATGCGCCCCATGGCATCGAAACTCTTGCGCTGGCCGCTGCAACCGGACGTTGTGCCGCTGCGTCGCGAGGTATTGCCGCTGGATCGCCGGGAGTGGCCATCGAACGTGGTGGCGGTGCGGCCGGGCGGTCGTCCGGCGCCGCAAGCGGGCGATTGGCGGCGGGCAGCGCCCTGGGATCCGCCGCCGGCGGCCTGAGTTGGTCGTGCAGGAGCCGGGTGACGGGGCTGCGGGCCGATTCGCGCCGGGTCGAGAGATGTAGACGACACCGCCGGGGCAATCGAGGGCCGGTCGCGTTGACACCCCCCACCGCCGTGCCTAGTCTATCTGAGTTGCCCAGTCGCCCTGGATTCCGTGTTTTGACACGTCCTTGGTTGGATTGGGTCACCTTTGCAGCTGAATAGTGTGTGCGACCAACAAAAAAGTCGTCCAACAGTGGTTGTTGGACGCATGGTCTACACGGCGTCGCGCCCGGCACCTGCGCGGTGGGTTCATTGTGTCTTGCACTTGTGCAAGGCGCGGGGATTCGCTGGGGGGTGGCGGCAGGGGCGTCGTGGTCCTGACCATCTGAAGTACAACATCACACATGCTGAGACCGTAGAGTAGGTCAAGCGACTACGGCGCACGGTGGATGCCTTGGCACTTCGAGCCGATGAAGGGCGTGGCTAGGCTGCGATAAGCCACGGGGAGCTGTTCAGCAAGCTGATCCGTGGATTCCCGAATGGGGCAACCCGGCGGCGGTCATACGCCGTCACCCCGGACTGAACACATAGGTCCGGTGGAGGTAAGCGGGGGAACTGAAACATCTCAGTACCCCGAGGAAAAGAGAATTATTCCCCTAGTAGTGGCGAGCGAACGGGGAGCAGCCCAAACCCAGTGTTCTTAACGGCGGTATGGCCTATGGGCACTGGGGGTAGTGGACGCCGACGGCTGGTGCAAACCCACCAGCACACAGTTACAAATCCTTGCGTCTAGCGGAAGGTCCCTGGAAAGGGCCGCCAAAGAGGGTGACAGCCCCGTAGGCGAAAGACGCAGGACTGTGGTTGGCTGATCCGAAGTACCACGCAGCACGAGAAAGTGCGTGGGAAGCAGGGAGGCCCACCTCCCAAGGCTAAATACTCGAAGTGACCGATAGCGGACAAGTACCGTGAGGGAAAGGTGAAAAGCACCCCGGAAGGGGAGTGAAATAGTTCCTGAAACCGTGTGCTTTC
>QGNQ01000061.1 GCA_003228175.2 Chloroflexota bacterium
GCGTGGCCTCACGGATCTGCTGCCAGACCCAGGCCTGCGTCGGATGGCGGGTCACGTTCCAGTGCATCAGGCGCCGGCGATCATGGCGGATCACGACGAACACGTAGAAGGCGCGGAACGGCAGCGTTTGCGCGATGAAGAAGTCCGCGGCCCAGATCTCGGACACGTGCAGGCGCAGGAAGGCCCGCCAGCTCGGTGACGGTGGACGATTCCCGCGATACCGCTGCACCGTCGCCGCGCTGACCGGATGGCCCAACACCGCCAGCTCGGCCGCGATGCGCCGGACGCCCCAGGTCGGATTCTCGGCTGCCAGCCGGGCAATGAGCGTGCGGATCTCGGGGCCAATCCGTGTGCGGCCAGGACGACCCCCTTGACTCTTCCAGCGCCAATAGCGGCGCCAGGCAAGGCGGTGCCACCCGATCACGGTCGCCGGTTGGACGAGCTGAAGATGCGCACGCCACGGGGTCCAGTGCCGAGCTGTGACCGACCAGAACTGCCGGTCACGTCTGTGGAGCCGCGGTCGCCGCCCGGACCGTTCCCAGACCGCCAACTGCTGGCGCAGAATCACGTTCTCGAGGATCAGATCCCGTCGTTGCCGGCCGAGCATCCCGAGCCCGACCAGAAAGAGTCGCCAATAGACCCACATCGCCATCCCTCCGCTCGGAGGCTCTCCGCCAGACGCGCTTCACACAAGGCAGATCGGATTCTGGAACACCACACGGCTCTGGACGAGATCATCGCCGCCTGGTGCCGCGATCAGGAGGCGGACACGGCGGCGGCGAGCTTGGGTTCCATCGGCGGCTGCGCGGCGCGCGCGCGGCGGCTGCGCGAGGTGTTCAGCGATCCGCATCCGCAGCTACTCGCTCGCGAGTACCTGCGGAGCGTGCGGCATCCGGAGGCGGGCAGCCACCGTATGCCCGTCGGTCCGTGGCGGCTGGGAGAGGGGGCGCCGTCTCCCGGCCCGTCGCCGTGTTTTGGTGAGCACAGCCAGGAGATCTTGCGTGAGGAACTGGGCGTTGATGACGCGGAATACGCCGAACTCCTGGCGCTTGGTGTGACGGGGGCCGTCCACGACGATTGATCAGGGCGGTCGGTCTGCCCGACGGCGCTGGACTTGGGCCGCGTTGGGAAGAACGACCACACCCGGCCGATGCGTCCCGCGGTCCGTCAGATCGGCCCGGGGGACGCGGGGTCCTGGGCGAAGAACTCGCGCGCGGTTCGGATCACTAGGGCCGGCTCGTCGTGGTGCACCCAGTGCCCGGCCCCGGGCACGACGAGGGCACGCGCGTTGGGGAAGTAGCGGACGGCGTCCTGCGTGTTGCGCTTCGCGCCGGACTCGCCGCCGACGATGTAGAGCAGCGGCCGATCAAGCTGCGCGAAGAAGAGCTTCGCCTCCTCCAGGCTCACGTCTTCCAGGCGAACGCCGGGCCGGGACCAGTTATCGAACTTCCAGACGAACCCGGGTTGGCCGTCGCTGCCGTTGGACGGGACTTGCCGCACGGCATGCTCGGCGATGTGGTGCGCCGTCTGCGGGGTCAATCGGGGATTCTGTTCGGAGACGCGGAGGGTGGCGGCGGCCAGATCGGGATAGACCCGGGGCAGGCGTGTCTCCAGGTCGCGACGGGCATGCACCAGCTCACGCAACGATTGCGGCGAGAGCCGTTGTGGTTGCGGCGTGCCGGCGAGGCGGCCTTCAATGGCGATGATGCTGTGGAAGCGCTCAGGATACGCGCCGGCCGCCAGGAAGGTCACGTGGCCCCCGAACGAATGGGCGAGGACGCGGACCGGCCCATCGAATCGGTCGATTAGCGTGAGGAAGTCGACGACGTTCTGCGAGGTGCCGTATTCGCCGCCCACCGCCCACTGGGAGTCGCCGTGGCCACGCAGATCGGGCGCCACGACGTAGTACGAGTCGCTGAGCGCCGTGGCGATGCGATCCCAGCTGCGCGAGTGATCGCGGCCGCCGTGCAAGCAGATGCAGGGCGGGTTGGCGGGGTCGCCCCAGGTCCAGTAGGCGAGCCGCAGTCGCTGGGAGTCGTAGAAGTGCTGCGTCGGCTCGGCGTGGATCATGCTGTGCGGATCGCTCCGCTGTCCTTGAGCCGCTCGATCTCGGCCCAGGTGTAGCCAATCGACTCCAGGATGTCCTCGGTGTGAAAGCCCAAGATTGGTCCGCAGCCTTGGACCCGAGGCGGCGTCGCGCTCATCTGGATCGGCGGTCCCGGCACACGCATGGCGCCCAGATGGGGCGTCTCGATCTCCTGCAGGTACGCGTTCGCCCAGTACTGGGGGTGCTTGCTCATGCCGGCGTAGTCCAGGACGGGGGCGTGTGGCACGTCGTGCTCTTCGAGCGGGCCCAGCCAGTCGGCCAGCGGCCGGGTCTCGAAGACCGCCGCCAGCGCTTCGACCAGGGCGTCCTTGTACCGGGCCCGGCCGAAGGGTTCAGCGAAGCGCTCGTCCGACTTGAGCTGGGGAGCGGCGATCGCGTCACAGAGGCGCTCCCACATGTCCTGCGCGTTGGCGGCGATCGCGACGTGCCGCCCGTCGGCGCAGCGGTAGTTCGTGTAGGTGGCGGCGCGGCGGGGCTGAAACCCGCTCTGCTTCCCCGTGCGCAAGAACTCCGTGATCTGCTTCGACTGCATGGCCACCATGCCGCCGATTAGGGAACCGTCGATGTGCTGGCCGATGCCGTCACGCTGGCGGACGAACAGCGCTGAGGCGATACCGAACGCCAGCAGCATGGCCCCGATCTGGTCGGCGAAGCCCCCGATGAGGGCATGCGGTTCGCCACCGGGTCCTTCCCCCTGCTCGTACATGACGCCGCTGAGCGCCTGCGCGACATGGTCGTATCCGCCCCGCGCCGCCCATGGGCCCTGGCGACCCCAGGCGGAAGCCGAGGCGAAGATGATGTCTTCCCGTAACCGCTGGCAGTCTTCGTAGCCGATCCCGAGTCGCTCCATGACGCCGGGGCGGAAGTTTTCCACAACGACGTCGCAGACCGGTATCAAACGCTGCACGACGGAGACGCCGCCCGGGCGTTTGAGATCAAGCGTGATGCTGCGCTTGCCGCGGTTGTGCCCCTCGAAGTATGAGGAGAAGCCGTCGTCTTGGAGGCCGGTGGCCCGTCCCATCTCCCCGCCCGGTGGCTCGACCTTGATCACCTCCGCGCCCATATCGGCGAGCAGCAATGTCGCGAAGGGGCCCTGTTGCGCCCGTGTGAAGTCGAGGACGCGGACGCCGCGCAGAGCGGAGGGCGGGGTGTTGGGAGGAGGCGGGAGGATGGTATCCAGGCGTTCGTCGCTGATTGTCATGGGCGGGCTCCGTCTGCGCAGGGTACAAACCCTCACGCTCTGTGGCAGCGGCTCCGTGTGCAGGCTGACGCCCTTGGGACCCTTGTCGCTGCCGATGTGGGTTCGGCAGAAGGCGATCAGCTCGTCGGCGACCGGGCCTGCTTGACCCTCGCGAGGAACGACCACGGCCCCGACGGCTTTGCCCCATTTCGGCCCGCTGACCCGCGCTACCATTCGCCAACGGGTCCCGTCTGCGTGACGGGCGTGCGAGGCTAGCATCTGGATTCTGATGGGGGAGATGATGATCAAGCAGGGGGTGGTCCCCGACGCGCTCAGCCAGCCCTTCTGGGTGGCGGCCAACGAGGGGCGGCTCGTCATCCAGAATTGCAGCGCCTGTCGCCGGCTGCAGCATCCCCCGGGGAGGACGTGCCGAACGTGTGGGTCCGGTGACCACCTGGAGTGGAGCCAGATGAGCGGTCGCGGCACGATCTACAACTACGGCGTCGTCCACGACTGTCCGGTGCGGGCGTTCCAGCAAGACCAGCCGTTCAACGTCGCGGTGATCATGCTCGACGACGATCCCGGTATCCAGATGTACTCCCACTTGCCGGGCACAGCGGTTGACGATGTGCCGGTGGGCGCGGCCGTGGAGGTGGTATTCGAGGCGACGGCCAACGGGCAGAAGGTGCCGGAGTGGCGCGTCGTTGGCTGACCCCGATGCTTTCAGGCGGACGCATGCGTTGGATGGATAGTTCATGGTGACTGAGAACGCTCCGGAATCGATGTATCGCAGCGATGAGGGACTGGGGCTGTGGGAGCACCGCGGCAAGGTGGCCGCGGTGGGCGTTGGTCACTCGCCGACGGCGCGGCGCTGGGACGGACGGGCCGAGAGCTCGGTGGGTGCGCTGACGATCCTGGCGTTGCGGCGGGCGATCGAAGATGCGGGGGTGGCGACGGCGCCGTCCAAGGATCTGGGCATATCCCCAAGGTCGCACGGTGGGACACCCGTGGCGTTGGGGGCGTCCCGGAGGCCGACCGCCTGGGGCCCTACGGTCTCGGCCAAGTTCGCGGCGTTGACTTCTTGATCGGTGAAGACGGCCAAGGATTCGGTCACGAGGAAACTGGCGGCCACCCCCGGCGAAGGCGAGCAGCGCCAGCACAAGCGTGAGGCAGGATCGGCCGGTTCGTCGTGCAGAACGTCTCGGCGGGCGGCGCCACGCTGACCGTCACCTTCCGCACCGCGACGCGGGTCGTGCTGCAGACGGGCGGGTCCCCGATCCCGAACGGCACGACCGTCACGTTCGAGCTCACCGAGATCATGAACCCCGGGGTCGCCGGTGTCACCGGCGTCTTCGCTCTCCGCCGCACCGATGGAGCCAGCAGTGTCGACATGAGCGACGCGGCCGGGGCGAGCATGACTGTGGTTGGCGCGGGCACGACGATCGGCAACGACGTCACCATCGGCGACAACGTCGTCATCGGTGACGGGGTTGACATCGGCAAGGACGTCACCATCGGCGACGACGTCGTCATCGGTGACGGGGCCGACATCGCCAAGGACGTCACCATCGGCAACGACATCGTCATCGGTGATGGGGCCAATATCGCCAAGAACGTGACGATCGGCGATGGCACCTCGATCGGCGCGAACGTGACGATAGGGAAGGGTGTCACGATTGGGACGAACGTGGTCATCGGCGACGATGTGACCATCAAGAAGAACACTGTCGTACCGGACGGTGCCGTGATCCCCGACGGGGCGGTGGTTGGTTGACGTTGGGTGGGGTCAAGTGTGCTGGCCTCCCGGGAGGTTCGGCTTCAGTCGCACCGACGGGTCAACTACCGCCGACACCTGGGAGGCGACTGAGGTGAGCATCCCGCCCCTCCAGCGCCCCGGCTTCTCGCGTGCTGATGCGCCTTACCGCCTTCCGGCCCACCGCCCGCCAGCTGCGTGAGCCGAGGTGGTCCCCGCGCCACCTGCGCGTCCCCGGTCGCGACACCGCCCCGATATCATGCTTCCCAAGCAGAGGCCCTCGACACTTGGGGAGGGGGTTCGAACCCGGTCTCCCGCTCCAGACCCTCTCTCGCAGCAGAGAACGCGGTCCCGCAGACAGTCGGCCTGGACGTCGTCGCCGAGAAGACCAAGGGCGACCACGCCGTGCTGGGCGGCGAGCACTGGGAGCGGTCGCCGCTGATCGAGCAGCTGGCGTCGGAGGGGAAGACCTTCCAGGAGCTGGGGCCGTAGGCGATTCGCTACCGGTCGTTCGGGCGCATTCCCGAAGCGGGCCGCGTCGCGGCCCGCTTCTTCGTTAATCTGGTGCCGCTGACGGGCGCGCGCGCGCGGGCGGTCGACTCGCACCCACGCCCCACGACCGACCGGCGCGCGGCCCAATGCCTCAAGCGCCTGTACTCCTCCCCCCCGGGGTGGTGCAATCGGATTGACACCAGATGCGATGTGCATGATATTGTGCCCTGTCTCGGCCCATGCACTTCCCGAAAACGTGGAAGCGAGGGAGCCCGAGGGAAGGAAACTCAATGAGCGATCAGAACTACTGGACCGGTTTGCGGCGACGCAAGATCTCCCGACGCACGATGCTGGGCGCGAGCGCCAAGGCGGGCGTGGGTGCCGCGGGCTTGGCTCTGGTGGGTTGTGGCGACGTCGATGATGACGACGACGCGTCCACCGCTGAAGCCCAGGCCGAGGAGCAGGCGGAACAGGCCGAACAGGCGCAGGCGGAACCAGAGGAGGAAGAGGAGCAGGCGGTCGCGGCGGGCGGGCCGGTGTTCGGCGGCAAGATCGTCACCGCGCGAGACTTCGGCATCGACGGCGGCTGGAACCCCTTCATCTCCCTGACGGGCGCGGACCACGGCGGCTACCTGAAGTACATCTACGACTCCGTGCTGGGCTACGACGACAACGGCCGCGTGCAGCCGGAGCTCGCCGAGACGTGGGAGATTCCGAACGAGACCACGTACATCTTTAACTTCGCGCCGGGGCGCGCGCAGTTTCAGGACGGTGCGCCGGTCGACGCGAACGCGATGCAACTGAACATGGAATACGTGCAATCCGACCCCGACGCCGCGGGCAACAGCCGCGCACAGACGGCGATCGCCGACTCGCAGTTCGAGGCCGTCGATGAGGTGTCGTGGCGCATGGTGAAGGAAGAACCCTTCGGGCCGACCATCGTGGGCTTCTACGGCAACCCGGGCGCGGGGATGCTGATCTCCCCGAACGCCTTCGAAACCGCGATCACGGATCCGGTGGGCGCGGGTCCCGCACGCGTCGTGGATTACCAGGACGGGGAGCGCTGGCTGGCGGAGAAATGGGACGGCTACTGGGACAACGACCACGTCTACGCTGATGAGCTCGAGATCCTGATCCGCCCGGACGCCAACGCCCGATGGGCGGCGTTCCTGGACGGCGAGATGAGTTACGCCGAGCCCCCGGGGGGCATGACCGCGGACCTGAGAGACGACCTGGAAGCTGACGGCTTGCAGGTCGGCCTGGGGATCTGGCAGACCTGGATGGGCCAGTCGTTCAACCTCAACCCATCGGCTGAGGGGTTCAACATGTTCCGCGATCCGCGACTGCGGAAGGCCCTCAACCTCAGCGTGGACCGAGATGCCGTCAACGATGTGGGGCTCGACGGCCTCGGCAAGCCCTCGGTCACCAACACCAGCACCGAGAGCTGGGCGATCCAACCCGGCAAGAACTACTACGACCTGCCCGACTTCCAGAAGTCGAACCAGCTCCGGGACGCCGCCGGATTCGGCGACGACAACCCGGTCAGTGGCGTCTTCTTGGGCTTCGGCACGGACTTCCACCGCCGGACGGCCGAGCCGGTCTTCAATCAGCTGCTCGAACGCGGCTGGGACCTGGAGTACTTCGACGCCTCGGAATCGGTCGTGCTCGACCGATTCTTCCAGGCGGCGGACTTCGCCACCGCATGCCTCAGTTGGGAGTCTCCGTTCGACCCGGACGTCACGATGCGCCCGACGATTGAACTCCTCCTCAAGGGCTGGATGTACGGCTCGCCGGAGGACGGCCCCGGCACCGGCCGGGCGAGCTTGGCGGACTACCCGAACGACGAAGTGCTGCAGGGGTTCGCGGAGACCGAGGCGCTCCTCAACGAGGCGTCGAGCTTCGCCGCCCAGGAGGACCGCCTGGAGCCGTACGACCGGCTCTTCGCGAGCTTCGGCGACGGCAACGACGATATCGAGGGCCACTCTTGGACCTACAACTGGGTCCAGTATTCGCGCGGCGTGGCCGCCCAGGACAACATCGGGGGGTTCCGGCTGAGACCCGTCGATGGCGATGTCGACGGGGACGGGTACAGGGGCCTCTGGATCAATACCTAAGATCGGAAGGCCGGACGCCAGGCGGGCGCGCCCGCCTGGCGTCCCCATGGGGTGACCCCGGGCTGCAGTCGAACGGCGGCCCGGGGTCGGGCGTCGTGAGATTTCCGACTCGGCGTCCGCAGTGATTTGAGCGAACCCGGATGTCCCGCTACATCGCGACACGCATCCTTTCCTCGCTCGTGATCCTGTGGATCGTCAGCCTCGTCTCGTTCCTGCTGATGAACCTGCTGCCGGGCGACCCCTCCTTCGGCATCGGGGGCATCGAATCGACCCCAGAATCGCTCGCCGCCATCCGGGAGCGCCTGCACCTCAACGATCCGCTGATGGAGCGGTACTTTCGGTGGTTGTTCAACGCCTTGCAGGGCGATCTGGGGCTGAGCCTGATCAACCAGGTCTCGATCACGGACCAGTTCGCCCGGCGGCTGCCCGCGACGATCGAGCTGGGGGTCCTGAGTCTCCTCGTCGTGGTCATGGTGGCCATCCCGGTGGGCGTGCTGGCGGCGTTGAGGCCCGGTTCCAAGCGAGAGGTGACGGCCAGTACGACCATGATCGTGGGGAACTCCGTCCCCGAGTTCCTCACGGGCATCGCGCTGATCCTGCTGCTCGGGCTTGAGCTGGATCTGCTCCCCGTGGGCGGGTACGTCTCGATCGGCGAAGACCCCATCGAGAACCTCAAGCGCATGGCGATGCCCGTGCTCGCGATCTCCCTCACCGCGACGACGCTGCTGATGCGGCAGACGCGCTCGGCGATGATCAACGTGCTCAACGACGATTACATCCGCACGGCCCGCGCCAAGGGGCTGCGAGAGCGGACCGTGATCATCCGGCACGGACTGCGCAACGCGATGATCCCGGTGGTCACCATCTTCGGTTTCCAGGTCGGGCTGATCTTCAGCGGCGCGGTGATCACCGAGAACGTCTTCGCCATCCCGGGCATGGGCCGCTGGTTCGTGGAGAGCGTGGTGATCAATCAAGACTTCGCGATCATCCAGAACGTCGTGATGTTCTTTGCGGTCGCCGTCGTCTTCGTCAACCTGCTGGTCGACCTCTCGTATCCACTACTCGATCCGCGCATCCGCGCGGGGCGGGAGACGGCATGAGCGACGGCACGGCGCCCCAGGCAGCGCCGCCGCTGCTCTCCCTGTCCGGCTTGGCGGAGCGGCCCTGGTACCGCGCGCTTCGGGCGATCCTGCGCGTCTACGTCCGCAACCGCCCCGCCGTCGTGGGGGCGGTGATCCTGATCGGCTTCGGCATCGTGGCGGCCCTCGCCCCCCTGCTCGCCCCGGCGGATCCACTCCAGACGGAACAGACGCGCGAGGCGGTTTTCAACAGCCCCAGCTGGGATCACCTCGCCGGCACCGACCGGCTCGGCCGCGACGTCTTGAGCCGCGCGATCTTCGGCACGCGGATCGCCTGGCAGATCGTGATCGTGGCGATCGGCATCGCGGTGGGGCTCGGGGTGCCGCTGGGGCTCCTGGCGGGGTACGTGGGCGGCAAGCTGGACGAGCTGGTGATCATGCGCGTGGTCGATGCCGTGATGGCGATGCCGGGGTTAATCCTCATCCTCGCCGTCGTCGGCGCCACCGGTCCCAGCCTGACGAACACCATGATCATCATTGGCGTGGTCTGGGCACCCGGCTACGCCAGGCTCACGCGCGGCATCGTGCTCTCGATCAAACAGGAGGTCTATATCGATGCCGCGCGGGCGATCGGCGCGCCCCCGGCACGAATCATGCGGCGGCACATGCTGCCGAACGTCATCGCGCCGGTGATGGTGTTGGCCTCGCTCTCGGCGGCAGGCATCATTCTCACCGAGGCCGGGCTCAGCTTCATCGGCGCTGGGGTACAGCCGCCGACCCCGGCCTGGGGCGGGATGGTGGCGGAGGGCTACCGGACCATGCTGACGCGGGGCGCCTGGCCGCTGGTCGCCCCCGCGCTCGGCATCATCCTGCTCGTGATGTCCTTCAACTTCGTAGGGGACGGTATGCGGGATGCGATGGACCCGCGCTTGCGGAACGTCCGCTAGGCGCCGAACCTCTGTGAGGAGCAGGCGCTGTGCGCTGGCTGCGTCGCTGGTGGGACTCGACGGAGACGGGGGCGGAGGCCCGCGACAGCGACTACCTCTGGAACCCATCGGACCCACGCAGCTTCCACGCTTTGCGCACGTCGGGCGGGGCAGCCCTGCCGGTCTCCCCTGCCTCGATCGTGAACCCGAGCCCGGATCGCGCAGGCCCGGAGTTCGCCCGCGCTGGTGAGCGACTGCCGCTGCTCGCCGCGGCGCCAGAGGCGGGCGCCGGCTGGTTCGGCCAGCGGCGCGTCGTGCTGCGGCTGGGAGCGGTGATGGGGGCCGTCACGGCGCTGCTGATCCTGGCTGCCACGGGCGCGCTCGATTCGGGCACGGGAGGCGGGCGCGAGGCCTCCTTGGCGGGGGAGAGGGACGGCGCGACGTCGCAGGCCGCAGCGGCCGATCCGACCCCCGTGGGTCCTGCCGGGGCCGGGGCGGGCGTCGTGGACGGCAGCACCGCGGCGGCCGAGGCGTACCTACAGGTCGTGCGGGACGCGTCGGCGGCGGTGCGGGCAGGGGTCGAGCGCTTCGAGGGGGAGATTCGCGAGAGTCCGGATTCCGCCTATCAGTCGCTCGATGCCGTGACGACGGCGCACTACTTCGCGGCGTTCGCGGATTGGGGGGGCGGCACACTGCAGGCGGGTCTGAGCGTGCTGACCGGCGTTGAACCGCCGGACGCTTTGGCGTCGGACCATGCGATCCTGCTCGACTACTACCGGGCGGGCGTCGCGCTCAACGCTGTGGCTCGACGCGCTGCGGCCGACGGGGAGCGGGTAGCGTTTCGGCTCGCCGCTCTGGACCTGCGACGGCTGGAGCGGAGGAGCGCGGCCGGCCTGAGCGAGGACGCCTGCGTCGCGTTGGTGGGGCCGCGGCCGTTATGCTGGCGAGCCAGTGACATCCCGGGCGGCGCGTACGGCCTGGCGTTGAACGCGACGATTCGGGATCTGGCGGCGCCTCGCTGGCTGGGAGGGGGGATCTGGTCGCTGCCCGCAGGCACGGTCGAAGAGGATTACGCAGTCGCCGAGGTGCGCCTTGATGCGCAGCTGAGCGATCTGACGCGCGCCCAGACGGCGGTCGCGGTGCTGCGACCGCCGGCGGAGTTCGCGGAGGAGCATGCGCGCTTGGCGGAGCTGCTGTCGACGATCGCGGCGCGAATGTGGGTCGATGAGGGGATCAGCGGCCGGCCGGTGGTGGTGACGCGCTGGGCGGCGGCGGAGGGGATCTGTCTGCTCTTCGCGCTGTCCTCGCCGGGCTTCCGGTCGATCGCGCCGCTGCAATTGCTGTTGCCGGAACGCGCCTGCGCCAGGTGACGGAAGCTAGGATGCTGACGAAAGGAGAGAGCACATGGCTGTGACATTGGAGCAACTGGGCGCACCGATCGGGACGGGGCGAACGGCGGAGGTCTACGCCTGGGGTGAGGGGCAGGTGCTCAAGCTCATGCGGCCGGGCTGGGTGGCCGACGCGGAGGAAGAGTTCGAGGCCAGCCGGCGGGTGCATCGGCTGGGCGTCCCGGTGCCCGAAGTGTTCGGGTTGGAAGAAGTCGCCGGCCGGCCCGGGATCGTCTTCGAGCGCGTGGAGGGCGATTCGATGCTGGCGGTGGCGGGGCGCCGGCCCTGGCAGCTGCGTGCGTACGCGCGGCAGATGGCCGCCATGCACTGGGATCTGCATCAGCTGCCGGGGGAGGGCCTGCGCGACCAGCAGGACACCTTGCGTCGCGAGATCGCGCAAGGGGAGGGGATCACGGAGGCGGAGCGATCGCAGGTGCTGCGGTTGCTGGATCGGTTGCCCGCGGGCGATCGGCTCTGCCACTGGGACTTCCACCAGGACAACATCATCATCTCGCCGGGGGGGCCGGTGATCATTGACTGGATCACCGCCCAGCATGGCAATCCGATCGCGGACTTCGGCCGCACAACGATGCTGTTGGAGATCGGTGAACTGCCCTCCCGCATGGGTCGGTGGCATCGGTTGCTGGCGGGACGCCTGCGTGTCCACTTCATGGAGGTCTACGCGAAGCGATACCGGCAGCTCGCGCAACCGGCGGCGGCGGAACGTCGCGACTGGCGCACTGTCGTCTTCGCCGCCCGGATGTATGAAGTGTCAGGGATTGAATACCGCCGCTTGCTGAAGAGCCTGCGCCTGGAGTTGGCAAAATAAGTGCCCCATCAGGCCTCAACTGGACTAGGATCAGCCAAACAAGACTAGACGTGGGCGCAGTCTTCAGGGAGCAACATGCACGACATCACCATCCGCAACGGTCGCATCATCGATGGCACGGGCGCAGCGGAGTACCGCGGCGACATCGGTATCGACGGGGATCGCATCACCGCGATCGGGCGGTTCGTGGGGCCCGGCAAGCGTGAGATCGACGCCGCCGGCAAGCTGGTGACGCCGGGCTGGATCGACATTCACACGCACATGGACGCGCAGGTGTCGTGGGACCCGAACTTGGACCCCTCCTGCTACAACGGCGTGACGACGGTGATCATGGGCAACTGCGGCGTGGGCTTCGCGCCGGTGCGGCCGGCCGAGCGCGAGTGGCTGCTGGACCTGCTGGACGCGGTGGAGGACATCCCCTCGACGGCGATGTCGGCCGGGATCACGTGGGAGTGGGAGACCTTCCCGGAGTACATGGACGCGATCGACGGCAAGCCGCGCGTGATGGACATCGCGACGCAGATCCCGCACAGCCCCCTGCGCACGTACGTGATGGGTGAGCGCGGGGCGGACGACGTGCAACCGAACGAAGAAGAACTGGTGCACATGAAGCGTCTCGTGCGGGAGGGGATCGACGCGGGCGCGGTCGGCTTCTCGTCCAACCGGCTCATGGCCCACCGCACCAAGGCGGGCGTGCCCACCCCGGGGACCTTCGCGCAGTACCCCGAGCTGGAAGCGATCGCGCAGGGCATGGGCGAGGGCGGCGGCGGCGTCTTCCAGGTCGTGGGCGAGTTCGAGCGCGAGTGGATTCACCGGCTGGCGAAGGACTCCAATCTGACGGTCACCTACCTGTCGGGCGAGGGCATTGACGATGGTCCGATACCGACCTGGCGTGAGGGGCTGCAGATGGTGGAGGAGGCGCAGGCCGACGGCGTGCGGATCTTCCCGCAGATTCGCGGTCGCGGCACGAGCGCGTTGCTCACCATGGAAGGGTCCGCACACCCCTACACCCTCAACCTCGCCTACCGGGAGCTGGTCGAGAGCCTGCCGTTCTCGGAGCGCATCACGAAGATGCGGGAGCCGGAGGTCAAGGCGGCGATCTTGGCCAGTGAGTGGGATCTGACGAATGACGTGCGGCAGTTCCAGGACGAGCCACCGGAGCACATCTTCCTGATTGATGGCACGCCCGGCAGTTTGGGCGGGATCTTCCTGGAGAACGTGCTGGGCAACCCGGACCAGTGCTGGGTGCTGGGCGACCCGCCCAACTACGAGCCGGAGCACGAGGCCAGCGTTGCCGCCTACGCGGAGCGCAACGGCATTAGCACGGACGAGGCGTTCTACGACCTGCTCACGGAGGGCGACGGCAGCACGATTCTGCTGCACTACCTGGAGGGCTACCGCGAGGGCAACCTGGACTACCAGCGCGAGACGATGATGCACCCGCTGACGCGGAACGGCTTGAGCGACGCCGGCGCGCACGTGGGCGCGCTTTCGGATGTGGAGATGCCGAGCTGGAACCTGCGCTATTGGGGCTGGCAGCGGGAGCGCGGCGAGCGGGTGCCGATCGAGATGATCGTCTACAAGCAGACCGGCGCCAATGCGGACCTCTACGGCCTGGGCGACCGCGGCGTGCTGGCCGTGGGCAAGCGCGCGGACCTGAACGTGATCGATCCCGAGCGGCTTGGCTCCCGGGCGCCGAAGATCGTCTACGACCTGCCGGAGAAGGCGAAGCGCTTCCACCAGCGGCAGACCGGCTACGAGATCACGATGTGCGCGGGCGAAGTGACACTGGAAGACGACGAGCTCACCGGCGCCCTGCCCGGCCGGCTGGTCCGGGGCGCCCGCGACGCGTAGGGCGTCCGTTCAGACGAGACTGGACCTCTCGGGAGGGTCCGCGTCGGGTTCCGCGGCAATGCGAACGCCGGGGGTGGGCGCGCCGACGGCGGATCGCGACGAGACGATAGTTCGCGACGCCTTCGGAGGCACATGGATGCTGTTCCGCGCCGCACAGGGCAGGTCAGCTCCTAGCGCACGTTCCGCAATCGCGGATCCATGGCGTCCTGGATGCCGTCGCCGACGAAGTTGAACGACATCACCATCAGGATGATCGCGACAGCGGGGCCCAGGATCGGCCAGCCGTTCCGTGAGAGGAGTGTGTCGTAGGCGCTCGACACCATGCCGCCCCAGGCCGGCGTCGGCGGCTGCCCCTCCGCCCCGATGAAGCTCAGCGCGGCTTCCAGCAGGATGACGCTGGCGGCAGACAGCGATGCCAGCACGAACACCGGCGCCACCACGTTCGGGAGAAGATGCCGCCACATGGTCCGAAGCGGCGACGCGCCCACGGAGCGGGCCGCTTCTACGTAGACCTCCTGCTTGATCGACAGCACCACGCCACGCGTGAGACGGGCGTATGCCGGTGACCTGCCCCCGATCGTTGTACCAGTCGTTAAGTTAGTGCCGGGAGCCTCCGGTCTGCCCACAGGGCGGAGTGGGGCGGTCTGATCTCTTGGGATTCTGGAGCGGGGGGCC
>QGNQ01000062.1 GCA_003228175.2 Chloroflexota bacterium
GACGGGACCGCTGCGCAGGTCGCTGCCGTCCAGCCCGCGTGTGATGCCCATGGCCCGCGTGAGCAGCCCCGGCCCGCGCATGTCGGCTTCGAGGGGTGGTCCGTCCGCTGCGGGGATCGACTCCAGGGCCCGAATCAGCACCCCACTGGGGTAGTCCGGCCCCTCTGTGACGAAGTTCAGCATCGCGTGGATGCCGTAGGTGATGTAGACGAAGGCATGACCGCCGGGACCGAAGAATGTGCGCAGTCTGGGGGTCTCCCCGCGCCAACCGTGACAGGCTCGATCGTCGAAGCCGCGGTACGCCTCGACTTCCACGATGCGACCACGCCGGACGCGCTCGCCGGGCCGCCGCACCCAGACCTCGCAGCCCAGCAAGTCGGGCGCGACCTGCAGGGTGTGTCGACGGAAGAAGCGATGCGACAACGGTCGTGGCACGCGGGATCCGAACGGGAGTCATGGATCGCGAAGGGTTGCGAGCGTACCATCGCCCGCCGCGGCTGCCCCGCTCTGATGGCCGCCAGCGGTCTGGAACGGATGTCGATGTTGCGCGCCACGGTCGACCCAGGACGCCTGCGCTACTACCGACACGGTCTGCGCGCTTGGTTCCGCGAGCACGGTCGTGACCTGCCCTGGCGTCGGACGAACGACCCATATCGCATCCTGGTCTCCGAGATCATGCTGCAACAGACGCAGGCGCCACGCGTGGCGGAGGTGTACGAGGAGTTCGTGCAGACCTACCCGCGGATTGAGGACGTGGCCGAGGCCCGGCTGCGCGATGTCCGCCGTATCACGGACCCGCTGGGGTACAAAGCCCGGGGTGGCTACATCAAGCGCATCGCGGATGAGGCGGTGGCCTACCGTGCCGGGCGTCTGCCGGAGTCGGTCCCGGAGTTGATGCAGCTTCCCGGCGTTGGTTGCTATACGGCGGGGGCGGTGATGACGTTCGCGCACGGGCGCGCGACCCCGATCGTTGATACCAACGTCGCGCGTGTTCTCAGTCGGTGGTTCGCCGACGCCTTCCCCGCTGATGACTCCGACAGCCGTCGCGAGAAGCGACTCTGGGCGCTCGCGGCGGCGTTGCTGCCAAGCCGTGGCCCCGGGTATCAGCGCGTCGGTTGGGAGATCAATCAGGCGCTGATGGATTTGGGGGCGCAGCTCTGCGTCGCCCGTCGACCCCGCTGCGGGGATTGTCCCCTGCGGCGGCGCTGTCACTACCGGCAGCGCGCCGGCCCGCAGCGCAGCCGCGCTCCGGAGCCTTCCATCGTCACCTGGGTTGAAGAGGACGCGCGACGCTAGCTGTCGGGAATCAGCCGCACGATCGGCCCTTCCGCGAACAAGTTCGGCGGCACGGGCAGGTTGAGCCGATCATAGATGTAGTTGGGGATGCCAATGTCCCCCAGCAGGAGTTCGCCCACCGCCGCGGCGGCATCGCCCTCGATCAGGCCGGTCTTGGGAAGCGCCAGCGTGAGCGTCGCGGTGGCGACGACGGCGGTCGAATATACGTCGCCGGAGGCCATTTCGACGCCGGAGGGCACGTCCAGCGAGATCACGATCGGTGCCGCCGCCTCCAGCAGGGCATCGACGATCAGGGCCACGTCGCCTTGCAGGGGGCCGCGCAGGCCGTAGCCGACGAGCCCGTCGATTACGGTCGTCGCGCCGGCCAGCATGGCTGGAAAGTGCTCATCGAACTCGGTCGCTCCGGGCCAGGTGGCGCGCAGGCCGTCCTTGTGCAGGATGTGGTGCTGCACCGCGCCCGCCTCGCCGAGTTGGCCAGGCGGCCCGGACAGGACGACCTGCGGGGCGTAACCCCAGTTTCGCAGGTGCCGCGCCGCGGCCAATGCGCCGCCGCCGTTGTTGCCGCGCCCGGCCAAGATCAGGAGCTGGCCTCCGAGTTCGGGGTCCGGGGGGCCGGTGTAGTCCCGCGCGATGAGCGCCAAGCTGCGGCCCGCGTTCTCCATCATCTGCAGCAGGGACAGTCCGGCGTCCTCCACGGCGACCCGGTCGACCTCGCGCATCTCATCGGCGCTGATGGCTGGGATTTCAAGCGTGGCTCGCAGGGGATAGAGCGCCAGTTGATCCATGCTCAAAGTATGGGTGGCGGGCGATGAGCGATCCAGCGCTGGTCTAGAGGGCCAGCGCTGGTCTACAGGGCAGGTGGCGCTATCGTTTCGGCGTGCGCCACGTGATTCGTGCTGAGCGACGATTACCGCATCCATCCGCATCGGTCTGGGCGGTCTTATCCGACCTACCCCGCTGGCCGGACTGGGATCCGTTCATTGTCGCGATCGATGCCGGGGCGATCGATGCCGGGGCGACTGATCCGGGCGGCGTACATGCGCCGGAGGGGACTCCTCTCGACTGGGCTTCCGCCGACGCCGCCCGGGGGGATGGCTGGCGCCCGGGCATCCGTTGGCGCGAGCGGGTGCGTCGCGGGATTGGCCAGGCGACGTTCGATCTCGTCACGATCGACGCGGGGCCGGACGCGGTTGGTTGGCAGGCGCGGCACCTGGGCGTCTCTGCAACGCACACGTGGCGCTTGCGAGCCGACGGCCCGGTGACGGTCATCGTCAGCGAGGAGACGTTCGAGAGTCGTGCAGGCCTGCTTGGTCCCGCGATTGTGCTGCTGCGCCTGTTCGGCGTGCGGGGGATGGCGGCCGCCTCGCTTGCGGCGCTGGAAGCGCGCGTCGCGGAGATGGGCAACGCAACCGAGGTGGGTCTGGACGCTGATTCGTCCTGACGACTGGGGTGAGAGTGTCTCGGGTTGGGGAGGACTGCGCTGAAAAAGCCAGCCCCGGTCCGGATTAGAAACGCTCCGGTCCGGCTTAAAAACACAGCCCGGAGCCGTTAAGCCCCGGGCTGTGTCAGGAGGCGGACAGGGCGAGCGAGATACCCTGTCCAACTTTTGAGACCACCAACCGAAGTTGGCGGATACCCACACAGTTGGACGGGCCGCGGCGCAACTGAGAGCCAAGTCTACGAGCTCATGCCTCGACACGAAAAAAAACCGATTCGTGTCGGGATACGATCGGCTCTGAGGCTCCCTCAGTCGCCTACGGGGTTAGCTGACGGGTTCGGCGCGAAGGAAGTGCGCCTAGGAGCCCTTGCTCCATTCACCCCAAAAGTTGGGTCCCCCGTTCCTCCCTAGGGAGGATTCGGCCCATCGCTATTCAGTTGTGACGACACTCTAGCTGACTTGCGAGCAGATTACGAGGCCCAGGCAAGCCTTTTGGCCTTCCCGCAGGTCCACTTTACAGACACATTACGGAAAGTCCCGATCCACGGCTGCTCGCCCGCTTATTCCGGTACTTCGGCCAGGAACGCTTCGACGGCGGCGTTCCATGTCGCGGGGTCATCGTAGTTGGCCCAGTGGGAGGCGCCGGCCACGACGACCGGTCCGGTGGCGTTCGGGATCTTGGCGGCCAGGTACTCGGCGGCGCCACGGAAGGGTTCGTCGTGCTCACCGACAAGCACGATCGTGGGCACCGTGATCTCCGAGCACTCGACGAGCGGCGGCATGCGCATCACGCCGCGGCGCACGTTGACGAGCCCCTGGATGGTGTGGCGGATGGTGGCCTCGCCGCCGTGGCGGCCCATGCCGGCCTCGCGGTCGTCGAAGCTGGTGTCGATGCCGCGCGCCTCCAGTTTCGATGCGGACTTCTCGTTGATCGCGGTCCAGCCGGCGGCGCCCTTCAGTTTGCGGTAACCGGGTCCGGTGCCGGAGAGAATCAGAGCGCGCACCCGGTCTGGGTAGCGTTGGTAGAACCGCATTGCGGTGTAGCCGCCAAGGGAGTGGCCGCCGACGATTGCTCGCTGGACGCCGGCCGCATCCACGACTGCGCGCAGATCCTCCACGACCTGGTCCTGCGTGTAGAGCCCGAGGTCGGCCGGGGCGGCGCTGCGGGCATGGCCGCGCATGTCCATCGTCACGATTTGGTAGCGATCCTGGAAGGCGGCGACCTGCGCGTGCCAGAGCGCAGCGCTGTCAGAGAAGCCGTGGGTAAGCACGATGGCCGGCCCGGCGCCTTGCGACTCGTAGTACAGCTCGATCCCGTTGGCCTGCAGGGTGGGCATGGGACTCCTCGATTCGCTGCTTGCTCGGCTGGCCTGGGCGCGGCATCGTGTGTCGGGCCTTGGAGGCCAGCGTCGGTGGCCAGCCCGGTGGGTGGTCTTGCTTCGGCGCCCAAGAGGATAGGTTGGCGCGCCGCCATTGCGCGAGCTGCCGACCAGGAGCAAATGGAACGGAGAGCGACGATGGAGCGAATCGGCTTCGTGGGGCTAGGCATCATGGGCCGCCCGATGGTCAAGAACCTGCTGGCGGCGGGCTACGACGTGCGCGTCTGGAATCGCAGTCGTGCGGGCATCGACGATTGCACCGCCGCCGGTGCGGTGGAGGCAGACACTCCCGCCGCCGTGGCGGCGGAGGTCGACATTTTCATCAGCATGGTCACGGACAGCCCCGACGTGGAGGCCGTACTGACCGGCCCCAGCGGCGCGATTGAGGGACTACAGGCGGGCGCGCTCGTCGTCGATATGAGCACGATCAGTCCCGCGGTCACGCGCGACATCGCCGCTCGTCTGGCTGGGAACGGGGTCGCGATGCTGGACGCGCCGGTTTCCGGAGGCGACGCCGGAGCGATCGCGGGCACCCTGTCGATCATGGTGGGCGGCGAGGCCAGGGACGTGGAGCGCGCCCGGCCCGTGTTTGAGGTGATGGGCAAGACGATCACGCACGTGGGGCCGATCGGCGCGGGGCAGTCGGTCAAGCTGTGCAATCAGGTGGCGATCGCGGGCTGCCTGCAAGGGGTCTGCGAGGCGTTGAGCCTGGCGCAGAAGTCGGGCGTGGATCCGGCGCGGATGCTGGAGGCGATCTCGGCCGGCGCGGCGGGCTCGTGGCAGCTCTCCAACTTGGGGCCGCGCATCATCGACCGCGACTTTGCGCCCGGCTTCATGGTGACGCTTCTGCAAAAGGACCTGCGACTTGCCCTGGGCGCGGGCCAGGATGTGGAGCAGCCGCTGCCGGTCACGGCGCTGGTGCACCAGCTCTTCCAGCAGTTGGAAGCGTCCGGCAATGGCGACGACGGCACACAGGCGCTGGTGCGTGTCCTGGAGTCTCTGGGACAGACGGAGGTCCGGCGCGGATCGCCTGCGTCGCCGTAGCCTGGAACGCCTGCGGGAGAGGCCCCGCGCCGCTACATGTGCTGTTCCACGGACCCCGTCGCGGCCAGCCGGTGGGAGACGATCTCGAGCATGTTCCAGATCACCTGCGGGTGCGCGAGCGCGATGTCCTTGAAGTCCCAGCGCGTGAGCACCAGGCACTCTGTGAAGTCCTTGGCGACGACGGTCGCGGAGCGCGGGTGCTCGAGTACGAGCGCCATGTCACCGAAGAAGCCGCCTTCGCCGGTGCTGGCGATGTGGTTCTCGTCGGGCGTGCCGCGCTTGGCAACGATGTCCACCGTTCCCTTGGTCACGATGTAGAGGCCGGTGCCCAGTTCGCCCTCGCGGGTGATCTCCTGCCCGGCCTGGTAGGTGTGCAACTGGCTCTTGGCGGCGAACGGTCCCAAGTCCTCGTGGCTGAGGCCCTGGAAGAGATCCGTTCCCGCCAGCATCGATTCGAACGAAAAGGTTTCCGGCATGGTTCCCGTCCTCCCGCTGCGAAGGGCGCCGCTTGGTAGCTGCCCTTGACCCGATTTCGGCATGCCCGAAACGGACCTGTCCGTCCTGGGCGTTTCTCATCTGCGCCGCCCGTCCCGGGCGTTTCTCATCTGCGCCGCCCGTCCCGGGCGTTTCTCACCTGCGCCGCCCGTCCCGGGCGAGAGCCCGCGCAGAATACGGGCCGGGCGCGCCGTCGGCAACGTGGGCCGGCGCTAGGGACGAAATCGGCGCTGCGGCGGGGTGGGAATCAGATCTGGAGTGCGTCGCGGAAGTCCGGGTGTGCGATCGCTCGCAGGGCGGCTGCTCGCTCGTCGAGGGAGCGACCGCGCAGCTCTGCGGCGCCGTATTCGGTGACCACGCGGTCCGCCAGGACGCGGGGGATCGTGACCGCCTCTTCAGCGCCCAGCCGTCGCACGATGCGGGAGGCCTTGCCACCGGCCGCCGTGGACGGCATGGCGACGATGCCGGTACCGCCGGGCGCCGCCATTGCCGCTTCGGCGTAGTCCGGCTGCCCGCCCGGGCCGCTGAGCAGCCGCCCGTTAATCGTCTCAGCGTTTAGTGACCCGTCCAGCCCCACGCTGATCGCCGAATTGATTGTGACCAGCCGGTGGCTGCGCGCCACGACGTCGACGCCGTGGCTGTATCGGGCGGGCGCGAGCCGTACTTCTGGGTTGCGATGCAGCCAGTCGAACAGCCGTCGCGTGCCGCCGCAGACCGCGGCGATCATGACGCCGGCGTCCTGCGACTTGGCCGCGTTCGTCAGTGCGCCGCTCTCCAGGAGATCGATCAGGCCGTCACTGATGAGCCCGGAGTGGATGCCGAGATCGCGCCGGGCGGCCAGACGCGCCATCACGGCCTCCGGGATTGCGCCGATGCCGAACTGCAGGGTCGCTCCGTCCGGGACGAGGCCGACCACATGCTCCGCGATCGCTTCCTCCAGCGGACCCGGCGGCGCGCGTGTGAGCTCCGGCAACGGACTCTCGATGTGGACGAGGAAGTCGAATGCGTCCGGCGGTAGCTCGCCGGCACCGAACACATAGGGCATCGCGGGGTTGACTTGGGCGATGACCAACGGCGCGCTGCGCACGGCGTCGATGACCGAACCCACGGCCACGCCCAGACTGAGATTCCCGTCCGGACCCGGTGGGCTGGCGGAGACGAGGACCGCGTCCACCGGGACCGGCCCGTGGGGCTGGAAGAGCGTCGCTGTCTGGGAGTAGCGCGCGGGAATGACGCGCAGTGCGCCGGCTTGCTCGGCTGGGCGCAGTGGCCGGGAGAACTGCCAGGTGGCGAAGTGGAACGGCGCGCCCGCGTGGTCCAACGGGGCCGGCGGCTCGCGCAGCGTCCCCGTCACGATCTCCAGGGACGACCAGCGGTCGCGTGCATCATCGAGCGCGGCGAGCAGCCCCATGGGCACGCCGCTGAGCGTGGGGATCAGGATGCGCCCGCCGTCTGGGATCTCGGCGAAGGCGGTGGCGGCGTCCGTCGTGCGACCAGCACGCGATCCACGCGCGGACGCGAGGTACGGCTGGAAATCGGTGTGCTCCGGCATGCGACGCGATCCGGGGTGGGCGCCTAGACGCCGATCTCCAGCACGGACCGCGCGACTTCGCCCTTCGTCATCTTCTCGAAGGCCGTGTTGACGTCACCCAGGCCCATGCGTTCGGTGACCAAGGCCGAGAGGTCGAGGCGGCCCTGCCGGTAGAGGTCGATGAGCTTGGGCATGTGCTCGCGGAAGCGGGTGCTGCCGTACATGCAGCCGATCAGCTTCTTCTCCGACAGGAAGGCGGGGCCCGGTACGGCGATGTCATCGATGACCATTCCGACGACCACGGCCGTGCCGCCGGCTTCCACCATCTCGAACGCTTGCCGGGAGGTGTCGGCGCGGCCGATCGCCTCGAAGGCGTACTCGACCGAGTTGTCCGTCAGCCCGCGGGCGGCTTCCACGGGGTCCTCTTTGGTGGCATTGATGACGTCCGTGGCGCCGAACTGTTTGGCCATCTCCAGCTTGCTGTCCAGCGTGTCGATGGCGATGATCCGCGCCGCGCCGGCGATGCGGCAGCCCTGGATGACGTTCAGCCCGACGCCGCCGCAGCCGATCACGGCGACCGTCGAGCCGCCCGGCACCTTGGCCGTGTACAGGGCTGCGCCAACACCAGTCATGACGCCGCAGCCCAGGAGTGCCGCCTCCGCGAAGGGCATGTCGTCGGGGATCTTGAGGACGCCGCTCTCGACGGTGACCATTTGTTCAGCGAAGGAGCCGACGGACGAGAACTGTTCGACCGGTTGCCCGTCCCAGCTCAGTCGATCCCGCGCGGGGCGCCAAACGGCCGGACTCTGGCAGAGGTACGGGCGTCCCGAGTTGCAGAACTTACAGGTGCCACAGAATGGCTTGAAGTTCATGATCACGTGATCGCCGGTCTGGACGTAGGTCACGTCGTCGCCGACGGATTCCACGATGCCGGCGGCTTCGTGTCCGAGCACGTAGGGCCGCGGCGGCATGGGCCAGGTGCCGTTGGCGAAGTGCAGGTCGCTGTGGCAGACGCCACTGACCATGGTGGTGACCCGCACCTCGTTCGCCCGGGGCTCGATGATGTCGATCTCCTCGACGGTCAAGGGCTCGTTCGCGGCGTGCAGTACAGCGGCTTTCATCGGGGTCTCCTCAGGGTGTCTGTGCAGGTGCGTGCGGGCCGGACGCTTCGGTCGCTGGCCGGCCCCGCGTCAGGCTAATGGGGTTGAGCAGCCGCCACAACGTGGGGAACTAGCCCGGACGCAGATGCGCGATCGTCGCACGGGCGCGCTGCAGGCGCGTCTTTCGGCGCCGCTTGCGCTTGGATTGGAGGAAGCGGAATCCCGCCATCGCCACCTCGGTCGCGCCCGAGCCGTCCGACATCTGGGTATTCATCGCGACGATGCGTTCGGAGGTGGAGAGGACCAGCGGCGCGAGGCGGTCATCGTGCTGGCGGCGCACCCAGCGCAGCCCCTTGAGGAGCTTCCAGCAGGCGAAGGTGAGCGCCAGCATCAGGACGAACGCGGTGACGCCGTACATGATGAGCGCAACGATCAGGACGTAGTCGCGAACGTCTTCCACGGATTCCTCATCGATGCTGCGCCCGGCGTGGGCGATATCTGGCGCGCGAATTGCCCAACCAGTCTAGCTGTGCGCCTCCGGGCTCCGCGTGGCTGCCGCCCGGGCGTCGGCCTGCATCGAGGCTTGGCGGGCGCTCAGGTCGCGCTGGAATGGTGTGGGGTCTTGCGCGGCCAGATTGAGCGGTAGCACCAAGTTGCGGAATGCCATGTCCGACACCTCCCAGGGCCGCGAGTGGCGCAGCCAGCGCACGCGCATGTGTGTCTGCATCCATTGCGAGAGGATGGGCTCATGGGGGCCCCAATGGAACCGCTCCCCGTCCTCGTGCAGGCGCAAGCGCAGGCCCAGCGGGGCGGACAGCACGATGCCCAGCGCGGTGCGCAGCGCCGACGCTTCGGCGCCGCCCGTGTAGTGGTAGGCGATGCGCGGCGCGAGCGATGTGCGCAGCGGATCGCGCCCTGACCCAGCCGACGCGCGCGGCGCGATGCCCACATACAGGATCGAGAATTCGTCATCCGCGTGGAGGCCCTCGCTGGGCACTTCAGGCGGTAGGGCATCGCAGGACCAGGCGTACGCGCCGGGCGCGCGTGGCGGTCCGTCCGGGCCCCCCCAGCTCCACAGATCGGCGTCCAGCAGTGACTCCAAGAGTGATGGCATCGCTTCAGCCTAGGGACAGGCGCGGCCGATATGATCGAAGCAATGCTTGCACTTCGATCTGTCCCGGCCCGCCCGAATGCCTGGGTGCTCGCCAGCATGGGCGTCGCGCTGGCCGGGCTGGCGGCGCTTGCGCTGGCCATCGACCCGAGCAGCCCCAGCTCGGCCGAGCTCGACGTCGCCCGCACGATCCAGCGGGTCGACTTCCCCGGCTGGGCGGGCTTTATCGCCCTGGCCGAGTTCTTCTCGCGACCGCTGGTCGTTGGGTTACTGGGCGGCGTCGCGGCCGTGAGCTTCGCGATGCGGCGTCGTTGGGCGGAGACGGCGCTGTTGCTGGGCGCGGTGCTGGTCTGGCTGCCCAAGGTCGCGATCAGCGAGATCGTCTCGCGCGACCGGCCTACAGAGGCGACGCTGGAGATCTTGCGTGCTGGCGACGGTTTCGCGTTCCCCAGCGGCCACACCACGGGCGCGTTCGTTGTGTACGGGGCGCTGCTGCTGATCCTGCTGAGCAGCCGCCATCGCGGCAACCCGTTCTGCCTTTCCGGCGCCGGCCTGATTGGTCTGCTGCTGGTGGGCGCGGCGGCGGGTCGCGTGGTGCTGGGCGCGCATTGGCCCAGCGACGTGCTGGGCGCGCTCTTGCTCTCCGTCGCGTGGCTGGTGGGCCTGCGTTGGGCCTATCTGCGCTTTCGCCCCCTCCAGCCAACTCCGCGGCCGCGGTAGACTCCCTCTGACAACGGACGGGGGAGCCCGGCAGCCAGCCGGGTGGGCGCGGAGGGCCATATGCGACGGCCGCATCTCGCTGATCTGTTCCTGACCTTTCAAGGCGGGCTCGGAATCGCCTTCTTCGCCGTCGTCGTTTTCGGTCTGGGCGACTGGGCCGGCGTCTGGTCCTAGCGCGCGATTTAGGAAAGCAGGAGTCATATGGTCGATCTCACCGCCGCTACCACCGATCAGCTAGAGCAGGTGCATGCGCGCTACCCGCGCCAGGCAACCCTGCGGGACGGTCAAAGCGTGGAGCTTCGCTTGATGGCGGAGAGCGACCGCGAGGCGGTCCTGGCGTTCGCGCGCGGCCTGCCCAACGACGATCTGCTCTTCCTGCAGGCGAACATCACGGAGCCGGCCGCGATTGATTCCTGGCTGGAGGCGATCCGCACCCGCACGACGACCACTGTGTTGGCGTTCAACAACGGCGAGGTGATTGGCGATGGCAGCATGCATCACCACCGCGCCCAGTGGACGCGGCACATTGGCGAGATTCGTCTGCTGATTGGGGCGGGCGGCCGCGGCCAGGGGCTGGGACGCATTCTCGCCGACGAGATCTACTCGATTGCCAACACGTTCGGCCTGCGCATGCTGACCGCGCAGATGACGTTCGATCAGCAGGCTGCGATCTCGATCTTCCGCCGGCTCGGCTTCCAGCGTGAGGCGGTTCTGACCGACTACGTGATGGACGCGGCCGGCAACTCTCGCGACTTGCTGGTCGCCACGCGCCGTCTGTAGACCGGCGATCTGGCCGGGGGCGCGGGAGATTCAGGAGGCCTGCGGGTCCGGGGAGGCGGGAGCGTCGTTCCGGAGCAACGCGCGCAGGCGGTCCGGGTCGCGGATCTCGATCTTGCGGCGGCTGACGGACACCAGGCCGGATTGTCCCATCTGCGTGAGCAGGCGCGTGACGGACTCCCGCGAGGCCCCGACCATCTCGGCCAGATCCTGCTGCGTGAGCCCGCGCACGGTCAGCTCCGGTTCCTCGCACTCGTGCAGGAGGACCCAGGCGAGGCGCGCGTCGAGGCGCTGGTAGGCCATCGTTTCGAGCCGACTCTGGGCTTCCTGCAACTGCGCTGCGAGATGCGTCGACGACGCGCTCCGCTACGTCCGGCGCTCGACTCCGCACGGTCGCGATCGACCTGCACCTCCTGCACGCGCGCGACCAGTTGGTTCAGCGCGGTGCCCAGTTGCGCCAGTTCGTCGTGGCCGTGCACGTCGAGCTGGACCCGTGGGTTACTGGGATCGATTCCCTCAACGGCGGTCCGCAGTTCATCGACAGGCCGCGTGATCGAGCTGGCCAGTTGGCCGGCGAGTAAGGACGAGACCAGCAGCGAGAACGTCAGCAGGCCGGCGAGCAGCGCCAGGTCGTGGTCGCTGAGGAACATGAAGCCGGCCGTGATCAGCACGTTGACGAGCGCGAGCGCCCCGCCGAACAAGACGACCAGCATGACGCGGCCGCCCAGCCCGCCCAACCGTCGGGACGGCAGGACGCGCAACAGTCCCAGGTACGCGGCCAGGGAGACGAGCGCAGAGACTGCGAGCAGCCCCGCTAGGTCGTCGGCGTCGGACGCGGGGGGATCCATCGTGAGCCAGATGACCAGCAGGCCGACCCCCACGGCGGCGGTCAGCGCGAGCGACAGCGCAAACAGCCGTGGAGCGCTGAGGCGCGGTCGCGATGGGCTCAGAGCGATCTCACGCATTCCGGCTCCCCTCAGACATCGAGCTTGTAGCCCACCGACCACACGGTCTTGAGCAGCCGTGGGCGCTGTACATCATCCTCGATCTTGACGCGCAGGCGTCGCACATGCACGGTCACCGTCGAGGCGTCGCCCACGAAGTCCCAGCCCCAGACCGACTCGAGTAGCTGCTCGCGACTGAACACCTGCCCCGGATGCCGGGCGAGAAAGTAGAGCAGATCGAACTCGGTTGCCGTCAGGGAGATGCGCTCACTGTTGCGGCAGACCTCGCGGGTGGTGGGGTCGATCTCCAGATTCGCGACGCGCAACGGCCCCTCGCCGGGCTCACCGGCGCTGCGTCGGAGGACGGCGCGCACTCGGGCGACCAGCTCGCGCGGGCTGAACGGCTTGACCACGTAGTCGTCTGCGCCGAGCTCGAGGCCGAGCAGGCGGTCCGGCTCGCGACCGCGCGCAGTCAGCATGATGATCGGCACGTCCGACTCAAGGCGGACCCGCCGGCAGATCTCTTCGCCGCTCATCTTCGGCAGCATGAGATCTAGAACGATCAGCGAGGGTGGCGAGTCGCGCAACTCGCGCAGCGCTTCTTCGCCATCGGTCGCCTCGTGGACACAGAACCCGTCGCGCTCCAGGTAGCGCCCCACGACCTCGCGGGCGGTGGCCTCGTCATCGACGATGAGCACGCGTTGGGCCGTCATGATTCCCGTCTTGTGTGCATACGACGCTTGCGGGCGGCCGGGATTCCCGGCCGCCCGCAAGATGGTTGGGTGGCCCACGCTAGCTGGACCGCCTAGATCGATGGGCCTGGATAGACCCTCGAAGGGCTGGGCGTGTTACCGCCGCTGCGTGACGACACGCAGACCTGCACCGACGACCACGAGGCCGAGCGCGGCAATCGCGGCGATCGCCCAGGCGTCGACCCCGCTGGCGCCGCCAGCGAGACCGCCGCTGCCGGTCGCCGGCAGGCCGGCCACGACGGGCGAGATGGTGATGGTGGCTTGCGCGCCGCCGAACTGATCGTGCGGGCCGACGGCGTCGGCTGTCGCGGTGCCGTTCTCGACGTTATCCGCGCCGCGTGCCGGGTCGGGCTGGCCGCCGTCGAAGCCGGAGAAGAGGTCGGTGTTGGCCTCGGTGCCGGCGTCGTAGGCGTTCAAGCTGACGGTGGTGCTGACGGGGTTGCCGCCGCCGTCCCATAGGGGCATGGAGTCGAGCCCGATGAAGCCGTCGTTCGACGCGATCAGCATCTGGGCGAACGAGAGCTTGTCGCCCGGGGTCGCGGAGAACTCAAACGTCACGGTTGCGCCACTGGCCGGGGCCGCGCCCAGGGCGACTGCGCCCAGGCCGTCGACGGCGGCAGCGGGGTTGCCGATCTCGGCGATGCGTTCCAGCCCCACGCCTGCGGGGCTGCCCATGGACCAGAAGGCGCCATCGGCGCTGTGCACGAGGTATGCGCCCGGCGTGATGATCATCTCTGGGTTGGTGGTGTTCGTGATCGTGGCGCGGAACGTGACGGTCCCTTGCGCCGAGACGCGGGCCATGAAGGGAGTCAGGGCCAGCAGTGTGGCCAGCAAGATCCCGGCCAGGGCGACGGTTAGCGGCATGCGCCGCGTCAAAGTAGTCAGCATGAATGTGCCTCCTTTTCAGGGGGCAGCGTCGCGCGGAGTTCTTACCGAACTCTTACGCGGGCGGGCCGAACTTTTCCGGGGGACGACTCCCACGCCTGACCGAAGGGGGCTAGGGCGTCGCCCCGGCGGGCAGTTTCGCGTAGACGGCTTCTTTGAGCTCCTGCAGCTCCGGGTAGCGCCCCGTCGCCTTCTTGCTGTAAACGAGCTCGCCGTTCACGGTCCACTCGAAGCGGCCACTATCGCTGGGGATCAACTCCAGCGAGGCGACTTCACTCTGAATCTCGTCGAGGATTTCACTCACCATCCAGGTGGTGCGCAGCAGGTAGTTTCAAGCGGTGCAGTACTCCACTTGAATGCGTACGCCAGTGTCGGCCATGGGGCACCTCATTTCTGCAGCCAGCATACGCTGCCGGCGGTCGTGGGCTGGGGGTCGTGCGCTTGCGCCCTGCGGCAAGACCGACGATGACTCGCGGGACGTGTCGGTGGGTGGCACCCCCGGCAGGACTCGAACCTGCAACCTGCGGATTAGAAGGCCGCTGCTCTATCCGGTTGAGCTACGGGGGCACGTTCTGAGGCGACGGATCAGCC
>QGNQ01000063.1 GCA_003228175.2 Chloroflexota bacterium
AGAGTGGTTGATCGCGACGGTCTTCAAAACCGTTGCGGGGCGGCCCGCGCCGTCCTGGGTGGGTTCGACTCCCATGCGCTCCCGCCACTGTTTCTATCTGGTAGCCGCCCGAATGACAGGTCGGCATACCCGCTTGGCGTGACGAGGGAGGACCGCCCTGTCCGCCCATCTGCCGCCCACTTGAGCGGTACGCGGCGATACTCGGCGGGACGGAACGGTACGAACGGCCGAATTCGGCGTCCGGCGTCTTGAGTAGAGGGCGTCGGTCTCACGCGGTTCTGCGGCCCGTTTGCTTCCGCCCTGGGCGTGTGAGTTTGGGCGGAATCTGAGCGTTCGGTTCGTGTCTCAGCACTGAGATCCACACCCTCATGGCGCAGGTGTGGGGCGTCTGGACTCGCTGGGGTTCGACACCAGCGGTGGGCAGAAACATGGTTCTCGCCAAACGAGGTGGGAATCCTGGGCTTCGACACACATGGGATTGCGGGTCTCGACTTCCCATCGCCATCACCAGTCTGGGAACGAGTACCCGCCGATCATCGCCCGCCACCGTCCGCCAGGCCTCAGCGCCACTCCACCGCGTGCACTCGCTGCGCGCCGGTGATGCCCTTCAACTCAACCTCTCGCCCCATGTCGGAGGCGAACTCCCCCGCCGACTCAGTTAGTGCCTTGAAAAGCCCGAGACCGGGATCTCGTCGCCGGTGGCAGGTCCGCCCGTGCGGGCCGCCCCGGTTCACGTGGCTGCCGCCGTCGGGGGCGGCCTGAGGCGAGAGGTCGGGGCGTTCGACATCGAGGGAGGCAGCGACCATGTCGATCGATGTGGTGACGTCGATGTCGGCGACGCCTTGGAGGCGGAGACGTTGCTCCAGTGCATGCAGTACCGAGTGGGCGGCGCCGCCTCGAGCCGCACGAGCGTTTCGTTCAGGGATGTGAGCGCCCCGGCGACATCGCCACGCCCGCTCCCGACCTGGCCGATCCAGCTCATCTTCTTTACAGCTGTGGAAGCCTCCACCGACCTCATCGCCCGCCTCGACGACGCCCAGGAGGCTCGCGACCTCCTGCGAGAGCAAGAACGCCTCACGCGCGAGGGACTCGCCCACCGAGCGTGAAGACCTCCGAGAGCGGGAGTCGCCACGACCCGCCGTTGACACTCGGCAGTCCTCCCATGAATATGCGACAAGCCTGCTGTGCCGCAACCGGCCCGACCCGCCAGAGTGGAGCCTCCAACAGGTGGAATTCACCCAGAACCACGCGCTCGGGAGCATCAGATGGAAGAAATCAAGGCACCGATGGCTGGCACAGTTCTCGAGATCCTCGTGGCCTTAGGGGATGCCGTCGGCAAAGAGGACGAACTCCTCATCCTGGAGTCGATGAAGATGGAGATCCCCGTCGAAGCCCCCACGGCCGGCACTGTTGCCACGATCGCCGTATCGACAGGTGATCCCGTGCAGGAGGATGACCTCCTCCTCACTCTGGAGTAAGAGTGCGCGGCTTCTTCCGTGTTTGAGAGAGTTCTCATCGCCAGACGTCGGGAGATCGCGGCCTCGATTTCCCAAACATCCCCGAGATCGCCCCTGACCTGGAAGATGCCGCCTCAAGGAGCTCGCCAATGAGGCCGGCCGCCCGTTGCTCGTCAAAGCCGGTAGCCGCCGCTGCGGCATCGGACTGGCCCTCCTCCGTTCCCGACAAACTCGTCCGAGCCGTTAGTGGCCGCTCCGCCACTCGTTGCCCCTAGGCTCCGCCGAGTTCGACTTCGGCGAAAGGGTCAGTGGCGCGCATCACGTCGAGGTCCCGCGTCTTCGGCCTGCCGGATGGAACCGCCCACTATCTTGGCGAGCGCGAGCCCGAGACGCTGCTGCCGCCGCGGGGATATGGAGTAATGCCACTCGAGAAGAATGCCATGTAGATACTGATATCGAGAGCCGCGATGAGGTCCGTGATCTATCCGATTCATCGCGCGGATGGATAACCGGCTGCCTCCAGCAGTATCCTGCGCCCGGCACGACCGGAGTGGGAGTGCGCCTGGCAAGGAGGGCACGTGAGCTGGGAACAAGAAGTCTTAGAATTACAGCGTCGCCGTGCGCTCAGTCTGCGCATGGGCGGGGAAGAACGCGTCGATCGGCAACATCGTGAAGGCAAGCTGACCGTTCGCGAACGAATCGATGCCCTCGTTGATCCAGGGACATTTCGCGAACTTGGCCAGCTGGCTGGAAGCGCTCTCTACGAAGATGAGGAGCTCACCAGCTTCACGCCTTATCCGTTGGTCTCCGGGCTGGCTCGTGTTGACGGGCGGCAAGTCGCCGTTTGGGGCAATGACTTCACCGTGCGCGGCGGGTCTGGTCGGGCAGGGGAGGCGGCGTCGAAAGGCAAGACCGGCTTCCTCGAAGAGCTGGCGTCGGAGCATGACTTGCCCGTGTTCCAGCTGCTTGACGGCGCTGGGGCGAACGTCGAAGCCATCAACTCGATGGGCTTCACATACTTGCCCAACTCATATCCGATCTTCACGCGTCTCGCGCAGCTCCTGAACCGCGTCCCCGTCCTGACGGCTCTGATGGGGAACGTGGCGGGCGGCGTCGCCGGGCAGTCCATGATGAGCCACTTCACGGTCATGCCGAAGAATACCGCGACGCTCTTCGCGGCAGGACCCCCGGTGGTCAAGCGCGCCCTCGGGCACGAGATCACGAAAGAGGAGTTGGGTGGGTCGCAAGTGCACGTACACGAGTCGGGGGCGGTGGACAACGAGGCGGAAGACGAGGCGGATGCCCTGCGCCAGCTACGGGCCGTGTTCTCGTACCTGCCGGACACCGCCTCGGATGTACCGCCGATCAAGGCATCCGGAGATCCAGCGGACCGCACCGCCGAGGAACTGCTGACAATCGTTCCCCGCAACCGGGCGCGCCCGTACTCCATGCACCGACTGATCGAACTCGTGGTCGACAATGGAGAGATGTTCGAGATCCAGCCTCACTTCGGCCGCTGCCTGATCACCTCGCTGACGCGAATCAACGGGATGCCCATGGGGATCGTCGCGAACAATCCCCGCGTGATCGGGGGCGCGCTGGACGCGGACGGAGCGCGCAAGCTGGAGCACTTCCTGGAGCTCTGCGACCTCTTCCTCCTGCCGATCGTGTTTTTCGTGGACGTGCCCGGCTTCATGGTTGGAAAGCAGGCAGAGGCCGCCGGCACGATCCGACAAGGCATGCGGGCGCTCTGGGTCTCGCAGAACCTCCGCGTGCCGACGATGGCGGTCCACATCCGCAAGTGCTACGGCATGGCCGGGAACCTCACCGGGAATCCCCGGCGTTCGAACTACCGGATTGCGTGGCCAAGTGGCGAATGGGGCTCGATCCCGATCGAGGGTGGGGTTGACGCGGCCTTCCGTCGTGAAATTGCGAACGCGCCCGATCCCGCGGCGAAGCGCGCCGAAATTGAAGCGCGCTTCCGGTCCATCGCGAGCCCGTTCCGTACGGGGGAAGCGTTCGCTGTGGAGGACATCATCGATCCGCGGGAGACGCGGCGCTACCTCGCGGAGTTCCTGGAGCTTGCGTACCGCGCGCTCCCGCGCCTGGCCCGTGAGCCGCGCGGCATGGGCGTACGCCCCTAGCGGCGGGATGGCCGATCGTCGGTGGACTCGCGGAAGGGGGCGCCGCGGAAGCGACAGCCCCCCGTCTCGCACTCCGGTCTAGGTGTTCAGCCAGCCAACGTCATTGAGGCCGAAGTGCGGCTTGCCATCGCCAAAGAGTTCGTTCCGCAAGTTCGGATCCGCCGCGGCGCGAGCGGTGGCGTACGTCAGCTTGATGCTCCAGGCGAGCGCCTCGTTGACGCGCGCTAACTCTTGCACGGCAGCGACACGTTCGGCGTCGTCAAAGGTCTCCGCCACCTTCGTGAAGGCGGCCTCCTGATCCGGGTCACCGTCCTCTGGCATCGCGAAGTCGTAGGGGCCGTTGTCCTTGGAGACAAAAGCGATCTGTTGCCAGATGTCCGCGCGCACGGACATGCCGGCAATAAATGCGGCGACCTCCTGTTCGAAGTACTCCAGGTAGTAGTCCGGCGAGGGGCGCGTCACGAGATTCATCACGATGCCGAATTCGCTGAGACTGGCCTGAATGAACTCCGCCTGGGCGATACCGATCGGGGTGTTGACGATGTTCATGTCGAACTCGAAGCCGTCTGGGGAGCCGGCGAGCGCGAGCTCTTCGCGGACGCGGTCAGCATCGATATCGGAGCCCCAGTCTCCGTTCGGGTCGTAGTAGACGCCGGTGGCCGGGCCAAGCCAGCCATGGATGCCAGGGATATTCTCCCCCTCATAGACAACGTCATTCAGCAGTGAGCGGTCGAAGCCATAGTTCACCGCTCGCCGCAGGTGCGCATTCGTCCAGGGCTCCTTCAGTGGGTTGAGATAGATCAGCCCGACCGCGTTGGTGGGTCGAGTGCGGATCTCGAACCCGGCGTCGCGCAGCCGCGGAAGATCTGCGGGATCGGTCTGGAAGATGATGTCGAACTGCCCGGCGATGAGGGCGTTGGCTTGCTGGGTCTCGTTCACACCCTGCGTGGCGACCAAACGCTCGACCGATGGAGCACCCGGGAGCCAATAGTTCTTGTTGGCCTCCATGACGTAGGCACCGTCGAGCGACTCCTCGACATATTCGAAGGCCCCAGTTCCCACCGGGTGGTCGCGGGCGTTGGGCTCATTGAGCCGGTCAAACGCCGCCGGCGAGGTCAGCATGCCAGCGCGGTCGCCGAGGATCCGGAGCAGAGGCGAGAACGGTTCGGACATGTTGAACACAGCCGTCTTCTCGTCGGGCTCCCCCACCGTCGCGATCGAACCGAGGTCCGCCTTGACGTTCGAGCCTTCAAGGGTTTGGCCGCGCTCGACGTGCAAGCGGACACTCTCCGCGGTCAAGGCCGTGCCGTCGTGGTAGGTCACGCCTTGGCGGAGATTGAAGATGACCGTCAGCGGTTCCGGGATCTCCCAGGACGAGAGACTGCGGTCCTCCGACGGGCTCAACTCCTGGTCGTAAGCCACGAGGTTATCGTGCACCGGCCAGAGGATCTGGTGGTCGTTGCCCCCGGTGCCGGTGACGCCTTCCAAGCCAGAGAAATTCCCGACGTTCGCCCAGCGGATCTCGCCGGTCGGGACATTCCCGACCGCGACCGCCTCAGCCTGCTGCTCTGCTTGCTCCTCCGCTTCCTCCACGGCAGCCACTTGTTCTTCCGCCTGGTCCACGGCGACCGCCTGCTGCTCAGCCTGCTGTTCCTGTTGTTCAGCCTGCTGTTGTTCAGCCTGCTCCTCAGCCTGCTGCACGACGGCAGGTGCGTCATCGTCATCGTCGCCGCAACCCACCAGTGCCAGACCGGCTGCGCCCACGCTGGCGCGCGCGCTGGCGTTCAGCAGGCGCCTCCTTGAGATTTGCCGGCCCCGGAGCCGTTCCCAGTAGCTGTCGTTCTGCATTCGGCACCTTTCCCAAAGGACTCTGCGCCCGCTCGGGCTCCACGCGTGGATGGCTACAGTAGCCGATGTGGGCTGCCAAAGTCTCTCGAACATAAGTTTCGTCTGACGGAGCGACAGTATGTCCGGCAGGACAGACTCGCGGGGCCGTCGAGATCTCGAGCCGCATGATTATGAAGAACTCCAATCAAAGCGAGCAATTCCCCGGATCCCCACAGGGTGAGAAAGTGTAGAGTCGCCAGGGCAGCGCGGGTCGCCGAGCGGTCGCTATCGGCAATCTGGACCCGAACCGGGAGGAATTCGTGCAGAAGTATGTGATCCGCCGCGTTCTCGCGACGATTCCCGTCCTTCTGCTGATCTCCCTCTTCACGTTCTTCGCGATCCGGCTCCTCCCCGGGGATCCTGCGCGGGCCATTCTCGGGCCGGAAGCCGACATGGTCGCCGTTGAAGCCCTCAGAGATGATCTGGGCTGGAACAAGAATGTGGTCGTCCAGTACGTCGACTGGCTGGCCGACGCCGTGACCGGTGATTTTGGAACCAGCCACCGATCGGGCGACTCCGTCGTCTCCTTAATTGGCAGCCGCATCGCGCTCACCGTCGAGCTCGGGATCATGGCGTTGATCATCGGCCTCGTGGTCGCCATCCCACTGGGGATCCTGGCCGGATCGAGACCGAACACGCCCTTCGATTACTTCTCCACGTTCTTCGCCGTACTCGGCGCCGCGATCCCGAACTTCTGGCTCGCGATGATGCTGATCCTGGTGTTCTCCGTGAAGCTGCAATGGTTGCCCGCGCTCGGATTCACCGCCTTCCTCGACGACCCGATCCAGAATCTTCGATCCTTGCTCCTGCCAGCGATCGCCATCGGGGTCTTCCAGGCGGCGGTGATCGCTCGACAAACGCGCGCCGCGATGGTCGAGGTGCTTCGCCAGGACTATGTGCGCACCGCGTATGCGAAGGGCTTGAGCGAGCGGACGGTGATCTTGCGGCACGCCTTCCGGAACGCCTTGATTCCAGTCGTAACAGTTATGGGTCTGCAAGTCTCCCGCATCGTTGGCGGAGCAATCATCATCGAAACCGTCTTCTCACTGCCGGGACTTGGGAAATTGATCATTGACTCCATTTTGTTCCGCGAGCTCGTAACCGTGCAGGCGATGGCGCTTCTCATCGCGGCTTCCGTGGCCGCCATCAACCTCGTCGTCGACGTCGCGTACGGGTACATGGATCCGAGGATCCGTTATGAGTGAAGATCAAGGCGCCGTTCCGCCGGCAAACGTCGCGCCCCCCACGTTGCCGCTTATCGAGGACGCCCGCTTCAAACGGACTCGAGAATTCGCGCACCGCTTCCTGCGTCGTCCTGCCGGTGTGGTCAGCCTCGTGCTCATTCTGATCGTGCTCTTCTTCGCCGTGTTCCAGAATCTGGCCGCCACGCACGATCCGATCGCCACCAACTTCGACGCCCGCTTCGAAGATCCCTCAGTCGACCATCTGCTCGGCACGGACAACCTCGGACGCGATACCTTCTCCCGCGTCGTACACGGTTCGCGCACGGCGGTGCTCGTAGGTCTCATCTCGGTGGCGATCGGCCTGGGCGTCGGCCTACCATACGGCCTGCTCTCGGGATACCTCGGGGGCTGGAAAGATGAGGTGGCCATGCGCGTCATGGACGCCTTGTACGCGTTCCCTGCGATCCTCCTCGCCCTGATCGTGATTGCGGCTCTCGGAACAGGGATCACGAACGTAATGATCGCGATTGGCGTGGTATTTGTGCCGGGGTTTGCGCGGATCGCCCGTGGCAGCACCTTATCCGTGAAACGCACGGAGTACATCTTGGCGGCCGAAGCTCTGGGAGCAAGCACTTTACGGATTGCGTTTGTTCATGTGCTACCCAACACGCTTGCGCCGATCATCGTGCAAGCCTCTTTATCGATCGGCTTCGCAATTATTGCGGAAGCGTCGTTGTCGTTCCTGGGGCTCGGGACGCAGCCCCCCGATCCATCTTGGGGATCCATGTTGCAAGCATCGCAGCGCTTCCTGACGAGCGAGGGAGCACTCGCAATCTATCCCGGTGCGGCGATCGTCTTGACCGTCCTGGCCTTCAACCTCTTCGGGGATGTCCTCCGAGATCTCCTCGATCCGCGCCTACGCGGCGCCGACTAGGCCGGCGTTCGCACGCTGTGACGAGCCGGGAGGTGAGCACTTGTGTCTGTGGTCCCGCCCGCACAGCGTCGCGCGGCGGCAATCACGAGCGCCCTCGTGGTCGCCGCTCTCGTCCTCGCGGTCGTCGCGATTAGCCTGCCCAATGGCGGCCGGGCGAGCGCCCGGGAGGCGACGTTCGCCTTCACCTCCAACCGCGAAGGAAGTGTGGATCTGTATGTGACATCCAGTCCCGGCACGCTTCCCCGGCGCCTCACGCATGACCAGGCGGTCGACGGAGATCCCACTTGGGCGCCGGACGGCTCCCAAATGGTCTTCGCGTCGGAACGTGATGGGAATCTCGACCTCTTCCTGATCGGGGCTGGCGGAGGTGCGACAGAGCGCCTCACGGACCACCCGGCAGCCGATCTCCATCCCGCCTGGTCGCCGGACGGCAGAAAACTTGCGTTCACCTCCGAGCGTTATAACGACTTCGTCCCGGACTACGACGGCAACGCGGAGATCGTCGTCTTGGACCTCGATACGCGCAGCATCACCCGCATCACCCACCACCCCGCTGACGACGCGTTCCCGGCCTGGTCACCGGATGGGCAGGAGCTCGTGTTTGCTTCGCAGCGGGGCGGAAGCTTCAACCTCTACATCGTCTCCGTGGGTGGCGGGGACCGCCGGCAGATCACGCATAACACCGGGACGTCGTGGCAGGCCGCCTGGGCACCCGACGGTTCGCGCATTGCCTTTGCGTACGTCCCGAGCGGGTTCGCTCTGCGCGATGTCGCCTGGATCTCGCTGGTGGATCCCGATGGCACGAACCTGGTGCGCGTGACCGAAGAATTCCGCGGAGACTTCGATCCATCCTGGTCTCCCGATAGCTCCCGACTCGTGTTCGTTTCCACGCGGGACGGCTCGCGACAGCTCTACACGATGAGCGTCACCGGTCGCGCCGTGGAATGGGTCGATGCAGGGCAAGGCAACGCATCAGACCCGGTGTGGCAGCCGTGAGTCTGCGTGGAGGAACGAGTCGGCTCGGAGCACCAGGTTTCCACCCCCTGATGCTGGCGCTGCCTCGGGGATACGGGCTCGCCTCCGGCATCATGTGCCGGTGGATGAGCGCTTTCGCTGTCCTGCCTCACGAGCGGTACCGCGCTGTATCTAGGGCCATGGGCTTCGCGGCAGATGTCTTCTCGACCGGGAACGACGTGTTGAAAGGAGCAACGGCCCCCACCCATCGCCAGCGGCGGGTCAGCACGAACCCAGGGGGACGTCCGAGGACCGATCGAGAATGAGCAACCAACGAGTAAGCGAGACGGCGGTGCACGTCGGATCAGGCGCGATTGGCGGGATCGCAGGCGTGACCTTTGCGGTGTTGGTCGCGCAGGAGACGCGCGCGCCCTTCGTTGGCTCGATCGCGATCGATGCCGCGGGTGCCGCGCTATCGCCTGCGGACTTATCGTCATTCATGAAGGTTGTCGGCGAGGATGCGAAGACGTTCGCCTTTAGCGGAGCGTTGGTGGCGCTCTTCCTGGTCGCCGTCCTTGCTTGGCTGGCGTTGCGTCCGTGGCTGCCCGCCCTCACGGGGCGCCACCGCGCCGCACTGACGAGCCTCGTGGCCGGCGGCATCTTCGCGGCCGTGATCGGAACGACGGCGGCTTTGGAGATCGTGCTCGACACTCCATTGTTAGACGATCGTCAGTGGGGAGCACATCTGGGGTTGAGCGCGGGGGTCGGCCTCGTGTCCGCGGGAACGGCGCAGCTGATCGACTGGAGCCTCAGCGGACGCGGGCCAGGACCGCCGAGCACGGCGACGGGCTCCGCGATAACCCGGCGACATGTTCTGTCTGGCATGCTCGCGCTCGCGATATCCGGCGTGATGAGCTACGAGGTCGCGCAGTCGGTGATCGCAACGACCGCGCGTGGCGGGCGCTCCCGGCTGCCGGCGGGTGTACGTCCCAGCCCCATCACGCCAACCAATCAGTTCTACGTCGTGTCCAAGAACCTCTTCGACCCGCGCGTCGATGAGTCGAACTGGCGACTCAGCATCGGCGGTCTTGTGGAGCAGTCTGTCGAGCTTGAGCTCAACGATCTCCAGGCAATGGGCAGCAGCATGAACGTCCAAACCCTCATCTGTATAAGTAATGAAGTCGGCGGGCACCTGATCAGCACGGCGCGCTGGACAGGTGTGTCCCTCGCCTCGGTGTTGGAACACGCGCGGCCGCGGGTCGGCGCGACTCACGCGCTCTTCCACTGCGAGGACGGATACTCGGACTCGCTGCCGCTGGAGGCCATCAACGATCCGAGGACGCGGCTCGTGTGGGACATGAATGGGGAGCCCCTGACCCAGGCGCATGGATTCCCGCTCCGCCTCCTAGTACCCGGCCGCTACGGGCTGAAGAACCCGAAATGGATCCGTGAGATCGAGCTGGTCCCAGAAGCGGTTCCTGGGTACTGGCAGCAACGCGGTTGGTCGCAGGATGCGTTCGTACGCACGATGTCGCGCATCGACGCCCCGGCGGCTGGAAGCCCGACGGTCGACCCGCTGCTGGTGCAAGGAATCGCCTTCGCGGGCGAGCGCGGTATCTCCGCGGTTGAGGTGAGCTCCGACGACGGAGCGAGCTGGCGGTCCGCGGCGCTGATGGCCCCCGTCTCAGCACTCAGCTGGGCGCTGTGGGAGACCACCATCAATCGTCCAGCGGCCACGGGGGTGCTGGTCGCCCGTGCCAAGGACGGGAACGGCATCACACAAGACGAGACGGAACGGCCACCGCTCCCGAGCGGAGCCAGTGGCTATCATCAGCGCGAGTTCGGCTAGGAGGCACCCGAAGCGGGCGGACCGGTTTCTACTGGAGGGCCTACGCAACTTACTCAGATCTCAGGACTTGAGGGTGCACCGCGCCGCGCGTATGACGAGAACGAGGCGCCGATGCTCTGTCCGCAACAACGAAGGCGTCTAGTATCAGGCATGGCTGTTCAGGATGGGACGATCAGCCCTCACAAGCGGATCGGGGAGCTGCATGGTTTGGCAGGACGAAGTTGGCGAGATCGAGCATCGGCGAAAGCTGGCAACGCAGCTCGGCGGAGCGGAGCGGATCCAGCGGCAGCACGACTTCGGCAAGCTGACGATTCGCGAACGAATCAACAGCGTTCTGGACGAGGGGAGCTTCGAGGAGATTGGGGGGTTGGCGGGAGCCGGGATCTATGAGGACGGACGGCTGACCGGGTTTACGCCGGCGCCATTCGTGGGAGGGCTGGGTTTGATCGATGGGCGTCGCGTCGTCGTTGGGGGTGAAGACTTCACCGTCGGCGGCGGCTCGGCGATCATGGAGCAGGAGCGCTCAAAAGTCGGCTTCTTCGAAGACATGGCGCGCGAGTATCGGGTGCCACTTGTGCTCTTCATGGATGGGGCCGGTGCGAACGTCGCGATGGACAGCGAAGTCGGATATTCGCATATGCCTAGCAGCTTTGACGTGTTCCGCCCCCTGATACAGGCTGGGAAGGAAGTCCCGACCTTGGGTGCGCTGGTCGGCTCCCTGGCGGGAGCCGTGGCCGCACGAGCGATGCTCTGCCACTTCACAGTGATGACCGAGGAGGGCGGCGCGATGTTCGCAGCCGGCCCCCCCGTCGTGCGTCGTGCAATCGGCCGCGAGATCAGCAAGCGCGAGCTGGGTGGCGTGGAGATCCACGTGCAGCAATCGGGCGCTGTCGATAACGCGGCGAAGGACGAGGAGGATGCTTTCCGTCAGATCCGCACCCTCCTCTCGTACTTGCCAAACAATGTCTACGAACTTCCTCCAGTCGCGTCGTGCGACGACCCCATCGATCGGGCGGACGAGGAGCTCCTAAGCATCGTCCCCCGCAACCGGGCTCGCCCGTACGACATGCGGCGCATCGTTGAGATGGTTACGGATGACGGCCAGTACTTTGAGATCAAGCCGGAGTACGGGAAAACGGTGATGACGATCATGGCACGCATCGGGGGCTACCCGGTGGGGATCATCGCCAACAATCCGCGCTTAATGGGCGGAGCGATGACCGATAGCTCGGCCGACAAGCAGGGGCACTTCGTCGAGTTCTGCGATCACTTCCACATCCCACTGGTTTTCCTCGCGGATGTCCCCGGGTTCATGATCGGCCCACAGGCAGAGGCGCGGGGCACTTTGCGTCACGGTATGAGCGCCTACTGGGCAACCTACAACGCGACCGTGCCCATCTTCACGGTCGTGACGCGCAAGAACTACGGCATGGCCGGGCAGGCGACAGCGCACGCCGGGCGGATCAACTATCGCGTAGGCTGGCCCAGCGGCGAATGGGGCTCGATTCCGATCGAGGGTGGGGTCGACGCGGCCTACCGGCGTGAGATCGCGAACGCGCCAGATCCCGACAAACGGCGCGCCGAAATTGAGGGGGAGCTGCGCGCATTGCGCAATCCGTTCCGCACTGCCGAGGCATTCGGGATCGAGGACATCATCGACCCGCGCTCGACTCGTTGGCACATCGCGCGGTTTCTGGAGATTGCCTACAACGTGATGCGGCCAGAGTTGGGAATCAAGCAGAAAGCTGGGGTACGTCCCTAGCAATGCGCGCGTTTCACGAGTTGCGGGTAGTCGAAGTGGCCGGCTCCGTCGCGGGGGCATACGCCGCTAAGCTCTTCGCCGACTATGGCGCGACCGTGTTGCTTGTGGAACCGCCGCAGGGTTCATCGTTGCGCCGGCGGGGTGAGTCGTGGGACGGCAGCGGCACGCACTTCGTGGCCAACAACACCAGCAAACACTCGGTCGTCATCGATTGGGACGAAGCAGAGGGGCGCGCAGAGTTGGACGGACTCCTGTGTGGCGCCGATCTGGTAATCGAGAGCGCCTCGCCCGGTCCACTTTCGCCCCTGTCCACGGACGTCGATGCCGACCGCCTCGTGCGCTGCTACATCTCCCCCTTTGGCCAGTCCGGTCCACGCAAGAGTTGGCGTTCGACACCATTCACGGATTTCGCACTCAGCGGCCATATGTATCTGACGGGAGAGCCCGACCGCGAGCCCCTGCAAGGACCGCCGCTGCAGTCGGAGTACGCGGGTGGGGCGCAGGCCTTCTACGGCGCCATGGCCGCGCTTTGGGCCCGCGAGCGAACCGGCCGGGGTCAGACCGTGGAAGTCTCGCTGATAGAGAGTTTGGCCAACCTGCATCAGTACACCACGGTCATGTGGACGCACGGCCACCACATCCAGACCCGGGTCGGGAACAGTCAGCCAGGCCCCTGGCATCCGAACGGCCATCTCCCCTGCCGGGATGGCTACGTCTCGATCTGTGCGCCGGGACGCGAACGCCTCACCCGGCTTCTCGCCGTGATGGATAAGCTCCCACTCTTGGAGGATCCGCGGTTCAAGGAGGAGCCGGCCCTCATCGAACATCGGCAGGAGTTCAATCAAGCCATCGCCCTCTGGCTCGAGGACCGCGACGCACAGTCGATCGCCGATTCACTCCAGGAACTACGAATCCCGGCGGCGCCGCTTCACACACTGCGCGAGGTGCTCGAGTATGACCACCTGACGCAGCGGAACTACTGGCGCACTCTAAATGATGGGACGGCACTGCAGATCCCGCGAGGCCCATTCACGTTGGATGGTTTTGATCTGAGTCTTACGGCCCCGCCGGCGCTGGGATCGGCCGCACAGGATGTTCTCGACCGTTTCCTGCCTGAAGAGGCGGAGGGGAGGGAGGAAGTCGGTCCCGGGGCGGGCCCACTCGACGGAGTGCGCATCCTCGATCTCACCGCGGGCTGGGCGGGACCTCTTGCGGGCCGCATCCTCGCCGATCTGGGCGCCGACGTGATCCGGGTCGAACCACCGTGGGCTCGAGGGCCCCGAAGCGTGACGCAGACGGCGGCGCAGGCCACGCACTTCTACCCCGACGATGTGCCCGGGGACCGCCCCTGGAACCGCAGCGGGATCATTAACAAGCACAACCGCAATCGACGTGGTGTGGCGCTGCGCCTCGACCTGCCCGAGGGGCAAGCCGTCGCCGATCGGATCCTGGCGACCTGCGACATCCTCCTTGAGAATTTCACGCCCGGCGTAATGGAACGGCTGGGGCTCAGCGACGACCACCTGCGTGAGATCAATCCACGACTGGTGCACGTGGCGATGCCGGGATGGGGGCTGAGCGGACCGCATCACCACTATGCCGCCCTGGGCCCGATGGTTGAGGCGGCATCGGGTCAATGCATGCTGATGGGGTACCGGGACTCGATCCCATACCGCCAAGGTATGGCCTTTCCCGACGCAATCTCGGGGATCCACGCGCCGGGCGCAGCATTGATCGGCCTCTGGCAGGCGACAGCGAGGCCCGACGTAGCACCTCCCTTCGTTGAGGGAGCCCAACTCGAGGCCACCATCGTCTTCGATGGCCCAGCACTTCTGGCAGGCGG
>QGNQ01000064.1 GCA_003228175.2 Chloroflexota bacterium
AACCTATACTGCGAATCATGCCAGGCCCTTCCCTGCCCCCACCCCCAGGACTCTTCCGGCCCAGCCCTCAGGCCGCGCCCGCCCCGCTCCCCTCATCCCGACCAACACCATCACCCCCCCTCACCCGCTTCGAGCTGCTCACCGCCGGCCTGATCTTCACCGGCCTCATCACCGTCCTGGCGCTCGCCGCCGCCGTCATGGTCCAGCCCTCCCTCGTCGACCACTTCAACCCCTACTGGCCCGTCCTCGCCGCGCTCGGCTTCGGCTCCACCGTCGGCGGATTCTGGTGGCTCTGGTGGCGCCCCCGTTGATCCCCCGAAACCTGCCCCGCTATGGGTTGCTCACCGTCCTCATGCTCGCCCTCTCGATACTCCTCGGCGCCTGCGACTTTGGCGGCGAGGGCGGCCAGGCGCAGCTCGCGCTCGAAATCGATCAGACCAGCCCCAACCACCCCATCCTCACCCCCGCCCCCGACACCATCGAGACCGACCGCCAATACTTCATCCGCCTCGAAGTCCCCACCCCCCTCGACGCCGACGTCGTCCGCGTCCGCCTCGAAAAACGCATCGGCGCTTCCTTCCAGCAGCGCGCCGAGTTCTTCCAGCCCGTCACCCCCCCCTGGAACGTCGCCATCATCCCCATCAGCGTCCCCGACGCCGGCGAATGGAACATCGCCCTCATCGCCAACTCCCGCAAAATCACCGACGTCACCTTCGACGCCGAACGCCCCTGACCCCCCCGCCCACACCATCCCCGTCCCCGGCGCTAGCCTCCGCGTCCGATAGCCTGCCGACCGAAGGAGCCCACATGCGCCCCATTACCGACGTCGCCGCCGACCTGGGCCTCCACCCCGAAGACCTCGAGCTCTACGGCCCCGACAAGGCCAAGCTCTCCCCGGCCGCCATCACCCGCCTCAACGACGCCCCCCAGGGCCGACTCGTCCTCGTCACCGGGATCAACCCCACCACCGGCGGCGAAGGCAAGACCACCACCTCCATCGGCCTCACCCAGGCCCTGCGGCGTCAAGGCGTCAAAGCCACCGCCGCCCTGCGTGAGCCCTCCATCGGCCCCGTCATGGGCATCAAGGGCGGTGGCACCGGCGGCGGCGGCTCCCAGATCCACCCGGCCGAGCAGATCAACCTGCACTTCACCGGCGACCTGCACGCCGTCACCACCGCCAACAACCTGCTCTCCGCCACCATCGATAACTCCATGTTCCACGGCAACCCCCACGAACTCGACCCCCGGCGCATCACCTGGCGTCGCTGCCTCGACATGAACGACCGTGCCCTCCGCAACATCGTCGTCGGCATGGGCGGCACCACAGACGGCATCCCACGCGAAGAAGGCTTCGATATCACCCCCGCCTCCGAGGTCATGGCCATCCTCTCCGTCGCCTCCAGCCTCGAGGATCTCCAGCGCCGCCTCGCCAGCGTCATCGTCGGCTACACCCGCGAGATCCAGCCCGTCTGCTGCCGCGACCTCGGCGTCGAAGTCGCCATGACCGCCCTCCTGCGCCAGGCCCTGCAGCCCAACCTCGTCCAGACCACAGACGGCGGACCGGCCTTCGTGCACGGTGGCCCCTTCGCCAACATCGCCCTCGGCTGCAACAGCCTCATGGCCACCCGCGCCGCCCTGGCTACCTCCGAAGTCACCGTCACCGAGGCCGGCTTCGGCTCCGACCTCGGCGCCGAAAAGTTCTTCAACATCTACTCCCGCATCGGCGGCTTACGACCCGAAGTGGCCGTCATCGTTGCCACCGCCCGCGCCCTCAAGCAACACGGCGGCGTCAAGCCCAAAGAGCTCGAGACCGAGAACGTCGGCGCCCTGCGCGACGGCCTCGTCAACCTCGATGCCCACATCGACAACATCCAGCGCCACGGCCTCACCCCCGTCGTCGCCGTCAACCGCTTCCCCTCCGACACCGACGCCGAAGTCGCCGTCATCCTCGCGCACTGCGCCGCCCGCAGCGTCCGCGCCGCAGAGGCCGACCCCTTTGGTGGCGGCGGCGAAGCCTGCCTCGCCCTCGGCGAAGTCGTCCAAGACGCTCTCACCGTCGGTGGTCAACTGCGCTACCTGTACGAACTCGATCAGCCCCTAGACGCCAAAATCGCCGCCGTCGCCCACGACGTCTACGGCGCCGGCCGCGTCGTCTACCAGCGCCAAGCGAAACTCACTCTGCGGCGCATGAAGCGCATGGGCATGGAGCACCTGCCCGTCTGCATCGCCAAGACCCAGTACTCCCTCTCCGCCGACCCCGCCCTCCGCGGCCGACCCACCAACCACGAATTCCCCGTCCGCGAAGTCCGCCCCTCCGCCGGCGCCGGCTTCCTCGTCGTCATCGCCGGCGAAATCATGACCATGCCCGGCCTCCCGAAATCCCCCGCCGCCACCCGATTCACCCTCGACTGATCCCCACATCCCTCCGCTTCCCCCTCTCCCTTCCCCAGCGAAGGGCCTTAAGCGCGCAACTGCACGCCGGCTGTTTAACAGCGGCTAGGGGGTGAGGGGGAGCTCCACGGCCACTCCCTCCGCGTTCCCGTACTCCGCCCACGACGCGTCATACAGCCGAGCCTGCGGGTAGCCCAACAGCTCCAGCAGGAAGAATCCGTGCGCCGCACGGATACCCGCCTGTCAATACGTCGTCACCGTCTTCTCCGGCGTGATCCCATGCTCGGACAACAGCCGCCGCAGCGCCGACGGCGACTTCAGCCTCCGCACCGGCGACTCCAGCGTCTCCTGCCACTCCAAGTGCACCGCGTTCGGCACCCGACCGCCATTCTTCGTCCCCCGACGGTTCGCCCCCGACCACTCCCCGTCCGACCGCACATCCCAAAACACATGCCCGTCCGACTCGCAATCGCCACGCACATCGTCCAAGCGGCAGACCGTCGAATCGTCCGGACCCATCGCCCTGAACGACGCAGCCGTTGGCCGCTCATTCACCCGCGACAGCGGCCGCCCTTCCGCCTGCCACTTGTCCATCCCCCCATCCAGCACCTGCACCGCCTCGAACCCGAAACGGCGGCACGTCCACCAGAACCGCTCCGCGTACAGCCCGCCCGACCCGTCGTACGCCACCACCCGCGACGCGTTACTGATCCCCAACCGCCCCATGATCGACGCGAACTGCTCCGCGTCCGCGATCGCGTGCAGCCCCTGCTCCAAGTCTTCAGCCTTCCAGTAGCGCGACTGCGACCACACCGCGCCCGGGATATGCAGCCGCTGATAGGCCGGCAGCAGATCGCAATCCACCACCACCAGGCCCGCATCCTCCAGATGCGCCGCCAGCCACTCCGTCTCCGCCAAGAGCTCCGGGCGGGCCCAGCCCAACCCCGCCGTCTGCGCCTCCGTCATCGTCTTCGTCCTTCCTGAGTCCAATGACCCCAGTCCAATAAACCCAGCCCAGCTACGCCAGTCCAACGAACCCCGCACCAACGAACCCAGTCCAGCTACAGGTCCGGCGGGCCCAGCCACGCGAGCGCGTCGTCCGAATGTCCGTTCGCCGGCGGGCAAAGGTGACCGCCGGGCTCCAGCGGCTCTTTGCACAGCGGGCACAGCGGCCGCCCCGCCGACACCGTCTCCTGCGCCTGCCGCGTGAACCGACGCGCAAGCACCCGCGAGAACGACCCACGCAGCGTCGCCCGGTCCTGGTCGTCCGCCCCGGCGTCCGTCGCATAGATCGCCAGCGCCTCCGCTCCGTCGTCGTAGGCCAGCGCCAGCCGGCTCACCCGGAAATCGTGCGTCGGGTGACGCGGGAAGTCGGACAACTCCCCCACCGGCGGTCGTCGCTGCTCCGCCTCCTTACGATGCTGCACCAACACCTGCTCAATCGCATTCGACAGCGCCTGCACCTGCTCCTTCTCGATCCACAGCGAGGCCGTCTCGCCATTCGCGGTCAACCGCAACCGGAAGCGTCGCTGCCCGCGCTCCCCAATCGCCTCCACCTCAAACCCATCCACCGATCCCAGGTCGTGCTCGGCTCCGCTAGGCATTCGCACTCCCCCCTATCGACGCGCATCGCTGCACTCGCGCCATTCCCGGCGCCGGCCGGGTCGAAGCGCCACCGCATGGCGGAGCCTGAAGGAAACCCAAAGCGAGAAGGAAAGCGAGTGTCATTGCTGCGATTGTAAGGCCCCAGCCCCACCGGAGCAGCCCCACCGGAGCAGCCCAACCGTGCGGGCGCCCTTGAGCGCTATCCCAGATTCAGCTCCAACTCCACACGGCGGATCGCCCGGTCCACCCCGTCCACCAAGTTGTCCGCCTCTTCCCGATTGATCACCAGCGGCGGCGCAATCTGAATCGACGCTCCACCCCGGCTCAGAATGCCTTCCTCCCGCAGCGCCTGCGTCATGCGCTTGCCGATCGCGTCCTCGGGGCGGAAGTCCTCGCCCGACTCCGGATTGCGTTGCAGCTCAACCACCTGCATCAGGCCCACGCCGCGCGTCGCCGAGACGCTCGGGTGCGCCGCCGCCAGCTCCTGCAGACGGCCCGCGATGTGCTCCCCCATCCGCGCCGAGTTCTCCACCAGATTCTCCCGCTCAATGATGGCGATGTTCGCCAGCGCCACCGCGCAAGCCACCGGGTGGGCGCCGAACGTCACCCCGCCGATGAACGTGTCCTCCGCCTCCCCGATAAACGCCTGCGCGATCTTCTCCGACGCCAGCGCCGCCGCAATCGGCTGGTAGCCCGACGACAGCCCCTTCGCGATCGTCATGATGTCCGCCTGCACGTGTGTCCCCGGCCCCGCCCCCGGCGTATCGAAATGCTCCATCCCGAACCACGTGCCCGTGCGGCCGAACCCAGTGATCACCTCGTCCGCGATCAGCACAATGCCGTACTCGTCGCACAGCGCCCGCAGCGTCCGCCAATACTGCGCGTCCGGCACCCAGCTGCCGTGCGCCGTCGAGATCGGCTCCGCGATAATCGCCGCGATCGTCTCCGGCTTGTGGAACCGGATCACATCCGCAATCGTGCGCGCGCAGAACACGTCGCATTCCGGGAACGTCTTCTCATAGGGACAGCGATCACAGTTGATATTCGGCACCGCGATCGAGCCCGGCATCAGCGGCTCGAAGGGCGTCCGGTTCAGATACGACGCATTGTTGACGCTCATCGCCCCCATCGTCGTCCCGTGATACGACCCGATCCGCGAGATCACCTTGAAGCGCTTCTGGTCCCCCCGGTTGTAGTGGTATTGCTTCGCCAAGCGCAGCGCCGTCTCCACCGCCTCCGAGCCGCCGCTCACGAAAAACGCCCGCGTCAGGTTCGACGGCGTGATCGCGGCCAGCTTGCTGGCCAAATCAATCGCTGGCGGCGACGCGTACGCGTACGCGTTCGCGAACCCCAGGCGCGCCATCTGATCGCGCGCCACCTCCGCCAACTCACTACGACCGTGCCCCGCATTCACGACCCACAGCCCAGACAGCGCGTCAATGTACTGGCGGCCCTTACTGTCGCGCAGCATCACCCCCTCGCCCGACTCAATCACGAGCAGCGCGTCGTCCTCCGCCAACTCGTTCGGTTGCTGCGTCGGGATCCACAGATGCGCCAAACTGCGGCGGATGTAGTCCTCCGCCTGCGCCGCAGTCCCGTCGGTTGTCTCGCTCGACGCCATTCGCATCCCCCGTTCCTCGCGCCCCGCGGCAGAGCCGTCCGGGACCGAAGGCCCCCTGGGACCGAAGATAGGGCCCTGCGTCGCGACGCAGTCAGAATCGAACCCAACACCTCCCGCGCCCGGCCCAGCCACACGCCCCGCCCCCGACAGCCCGCGAGCCAGCCCGGCCCACGCAGACGCAGACGCACGCACGCGCCAGCAACGACGCCTGCGCTATTGACGCCTTATGGAGAAATCGGAACGGATGTGCGAAGATAGACACGGTGAACCCGCTTCCCCAAGCGGGTTCGCTTCCTCCCCGGGTGGGGCCGACTCGAGTCTTTCTCCGTTTCTCTCGGGTCGCCCCACCCACCTCAACCCAAATCCCCAAAGCAAGTGAGCGGCGTACCCAAGCGAGACGAACTCGATCGCACGTACGCTAGGCCGTCTTCAGCGCCTGCCGCAATCCGGATCCGCCTCCGTGACCCCACGATTTACCGAACGGTAATGCGATCGTCCGGCGGCCCGCTTCCAGAGCTTCCCCTCGCGCTCCGCGACCTATACTGCGCCCCACCCATGCCACCACCGATGCCCACAAGCGATCATCGCGGGCAGACCAACCCGCTCCGCTCGCCTGGCCGCCCCTTGGGCGTCCGCTCGGAGCCGCGCCCAAGGACGCGCCTATGACGACCCCGTCACCCGCGACTCCGGCCGCTGCCCCCCTCCCTCCCGACCCCAACCCAACGCCCCCCGACCGGGACGCTGCCGCCCGCGATGCGGCCGCCCGTGCGCACATGGCCGCCTTCTTCAACCTCGTCCCACTGCTCGGCGTCTTCACCGCCGTCGGCGTCTACCGCACCCAGCAGCGGGAATCCGTCTGGGCCGCCCGCCAAGCCCTGCAGGCCGCCCTCTTCCAGTTCCTCAGCTTCAACGTCGCCCTCATGCTGATCACCCTCGTCGCCGTCATCGCCGTCTTCGCCTGGGAGTCCGCCTACACCGACGCATCGCTCGTCCTCGCCGTCGTCCTCACCGTCCTGCCCTTCTACCTCGGCTACTACGTCTTGCAGGCGTATGCCGCCTGGCGCGCCGCCGCCGCCGTCCGCCGTGGCGACGACCACCGCTACGCCATCACTGGCCGACTCGCGGGCCCACCGACATAACCGCTGGCCTCAGCGCACCGTTCGTTTATGGATCGCCCGCACCACCACGCTTGCGACGCCCGGATCCCCCGTAAATCCGCCGTAAAAGACTCCTGTAGTGCGTTGACCCACCGCCCTCACACGATCACCCTATGTCTGTAGGTCGTGCTGGACTCGTAACCAGCTATCTCCCAACCGACCAGATGATTCGCCCCTGCCCCTGGACTTCGCTGTCCACCGGCCGGGAGCGCCCGCGTGACTCGCGGGAGGGGGAGAACGACCCATGGTGACGCAGACGATCCCGGAGACCGCCGCCACAGAAGCGCCCACACTCACCGCCAGCTGCATGCATCACTGGCTGGTCCGACCGCCCAACGGCGAGACCAGCTGGGGCGAATGCCGCAAATGCGGCCGTCGCAAGCGCTTCCTCAACCACTTCGAAGGCCGCGACCGGGGCAACAACTCCGACATCTTCGCCAGCGGCTCCACCTCCTGGAAGCCCGACCGGCGCGCCACCTACCGAGACAGCGAGACCACACCACTCGCCGTCTAGCGCGCCCCCGCGCCACCAGCGCCGCTCCGCAAGAGTGCAACCTGCCGCGCGCGTCGCTTGCAAGCGACGCCAGGTCGCTGGCTGTCGTGCGTCGACCCGGCTTCGATACCCCTGGCGCATGGGCGTCCCAACCGTTTTTATTCCCCCCAACCTTGTGGATGAGGGTCGCGGTTCCCCCGAGGGCCGCTCGCCAACCCGGCGAGCGGCCCTCACCTCGTCCACCCGGATCGCCCCCATTCCAGCTACCTCCAGTCGAGACCGACCACACATCGTTCCTCCAACTCCCCTCTCCCTTCCCTCAGGCAAGGGTCCTAGGCGCGCGACTGCACGCCGACTGTTTAACAGCGGCTGGGGGAGAGGGAAGGGAACGAGAACACACTTCTGATCCCCCGGCTCCCCCGGGTGGGATGGGGCCACTGGGGGAGCCCCGACACCCCAGTGGCCCCATCCCACCCCTCTGGCTAGCATTCGAGCCAGCCGCGCGCCCCAACACCCCCCATCCCCACAGGCGCCCGCGTACCCGCACACGGCAGACCGACACGGAAGCGAGCCCCCCTCATGGTGACCTCCGACTGGGAACAGCAGGGCTTCGCCGTCCGCCACGTCCCCTTCGACGAGTGGGCCGACATCGACACCCTGCTGCACCGCGCCGCCGTCAGCAGCGGCGACTTTGACTACCTGCTCCGCCCCGTCTGCCCCGACTGCGGGAACGACCTCCAACTCGGCTACGAAGAGGTCGCAGGCGAAGGATCCGCCCTCGCCGTCCTCATCTGCGACGCCTGCCGCGTCACCTGGCAGCTCACCCCCGACGCGGACACGCCCGACGCCTGATTCGTCCCACGCCGCGTCGCCACCGGCGTCCTGAAAGGCCCCGTCGTCAGCGCTGCCCGGAAAGACCAAGTCGCGAGCGGCCCCCCAGAAAGGACCCTCCCGTGGTCATCGTCATGGGCGCCAACGCCACCCCCGCCGACATCGACCACGTGCTCGCCCGCCTCCAAGAGCAGGGCTGCCGCGGCGAGCGCACCGTCGGCGTCGAGCGCACCATCATCACCGTCGTTGGGCCCGCCACGCCCGCCCTCCAGGAAGACGTCCGCCTCCTGCCCCATGTGGTCGGCGTCGTCCTCCTGGGCAAGTCTTACGACCGGGCCAGCCTCGATTCACACCCCGAGCCCACTACCGTCCGCATCGGCGACGCGGCCCTCATCGGCGGCGAACAACTCGCCCTCATCGTCGGCCCCGGCGCCGTCGAATCGGCCGCGCAACTCAGCGCCCTCGCCCCCGCCTTGCGCCAAGGCCGCGCCACCGTCCTCATGGGCGGGGCCCTCCGTCCCGCCCAGTCCCCCTACGCCTTCACCGGGCTGGGCGAAGACGGCCTCCGCCACCTCGCCGCCGCCCGCCAAGCCACCGGCCTCCCCATCCTCGAGCAGGTCCCAGACATCGCCGCCCTAGAGACCGTCGCCCGCTACGCGGACGCCCTGGAAATCGGCGCCCACAGCATGACCAACTTCGGCCTCCTCGAAGCCGTCGCCGCCACCGGCAAGCCCATCCTCCTCCGACGCGGCCTCTCCGCCACCCTCGACGAATGGCTGCTCAGCGCAGAGCGCATCCTGCTCGCCGGCAACCCCAACGTCGTCCTCTGCGAGGCCGGCATCCGCACCTACGAGACCGCCACCAGCCTCACCCCCGACATCAGCGCCATCCCCGCCCTCAAGCGCCTCACCCACCTCCCCGTCCTCGCCGACCCGGCCCGCGCCTCCGGCCGGGCAGAACTCGTCCCGGACCTCGCTCTGGCCGCCATCGCCGCCGGGGCCGATGGGCTCATCCTCGAACTCCACCCCAACCCCGACCGTGCCCTCGCCGACGGCCCCCAGTCCCTCACCCCGGACCAGTTCGTCGCCCTCAGCGCCCGCATCGCCGCCCTCGCCCCCGCCGTCGGCCGCAGTCTCCCCCCGCCCGCCTGAGCCCCCTCCGCTCCAGGCGCAGCCCAGCCGCCCTCCACCACCCGCCAGGCAGATTGGGCGCTAGCGTTCCCGCGCGGCATAATGCCTGCAAGATCAACCAGCCGCCCAACGAACCCTTCCCTGAGAGGGCCCCGCGATGCCCGTGACCGTTCGAATCCCCACGCCCCTGCGCAAACTCACCCAAGAGCAGGACATCGTCAGCGCCTCCGGCGACACGCTGGCCGCCATCGTCTCCAACCTCGAGACGACCTACCCCGGCCTGGAGGCCCGCCTGCTCGACGAAGGCGGCGAGATCCGACGCTTCGTCAACGTCTTCGTCAACGGCGAAGACGTGCGCTTCCTCGACGGCCTCAGCACCGCCGTCGCGGAAGGTGACGAAGTCAGCATCGTGCCCGCCGTCGCCGGCGGCGCAGCGCGCCCTCCGTCCGAATAGGCCCGATACGAAGAACCGAGTCCCATACGAATCCCCGCCTCTCCCTCTCCCCCTGACAGCGGGTAGAGGCTCAAGCGGAGCTGGGACTCCCGCTCCCAGCCGACCCAGCAAACAGGGGAGGACTTTCGTCCTCCCCTGTGCAGTTCGCTCGAACGTCGTGCTCACACGACGGTGCCTACTCCACCGCGCTGCTCGACTCCACCGCCGGGACCAGTAACCGGTCGCCGATATTGATCGTCGCATTCCCACCCAGACCGTTCGCATCCAAGATCGCCTCAATCGACGACCCGTACGTGATCGCCAGATCGTAAATCGTGTCGCCAGACACCACCTCATGCACGATCGACTCGTCCGCCGTCGGCAGACTCGCCGGCGCATCCAACGGGCGCGCCGGCGCGGGCAGCGGCGCCGTCGGCGTCGGCAGCACGATCGGCGCCGTCCCGACCTCGACCGCGTTCTCCGCGCCGGTCGCACCCGCCCCAGTCGCCGGCGGCGTCACCGTCACAGCATCCGCGCTGTTCTGCGTCTCGGGCACGGTCGTACCGTCCCCGGCCGGCGCAACCGTGCCCTCCGTGCTGGCCTGGCCCGTCGCCGCGAAGTCGATCGCGGGTGCGGTCTGTTCGCTTGTCAGCGCGGCCGGCGCCGCGTTGCCGCCGCCACCCAGCGTCCCACCGACAAAGATGATCATCGCCAGCAGGCCCACCGCACCGGCCAAGGCCGTCAGATGCACACGGTCGGGCAGCACCCATTGGCCGCGGCCATCCGGACCGGGGAAGCCCAGGTTCAGCAGCATCGAATCCCCCCGACGTCCCGCGCCGCGCGCCGGGTGCCGCGCCGAAAAGGGGTTACCTCCCGCTTGGCCTCCACCACCGCCCGCCATCACCGCGCCCGCCCGCTGCTGAGGCACAATCGCCCCATCCAGCCACCAGGCCGCCGCTGCCGCCGCGATCAGCATCAGCGAGAACACAAGCAGCCACGTGCCTGGTCCTGGCCAGCCGACCCCAAAAATGAGAAGAAAGAGAAATGCACTCGCGGCGTAGACCGCGGCTGTCTTGGGCTGGATACGCACAATGAACCCCCGAGTTCAGGGGCCGCCACCAGCCTCGCACTGTACGCATCCACGCCCTGGACGCAAGTCCCCTCCCAAACACGACCCGCTCCCCACAGCAATCGCCGCACTCCATCATCCCAAACCGCGTCCACCGCGCCCGTCCGCCTAGAATGCGCGCGACCCACCCCGCACCCCTACCCGGGCTCCGGTTCGGGCCCGCGGATCACCACCGCGCCCGCCCAACCGCCCCCGGGTTCCACCCCAGGAGACGCCCATGCCCATCTTCGTCGCTCTCGGCAAAGTCACCGACGCCGGCATGACCAACATCGGCCACCTCACCGCCCGCCACGAGGAAGCCGTCAAGCGCGCCCAGCGCCTCGGCGGCCGCGTCATCTCCTCCTACGCCACCATGGGCGCCTACGACTTCGTCGTCACGCTCGACTGCCCCACCATGGAAATCGCCATGACCATCCTCAACCGCGAGGCCTCCGGCGGCAACATCCGCTACGAAACCCTCACCGGCATGCCCACCCGCGACTTCGCCCGCATGTTCCTCGACCCGGACCAGCTCGCCGACGAAGAGAAAGTGCTGCGCCGTCCCCGCCCTGCCAAGAACACGGCCAAGAAGACCGCGAAGACGGCCGCCAAAAAGTCCACCCGCACGGCAACCAAGAAACCTGCCCGAAAATCGACCTAACTCCTTCCCCCCCGCGCTGGCCACCCCGCGCTGGCCACCCCGCGCTGGCCACGCCCCCAATGCGCTCCACAGAGCGCAGCACATGTTGCGAATCCATACGACCGTTCGGTATCCTCCCCCCACGGATACAGAGCATGATGCGACCGACCGTCAATCGAGTCATTGGCCTCCGCTTCCCGCGCGAAGTGCTGCTCATCGGCGTCGCCTACGGGTTCTACCAGGTCGTCCGATCGGTCTCCGCTGATCGGGCCCTCGACGCCCTCGAAAACGCGAAACTCCTCGTCAGCGCCGAGCGCGCTCTCGGCATCTTTTCCGAGCTCAACCTGCAGGCCGCCGTCCTCAGCTGGCAGGGCCTCGTCGACTTCCTCAGCCTCTGGTACTTCTGGGGCCACTTCCCCTTCATCGTCGTCATCGCCGTCTTCACCCTCTTCCGCCGACGCGGGGACTACGTCTGGGCGCGCAACGCCATCTTCGCCGCCGGAGCCATCGCCCTCGTCGTCTACGTCACCTTCCCCGTCGCCCCCCCCCGCCTCTTCCCCGGCGCCGGCTTCGTCGACACCCTCCGCGACGTCTTCGCCCTCCAGTACGAGGACTCCACCGTCGTCAATCAATACGCCGCCGTGCCCAGCATGCATCAGGGCTTCGCGCTCATCATGGGCGTCGCCATGTACCGCATGTTCGGCGGCCGCAAAGGCGCCGCCCTCATGCTCGCCCTGCCCGCCCTCATGTTCATCAGCATCGTCGCCACCGGCAATCACTGGTTCATCGACGCCCTCCTCGGCCTGCTCGTCGCCGCCATCGGCATGAAACTCGCCTTCCTCGTCGAGCGCCACGGACTGCCCCTGCCCCAGCCCCTGCGCAGCTTCCTCTCCGCCGATCCCCCGCCGCCCCCTCCCGGCTCCGCCCCCCCGGCACGCCCGGATGCCGTTTCCCCCGCTGAAACGAGTCGGTAGGCTGTCGGGAACGCGTTAACGCGCACGCCCAGCCGCCACGAAGCGCGGCTGGCCCCGTGACCAGATCGAGACAGGCAACGCATGACCCAGGTCATCGACCACGACCTAGACGACCTCCCCATGGAAGAGATCGAAGGGCGCCACCTGGACGCCAAGAGCCCCGACATCTTCAAGCGCATCGCCAACTTCCAGCTCGCCAAGCAGGCCAAGGCCGTCGGCCTCTACCCCTTCTTCCAGCCCATCGACGTCAACGAGGGCAACGAAGCCGTCATCAACGGCAATCGCGTCCTCATGCTTGGCTCCAACAACTACCTCGGCCTCACCCGCCACCCCAAAGTCATGGCCGCCGCCCGCGACGCCCTGGAGCACTACGGCCCCTCAATGACCGGCTCCCGCCTGCTCAACGGCACCAGCCCCCTCCACGTAGAGCTGGAAGAGCTCATCGCCGACTTCCTCGGCGAGGAATCCGCCCTCGTCTTCTCCACCGGCTACCTCGCCAACCTCGGCGCAATCTCCGCCCTCGTCGACCGCGGCTGCACCGCCGTCATCGATAAGTCAGACCACGCCTCCATCTACGACGGCGCCGCCATGGCCGCCGGCGACACCGTCCGTTTCCGCCACAACGACCCCCAGCACCTCGACGAAGTCCTCAGCAAAATCCCCAGCGACGACGCCCGGATCGTCATCATCGATGGCGTCTACTCCATGGAGGGCGATATCGCCCCCCTCCCCGAAATCGTCCAAGTCTGCCGCCGCCACAACACCCGCCTCCTCGTCGACGACGCCCACGCCATCGGCACCATTGGCGAGGGCGGCCGCGGCACCGCCAGCCACTTCGGCCTCCAGGACGGCGGCGACCTCATCATCGGCACCTTCAGCAAGACCCTCTCCTCCGTCGGCGGCTTCCTCGCCGGCCCCGCCGACGTCCTGGAGTACGTCAAACATTTCGGCCGCCCCATGATCTTCACCGCCTCACTGCCGCCCGCCTCCGCCGCCGCCGCCCTCGCCGCCCTCCACTGCATGATCGAAGAACCCTGGCGCGTTGAGCGCGTCAAAGAACTGGGCCTGCGCCTGCGCCAAGGCTTCCGCTCCATGGGCTTCGACATCGGCGATAGCGCCACCCCCATCATCCCCGTCAAAATCGGCAGCGAAGTCAAGACCGCCGTCTTCTGGAAAGACCTGCTCGCCCACGGCGTCTACACCAACGCCGTCATCACCCCCGCCGTCCCCCGCGGCCAGGCCACCCTCCGCACCTCCTGCATCGCCACCCACACCGACGAGCAACTCAGCCACGCCCTCGAACTCTTCGGCGAGCTGGGTCGCAAGCACAGCGTCATCAGCTGACCCACCCCCCGCTCCCCCCATCACCGCCGGAAAAGCCCGCGTGCGCATTCTCCTGACCGGCGCCACCGGCTTCGTGGGCCACCACAC
>QGNQ01000065.1 GCA_003228175.2 Chloroflexota bacterium
CGTACGACGCCAGCACCGTCTCCGTCGCCGCCCGCAGGAACGCTCGGCCCGTCTCCCCTGTCGACGCTCGTGGCCCCGCCAGCAGGCGCACATAGTCCGCGAAGTCGCCCATCGCATCCCCTCCCTTCCTCGCCGCATTCGCACACCCCAATGGGACGACTGTGGAGAGCGACATAACGATCTCGAGCCTAGTTTCCAACCGGCGACGCATCACCCTGCCCCCAGCCCCAATTGCCGCCCCGCCATGCCGCAATCCCCCGGCCCAAACCGCCCACCCGCGCCCCCTCCACCGCGTACAGACCCATCCGTACACTGCATTGATGAATCAGCGCGCCCTCGTCCGACGCCTGCTGCTCCTCGCTATCGCGATCGGCGTCGTCCTGCTCGCAGTCCGCCCCGGCGAGCTCGGCGCACAGAACGCCACGGCCGTCTCACTGGAGGCTGGCTGGAACAACGTCGCCTACGGCGGCGAAACCCTGCTCGTCGACGATGCCCTCACCATCGCCCGGCCCAGCATCGAGTCCGTCTGGCAGTGGCGCGCCGGCGTCCAGGAATGGGTCGTCGCCTTTATCAACAGTGACGCGCCCGACTCGTTGCAGAGCCTCGCCACGGGTACGGCGTACTGGATTCGCGCCACCCAGGCCGTCCACTGGCAATGGCGTGCCCAGATTCGCTTCCAGAGCGCTCAGCTCGCCATCGATCGTGAGGCAGCCGCCACCCTCACCATCGAGATCGAACTCGCCGACACGCCTACGCATCGCGCTTGTGGCCTCATGTTCCGCGAGCAGCTCCCAGACGACTCCGGCATGCTCTTCCTCTTCCCCGCCGACACCGGTGGTGGCTTCTGGATGCGCAACACCCTGATTCCGCTCTCCATCGCCTTCATCGGCGCCGACGGCCGCATCCAGGAGATCCGCGACATGCAGCCCCTCGACGAGACATCCGTCCGGCCCGCCGATGCCTACCGCTGGGCCCTGGAGGTCAACCAGGGCTGGTTCGCCGCAAACACCATCGCCGTGGGCGACCGCGTTCGCCTGACCGGCAGCTGACCGGACTCCTCCGCCCCAGCGGCTTTCGGCTCGAATCGCCAGCGGGTATCCTCACCGCCGCGGCCCCCCCACGTGCATCGACCGGAGACGCGCGCCCCAGTCGCCCAGCCAGCACCCTCCCAACGAAAGAGGCACCCCATGAGCGACGCCGTCCTCTACGACGTGCAGGATCACATCGCCACCCTGACCCTCAACCGCCCCGAGCGGCTCAACGCCTTCGACCATGACCTGCTCACCGACTGGGTGGACCGCCTCCAAGAGGCCCACCTCGACGACGACGTGCGTGTCATCGTCGTCACCGGCAACGGGCGCGGCTTCTGCTCCGGAGCCAACGTCGCCAGCGAGAGCGCCGGCGCCGGCGTCCTCGGCCAGCGCGACTCCATCGCCGACAACCGCAACAACCTGCGCAACTCCGTCCAGCCCGTGCCCCGCATCCTGCAGAACATCGAGAAGCCCTACATCGCCGCCGTCAACGGCGCCGCCGTCGGCGCCGGCATGGACATGGCCTCCATGGCCGACATCCGCATCGCATCCGAAAAGGCCAAGTTCGGCATGGCTTACGTCCGCATGGGCCTCGTGCCCGGCGACGGCGGCGCATACTGGTTGCCGCGCATCGTCGGCATGGCCAAAGCGCTGGAGCTGATGTGGAGCGGTCGCATCTTCATGGCCGATGAAGCCCTGGCGATCGGCTACGTCACCAAAGTCGTCCCGCACGAAGACCTCATCGCCGAGACCATGGAGTTCGCCGGCCAGATCGCCAATATGCCCGCCGTCTCCGTGCAACTGATCAAACGCCTCGCCTACCGGTCGGCCGAGACCGGCCCCCACGAGGCGCTGGAAATGGCCGAGCATGCCATGGTCATCGCCCGCAGCACCGACGATGCCAAAGAAGGCCCCCTCGCCTTCATGGAAAAGCGCGAGCCCAACTTCCAGGGTCGCTAAGGGAACTGATTCGCGAGCGTTGGGAGTCGCCATGACCGTCGAGTACCGCTTCAGCACCGAAGACGAGGCCTTCCGCACCGACGTGCGCAACTTCTTCCAAACCGAACTCCCCGCCGACCACTGGCGCATGCAGAACGACCGCGACACCGTCAGCCGGCAGGAGGACGCCTTCAACGGCCAGTTCGTGCACAAGCTCGCCGACCGCGGTTGGCTCACCCTGCACTGGCCGAAAGAGTTCGGCGGCATGGAGGCCAGCCCCATGCAGCAGCTCATCTTCAACGAAGAATCGGGCTACTCCAGAGCGCCGGGCGGCGGCATGGGCGTCCAGATGGCCGGCCCCTCCATCATGCACCACGGCACCGACGACCAAAAAGCCAAGCACCTCTCCGCCATCGCCAACGGTGAAGAGGTCTGGTGCCAGGGCTTCTCCGAGCCCGGCTCCGGCTCTGACCTCGCCTCCCTCCAAACCCGCGCCGTCCTCGACGGCGACGATTACATCATCAACGGCCAGAAGATCTGGAACAGCGGCGGCCACCTGGCCGACTGGTGCATGCTCCTCGTCCGCACAGACCCTGACGCCCCCAAGCACCGGGGCATCACCTATCTGCTCATGGACATGAAGAGCCCCGGTGTCACCGTGCGCCCCCTCACCAACATGCTCGGCTCCCACGCCTTCAACGAGATCTTTATGGAGGACGTGCGCGTCCCCCGCTCCAACGTTGTCGGTGAAGAGAACCGCGGCTGGTACGTCGCCACCACCACCCTCGACTACGAACGCTCCGGCATCGCCCGCATCGCCTGGGGCGGTCGCGTGCTCGAGGAAATGGCCGCCTACATCCGCGACCATGAGGAGCTGCGCACCCCGCGCATCCGCACCCAGCTCGCCGACCTCTGGATCGCCTCCGAGACTTCACGTCTGCTCGCCTACCGCGTCACCTGGCTGCAATCGCAGGGCCAAGTTCCCAACTACGAGGCTTCCATGTCGAAAGTCTTCGGCTCCGAGGTCCAGGCCGCGATCACCCGCATGGGCGTCAACATGATCGGCCTCAGCGGTCAGCTCCGACGCGGCTCCGCCGGCGACCCGCCCTTCTGGGGCGCCATGCCCGACGCCTACATGGGCATCACCTCCTACAGCATCGCCTCCGGCACCTCCGAGATCATGCGCAACATCATCGCCACCCGCGGCCTCGGCCTGCCCCGCAACTAGTCCGCCCGCGACACCGACCTCAGTCGTCCGACACCCGCACCACCCCATCAACGACCCGCGTCCGAAACGCCCGGATCCGCGACGGCTTCAGCTTCGCCTCCAAGAACGGCGGCATCGGCGGCGCCGTGCGATTAATCAAATCCCACATCCCGCTCGGCAGCCACCGCTTCGTCGACCCCGTCCGCATGTCGAACTCGGAGTCGTGCCACGGGCAAACGATGCTCGCGCCCTTGAGCTCCCCCGCCGACAGATTCGCGAACAAGTGCGGGCACGAGTCCTGCACCGCATAGACCTCGCCGTGCACATTCGCCACGCACACCCGCGTGCCGTCCACCTCCGCCGCCGTCACCGATCCCGGCGGCAGTTCCGCCAACGGACAAACTTCAACTTCAGCCACGGGCGCACTCCTTCACCAACCGGCTCCTAGCATGCCGCCCCGTCTGATCTCGATCAACGGGCCAGCTCGCGATCACCGGCCCACGTCCGGGAATCCTTGGCCACAGTCCGCCCCCGGCACAGACGGATCCAACTTGATTGCCCGCCCGGGCCCGCGCCGCGAAACTAATGACCTCCGCACCGTGAATCCCCGGGAGCCGCCATGGACCTCAACGCCTACCTTCCGCCGCGAGTCGCCGTCATCGAACTGACCGGCGTCATCGGCGTCAAGCTCCACGCCCGCGACTTCACCCAGCTCCTGCGTCAGGTCCGCGACAACCCGCGCTACAAAGCCGTCGTCCTCGACATCGATTCCCCCGGTGGCAGCCCCTACGCCTCCGAGGACATCTACCTGGCCGCCCGCGCCCTCGGCAAGCGCAAGCCCGTCGTCGCCGCCGTGCGCGGCGTTGGCGCCTCCGGCAGCTACATGGTCGCCTGCGCTGGGGAGAAAATCTTCGCCCTGCCCAGCTCCATCATCGGCTCCATCGGCGTCATCTCCCTTCGACCCATGGTCGAGCAACTGCTCGACCGCATCGGCGTCGAGATGAACGTCGCCAAGACCGGCGCCTACAAAGACATGGGCTCCATCTTCCGCGCCGCCACGCCGGAAGAGCAGGCCCGCGAGCAGCAATTCATCGACGACATCCTCGCCCGCTTCCTCGAAATCGTCGATGAAGGCCGCCCCGGCCTCGATCCTGACAAGATCAAGGCCATCGCCACCGGTGAAGTCTTCCTCGGCGCAAGGGCCAAAGAGGTCGGCCTGATCGACGAACTGGGCGGTCTCGACGACGCCGTCGACTGGGTCGCCGCCCGCGCCGAAATCGAACCCAAGACTGCCATCCTGCGACCCAAGCGCGGCCTCGCCCAACTGCTCATGAATCGCGCCGCTACCTCCCTCGTCGACAGCGTCGCCGTCGCCGCCGCCGAGCGCATCCAGCGCGCCTCCATTGGCGTCCCCCGCATCTGAGGCCATTCTCCGCTCCTGACCGCAGCCGCCACAGGATTCGACCGCGCCCCTAGCGCAGCATCTGCGGCCCATTGACGATCTGGTCCGCGTGCCCGTCGATGTGCGACGCATGCTTCTCGATCCCCGACAGCAGATTCGGCGCAAGCCCGTACGACTGCAGGATCTGCCCGTTCTCTACCGCCGCCCAGAGCCGCAGACTCTCCCCCAGATTGGCCTCCAGCTCCTCCGCCAGCCGCGCGATCGGCCACTCCACCCGCTCCGCCACCGCCCGCGCGTTCCACGACGCCGAATCCACCGTCGGATCGTCCGCGTCCGCCTGCCACTCCACCAGGGGCGCACCCGCCAGCACCGCCAGCAGCGGCCGGTGGTGTTGCGCCCCCTGCGACGTCACATGCGCCAGCACGTCGCGCCGTCGCCAGCCGGGGATCTCGCTGTCCGCCTCCCAGACAGCCTCCGGCAGCCGCTCCGCCATCGTCAGCAGCCGTCGATGCGCGCCCAGCAGGCGCGTCAGTGGCACCCAGATCGCAGGGGCATAGTCCGCCGCCGCCACCGGCGGGTCGCGCCAGATCAGCTGCGCCGGCGTCTCGTCCAACGCATCCATCGGCTAGGCGTCGGCCGGATCGGCCAGCCTCCGGTAGGCGCCCCCAAAGAACAGCACCGGCGGATCGTCGGCCGTCTCCTCGAACGCCACCACCTCGCCCACCACAATGCGATGGTCCCCGCCCTCCAGCAGCTCCTTCAACCGGCAGTCGAAGACCGTGGTTGCACCGCGGATCCGCGCCGTCCCCGTTTCACCGGGCGTGTACGCGACATCGTCGAACTGGTGCGGCGGCGCCGGTCGCTTACTGCTGGCGAAGAAGCCGGACAGGTCCTCTTGTGCCGCACTGAGGACATTCACGGTGAACGCCCCCGTCTCCTCCACAATCCGGCGCATGCCCGTCTCGTTGCCCACGCAAACCAGCACCAGCGGTGGCTCCAGCGACAGCGACGTGAACGACTGGCAAGTCATCCCGTATTCCATCCCCGGCGCGCCCGACGTGATCACCGTGACCCCCGTGGGGAATCGGCCCAGCGCGTTCCGCAGATCGCGACTTTCGAAGTCCATACCCGCCCTCCCCGCTCGCCCAGCCCGGCTGGGTCTCGCCAGTTCCGCAGCATACAGACGAGGGATCAGGAGGCTGCGGGCCCGGGAACTCCACCCGCCGGCCCCGGCCGCTCCGTCTCAGCGCAGCGGCGAGTAGTCCGTCGGCGCAAGGAAGCTGTTCGACAGATGCGCTACCAGGTTGCCGTCCTTGTTGCTGTCGGCGCGCACCGCAAGCCACTCCGGATCCTGACCGAACGCCCCCCAGACCTGCTCCCGGTGCGCCATGTCCCGATACGCCAGCGCATACTGCAACTCGTCGTTCCGACCCCCAACCGCATTCAGCCAGTAGCCGACGTTCGTCGCGCCGTGCTCCTCGAACTTCGCCACGGTCGTGTCGCGGAAGCGGCGCAGCAACTCGCCCATCCGGTCCAACGACGCCGTATACGAACGCCACTCGAACAACCGTGGCGCCGCTTCCCCTCCCGGATCGCCCCCATGGTCGCCCGGCGAGAAGTTGGTCGGCGTCAAGAAGCGCGCCTCCGTCGACACGGTCAACGAGCCCCCGGCCGCCTCCGTCGACTCGCGGAATACCTTCCGCCACTCCTCGTCTGCCACGAAGCCGCGCCAAGCCAACTCCCGCGCCGCCATCGACTCATACCGCAACAGGTAGATCAGCTCGTCGCTGGGGCCGCCCACCATCGTCGTCCAGTAGGCCACGTTCTCGATCCCGTGCCGCTCGAACAGCCCCAACGTGTGGTCGCGAAAGCGCGCCTGGAGCGCGCGCATCCGGTCCGGTGCGGCCGTGTACGTGCGCAGTTCGTAAAGCATCGATCCCCCGCTTCATTTGGCCCGCTCGCGCGGCCCGCGCCCAGACTAGCGGAGCCTCCGTCCAGCCTGGTGCTCAGTCGAATTGTGTGACGAAGGAAACCACCACCCCCACCGCGAACACCGCGATCAGCAGGGCGGCCGGCAGGAGCAGCCCAAGCCCCAGCCCGGCCAGCGCCGCTGACGGTGTGCCGGACTCTCGCCGCCGCCAGAGCAACGGGAGCCCGCTCACCAGCCAGAGCATCGCCGCCGGCGCGAACAGGAAGCCGACGCTAAACGCGCCGGCAATCGCCACGACGGTCGTCAGAAAGACGCCGAACAAGATGCTTGCCCCCGCCAGTCGTGCATCGCTCGTCCAGCCCGCCGTAGTCCCCGTGACGAGCCCCAGACCAACCACCGGCAAGATGACCGCCACCGGCACGGTCTCCAAGCCCAGCGCGAACACCCCCAAGCCCAGCAATCCCATCAGCCCGGCCCCCACAGGCAGCGTGCGTTCGGGCCGCCGCGCCCGCGCCAAGAGCGCCATGCCGTTCTCCCCCACCGCGATCGTACTGATTCAGACCAGCAGTGTCACGACCGCCAGCCAGACCACCACGAACCCCAGCGCGACGCCCAGCACCTGCTGCGCGACGCGGGTCGGGTCGCTGGGGCGGATCAGCCGCGCCGTCGTCGCAAACCACAGCGCGAACGACGGCAGCAGCAGCACTCCGAATCCCGCCGTCACGATCAGCGCCGCGACCCCTGCCAGCGCCGTAAACGTCAGCGCGATGCCCCCCTGTGCATCCAGCCGCGTCGTGACCCGGATGAAGCCCGCCGCCACCAGCCCCAGCCCCGCGTACAGACACGCCGCTGCCAAAGTCTCCGTAGAGAACGGCAGCACCAGTGGGTGGAGGAAGACCAGCAGTCCCGACAGCGCAGCCGCGTCGGCGAGCTTCTGAACGAACGGATCAACGTCCCTCGCGGCCGGTAGCACGGTCCCGGCCGGTAGCACGGTCCCGGCCGGCAGCGCCGTCGCGCCCGGCGGGCCTCCCGCGATCACTCCGGGCGCCGAGCGTAGTCGTCGCCTTCCGCCGCGCGGTAACTCTCGTCCAGCAAGTCGATCACGTGCGGGCTTCGATCCCCACTCATGTCATCGACATAAAGACGAATGCCAGCGTCCAGCTGCAGCAAGCAGCCGGGGTTCGCTGAACAGACCTGATCCGCGTTGGTGTTGGCGATATCGGACATCTTGTCCCGGAGGATAGCGCCTGAGAGGGAACTTTGCATAATCGAGTATAGGCCCGCGCTTCCGCAACACTGGTCAGGCCTGCGCATCTCCCGCAGCTCCAGCCCCGGAATCGATCGCAACAGCGCCCGCGGAGCGTCCTTCACCCGCTGCGCATGCACCAAGTGGCACGAGTCCTGATACGTCACCGCCCGATTGATCGCGCCCGACGGCGCCTCGAACCCAACTTCCACCAGGTACTCCGACACATCACGTACCCGCTCGCCGAACGCCTGTGCCCGCTCGGCGTAGTCCGTGTCGTTGCGCAGCAGATGCCCGTACTCCTTCATGTGCGACCCGCACCCCGCCGCGTTCACGATGATCGCCTCCGCCTCGACCCCGTCCCGGGGCAGAAACGCATCGATGTTCCGGCGGGCCAACTGCCGAGCCGCTTCCACATCGCCGCCGTGCGCGTGCAACGCCCCACAGCAGACCTGCTCCCCGGGCGCACTGACCTGCACGCCATTGCGCGACAGCGCCCGCGCCGTCGCATGATGGGTATCCGGGTGGCTCAGCGGCATCACGCAGCCCGTCAGCATCGACGCCCTGGCGCGCGGCGGGCCCGGTGGTGCGTAGCGCTCCACATCGCACGGCTCGAAGAACGGGCGGCGCACGTCCGGCGACAGCGCATCCAGCCTGGCCAGCGTCCCCGACAGCCGCCCCAGCAGCCCGCTGCGTCGCATCAACCCCTGCATGCCCGAACGTTGGAAGATTCGCAGGCCCATGCCCAGCGCCCGGAGCCGATTCGGATGCGGGAATACCCCTCGCATCACCAGCCGCCAGACCAGCCGCCCCCGACGATCCAGCATCTTGTCCTGCTGGAACAAGTCCGCGCGCGTCGCCTCCATCAGTCGTCCGTACGGCACTAGCGATGGACACGCTGTCTCGCAGGCCCGGCATTGCAGACAGCGGTCGAAGTGCTGCTGCACGCGAGGCGTGTAATCCACCCGGCCCTCGGCCAGCGCCTTCATCAGTTGCAGACGCCCGCGCGGCGAGTCCGTCTCCTGCCCCAGCTCTAGGTACGTCGGGCAGGCATTCAGGCAGAGCCCGCAGTGCACGCACAGGCTCAGATCCCCCTCCGACGGTGCATCGATCGTGCGGAACACGCTCATCCCTCGAGCCCTGCCACGAACCGCCCCGGACTCATCGTCCCCGTCGGATCGAACTCCGCCTTCACCCGGCGCATGATCGGCAGGCCACCCGCCTCGCCCCACGCGTCCAGTCCCGGCGGCAGCCCTGATTCGACCGTGAGCGCCCCGCCCTGCTCCGTCGCCGTCGCGCGCAGAGCCTGCACGGCCGTCGCCTCAACCCGGTTCGCGCGCAAGAACAGCAGTCCGCCGTCCAGGACCGCCATCCGCGACGCCTCCGGCATCGCTTCCGACGCGGCCTCACTCATCAACCCGACCGCCGGTGGCGGCAAGCCCAACCGCACCAGCACCGACTCCGCATCCGGCGCGGTCAGATCCGCCAGCCGCTCCCACAGCGCCGGGTCGGAGATCGAATCGGTCGCCGTCGACGCCCGCGCGACTGCCCGTGTCGCCGCCATCGTCTCCGCCACCACCGGCGCCATGCCGGCGCTGCGAATCAGCAGCACCGCCTCCCCCTCCAGGCCAGCCGCCGTTGCCGTCGCGGCGTCCAGCGCGATCACGGCCTGCAGCCCCGCAATCCCCTGTGCGACCTCGCTGCCTATACGTACCGCCGTCGCGAAGTCCGGCGCTGGGATCCGCAGCGTCGCGTCATAGGCGGGTAGCGGGCGCAGCTTGAACGACGCCTCCACAATGCAGCCCAACGTTCCCCAGGATCCGGCGAACAGTTTCGGCAAGTCGTAGCCGCTGACGTTCTTCACCACTCGGCCGCCGCCGTGCACCGCTCGCCCGTCCGACAGCACCGCCGTGCTGCCGATCAGCCAATCGCGCACCCCCCCGAATGCCCCCCGGCGCAGGCCCCCGCGCCCGCGCGCGATCACCCCGCCGATCGTCGTAGCAGACGCCCGCGCCGGATCGAGCGGCAGGAACTGCCCGTGCTTCGCCAGCGACGCCTGCAGCACATCGAAGCGCATGCCCGCCTGCACCGTGACCGTGAAGTCGTCCGGCTCGTGCGCGATCACCGCGTCCAGGGCCGTCATGTCCAGCGCCACGTCGTACCTCGCGGCGGGATTCCCCGTCACGATCGACGTGCGCCCGCCCTGCACGATCACCGCGTCGCCCGCTGCGGATATCTCGCGCAGCAGCCCCTGGACCGCCTCCACGCTCGCCGGCCGCGCCACGTAGCGCGGATCGCGCCCCCCAATGCGGTAGTCGGCGATCGCGCCGGCTGAGCGGCCCCTCATCGAATGCCCGTCATCGAATGCCCGTCATCAAAGGAGCGCCATCAGATCGCCACATCCGCCCCGAACTTCGCGATCTGCTTCTGCTGATGCCCGCCGTGCCCCTCCCCGCAGCCGTGGCCGCCGGGAAAGATCTTGCAGGGGTTGAAGTCGTCGTCCGCGCCGAAGGCGCTGCGCAATTGCTGCATCGCGCCCAGATCGTCCTCGCTGAAAATCCACGGCAGATACGAGCGCTTCTCCAGTCCGATCCCGTGTTCCCCGCTGATCGCGCCCCCCGCATCGACACACGCTCGCATGATCTCCTCCCCCGCCTCCAGCACGCGCTCCGTGACTCCCGGCTCCCGCTCGTCGAACAGCAGGCAGGGGTGCAGGTTGCCGTCTCCCGCGTGGAACATGTTCGCGACCGGCAACTCGTACGCCGCCGCGACCCGATATACCGTGTCCAGCACCTCCGGCAGCCGCGTCCGCGGCACCACCCCGTCCAGCAAGTAATAGTTCGGCTTGATGTGCCCCAGCGCGCTGATCGCCCCCTTGCGACCGGCCCACAGCACCTCTCGGTCCTTCGGCTCCGTCGCCGTCCGGATCTCGCGCGGGTCGTACTGGCGAAGCACGTCCTCCACGATCTCCCCCTCCGCCTCCACCTGCAGCGCCGGCCCGTCCACCTCCACCAGCAGGATCGCATCCGCGTCCAGCGGAAAGCCCGCTTTCAGGACCGGCTCCACCGCCGCGATCGTCATCCGGTCGATCATCTCCAGCGCCGCCGGCACGATCCCCGCCTTCACGATCGCCCCCACCGCGCTCGACGCCTGCCGCACGGAGTCGTAGATCCCCAGGAAGGTCTTCACCGCTTCCGGCGCCGGTACCAGTCGCACCAGCGCCTTCGTTACGATGCCCAGCGTCCCCTCGCTACCCACGACGCAGCCCACCAGGTCGTAGCCGGGTGCGTCGCGCGTCGGACCCCCCAGCCAGTGCACCTCCCCCGTCGGGTCCACGAACTCCACGGCCAGCACATGATTCGTGGTCGTGCCCAGCGCCAGGGTGTGCGGACCGCCCGCGTTCTCCGCGATGTTCCCGCCGATCGTGCAGGCCCGCTGGCTGCTGGGGTCCGGCGCATACGCCAGCCCGTGTCGCGCCGCCTCGTTGCCCAGGTCCAGATTGACGACGCCCGGCTCCACCAACGCCGTCCGCGCCCCCGGGTCCAGCTCCAAGATTCGACGCATCCGGTTCATCGCGATGATCACCCCGCCGCGCGCGGCCAGCGCGCCGCCGCTCAGCCCCGTGCCCCCCCCGCGCGGTGTCACCGGCAAGCCGTGCGCCCGTGCCACGCCCAGGATCGCTACCACGTCCTCCGCGCTCGACGGGAACGCGATCGCCTGCGGACTTCCCCGATCGATCGTCGCGTCGTATTCGTAGACCAGCAGGTCCTCGGGCGCCCAGATCACCGCATCAGCGCCCAGCGCGGCCTCAAGCTCCCGCACGACGGCTGGTGCGCTCATGCCCTACTCCGCAGCGCTGGCTGGCCCCGCCGGATAGGTGTCGTTGAGAAACTCCCGCAAGGCACGGTTGTACGCCTCCGGCTGCTCGAAATACGCCGAGTGGCCCGCATCCGCGATCTCCGCGAAGCGACTGCCCGGCAGCCCCCGATGCGCGGCCCGCATCGCGTTGGCGGGCACGATCATATCGTGTGCGCCGACGATAAAGAGCGTCGGCATACCGGAGCGCTCCAGCATCGGCGACGTGGACCCCTTCCAGCGCGCCAATCCCGGCGAAGGCGCCAGGAACTCGCGCGGCCGTGGCGGGTTGAGCCGGTTGATCGCGCGGTAGAGGTGGCTGCGCGCCGGATCCTTCGTCTCGGCCCCCGGCCGCAACGATCGCGAGCGCAAGCTCTGCCCCGCGACCCGCTCCGCGTGCGCCGCCTGGATCGTGCGCACCTCATCCGTCAGCGCCCCCCCGATCGTCCCCGACAGCACCAGCGCCCTCATCCGCCCCGGGAACAGCCAGAGAAACGGAGTCGCCGTCCGCCCCCCCATCGAGTGCGCCACGATCGCGAACTCCTCCACGCCCAGGTGGTCCAGCAACGCGTGCAGGTCCAGCGGAAACGCCCGACGCCCCGGCCCGTGCGACACATCGCGACTCAGCCCGAACGCGCGATGGTCGAACGTGATCACGCGATAGTCGCGCGCGAACTCCGGCACCTGCTGCCACCACACCAGGTGATTCCCGCCCGCGCCGTGCGCGAAGATCAGCGCCGGGCCCTCGCCGTGCTCCTCGTAGTACAGGTCGATCTCGTGGACGCGGAGGTAGGGCATGCCACCTCACGCTACAACAGCGCCCGCCCGCAACGAGTCCCACCACCCGCTAGGATCCGGCCGCCTCCGCCGCCTCGATCGCCAGCTCCAGCGACCGCCGAATGGTCGACTCTTTGTTCCCCACGCGGTCGCCACTCCACACGTGACGTTCCAGAACCCGCCGCTCCCCCGGCCCCACACACGCGATCCAGACCAGCCCCACGGGCCGCTCGGCCCCGCCCCCGCCCGGCCCGGTGATACCGGACTCCGCGACCGCGATGTCTGTCGCGAAGACCTCCCGCGCGCCCGCCGCCATCGCCAGCACGGCCTCCTCGCTCACGGACCCGTGCGCCTGCAGCGTCTCCGCCGGGACCGACAGGATCGCTTGCTTGGGAGCGTTCGCGTACACGGTTGCGCCGCCGCGGAAGACCGCGCTCACCCCGGGCACGTCGATCAGCGCCGCGCCAATACCGCCGCCCGTATCGGTCTCCGCCGTGCTCAGCGTCAGGTGCTGCGACCGCAGCGCTTCGACGGCCTGCGCCGCCAGCGCCGTCATCTCGGACGACACGGCCCTATTCCTCGTCGGAGTGCCCGGAGTCGATCTTGAACGTCAGGAACAACAGCCCTGTGATCACCACCAAGAACGGGCCCAGCAGCACCGCGAACGGGAGCCATTCGGACGCGCCCGCGCCCGCCAGGCCGTCGCCGCCCTCATCCGCCGGCGCCATCGGGATCACGATCTCTTCAGCCGGTGGCGTCGCGATGCCTGCCGCGTCCGCCGCAGCGGGAAGTGCGACGGCCAAGAGCGCCAGCAGGAACACGGTCACGATCATCGCCACGAGCAGTTGTCGCGCGGGGTGCATGCGAGCGGCGCTCATCCGGTCCTCCTCAATTCCGTCGACTCACGCGAATGTCCTCGACTTACGCCTCTTGGACAGCGGTCCTCGTCCAACGGGTCACCATCCAACGATAGCCATTCTGGCAAAGACCCACCGGTCATTCCAGGGCCCCGTTCTCCTCCAGCGCCGCGATGCGCCCCTCGTCGTAGCCCAGCAGGTCGCGCAGCGCGGCGTGATTGTCGGCCCCCAAGGCGGGCGATGGTCCCGGAATCGACGCCGGCGTCCGTGAGAAATGCCACGGCGGCGGCACGATCAGCCGCCGCTCCCACTC
>QGNQ01000066.1 GCA_003228175.2 Chloroflexota bacterium
CGCTCGGATCACGCCCCCGAGCCTGGGCTTCAGAGTCATTTCCGATGTACCCGATGACGTCTATCCCGGGCTGATGATCACCTACCGAGTACGACCACTCTTCAACATCCCGGTTACCTGGGTAACGGAGATCACGCACGTCGCCAGCGGCGAGCGCTTCGTCGATGAGCAACGGGCGGGCCCCTACGCGATGTGGCATCACGAGCACCACTTTCGGGACATTCCCGGCGGCACCGAGATCCGCGACATCGTGCACTACGCGCTCCCCGGCGGGCCGATCGGGGACGTGATCAACGAGCGGGTGGTGGCGAAGAAGGTCGCGGAGATCTTCAGGCACAGGCGTCAGGTGCTGGAGGACCTCTTCGTCTCGACCATCTGAGAGCCGACATCGACCGGGCCTGGTCGGTGGCGTGGAAATCGACGTCATCGAAGCCGGCGTGCGTCGAATCCGGTGGTCGGTCCCCCCAAGACCGCTGTCGGTCATCGGGCCGCGCCAATTATAGTCTCGTCGCGATCCGACGTCGGAGCCGACGAGCGTCTGCTGCCAGTTATCTGCTGTTCCCCATCTGGGAGAATGTTTCTGGAGCGGGAGACCGGGGTCGAACCGGCGACCCTCTGCTTGGGAAGCATGATATCGGGGCGGTGTCGCGACCGGGGACGCGCAGGGTGGCCGGCCGCGCCCTCCTTATTAGGGGCCGCTTCGGGCGCATTCCGGGACGCGGTCAGGACCGGAGGTCGGGCATGCCGGCGAGCATCTGATCACCGGGGGAGAAGGCGTGGTGGCGCTCGGCGGCCTGGGCGCTGCGGTAGGTGGCGGAGTAGCGGCGAAGGCGGAAATAGAGCAGCGTGGCGGGTCCTCCCGACCCAGAATGATCGCGGATCCCCGTGTTTCTTCCTTGGGATGGACGTTTGGGTTCTGTCAGATCTCAGGGATCGTATCTGTCGCGTAGCCCCGCTCAGGGCAGCCGCCAGGCCGCCTTCTGGCTCCGATTCTCCGCCCCGCCCTCCGTCACCGGCACCGTGAACACCACCGACGGCGTCGGACCGTCCACCACCAGCACCACGATGTCCTGGTTGTCCACCGTCACCGCGATCCCCGACCCGTCGAACACCGTCGATCCTCCCCAGTCCGGGAACTCGTCGTCCGCCCCTGGATTCTGCGACAGATTCACCGCCCCCGACCCGTCCGCGTTCATCACATAGATCTCGAAGTTCCCGTCCCGCTTCGTGTCGAACGCGATCTGCGTCCCGTCCGGCGACCACGCCGGCTGCGCGTAATTCGAAAGCGTCAGCGCGCTCGTCAGACTGTCCTCAAACTGGCCTACCGGCGTCTGCCGGAACGCGTACAGATCCAGCACCCCATCCCGCAGCCCCTCGAACGCCAGCAACATCCCTGGCGCGAACGCGATCCCCCGGTCCTCGGCGCTCCCCACGAGCTTCGCGAACGACTGCTTGAACAGCACACAGACCAGTCGCCGCTCCCCCGCCTCCCACGCCTCCGCGTCCGGGTAGGACAGCACGAAGAAGTCCAGATCGCTCGCCGCTGGCATCTGCTTCACGAAGAAGCCGAACTCCTGACCGCACATCGTCGACGCCAACTCAGTCATCTCGGCGTCCGTCTCCCCCGGGAACGCGCCGAACACCTCCCCCAGGTCCCGGTAGCGATACACCTCGTTGTCATGCGGGCCCGCGCAGTTCGCCACCAGCGGTGGCTCCGAGTAGTCGAAGTCACCGTCCGCATCGAAGGCGTCGTCGAAGCACGCCCGCTCCCGCAGCCCGTCAATGAACGCCAGCACCTGCGCATCCGCCCCCACCTCTGGCGCCTCCTCTTCCTCCTCGTCGACGGCCTCCTCCTCGGCCTCCTCCTCGACCTCCGCCTCCGCGACCGCCGGCGCCACCGCCTCTTCCTCCGCTTCCGCTTCCGCCGGCGTCACCGCCTCGACCTCCTCCGCCTGCGCCCCCACCTCCTCCGCCTGCGCCTGCGCCTGCGCGGCCTCCGCGACCGGCGCCTCCTCGGCCGCCGTCGTCACCCCCTCCGACGCCTCCTCCCCACTGCCGCCGCACGCCGCCAGCACCCCCCCAGCCCCCAGCAACACCGCCCCCGCGATCAGAAACGCGCTCAGTCGTCGCATCGCAGTCTCCCGTCGACCGTCATCCGTCGTCGGGCGGCAGTCTACCCCCTCACCCCGTCCCGCGAGCAAACCCGATCCCCGCCCCGCCGCCTCCGCTCAGAGCCCCAGATCCGTCAGCCCCGCATAGTCCGACGGCCGGGTTCCGTCAGATCTCAGAGCTCGCGCATCGCCTAGCCTCGCTCATGACGAGGAGTCGCTGATGCCCTGTCCACGCCGTCGGTCAAGATGCTGGCATCGATGGGCTGTTTTACGACGTCATGCGTGAAACGCGGGCGGTGCTGACCCATCGCCCGGGGGCCGATGCTCCGGAGGTGGCAGTAGTTGCCTTCGGCTCTGTCCTCCCACGGCATCAGCGTCCTCCCACGGCATCAGCGAGCAGATTGCCGACGTCTCGTACTCCGCTCGCGGCAACTCCCTGTTGTTGAAGCGTTTGTACCAGCGAGCTCAAGCACGACCGCTGGGGGCGGCGCAGCCGGCGCGACCTCGCTACGCCGAGTCAGACAGCGCCTGGAAAGCCCGATCGGAGATCTCCCAGGTGCGCTCCAGATCGGCGTCGCTGTGCGCCGTAGAGACGAACGCGTTGTGGTAGCTCAGCAGGTACGCGCCGCGCTTCACGCACTCGGCGATCCAGCGTGCGTGGAACGCAGGGCCGGCGTCGCTGAGGACGCGGTAGTAGGGCATGCCAGGGACGCCGCTCGCCCGCAATTCGTAGCCGTGCGCGGCGGCCGCCTCGACCAGGCCACGGCTCAGACGCTCGCCGGTTTCGGTAATTCGCTGGGCGGCATCGACTTCGGCGAGCTGTTGGAGCGTCGCCAGCGCCGCGGCCATCGGTGCGGCGTTGAAGAACTGCGTGCCCGTGTAGAAGGTCTCCGTCGCGGCGTCCCGCAGCGCGTCGGTGCCCGTGAGCGCGGCGATCGGATAGCCGTTCCCCAGCGCCTTGCCGAAGCAGACGAGGTCGGGCTGGAAGCCATACGCGACGTGGGACCCGGCGAGATTGATCCGGAATCCGGCGCGGACATCGTCCACGATCAGGACCACACCCGCCCGACGGCACATCGCTTCCACCGCAGCCCAATAGCCGTCGGCCGGCAGAACGTTGTCCGCGAACACCGGATGGTGGTACGGCGACGAAATGAAGCAAGCGACGTCATCGGGATGAGCGTCGATCGCGCGCTGCAACGCGGCGGCGTCATTCCAAGGAACGCTGCAAACCAGCGCCTGGTCCTCGGCCACCGTGCCCGGACTGCCCGTGGCCTGCATCCACGGCGCGGAGCCGTGATAGCCGCCATCCACCTTGACGATGTACTTTCGGCCCGTCGCCGCGCGAGCCACCATGACCGCGAGCCCCGTGCTATCGGCGCCGTTCTTGCCGAACAGCGCCCAGTCCACCCCCGACACCATTTGCACGAGATGCTCCGCTAACTCCACCATCACCGGCCCGGCGAGGCTGACCGTGTTGCCGGCCGCCATCTGTCGCTGCGCCGCCTCGTCGACGATCGGATGGTTGTAGCCCAGGATCATGGGGCCGTAAGCGCACATCCAATCGACGTACGAATTCCCGTCGATGTCAATGAACCGTGACCCGCCGCTGCTCTCGAAGAAGACCGGCGACTCGGCATCGACCGCGTAGCCGTAATGGCCAGAGACGCCCTTCGGGATCACCTGCTGCGCCCGCCGGTACAACTCCTGCGACTTGGTAGTGCTCATCGTCGTCCTCCGGGGGACCAGGGCGCGCGCTGCTACGTCGCGTCGTGGAGGCTCATGCCGCGGTTCTCGTGCAGACGGGGGTAGCCGCGCATCGGAGCGAGGAGCCCCAGACCGCGAGCGATCCACTCGCGCGATTCGCTGGGCCGGATGACATCGTCGACGACCCCCCAATCGGCGGCTTGCCAGGGTCCTGCCACGGAGTCGCCGCTTTGGAGCGCGGCGTAGTCTCGGGTGTCCGTGATACCGACGTCGGCAGCAGGCCAGGCCCAGAGGAAATCGAAGCCCGTTCCCTTGCCGCCGAGTGCGAAGTCGCCCATGGCGTGGCCCCGCCCGGTGATCAGACTGATCTTGGGCGCGGCGCTGGTGCGGAGGCTCTCGACAGTGGAGGCAACCGCCTGCAGGTAGCCGGGCTGGTTCGCCTCGGCAGGGTCGTAGCCGGCGCAGTCCTGCGCCGACAGGAAGGGCAAGCGGTACCGCGAACTCCAGGCAGCGATCCGGGCAAGGTTGCGCACGTCTCCGGCCGTCAGCGGAGCACCCTCGCCCGTGAGCGTGAACGCGACCGGGTATCCCGCGATGCGGCCCAGCCCCATGCGGTGGGGGTCCGACCCGCCGCTGAGGAGCAGCCCGCTGCCCGCGTCGACGAGGCCATCGAGTAGCGCCTGGCTGCTCGAGTCGGGATCGTCGCCGAGCGGCCGCGGCGGCTCCACAGCCTGCTGGGCCGTCAGTGCCTCCTTAGGCGTCCCCGGCAGCAGTGCGAAGAACTGCCGGGCGAGCGCGACCGCCTCCACTTCGTCACTGGCGCTGCGATCCACGGCGGCATTGAGCGTTGGGGCCCCGGCGCCGGCGGCGCTCAGACGCGCGTCGCCCGTCGCGATGATGAGGTCGGCGCGGATTGCGAGGGCAGCGTCCTGGCCGGAGCAGACACCGAAGAGGACGGAGACGAAAGGCGCCCGGCGCTCGGAGATGTCCCGCGCCGGCTCCTGCTGCGCGACGCGGCCCATGAGCAGCGCGTCGTTGGGGTCGAAGGCGCGGTACTCGGTCTCGGAGCCGTCGGCGAGATAGACGATCGGGAGACTGCGGTAGACGCCGAGGTTGATCGCGCGGTTGCGCTTGGCCTTCGCGACCTGTGCATCGGATTGTGCGAGGGCCAGCGGGTCCTCGGCCAGGACGATGATCTTGCGCCCGTCGACGCGAGCGTAGCCAGCGATCAGACCGTCGGCGGGGGCGCCACGGCCGACCTCTTCATACTGGCTGTGCGCGAAGGCGCCGATCTCGATGAGCGAGTCGTCGTCGACCAGAGCGGCGACGCGCTGACGGGGGGTGAGCTGGCCCGGGCGGCGGGCGCGATCCTCGTCGAAGCGGCGCAGGTGGTCGCGCTCCGCCTGCAAGCGCTCCAGGCGCTCGTCCATGGTCAGGTCCTTCTCGTCCTTCAGGGGTCCGTCGCTCATGGGGGTGCTCCGGTCGGGCCGCGCTGCGCATCGAGAGCGCGGATGATCATGAGGCGGGTGTCCGCGGGATCGATGACATTGTCGACAACCGCCATGCGGGCCGCGCGCCACGGGTTCATGCCCTCACGGAAGGGCTTGGCAAGTTCCTTCACGAGGGATCGGGGGTCTTCCGCCTCACGCAGCTTGCGCCGGTGGACGACGCTCGCGCCGCCCTCGGCGCCGAGGTAGGCGATCTGGGTCTGGGGCCAGCAGAAGGTCATCCCCTCTTCGATGCTGTTGCCCATGTAGAAGTAGCCAAAGCCAATGCCCTTGCCGATGACGACCCCGACGCGCGGCACCTGCAGGCGGAGCATGACGCCCGAGGAGTGCATGGTCTGGGCGAGGATGCCCTTGTGCTCCTCCGGCATGGTCGTGAGGACACCCGGCGTGTCGGTGAACGTGACCAGCGGGAGGCCGAAGCTGTCGGCGCAGCGAAGCAGGCGCTCAAACTTGAGCATCGCATCGCGGCTCACGGTGCCAGCCCCGGCCTTGGGCTGGTTGGCGCCAATAGCGACCGTGTAGCCGTCGAGGCGCGCGAGGCCGATGACCATGTTGGTGGCGTAGTCGGGCAGCCATTCCATGAAGCTGCCCTTGTCAACCACCCGCTCAATGACCTTGCGCACGTCGTAGGGCCGATTGGGATAGGCGGGCGTAAGGGTGCGGAGCTCCTCGTCGCGGCGATCGGGCGGATCGCCGGTGAGAATCCGGGGCGGTGGGTCGAAGTGGTTGCTGGGGAGGTAGCTGAAGGCGGTGCGCACGTGCTGGATGGTCTCTGCCTCATCCTCACCGACGCGATCGATCTGGCCCGTGATGGTGCTGTGGGCCTCGGCGCCGCCCATCTCGTAGATATCGGGGCGCCGTCCGGTGGCATGCTCGACGATGAAGGGGCTGACGAAGGTGGCGGAGGCGTCGCGACTCATCGTCGCGAAATCGGAGGCGGCGACCGCCCACGGGGCGAAGGCGTTGCCGAGAACAGCGGTGAAGATCGTCCCGCGCCGCTGTGAGGCGAAGATGGCGCCCACGCTGCCGGACGCGCCGGCGAACGCAGAGGACATGGCGCGCGTGTTGATCGTGCCGCCACCCCCCTGGAAGAGTTGGAAGACGGGGAGGGCGCCGCGGTCCGCGAGATGGCGCAGCGCGCGCATGCCGGGGCCGATCTGGGTGGTGTAGACGCCGGAGCGCACGCTGAAATCGTGCGCCTTGACGACGACGGGACGACCGTGAATCGTGCCGATCGCGAGGTGCACGGGCGAGGGCCCGGCCGCCTGGGCATAGCGCCACTCGGAGCCAGGGTCGAGGAGGAGGTCGACGCGTTCCTGGGCGGTGAGCAGGCCGCGGTCGCGGACCTTCAGGATCGCTTCCGGATCACGATGGCGGAGCGCCGCACGACGCCGTTCGAGTTCGGCGATCTGCACGCCGTGTCCGCGTTGGTCCGCGACGCCCGCTTCGGTCATGCCAGACATGATAGCTCCGATCCCGCACCTCGCGGCAGCTCGGTCGGGACGCGGCGCATCGAGAGGGTCGGACGCCAATCGCGGCCGATGAAGAAGATCTTCGCCGGGCCGGCCCGTCCCGATGTACTCCGGGAAGGGCGCATACCGCGCCGCGCATGGACCACACGAGATTCGCCACCTACACGGCCTCGCGAGAGGACCAATCCGCGGGCGACCCGGGCGGCGACGCCGGCTCTTGCGCGCCCAGTGCCGCCGCCATGCGCTCCGGTGCCAGCGCACGACGGTGCCCGATGGACGAACAGGACGCTGGTCCGCCAAGCGGGCCATGATCGGGCGAGCGCCGACCGAAGGCGCCGATCGGTGGCGGTCACAGGCACCCGCCGACGCGGCCGCCGACAGACCTCCACCTGGTGCCGCAGGGCGCGGCTCTCCAGAAAAAGGTCCGCGCGGGACCGCAGCAGCCCGCGCACCACATGAAGCCACAAACGAAACAGGAGCCACATCCGCCGACCCTCCTGGGCCAAGGGTCCAATCGTCCCCAGCTACAAGGATCCGCTCCCGATCTAATTTTCGTGCCGCACAGGGTCCTCCGATAGGGGAACCGATTCGCGAGCGACTCCCCGCGGCTCTTGCTGCGGGTTGACGGGACCTATGTGGAGGCGGGGTCGATGAGGTCCGAGGGGAGATTGGCCGGACGGTAGCCGGCGTCGTTGTTCCAGCGGCGACTGAGTGTGTGGTGAAGCAGTGGCGGGCCGAGCTTGTTGGCCTGGATGATGCGCTGGAAGACGCCGAAAGGGCGCATCAGGAACGAGGGGGAACGCGATGGGCCGGTCATGACGTTTCCATCATTCGGGAGGTTCAGCTGAGCGCCGTGGTTGACGAGCTTCTGGGCGATCCAGTGCAACGCGACATCCGAGAGCTCGCGGGTGTCGTGGCCTCCGCCGATGTCGGAGTGGTCGCCGACGAACCAGCGCTGCTCGACGTGCTGAACGGGGTGACCCTGGTCGTCTCGTTTGGGCGCGTAGTCCCAGAGCGTAGGCGTGAAGGCGGCGCGGCGCTCGTCGATCGCGAGGGCGTGGTAGGCGTTCTTGACGATGCGGCTGAGTTCGACGTCGTGGAACTCGAAGCGCTCGCGGTGCCAGCGGCCGAGTCCGGGGATGCGGGTGAGGCGGTCGCGCAGTTTAGGGACAGGGATGCCGTGCGCTCCCACGGTGTCCCAGACGCCGAGGAAGCGGATTTCGGGTTTGGGGTGGGAGAAGTCGTCGCGGAACTTCGTCGGGGCCGGGTCGTTGGGGTGGTCAGCGTCGCGGTAGAGGGTGAAGGCGTCGGCGACGTTGGCGGCGTGTTCGCGCTTGAGGATGCCGCACTTGCGGATCATGCCGGCCACGCTGCAGGCGGTGTAGGCGCCGCGACTAAAGCCGCAGAGGTAGATGTGATCGCCGGGCTCGTACTTTTCGACGATGTAGGAATAAGCGTCGGTGATGTTCTTATTGAGACCGAGGCCGAAGACGCCGCCGAAGACCTTGTTGATGAGGCTACGGGCGGATCCCACACCACGGTCGTAAAAGCAGCATTGGCTGGGACTGTTGTAGGGGCGGAGGGCGCGGGCGATGTGGACGACGTTGGTGGGGGAGGAGTCGACCTTGCCCCAGGTTCCGTCGGACAGGGTAATAATGCGCTTGGGGTCCGGCATCGCGACCCTCCATGTCTCAGGCGTGTCGCCAACGGTTCTCGCGGATCATAGTCGGCTGCGAGCGATTGGGATCGCTGAAGTGCAGGTGTGCGATGCCGTTGTTGGATCGGCGGCCCGTTTGGCTTGACCCCGGAGCTTGCACTCCGTGTACACGTGGGCCACGTGATGATGTTCTTCGGCACCCGACGGGAGTTCGTGGCGGCCCAAAACGCCAGCCGGAGTCAAGCCGTGCCTACGAACCCGTGACGGACATCGTCTATGTAGCCGGGTAGGGAGGCTGCCTCGTCCGCAGGCGGTGCGCGCGTTGGTCGGTTGTCGCCTTCCAACGAGGTCGCTCTTGACTACTCGTCTCGAGTTGGTTATTTCTCGGGCGCGCGGCGCTGGGCACGACCGGCCGTCGGCTCGCCCGAGGCTCGCAGCGCTCGTCAATCTGCCAGCCTGTGCGAGCATGCGGCGCAGCGGACGAACGCGAAGAACGGAAGGACGACGTGATGACCGACGCGGACCGACTGCCCATGCCTCTGGGCGAGGCGATGTATTCCATGCGCGCGATCCGGCGGCTCAAGCCCGATCCGATTCCCGACGCTGATCTGCGCACGATCATTGAGGCGGCCACGCAAGCGCCGTCCGGCGGCAACGGCCAACCCTGGCACTACCTGCTGATCCGCGACCCGGATCAGCGCGCCAAGCTGGGCGCGCTCTATCACGAGGCCTGGTGGGCGAAACGCCGCGACGCCGGCATCCATGGCCCCGACGACATCCCGGAGAGCGATCGTGTGACCCGCTCCGCCATGCGGCTGGCCGACGAGATCGGCGCCGCGCCGGTCATTGTGCTCCTGCTCGCGACGGCGCACGGCGCGGGCGCGATGGGGTCGGTGATCCCCTCGGTCCAGAACCTGCTCCTCGCGGCGCGGGCACTGGGTGTCGGCGGGACGATTACGACGCTCCACGCCGACGTCGATGCGCGGGTCCGCGCTCTCTGCGAGATCCCGGAGTCGATGCAGATCGTCTACTGCCTGCCGCTCGGATACCCGCGCGGCCGCTTTGGGCCGCTGAACCGCCATCCCGCGGCGTCCGTGACGTCGCTCGATCGCGTCGGGGCTGCGACGGACTGGGACTAGCCGGCGACCAGCGTCGAGAGGCCCCTATCGAGGGGCCCCGAGGCGCCGGAGCCGGTGCTCCCTCACCAATTCGTGAAGCTGCCGTCCCGACGCTGTAGTCGCGGCGGCCAGCCGCCCGGCTCCACCAGCGCCGCCCGCGCGGCGTCCAGATCCATCGTCACGCCCAGGCCGGGCGTGTCCGGGCAGAACGCGTAGCCGTCCTCCCAGCCGATCTGCTCCGGGAACAGCTCACGCGCGTATGAGCCCGGGGCGCGCGGCATCTCTTGCACGCCCACGTTCGTCGAGGCCATGCAGAGCGCGACTCCCGCCGCCGCCGACACCGGCCCCAGCGGATTGTGCGGCACAAGGTCGATGAAGTGCGTCTCGGCCCAGCCGCCGATCTTGCGCCCTTCCGTCAGGCCGCCGGCGATGCCAAGGTCCACACGCGCGTAATCGATCAGCTCCTCCTCGATCGCCTCTCGGAAGCCCCACTTCGACGACCACTGTTCGCCCGCTGCGATCGGCAGCGAGACCCGCTCGCGCAGCCGTCGGTAGGAGCCCGGGTTCTCCGAACGCAGCGGATCCTCAATGAAGAACGGCCGCAGGGGCGTTACCTGGCGGCAGAGATCGACGACGTGCGCCGGCCCCAGCCGCGTGTGCACGTCCAGGCAAATCTCGATCGTGGGACCCACCGCCTCCCGCACCCGGCTCATCATCTCCACCGCCAGCGCCACGGCTTCCGTGGGCTCGAACTCATCCCGCTCCGGGCGCTCCCGGGACTCCCCTGGGGCGGCCAGGTGCCAGCGCAGGAACTTCCAGCCCGCATCGACGGCGGCTTCGCACTGTTCGACCAGGAGCTCCGGCGTCGCCCCGCCGAGATGCGGGTAGCAGACCACCTTGTCGCGCACCGGTCCGCCCAGCAGCTTGTAGACGGGCAGCCCCGCCGCTTTGCCCTTGATATCCCACAGCGCGATGTCGATCGCGCTGATTGCACTCGTGTAGACGCGGTCCGCCGGGAAGAATGCCCGGCGGAACATCAGCTGCCAGAGGCGCTCGGTCTCCCAGGGGTCCGCTCCGACGACGAGCTCCGACAGGTGGTGCAGCGCCGCGATCACCGACTCACCCCAGACCTTGATACCGACCTCGCCCAACCCATGAATGCCGGCGTCCGTGTCGACGCGCACGATCAGGTACGTCTGCCCGTCCTCGTCGCGAATGGGATAAGGCGTGATCTCGGTGATGCGCATGGTCCACCTCCTGGCTGGGTCGTGTTTGGTCGTTGGCGCGCCAAGGAACGGGCTAATAGTGCCAGCCCGGGCCGGCTCTGCGCTAAGCGTACCGAGGGATAGCGTGCCATCATGCCTGGCATCGATTCCGGCAGCCGGACGTCGTGGCGACGGGAGGGACCCCAATCAGCGCTCGCGAACTCTGCTTTGCATCCGCCCGCGGCCTCGCCGAACGAATCCGTCGTCGGGACGTGTCCGCCCGGGAGGTCGTCCAGGCGCACCTGGATCAGATCGATCGCATCAACCCGACCGTCAATGCGATCTGCACGCTGGTGCCCGAGCGTGCTCTGGCCGACGCTGACGCGGCCGATCTGGCGCTCGCCGACGCCGGCCGCCCGCCCGGGCCGTTGCATGGGCTGCCGATCGTGATCAAGGACCTCGTTTCCACGGCCGGCATCCGCACGACGTTCGGTTCTCCGATCTACGCGGACAACGTGCCCGAGCAGGACGACCTCATCGTCGAGCGGCTGCGTGGCGCCGGCGCCATCGTGCTGGGCAAGAGCAACACGCCGGAGTTCGGCGCCGGGTCGCAGACCTTCAACGCCGTCTTCGGGGAGACGTGCAACCCCTACGACCTGGAACGGACCTGCGGTGGCAGCAGCGGCGGCGCCGCCGTCGCGCTCGCCACGGGCATGGCGCCCATCGCCGATGGCTCCGACCTGGGCGGCTCGCTCCGCAACCCAGCCAGCTTCTGCAACGTTGTTGGCTTCCGACCGTCGCCCGGCCGCGTGCCCACCTGGCCGGCGCTGAACGCCTGGTCGTCGCTCAGCGTGCAAGGGCCGATGGCTCGCTCCGTGGACGACGTGGCGCTGCTGCTCAGCGCGATCGCCGGTCCCGACGATCGCGCCCCGCTCGCCAATCCCCAACCCGGGAACACGTTCGCCGTCCCGCTCGACGCCGACTTCCGCGGCACGCGCGTCGCCTGGAGCCGGAACCTGGGGCGTTACCCGGTGGAGCCGGTCGTCAATCAGACGATCGAGGCGCAGCGCCACGTCTTCGAGGACCTGGGTTGTATCGTCGAGGAGGGCGAGCCCGACTTCCACGACGCGGACGAGATATTCCAGACCCTGCGCGCCTGGGGCTTCGCGCGCGCCCGCGCGGCGGACTTGGCGCGGCACCGCGACCAACTCAAGGACACCGTGATCTGGAATACCGAGCAGGGGCTCGGACTCTCCGGCCTTGACGTTTCCAACGCGGAGGCCAAGCGGACGGAGCTGTATCAGCGCGTGCGGCGGTTCATGCGGCGCTACCGATTCCTGGTGCTCCCCGCTGCCGCCGTCCCCCCGTTTCCCTTGCAGCAGCGCTGGGTGCAGGAGGTGGACGGCGTCGCCATGCAGACGTACATCGACTGGATGGCCGTCTGTTACGCGATCACGCTGACGGGACTGCCCGCGATCTCCGTGCCCTGTGGGTTCACCCCCGGCGGCCTGCCCATCGGCGTGCAGATTGTTGGTCGCCACCAGGCTGATCTGGACGTGCTGCGGATCGCGCACGCCTTCGAGGCAGCCACGGGTTTCGCAACCAGGCACCCGGCCGTCGCGCTGTAGCTCTGGCGCGCAGGCCGGCTAGGCCAGGAGTTGGTCGGCCAGGTCCGTGAAGTCCGTCGCGTTGATGTCGAAGTCGGGCTGTGGCGAGAGGTCCGGATCCTTCCCTTCGCCACGCTCGCCGGGCCGTGGGACATACGCGGAGCGGAGCCCCGCCGCCATCGCCGCGCGCAGGTCGCCCGGATGCGCCGCGCACATCAGCGCCTGCGACGGTTCCACGCCGAGCAGCTGCAAGCCGCCCAGGTAGGCCCCCGCGTCCGGCTTGTAGTGACTGAGGAATTCGCAGGAGATGATCGCGTCCCAGTCGATGCCGTTGTGCTTCGAGCAGTCGACCGCGATGGCTGCGGACATGACCGTCAGCACGACCACCGTGTAGCGCTCGCGCAGCCGGGCGAGCGCTGCCGCGGCATCGGGCCAGGCGCGCATCCGGTGCCAGACCGTGTTGAGCGCGTCCCGGTCGGCGGGGGTGAGCTCCAGCGCGGGATACTCCGCCGCCAACTCGTCGAGCACCATCCGGTGTAGCCCGTCCGCGTTCGTACGCGGCAGCTCGCCCGCCCGCATCTTGCCCAGCTCGACGAACATGCTGCGCCGCCAGGTGTTGGTGAACTTCGCCGGGTCCAGCTCCACCCCGCGCGACGCCGCCAGCGCCGACACCTCATCTTTGATCGTGTCGTGCCAGTTGAACACCGTGCCGCCGATATCCCAGGTCAGGGCGCGGATTTGGCTCAGGTCGATCGGCTCAGGCATGTGACCCCCTCGCTCGGCATCGCCAGGCCCACGTCCAACGCTGGGGTCTGAACCGCGCCGATTGCACGCCACCGCATCATCGATGGCCTCTTCACGCTTGACGAAGGCCGATGATAGCTGTCGGGAGGGCGGTGCGGGCTCCGGCGCGAGATCGCGGCTTAGCGGGCGCGTTCCGCCGGCGCGGCCGGGCTGCCGAGATCATCGGCACATTGCGAGAGGCGGAGGTGGCGCTGACACAGGGGGGGCAGTCGCGCGAGTCGCGCGCCGCTGACCTGCCCCCGATCGTTGTACCAGTCGTTAAGTTAGTGCCGGGAGCCTCCGGTCTGCCCACTGGGCGGGGAGGGGCGGTCTGATCTCTTGGGATTCTGGGGCGGGGGGTCGGTAACCGAG
>QGNQ01000067.1 GCA_003228175.2 Chloroflexota bacterium
GGTGGGGAAGGGGGTGAGCGGGGGGGTCCTTCGACAGGCTCAGGATGAGCGGGTTGGAGTGGGGCGCGGGGGAGGGGGGAGCGGGGGGACGGGGGCTAGCGCTCGCCGGGACGGGGGAGGATGGGCAGAGCGCCACCATCGACGGGGGCGCCGCTGCGGGGGGCGGGGGCGCCGCTGGGCGCGGGGGCGGCGCCGCGACGCCGCTCGGCCTCGGTGGGCTCGGGATACTCGATGCGGGGGTGGTAGACGCCGTTGAGGGTGACTTTGAAGGACTCGCCGATGGCCTGGATTTGGCGCAGGGTGAGGTCGCAGTCGTCGAACTGGTGCTCGTTGAGGCGCTCTTGGATGACGGCGTCGACGAGGCGGGCGATGGATTCCTCGTCGCGGGCGGTGCTGGAGCGCACGACGGCCTCTGTGGAGTCGGCCATCATGACGATGGCAGTTTCTTTGCGACGCGGGCGGGGGCCGCCGTAGGTGAAGAGGCCGGGGTCGACGGCGGCGTCCTGCTGGGCGGCCTTGCGGTAGAAGTAGGTGACGAGGCGGGTGCCGTGGTGCTCCGGGATGAAGGCGCGGATGGGCTCCGGGAGGCGGTAGCGCTTGCCCAGTTCGACGCCGCGGCGGACGTGATCCTGGATCACGGCGGCGCTTTCAAGCGGATCCAGTTTGTCGTGGGGGTTGCCGCCGTCGGCCTGGTTTTCGATGTACATGTGCGGCTGGGCGAGCTTGCCGATGTCGTGGTAGTAGGCGCCGACGCGGACGAGGAGGGGGTCGGCGCTGATGCGGGTGGCGGCGCGCTCGGCCATGGTGGCGACGAGCAGGGAGTGGTGGAAGGTGCCGGGGGCTTCCTCTTGCAGGCGCAGCAGGAGGGGCTGGGTGAGCTGCGCCAGCTCCAGCAGCTGCAGGCGGGTGGCGATGCCGAAGACTTGGCCGAGGAAGGAGAATGCACCGATGACGAGCACGGAGGTGGCGATGCCGGAGGCGGCGGAGGCAGCGGCCAGGAGGCCGAGGTCGGCGGTGGCGCGGTGCGGGTCGAGGAGCCAGAAGGCGAGGCCGACGATGAAGGTGGTGACGCCGACGACGCCGCCGGTGGCGCCGTATTGGGTGATGCGGATGACGCGCTGGGTGGCGAGCACGCCGGCGACGCCGGCGAAGAGGTAGACGACGAGTGGGCGCAGGGCCTGGGCGGCGGCGGGCGCCTCGCCGGGGGCGAAGTCGGGGTGGATAATGGCGGCGGCGCCGGCCAGGACGGCGATGACGACGGCGACGACGATGGCGAGGCTGCGCTCCAGCAGGGCGGCGACGAGCACGGCGGCCGTCGCGAGGGGGAGACCGACGTCGAGGTAGTCGTCCAGGTGGCCGGGCAGGATTTCGGGCAGGAGCCAGCGGGCGAGCGCGACGAAGGCGACGACGAGGAGGGCGATCATGCCCATGCGCCGGTTGCTGGCGGCGGCCTCTGGCAGGGCGAGGACGAGGTAGGCGCCCAGGGTGGCGGAGGCGGCGAGGGCGAGGATGAGCATGGCGATCAGCTCGTCGCCGGGGATGCCGGCGCCCTGCAAGGGCAGCAGGGCGAGCGCGCTGGCCGCGACCGGACCGACTGCCTCGCCGGAGGCAACGATGACCTCACCCTCAGCGAAGGCGACTGTGACTTCGTCTATGGCAGCGCGTGCGGTGGCGCGAGCCAACTCCGTTGCCCGCTCATCGACGGTGACGTTGGCCATGACGCGGGGGGCGACGAGGGCGGCGACGAGGCGGACTTGGTCGTCGTTGAGGTCGCTGCTGACCCGCTCCTCAACAGTCTCGCGGACGGTCTGCAGCTCGGCGTCGTCGATGTTGCCCGTGAGGAGGTCGGTGAGGAGGCCGATGGACTCCAGCTTGACGATGTCCCAATCGGCGAGGCTGAGCTCCAGGAGGAGGAAGTCGGCGGGGCCGACGGCGAGGTCCGGGATGGCATCCAGGGCGCGCCCCTGCTCGGTCTCGCTGAGGGTGCGATCGGCGCGGACGGCGTCGACGCCGTCGAGGGTGTTGGAGAGGATGGCGACTTCGCGGGCACGGACGCCGGCATCGAAGATGAGCTCGGGGGCGACATCGGCAGCGGCGGCGTCGCGGGCGGCGGTGGTGGCCTCGTCGTCGCTGACGTTGATGTCGAGTTCGGCGCTGATGTCGAGTTCGGCGACCTGGCCCAGCATGGGCAATCGCTCGGCGGGGCGCGTTGGGATCAAGGCGACGGTGAGCAGCAGCGTCAGCGCGACGACGAACGTGGCGATGCGGGTGGGCGAGTAAAACGCCGCAGGGGACATGCAGCCATCATACGGCTGGAATCGCTTGCGTCTTGACAGGGCAGTCCGATGTCGCGGCGTCTGCGCCGAGCCGCGTTGGCCAGGACGAGGACGGCTGCTACTCGCCGAGGAGTTCGCTGACGACGGTGTTGACCAGGCGGCCGTCAGCCTGACCGCGCAGCTCCGCCATGAGCGGGCCCATGACTTTGCCCTTGTCGGTGGGGCCGCTTGCACCGGTGCGCTCGATCACGGCTTTGACAGCCACTGTGATGGCGTCGCGATCCATCTGGGCGGGGAGGTAGCCCGCCAGGACGGCGATCTCCGCGCGTTCTTTGTCGGCGAGATCTTGGCGGTCGCCGGCTTCGAACTGCTCGATGGAGTCTTCGCGTTGGCGCACTTGCTTCTGGATGATGGCGAGCACTTCGGGGTCGGTGAGGTCGCTGCGCTTCTCGATCTCGGCGTACTTGAATGCGGACTCGACCAAGCGGATGGTGTCGCGGCGGAGGATGTCCTTGGCGCGCATGGCGGTTTTGAGGTCGTCCCGGAGTTGGGTGCGAAGTCCGGACATGACTGCCTCCTGGGGGGCGCGGGGCGGATCGATGGCGCGATCGCGGGCCGGGGTCTGGAACAGAAACGGCCGCCCAAGGGCGGCCTGCGAGGGTGGACGCTGGTCCGGAGCGGGCTCGCCGCAGGGCGCTCCGGCGGGGGGGCTAGTCCGCGGAGGGGAGCACCTTGGGCTGCATGAGCGCCATCTCGCGATCGTCCGCTTTAAGGTCGCACTCACCGGGCTTGATGCAGAGCACCTCGATGCCGGTCTCTTCGTCCTTGTAGCGCTTGCCAAGCTGCACGGCCATGGGATGGTCTCCAGCGACGCCGGTGTGGCGCTACTTCTTTTCTTCCAAGGGGGTGTCGCCGCAGCGCAATTCGGCGTCGCCACCACGGGTGACGATGAACTCGGCGCCGCATTCTGGGCAGATGTATCGCTTACCGGTCTGAGCAGGGGGCATACCGTCTTCCTCCAGCGAAGAACGCGGCGAATTGTATCCAGCGAATCTCGGCGCGTCAAAACGCCCCTGCACATGGTCCCGCTAGGGGGTGCCTTGGCCGGGAACGATCCGCGCGGGCAGGGGGAGCGATTGCAGCCAGGCGAGGACGTCGGCGAGTTGCTCGTCGGCGATGAAGGCGGTGGCGAAGGCGGGCATGACGCCGCGCGGTTGGCGGACCTGGGAGACGACGGCGGCGAGGTCGAGGCGGGTTTGGGCCAGAGTGGGGCCGAGTGTGCCTTCCGCCGTGTTGCCGTGGCAGGCGTTGCAGCCGTTGGTGAAGAAGATGCCTTGCCCCCGCTCAGCGGCGGCGGTCTGTGAATCGAGGGGCGGGGGCGTGTCCGCGGCTGGAGGCGGAGCGTCTTGGCTCTGGGCGTCTGCGGCCGCGGTCCGTGGCGCGGGCTGCTGGCCGGCCGCTGTCGCCCCGGCGGTTCCATCAGCGGTGGCCTCTGCGGCGTGGGTGGACTGTGTGAGGCCGGCATCGGGGTTGTCGCCACCACAGGCGGCCAGGAGGGCCGCGAGGAGCAGGGGGAGTGCGACGCGCATGCGGGCGGGCGGGCGAGGCATGGTCAGCCGATCTCAATGACGGCGGCCCGGACGGGCCGCGTTCGGCTGATCATCGGTCGGAGGCGGGCCGTTGGCTATTCGGCGCAGGCCGCATTTGGCGGTGGCGACCGGATTTGGGACGGTTACTGGCGCTGGCCGCAGGTTCCGGCGGTGACCGCCAGCGGTGTGGCAGCCTGCTGGACGGGGCGCCCGGCGGCGACGTTGGCTTCGGCGGCCTCGAGGGTGGCGAGGGCGGTCTCCGCGGCGAGTTCAGCGATGGCGGCGCGGGCGTCGATGAGGGCGACTTCGACGTCGCCGTCGGCGTCGGCGAGGGAGGCGGCGACGAGTGCGTCGAGGACTTCCGCCCGGCGCTCGTCGATCTGCAGTTCGAGGTCGTCCAGGGCGTCCTCGTCCTCGGCGGCCTGGGCGTCGGCGAGGGCGTCGGCGAATTCGGCGGTGACCTCTACGGCGATGTTGGCGCGGGTGAGGGCCAGGAGCGACTCCCGCAATGCGAGATCGACATCGCCGTCGGCGGCGTCGATGGCGGCGTTGACGGCGTTGGCGATGCCCTGCGCGGTGGCGCCGGCTTTGGCGGTGGCGTAGACGGATTCGAGGGATTGCAGCGAGGCTTCGTCGTGCTCGATGGCGAGGGCGAGGGCTTCTTCCCAGGCGTTGCCGGAGTTGGTGGTGACCAACGTGACGAGGTTCTCGATGTGGAAGAAGTTGAGCGAGCCGCCGTGCTCCACGGCCCAGGGGGGCATGGCGGTGCCGTTGCGACCACACTCGATGGTGGCGCGGAAGCGGGCCTCAATTTCGCCGAGCGCGCCAGCGTTGGCGGAGCGGAAGGCGAGGGTGTTGGCGGGCGTGTTGAGGGCGGGTCCGATGAGGCCTTCGCCGGCGTTGCCGTGGCAGACGCTGCAGTTGTTGGCGAAGAGGCGGGCGCCGCGCTCGGCGGATTCGATGAGGTGCTGGTCCTCGGCCTCGGAGCGGCGCCCATCGTCGAACCAGACGTAGGCGCCGAGGCTGGCAACACCGAGAAACATCAGCAGCACCATTGCGGTGATCTGCTTGTGGGTGTTCTGACCGCTCATGCCGTCTCCACGGGGCTTGGGTTGCTGGATGGGCGGCTGCTGGATGGGCGGCGGCGAGGTGCGGGGCGGTTGGGCGTGCGATTAGGCATAGGGCACGGTTCGCTGCGGGTTGTCTTGGTCGCCCTTGCGAAGGGTTCCGGTGTCGACGGTGAGGGAGCCATCCGGGTTGACGGTGATTTGCATGGTGTCCATGGGACGCGGGGCGGGGCCGAAGACGCGGACGCCGCTGCGGGTGTAGGTGGATCCGTGGCAGGGGCAGCGGAACCAGCCCTGCACGCCTTCGAAGGTGAAGTCGCTGCGCCAGGGGACGGTGCAGCCGAGGTGGGGGCACTTCCACCAGAGGGCGACGAGGCCGGCGTCGCCGGGGAAGCCGAAGCCGCCGTGGGTGCCGGCACCGGGCTCCAGATGGGAGAGCCAGAACTTGCCGGTGGTGATGCGCACGGGGGCGTTGCCCTCGGCCGGGACGAGGGCGGCGGAGACGGGGATTTTGCCGCCAAAGCCTTGCACGCCGCGCGGCCAGAAGAAGGCGAGGAAGGCGGCGAGGGCACCGGAGAGGCCGAAGCCAAAGCTGCCCCAGAAGGAGGCCTTCATGAACTGGCGCCGGTTCATTTCGGCGCGACGGGCGCGCCGTCGCTGCGCTTTGGTGACGATGGCGCGCTCGCCGGACTGCTCTTCGACGATGACGGCGCGGCGGTCGGTGTCGAGGTGGGGGGCGCGGGCGGGGCGGGAGCCTGAGGCGACTTCAGCGGGCGCGGCGATGACGCGCGGGGGGCCTCCGTCTCCAAGCGGGGCATCTCCAGACGGGGCATCTCCGGATGGGGGGCTGATGCGGCGGGCCACGCCGCCGCTGCCCGGGGGCACGGCGGGCGGATCTTCGTTGCCGCCGGTGGCGGGGGTGGTCTGATCTTGGGGTTGGTCAGCGTCGCTCATGCCTGACCTTTCCTCAGCGGCGCGAGGGGGGCCGCACGTATGGACGGAGCGCTGGGGGCGCTCACTCTTCCACCACCACGATATCCCACGGGGGACGCAATTCCTGGCCTTGGCCGCGGAAGAACTGACCGACGGCGGTGGTCACGATGAAGACGGCGATGAAGCCGGTGAAGACGAGCAGTGCGATGTCCCTGCGGGAATGGATCCAGCCCAGTTTGCGTTTCGTGAAGCCAACGAGGAGGAGCGGTAAGCCCACCATGGTGGCGACAGGGACGACTTGTTGACTGAGGAAGCTGGGAAAGTTGAGGTTCAATAACCAGGGGTCCGTGGTGGTCCCAGGGATGCCTAAGGGAATCGCGCGCCAGTCCTGGAAGATGGTGAAGCCACCGAGGCTGAAGCTGAGGTCGTCCCAGTTGATGCCGGTATCAAGACCACGCAAATTCCGGGCCCAGTCCAGCCATGTTGGCCAGGTAAAGTCGCTGTTGAGGCCGGTGCCGCGGATGATGTCTTCGGTCCACTCCACGTGCTTGGCGCCGTCGTACAGGATGAGCCAGATGGTGAGCAGGCTGGCGATGCAGAAGGCCCAGACGGTGATTTTGATGGAGTCTTTGCTGGCGAACCACTTGCCCTGGCCAGCGTTGGAGCGGTCCCAGTAGGGGATGGCGCCGAGCAGGATGAGGGCGATGGTGGGGACGATGACGCCGGCCCAGGCGGGCTCCATGTGGAGGAGGAGTTCCTGCAGGTTGAGGAAGTACCAGGGGGCCTTGGACGGGTTGGGGGTGGTGTTGGGGTCGGCGCGATCGAGCAGGGGGGCGTTGATGAAAGCGGACAGGACGAGGAGGGCGATGGTGAAGATGATCGCGGAGATGAACTCGATGAAGACGAGGTCTGGCCAGACGAGGACTTCTTCTTCGCGCTCGCGGCGCGGGCGGGCACGGACGGCCGTCAGGACTTGACTAACCATGCTTCCCTATCCGCTCTCGCCCGGCGCGTGTGCGCTGGGTGACCGACGCTCTTCCGATATCAAACCGCTGGGCGACGCGATCGCGGCCCAGCTCAACCGCTCGGCGCCCCTAGAGGGGGCGGGCCAGGCCTCCATCGCGCCGGACGCGCCAGAAGTGTACGGCCATGAAGATGGAGATGATCAACGGCAAGCCGATGACGTGGAGGGTGTAGAAGCGGATCAGTGCGTTGGAACCGACCTCGAAACCGCCCAGGAGGAGGAACTTGCTTTCGTCGCCGAGGACGGGGGCGGATCCGATCATGGTGGTGCCGACGGTGATCGCCCAGAAGGCGAGTTGGTCCCAGGGCAGGAGGTAGCCGGTGAAGGAGAGCAGGAGGGTGAGGACGAAGAGGATGACGCCGACGACCCAGTTGAATTCACGCGGGGGCTTGTAGGCGCCGGTGTAGAAGACGCGCATCATGTGCAGGAGCACGAGGATGATCATGGCGTGGGCCATCCAGCGGTGCAGGTTGCGCAGCAGGAGGCCGAAGCGGACGTTGGTCTCTAGGGCTTGGATGTCTGCGTAGGCGCGCTCGACGGAGGGGACGTAGTAGAACATCAGGAGGACGCCGGTGACGGTCAGGCCGAGGAACATGAAGAACGAGAGGCCACCGAGGCAGTACGTGTGGGTGATTTTGACGTGGGTGCGGTGGATGCGGGTGGGGTGCAGGTGGAGGAAGACGTTGGTGGCGACGACGAGCATCTGGTTGCGGGGGGTGTTGGGGTACCCGGTGCGGAAGATGGACTGCCAAAGGTAGTTTTTGAACAGCAGATCGTAGAGCTGATCGTTGAAGTTTTTGCCCGGCGGTCGCTCAGCGTTGGCCACGGACTATCGCTCCCACCAGCGGCCGAGCAGGACCATGGCGCCGAGCGAGAAGATGACGGTGAGCCCGACGAGCGGGAGCTCCATGATCTCGGAGCGGAAGGGGATCATCAGCAGAACTTCCATGGCCTCACCCGCGTCATTCGTCGACCGCCAGCGCGCCGGTCCAGACCGGCCTGCGGAGGCACGAGAAGCTCCCGAACGCGGCGTTCGTGAAGGATCGTGCAATTCGGAAATCTACGGGTGCCCCCGGGCAGTGTCAACTCAACCGGATGGTCCCCGTTATCTGGGATTCGCCCCGTGATTGCGGGGCTGGATCACAAGCGGGGAACGTGGATCGGGGAAGTGGGGCGGGGGAACGGGGCGAGCCATGGCTGGGCGCTCAGGCGGGTTCGACGTGCACGGCGGGTCCGTCGGCGCGGTCGCGAATCTGACCAACGACGGTCGCGCCGGGGAGGGCGGCGCGGACGCTGTCGGCGTGGGCGGCTTGGACGGCGATGACGAGGCCGAGGCCGACGTTGAAGACGCGGATCATCTCTTCTTCATCGATTTCGCCGCGGGCGCGGATGCGCTCGAAGATGGGGGGCTCCGGCCAGCTGCCGGTCTGCAGGTGGGCGGCGCAGTCCGGCGGCAGGATGCGGGCGACGTTGCCGGGGATGCCGCCGCCGGTGATGTGGGCGATGCCTTTGCAGCGGTCGAGGACGGGGGCGAGGAGCGGCCAGTAGGGCGTGTGGGGGGCGAGGAGGGCGTCGGCCAGGGAGGTCCCGAGTTCGTGGTCGTGGGCGGCGAGGTGGGCCGGTGGGGCGTCGTCCAGGCGGAGGACGGCGCGGGCGAGGGTGTAGCCGTTGGTGTGCAGGCCGTTGGACGGGAGCCCGAGGAGGATGTCGCCGGGCCGGATGTCGCGCCCGTCGATGGTGTGGCCCTTCTCGACGACGCCGATGATGGTGCCGGCGAGATCAAAGTCGCCGTGTTGGTAGAGGCCGGGCATGTCGGCGGTTTCGCCGCCGAGGAGGGCGAGGCCGCCTTGGGCGCAGGCTTTGGCGATGCCGCCGACGATGGCGACTTTTTCGTCCTCGCTGAGGCCGCTGCCGGCAAGGTAGTCGAGAAAGAAGAGGGGCTGGGCGCCGGCGGTGAGGATGTCGTTTATGCAGTGGTTGACGATGTCTTGGCCGACGCTATCGAAGCGCCCGAGGCGCCGGGCGACGAGGACTTTGGTGCCGACGCCGTCAGTGGAGGCGACGAGGACGGGGTTGGGGAAGGCGGTGAGGTCGAAGAGGCCGCTGAAGACGCCGACGCCACCGAGGACCTCCGGCCGGCCGGCGGATTGGGCCAACGCGCGGTAGCGCGGGATGAGGCGGTCATTGGCGGCGATGTCGACGCCGGCGGCGGCGTAGCGAGGCGTCGCGGAGGGGGCCGGGAGGTTGGAGGCTGGGGGATCAGTCACTCGACTGCTTGACTGCGCCGGGGGTGGCGGGCAGGCCCATGGGGAGGGGGGCACTCCTGGGAGCGCTTTGCACGGCGGCGTTGGCGACGAGCCGGGGGGAGTCACCGTCGAAGGTGAGCGGGCGTTCGAGCGCCATTTTGTCCATCTCCAGCTGCACGGGCACGGGATAGTCGCCAGTGAAGCAGGCGAGGCAGTGACGGTCGCCGAGGCCGATGGCGCGGACCAGGCCTTCCAGACTGAGGTATCCGAGGCTGTCGGCGCCCATGAGCTCCAGGATTTCGGGCACGGTGCGGTCGGAGGCGATGAGCTCGCCGCGGGTCGCCATGTCGACGCCAAAGAAGCAGGCGTGGCGGATGGGCGGGGCGCAGATGCGCATGTGGATTTCGGCGGCGCCGGCGGCGCGGAGCATCTTGACGATGCGGGGGGTGGTGGTGCCGCGCACGATGGAGTCGTCGACGACGATGAGGCGTTTGCCCTCGATGACTTCCCGCAGGGGGTTGAACTTGAGATTGACGCCGAGCTCCCGCAGGCGCTGGTCGGGTTGGATGAAGGTGCGGCCGACGTAGCGGTTCTTGACGAGTCCTTCGGCGTAGGGGAGGCCGGCGCCGCGTGCGTAGCCGACGGCGGCGGCGGTGGCGGAGTCTGGGACGCCGATGACGAGATCGGCGTCGGCGGGCTGTTCGCGGGCGAGCTCCTCGCCCATGGCGAGACGACTGGAGTAGACGAGGGTGCCGTCCAGTTTGGAGTCCGGGCGGGCAAAGTAGATGTGCTCGAAGACGCAGCCAGCGGGTTCTTCGTTGGCGGCGACTTGCTCGGACTTGAGGCCTTCGGCGGTGATGGTGATGAGTTCGCCGGGGGCGATGTTGCGCACGAATTCGGCGCCGATGTGGTCGAAGGCGCAGCTCTCGGAGGCGACGACGTAGCCGCCATCGACGGTTCCGAGGCAGAGGGGACGGACGCCGCGGGGGTCGCGGGCGGCCATGAGCCGGTCGGGCGTGAGGAGGGCGAGCGAGTAGGCGCCGGAGAAGGTGCGCATGAGATGCGCGAAGCGCTCGCCCCAGGTCCCGGGCGTGTCGAGGAGGAACTTGCCGATGACTTCGGAATCGGTGGAGGTGTGGAACTGGTGGCCTTCGCGCTCCATGGAGTCGCGGACCTGGGACGCGTTGACGACGTTGCCGTTGTGGGCCAGGGCGAGTTCGCCCTCCGAGCCTTGCAGGAGCAGGGGCTGGGCGTTGCGGGCGCGGCTGGAGCCGGTGGTGGAGTAGCGCGTGTGGCCGATGGCGGCGCTGCCGTGCAGGGGAGCGAGGGCGTTCTCGTCGAAGACTTGGGAGACGAGGCCCATGCCGGTGCGGAGGCGCAGGCGACCGCCGTCGGTGGTGCAGATGCCGGCGCTTTCCTGGCCACGATGCTGCAGGGCGTAGAGGCCGTAGAAGGTCGTGCGGGCGACATCAAGGTCGGGGGCGAAGATGCCGAAAACGCCGCAGGCTTCGCGCATCTGGTCGCCCAAGAGCCCTCCGCTGCAAGCACTGGCTGGGTGCTGAGCGCCGGTCGACGTTTGCGGGGCGAGTGTACCACGGGGTCGGAGGGGGCCGGGATTCGGAGGGATCGGGCGGGAGGCGCGGGTGCGTCTATTCGGGGTGCGCCGCTTGCCAGCGGCGGTATTCAATCATGAGGCAACGATCGTGAACGGCGAGCAGACCGGCGTCTTGTGCGCGCGCGATGCCGGCCGGGTTGCGGATGCCAAGTTGCAGCCAGACGGCCTTCGCGCCGACGGCGATCGCTTCGTCGATGTGAGGGTCGGTCTGCTCGGGGCGGCGGAAGATGTCGACAACGTCGATCGGGATGGGCACGGAGGCGAGGTCGGGGTAGGGCGCTTCGCCGAGTACGGGGGCGGTGAGGCGGGGGTTGACGGGGATGATGCGGAGGCCCTGCTGCTGGAGGTATCGCGCGACGCGGTGGTCGTCGCGCGCGGGGTGCTCGGTCAGGCCGACGACGGCGATGGTACGGGCGAGCGCGAGGATGGCGTCGATGTCATCCAAGATGGCTTGATCGGCGGGCGTGGGGGGGTCGTGCTGGGCGATCAGGGGCTCCTCACCAGATGGGGCCGCTGAGCGGCGCGCCGGAGAGCGCGGCGAACGCTTCGCCCACGCCCATGACGATGTCCAAGCCCACTTCCTCATGCTCCCGGGGCACGTTGTAGCCGCCCAGGGGGATGCGCTTGCCGCTCTTCTTGACGAGCGTCAGGTCCCATTGGGCGATGTCGTGGGCGGGCTCCAGGCCGTGGGCGTGGGGCTGGGCGCGTGCAACGTCCTGGACGACGAATTCGCGGATCTTCCAGAAGGGGATGAGTTCTGTGGTGCCGACGCCGAGGCCCAGGAATCGCTGCTTGACGGAGACGTTCTGGCCTTGGCGGTCGGCGACGATGTTGGCCCCGAAGATAGCGTAGACGAGGGTGATGCCGGAGAGCGGCAGAATCACGACGGAGGCGAGCAGGACGAGCGGCAGCAGCAGGAAGGGCAGGGAGTCGATCCAGACGACGACGGCGGCGAGCAGGGTGGACATGACGATGATGCCGATGGCGGGCAGCAGCATGGTGCTCTTGGGGGGGCGGATCTCGATGCGCTGGGGGTTGATGGTGACGATGCGCCGGTGCAGGAAGAGTTGCCGCGTGGCGAGGGGATCCAGGGGCGCTTCCGCGCCGGCCGGCTGGACCGGGGTGGTGGGGTCGTCGTTTTGGGGGGGGGCATCCGCTTGTACGGCCATCGGACGGCAGTATATCGGGGTGGCGCGGGGGCCCACTGCGTGTTCATGTTACGCGTGACGCGGGCGTCGATGTTGCCCGCGATGCGTGCGGGGCTGCGACGTGCTGGCTATTGTGGTCGCATGGACCGCACACGATTGACCGGAGCGTTGCTGATGGCTGTCTGCGGGCTGCAGGTGCTGCTGTTCCTGGCAGGGGCGGCGAAGCGCAGCTATGCGGCGATCGCGCTGCCGGTGGGGTTGATGGTGGGGGTGGTGTCGGTGCTGGGGTTCTGGGTGGGGTGGACGCTGGTGGCGATGGAGGATGATTTGTCGGGGCTGGAGTACGAGGCGGAGCCGCTCACTGCGGAGTAGGCCACGATTTCCGCGCCTCGAGTGCTCTGTTGCCATCCTCGAACGGATGATTCTTGACCAACGATCGGAACATCGTGGCTGCGGCGTCGGCAAGTCGTCATAGTCGGGGTGAGCGGGCAGGCCGATCGCGGACTTGAGAGATTTCGGCCATCGTCGCCGAGCAGCGCGAGCCGGCATCGCCACGCCAGCGTCCGCGTAGAGTTCAGTCGCGAGCGCGTAGACGATCTCGCAGGCCTCTTCGAACGAGAGTGTTGTTACGTCTTCTCGAGGGCGTCCAGCGCCTTCCGATAGCGCTTCACGATCGCCTTCGTCAGATCGTGAATCCACCAGCGCGGGATTCAGTTCGGCGAACGCGCGTCCGCGATGCGGCGACCGAACCAGTCTTCGACCTCCTCGGGCGAACGCAGGTGCGATAGGCGCAGGTGGGCGTGCTGCGGGTGGCTGAGCCGGGCCGGGATCTGGCGGCGGAGGCGCCAGTGGGTGCGGGCCTGCCAGACGAGGATGCCGGTGGGCGTGAACTGTCCCCGGATGCTCTCGCGATTGCCGGCCCACAAGATCTCGCGATTGCGCGTGCGGCGCCAGGTGCGGCCGAGTAGGCGCCGCAACACGACCGGGTAGGGATAGTCGAGCCAGACGAGCTCATCGGCCCGCGGCCAGATGAGATCGTGCACGGCTCGATAGTTGCCTTCGCAGATCCAGGCGTCCGAGCTCAGGGCCTTCTGAACGCTGTCGCGGAACACCTCGACGGGGGCGGGGGTCCAATTGGGTCCCCAGTTGAGCGCGTCCAATTCGACGTGGGGGAGGTTGAGGGCGTGGGCGAGATCGCGGGCGAGGGTGGTCTTGCCGGAGCCGGTGGTGCCAACGATGACGATGCGGGGGCCGGGGCCGGGATGGGGCATGCTGGCTACCGGGTGATGGGGGCCCACTGGGGCCCACCAATGCGTGTGAGCGCGTCTTGCCCAAGCTGCGCCAGGA
>QGNQ01000068.1 GCA_003228175.2 Chloroflexota bacterium
CCAGCAGCCGTAGGGTGCTAACCCCCCGTCCGGCATTGCTTGCCAGATAGCGCCGCTCTGCGAGCCTGCCACCAGTCGGGGAGGGTGTTCGGATGGAGTTTTGGGCCAGCAGAGAGGTCCACGCTTGTAATGCCCGCGCTTGCGTTCTGGACCAGAACACGCTATATTCGGTATGTTGCCCCGCTATTCGCGGTCTTGTGCAGTCGTGCACACCCATCATCCCCAGCGATCTCCCGTGCGCCGGGCATGAGCGACGCTCATCTTGGCACCCCCCACCAAGTGCCAGGATGGAGAAGGCTCTCACGGCACCATCCCGCCCGCACCTCTCTGCAGGAGGGCCCACCGGTTGACAGGAAGGTCACGAACCGATATTAAACCATCTAGTTAGTTAACTGGATGGTTTATCTCAATGCCGACCGCAACCGCTCCCCGAGACCAGCTCAGCGCCACCTTCGCCGCCCTCGCCGACCCCACCCGGCGCGCAATCCTGGCGCGGCTTGTCGATGGCGAGGCGCCCGTCACGGCGCTCGCCGAACCGTTCCAGATGAGCCTGCCTGCCGTCTCCAAGCACCTCAAGGTGCTGGAGCGCGCCAACCTGATCGAACGCGGACGCCACGCCCAGTGGCGCCCCTGCCGTCTCGCCCCCGAGCCCCTTCAGGCCGTCGCCGGCTGGGTGGAACGCTACCGACCCCTCTGGGAAGCACGCCTCGACCGCCTCGACGACTACCTCAGCGAACTGCAAGCGGAGCCGTCGAACGCGGAGGGCGCCGAAAATCTCGTCGCACGACCGAGCAGCACAAAGGAGCAGCACGATGACGGCAAGCGATAGCCCCCAGGTGGGCGCGAACGAACCGGGCCTCACAGTCGAGCGCGTCTTCGACGCCCCACCCGCGCTTATCTGGCGCGCCTGGACCGAGCCCGAGCACTTCAAGCGCTGGTACGGCCCCCAGGGCGTCACCATGCCCACCTGCGAGATCGACTTCCGCCTCGGCGGCCGCCACCTCTTCGGCCTGCAAATGCCAGACGGCAACGGCTACTGGACCACCGGCGTCTACCAAGAAATCTCACCGATCGAGCGCTTCGCCTACACCGACGCGTTCGCCGACGCGCAGGGCAACGTCGTGCCCGGAACGCACTACGGCATGAGCGACGATGCTCACACGGAGACCGTCGTGACCGTGATCCTGGAGGACATCGGTGGCGGCAAGACCAAGCTGACCCTGCGTCAGGCCGTCTGGGCCGACGCCGCCATGGCCCAGGGCGCGAGCGACGGCTGGAACCAAGCCCTCGACAAGCTCGCCGCCGAACTCGCCGGCAAAGCATGATCACGGATTCCCGGGACCGCTGACGCTTCGTGTTGGCCCACGCGCCCGGGCAGCTCCCGCACGGCAGCGCGGCAGAACTGAGTCTTTTTCCCAACCCGCAGCGGCAGGCCGCATGCGAACCATGATCGCGTCCACCGCCGCCCCGCCTGCCATCCCCCGTCGGACCCCCTCTAGACTGGGCCGGCGTAAAGACGCGACTGCCACATGTGCGCAGCACCATCCCGGCACTGCACTGAGACGAGTTGACCCATGGCCACCCTGCCGCTCGCGGGCGTTCGCATTCTGGACTTCACCTGGGCCCAACAAGGCCCCGTCTCAACAGTGATGCTCGCCGACATGGGCGCCGAAATCATCAAGATCGAAAAGCGCCAAGGTGAGCTCGGGCGCAACCCGGTCGGCACCGCCCCCATGCCGCACCCCGTCCCCTACTTCGTCGCGCACAATCGGGGCAAGCACAGCCTCGCCCTGGACGTCACGACGCCTCAGGGGCGCGAAGTCGTCATGCGTCTCGTCGCCCGGGTCGATGCGGTGGTCAGCAACATGCGGCCCGGCGCAATGGACGCGCTCGGCCTCGGCTACGAAGACATGAGGGCCGTCAACCCCCGCCTCGTCTACGCCGCCGCCTCCACCTACGGCCCCCTCGGGCCCAAAGCGACCCGTCGAGGCTTCGACATCATCGGGCAAGCGCTGGGCGGCCTCATGTCCCAGACCGGCCCGGAGGGCGCACCGCCCACCCCGGCCGGCGCATGTATCAGCGACACCGTTGGCGCACTACACCTCTGCGCCGGCCTGCTCGGCGGCCTCGTGCAGGCGCAGCGCACCGGCGAAGGCTGCCAAGTCGACGTTTCGCTCTACGGCACCCAGATCGCCTTGCAAGCCTGGGAGATCGATCAAACCTCCATGCTCGGGAAACAACTCCCGCGGGCCGGCTCGGGCCACCCCATCGCCGGTGGGACCTGGGGCACCTACGAAACCGCCGACGGCCACATCGTCCTCGGGGGGATCTCCGGCGAACGCTTCCGCGCCTTGTGCGGCGTCATCGAACGACCGGACCTCTTCGACGCCTCCCCGGACGACGCCCGCCGCGACGCGAATATCACCGAGATCCTCGCCACGCTCCGCGCCGCCTTCCGTCGGCAGCCCAACGCCTACTGGCTCGATCGCCTCGAGCAGGCGGGCGTCCCCACCGCGCCCGTCCAGACCTACCGCGACGTCCTCGACGACCCAGAAGCACGAGCCAACGGCTACATCACAAAGCTGCCGCACCCCCACTACGGCGAAATCACCGTCGTCGGCTCCGCCATCCAGTTCGATCGCGAACCCACCGCGCTGCCCGGACCACCGCCGGAACTCGGCGACCACACGGAGGTCTACCTCGAGGAGCTTGGCTACGACTGGGACGACATCACGCGCTTGCGCGAGGCGGACGTGATCTGACCCTGCCCTCCGCGCGAACAGCATCGGTGGCGAAGACCGTCCCTGTGCCCCAAAACAACGCGAGCACACGGCCATCGCCGCTGCCTCATGAATCACGAGCGGGTAGGTTTGACGGAGCCCCTCGGCATCCCCTAAACAATCCCAGGGAACAACTCCCGGCGCGCCGCGCCGCCATGAGCCACATCGAGCCCACGAACCCGAAATCCTGAGGAGATTGGCAATGCGCCTCGCGCGAATCCAGTACGAAGGCAACCCCGTCTACGCAGTCACCGAGGGAGACGAGCTCGCCCTCATCGAAGGCGACCCGTTCGGCACGCACACCGCGACGGGCACGCGCGTGCCCCTCGACGGCGCAACCCTGCTCTACCCCACCACGCCCACGAAGATCGTCGCGATGGCCGTCAACTATCGCAGCCATGGCGATCCCGTCGCCACCCCACAACCCTTCCTGAAAACCCCCTCCGCTCTGATCGGCCCCGGCCAATCGATCGTGCTGCCCCCCGACGCCGGCCGCGTCGACGAGGAGGGGGAAGTCGTGGCCGTCATCGGCCGGCGCGCGAAAGGCATCAGCCCGGAGGACATCGACGCCTACATCTTCGGCTACACCTGTGGCAACGACGTGTCCGCGCGCGAATGGCAGAAGAATGACGTGCAGTGGTGGCGCGGCAAGTCCTCCGACACGTTCGCCGTCGTCGGCCCCTGGATCGAGACGGAACTAGACCCGGAGGCCATCACCTTCCGCGCCCGCGTCAACGGGGAAACCGTGCAGGACGCACACACCAGCGAGCTCGTATTCGGCATTCGCGAATGCGTCTCCTTCATCTCCCAAGTGATGACCCTTGAGCCCGGCGACCTCGTCTACACCGGCACACCCGGCACCACCGCGAGCATCTCCGCTGGCGATGTCGTCGAGATCGAAGTCGAAGGCATCGGCGTCTTGCGCAATCCAGTCGTCGACGGCTGAGCGACGCAACGCCGGGGAGCATCCTGGATCGGCGCGAACGCTCGCCGACCGCGGGCTCGCGCTGCGTCTAGAACCCGACCAACGCCTCAGTACACCACCTTTTCGACCAGCAGTTCCACGAACTCGGCCTCGGAAACGCCCAGTAAGTCCTTGAAGACGTACTCGTTCGCCTCCCCGAACAGCGGCGCACGGCGCAGCGGCGGCGTCTCACCGTCCAACCGCAGCGGCTGGGCGTGCGTCGTGAAGACCGTGCCCTCCCCCTCGCGAGTCACCGGCACCAGGTGGTGGCCCGGCAGCCACGGATCGCGAGTCACCATGTCCTCAAGATCCTCCACCACCCCCGCCATCAAGCCCGCCCCCTGCAGCGTGTGCATCACATCCCAGGCATCGCGCTCGCCGGTCCAAGCCCCGACCAGCGCTTCGACCGCGTCCTCGTTCTGCTTCCGCGCCTCGTGCGACGCGAAGCGCGGATCGTCCACCGCCTCCGGCCGGCCCATCACCGCGCAGAGCTTGCGCCACTCGGCCTCCCCCCCGACCGCGATCGCGCACCAGCGGTCCTCGCCCGCGCACCCAAAGGCCCCGTGCGGGCAGTAATCGGCGACCCGATTGCCGCTGCGCTCCGCCACCCGACCGTTCGCCGTGTAGTCCAGGATGTCGGTGCCAAGCAGACTCACGGTTGCCTCGGCCTGCGCCAGGTCAATGAACTGGCCCTCGCCCGTGCGATCGCGGTGGTGCAGCGCCGCCATCAGCGCGCTCACCAAGAAGTACGGGGCAGAGAAATCCGAGTACAGCGGCGCCATCCCAATCGGGGGACGCTCCGGCAGGCCCATGTTCATCGTCAGCCCCCCGAACGCAATCACGCCGTTGCCGTACGACCCGTAGCGCCTCGTCGGCCCGGTGGTTCCCATCACCGGCATCGTCAGCAGAATGATGTCGTCCTTCAGCTTCCGCAGGTCCTCGTAGCCAAGCCCCCAGCGATCCATCCGATCACCGGTGAAATTATTCGTCACAATGTCGCTCTGCGCGACGAGTTCCTGCGCCAGCTCGATCCCCCGCGGCGTGTTCAGGTTCAGCGTGATCGACCGCTTGTTCGTGCCAACATCGTTGAACACCCCGTTCGAATCCGTGTTGCTGGGATCGGGCGGCTGGATACCCAACGCCCGAATGTTGTCCAGCCGGTACTGCGACTCGACCTTGATCACCTCCGCGCCGAAGTCCGCCAGCATGCGCGAGCCGGCCGGGCCCGCGATCATCCAGCAGAAGTCCAGCACGCGTATCCCCGCCAGCGGCAACGACTTCGCAGCCGGCCCGCCCCCCCCCGACCGCGCCACCTGCGTCCGCGCCACCCGCGGCCGCGGCGAGGCGAGCTCGCGAAGCACCTCATCCGCGTGCTCATTCAGCAGCGGCGCACGGCGCGGCAGCGAGGCGGGGCTGGCGCTCAGGTGATACGCCGTCCCCACGTCCAGCAGAGGAGCCGACGCTTCCGGATGCGCCTGCGGCACGAAGATGCCCCGGGCCCTCATCTGCGAATCGGCCAGCAGATCCTCCGGCGTGTTCAGCGGCATCACCAGCATGCGGCGGCGTTGGCCTTCATGAAACAGCCACTCGCGCGGAAAGTGCCCGGCCAGCTCCGCGACCGCACCGGCGACCGCCTCCACATGCTCGAAGCGAAAGTCCGGATCTCGCCACGCGACCGCCGCCTCCTCAGCAATGACGTCTTCCTCGCGGAGCCAGTCCACGAACGCGTTCCAGAGATGCGGAGCGCCGATCGGCACGGTGAAGTTCAGCCACTTACCGTCCTGGCTGCGAACCAGCGTCGCCGCCCCCGACCCATCGCCCGACGGCAGCGGCACCCGACGCACGATCTGGTCGTGCCAGGTGAAGTAGTTGGCGTTGGCCGTCTGCAGCGTCGCCATCGACGTCGCCTCCTGGATCGAAACGTCAACCCGTCGTCCCCGAGCGCCGGGATCGCGCCCACGTCCCGTCAGCGCGATCAGCGACCCGGCCGTCGCGACCAGAGAGGCCATGTGATACGCCTGCTCCGCGCCCGGCAGGTTCGGCGGATCAACGTCGAAACCGTTCAAGTACAGCAAACCGCTGGTCGCAGCGCCGATCAGGTCATTGCCGCGGTAATCGCGCAGCGGGCCCTCCTGGCCGAACGGCGTGATCGTCGTGTAGATCAGCGATGGGTTCCGCTCCGCCAGGGCGGCATAGCCAATATCGTGAGCGTCCATCGATCCGGGCCGGGCCGTCTCAATCAGCACATCGGCGCTGGCCGCAAGGGCGCGCAGCCGCTCTTGATCCGCGCCGCCGTCGAGATCGAGTACCAGCCCGCGCTTGCCCGCATTGAAGTGCAGGTGATACAGGCTGCGCTCCAGGCCGGGACGATCGCCCAAAAACGGCCGCCGACGCCGGCTCGCGTCGCCCCCGGGTGGCTCGATCCGGATCACATCCGCGCCCAGCTCCGCGAACTGACGCCCGGCGAAAAGGCCGGATTCACCGGCCAGATCAAGCACACGAATATCGGCCAGCGGTCCCGTCATCGCTTCAACGTCCTTAGTCCCATCCCGGGACACTAGCCCCTCACCATCTTGGGCGCTCCCCTCGGCGCAATCGAGTATCCTCGCGCCATCATGAGCGGAGACGTCGTCCTATGACCAGCCCGTCCCTCGCCACCCCAGCCGACCTGCACCAGCTGCACGAGGCCCCCGACGACCTCCTCGCCGCGATCGACTACTGCTACGCGCAAGGCTGGACCGACGGGCTCCCCGTTGTGCCCCCGGAGCTGGCCCGGGTCGAGGCGATGCTCGAATGGGCGCCTCTCCCAGCCGAGGCAGTGATCGCACAGCACCCGGCCACCGGACTCGAGCTGACCGTGCACGCCGCCGCCGTCAACGCCGTCATGGCCGGCTGCCAGCCCGAATACTTCCCGATTCTCGTCGCCGCCTTCGAGGCCATGAATGAACGGCCCTACAACTTCCACGGCAGCACCGCGAGCACCGGCGGCTCGGCCCCGCTGCTCATCGTCAGTGGGCCCATCGTTGATGAGATCGGCATGAACGCCGGCGTCAATCTGTTCGGGCCCGGCAACCGCGCCAACGCGACGATCGGCCGCGCGGTGCGGCTGATCATCCTCAACGTCTTCCGCATGACGCCCGGCATCGCCGACAAGTCCACCCAGGGCCACCCCGGCAAGTACGCCTCCTGCATCGCCGAACGCGCCGACGTGAACCCCTGGCCCGCCCTCCGCGAGGAGCTGGGCTACCCGCAAGACGTCAGCTCCGTGACGGTCTACGCGGCCGCCGGATTCGTCAACGTGGAAAACCACGGCGGCAGCACGCCCCAGCAGATCTTGGACTCAGTCGCGGACGCAATGGCGAACTACGGCAGCATCAGCGCCGGCCAGTCCGTCGTCGTGCTGTCGCCCGAGCACGCCAAGATCGTCGCGAGCACCGGCTGGAGCAAGGCCGAGGTCCGCGCCTACCTCTTCCAGCACGCGTGTCGCCCGCTGGACGGCATGAAGCGCGTCGGCAAGTACCTGGAGCGAGAGCTCGCGCTGCAAGCGCGGGCCGAGACGCGCGGCCTGCCCGACGCCGACGGCGCCGTGCATCGCGGCCTCAGCGCCAACGACATCCTCGTCACCGTCGGCGGCGGCGACGCCGGCGGACACTCGGCCTTCATCCCCTCCTGGAGCCGGGGGCGCGGCTCCATCATGCAATCCAAGCCGATCGGCGTCTGCCTCGACTGCTAGCCGCACTCGCCATCGGACCAATGATTCGCGCCCCGCTAGACCGAGCCGGGCGACGCCAAGTGAAGCCCAGGAGGATGTCATGCAGCTCGTCGACCCCACGGTCCAGAGTCCGGACCTCCAGAACGCACGCGCACCCAAGCTCGCGTCGCTCCAGGGCCTCACCGTCGGGCTGCTCTCCAATGGCAAGCTCAACGCGGAACTGCTGCTGCGCGAAACCGCGGCCCTGTTCGTTGCGCGCCACGGATGCACAGTCGCGGAGCTGGTCCAGAAGGGGAACGCCAGCGCCCCGGCCGGCCCTGAGCGCATCGAAACACTGGTCGCCCACTGCGACTTCCTCCTCACCGCCAACGGAGATTGAGGCAGCTGCTCAACGTGCAGTCTGCACGACGGCATCACCTTCGAGCAGTCCGGCAAGCGAGCCGTCGTGCTCTGCACACGCCCGTTCGAGGTCACGGCGCGCAACATCGCGCGGGGCATGGGCCTGCCGCAGTACCCGTTCGCCATCCTCGACCACCCACTGGGAAGTCTCACGCCGGACCAGATCCGAGGTCGCGCCGAGGACGCCTACACGCAGGCCCTGTCGATCTTGCTGGACGACGAACCGCTCCTCGATCCGTAGCCGCCGAGTCTCAACGCACGCGCACACGCGCCCGACACAACTGCTAGCATCGGGGCTCGGTCAACCTGAGGGAGAGTGGCATGGCGGACGCGGGATTCACATACATCAGCAAGAACAAACTGGTCTTCAAGGGCGGCACCCGGCACGCCTACCTGGGCGAGGTCGAGGAGTCCGTGCCCTACGGAGTGCAAGGCGCACTGCGTGAGTTCTACGGCGTCGGCGAGGGGCCGCCAATCGCCGCCACGCTGGACCATATCGTCGCCGCCGTGGGTGGTTGAATGTACGGCACACTCGCGGGCGCATTGGCCGCCCGTAAGGTCGAGTTCGACCGATCCACGTTCACCGCTGACGTCGAAGGGACAATCGAAGGCGCCGAGAAAGAGACGATCCGGATCACCAAGATCCACGTCAACTATCACGTTGCGATCCCGGCCGACCAGCGGGACACCTTCGACCGAGCGCTGCGTGTACACCCCGCCGGCTGCCCCGCGCACGAGAGCGTGAAAGACGCGATCGCCATCACCCACTCGGCGGACGTCACCGCGCGCTAGGCATGGGCGTCGTCCTGCCCGGCTCCGCGCAAGCCGCTGCGCGAAAGGAAGGCTGTCTTGGACACACCCTCCGATCTTCGCTACAGCGACCAGCACGCTTGGGCGCGCCAAACCGCTGACGGTCTCGCGACCGTCGGGCTGACGGACTTCGGGCAGGACCTCCTGGGCGAGATCGTCTACGTCGAACTCCCCCACGTCGGTGCGACCGTCACCCGCGGCGAGCCATGCTGCGTCGTCGAATCCGTGAAGGCCGTGTCGGAATTCTCCGCGCCGCTCTCCGGCGAGGTCATCGCCGTGAACAGCGCCCTCGCCGACGCGCCCGAGACAGTGAACCGCTCACCCTACGACGACGGCTCGCTGTTCCAAGTCCGCTACGCCGACGCCTCAGAGCTGACCGACCTGCTCGACGCGGAGGCATACATCAAGATCAGCCTGGCCCGCTGACGGCGCAACGCGGATGCGGCGGCGCGCTCACCAAGTATCGATATAGGGCCGCTTCTTCTCCGTGCGCAGCGGGACCGGCGGCAGACTCCGCAAGCCCCGGGCGATCCACTCGCGCGACTCCGCTGGGTCGATCACATCGTCAATGCCGAAGTAAAGCCCCTTGTTGATCGCCTTCGCCTCCTCGTAGCCCTCCGCCACCATCTGCTCGTACGTCGCGATCCGCTCCTCCGGATCCTCGATCGCCGCCAAGTCTGAGCGATAGCCCAGCTTCACCCCCCCCTCGATGTTCATCCCCGCGAACTCCGCCGTCGGCCAAGCGCAAGTGAAGAACGGCACCATCGAACTGGCCCCGCACATCGCCTGCGCGCCCAGGCCGTAGGACTTCCGCACGACCAGCGCGAACATCGGCACCGAGAGATTCGCACCCGTGTTGAACATCCGCGCGCAGTGCCGCACCAGCGCCGTCTTCTCCACCTCCGGACCCACCATCATCCCCGGGCAATCGATGATCGTCACCACCGGGATGTCGAAAGCGTCGCAGAGCTGTAGGAAGCGCGCGCCCTTGTCCGCGCCATCACTATCGATCGCGCCCGCGATGTGGTGGGGATTATTCGCGATCAGCCCCATCGGCTTCCCTTCGACGCGGATCAACGCCGTGATGATCCCAATCCCGAATTCCCGGCGGATCTCCAGGATCGATCCCTCATCGGCGAGCGTCTCAATGATGTCCCGCATGTCGTACATCCGCACCCGGTTCTCGGGAATGATGTGCCGCATCCGTCGCTGATCCCGCTCCGTCCACTCCGCCACCGGCCCCTGGAAGTACGACAGGTACTTCTTCGCGACATCGACGGCTTCCTCCTCGTCCTCCACCAGAATGTCCACCACCCCGTTCGGAACCTGGAAGGACATCGGGCCCACCTCTTCCGGCGTGTAGATGCCCAGCCCGCCCCCCTCGATCATGGCCGGGCCACCCATCGCGACCGTCGCGTTCTTCGTCGCGATGATCACGTCGCAGCAGGCCAGCAGCGCCGTGTTGCCCGCGAACATCCGCCCTGACGTCACCCCCACCATCGGTACCAGCCCGCTCAAGCGAGAGAACTCAGTGAACGTGTACGGCTCAATGCCAACGCCACCTTCCTTCCCCGTGTCGCCGGGGCGCCCGCCGCCCCCCTCGCCGAACAGCACGATGGGAATCCGGAAGCGGTACGCCAACTCGTACATGCGGTCCTGTTTGTAGTGATTCCGATTCCCCTGCGTCCCCGCGAACACCGTGTAGTCGTAGTGCACCACCACGCAGCGCGAGTCCTGATCCGCAAACACGTCGCCGTTGACCGTTCCCACACCCGCGACCAATCCGTCCGCCGGCGTGTTCTCCCGCAGCCATTGCCGCGTCCGCCGCGACCGTTGCGCCGCCACGACCAGCGGGCCGTATTCCTTGAAGCTGCCGGCATCCATCAGTTGCGCGATGTTCTCTCGCACGGTGCGCTGGCCGGTCTTGCGTCGCCGGGCCACGGCGGCGGGCCGGTTCTCATCCAGCGTGTAGGCGCGCCGCTCGAACAACTGCGCCAAGTCCGGTCGAATCACGTCCAGATCGACCGCATCTTCGCGAACCAGCGCCCCGCCCTCAACCTCCGCCTCCTCGATGAACAGCAGCGGGAACCCCTCTTGAATCACATCCCCCACCGCCATCGACACTTTGCGCACGATACCGCTGCGATCCGCCGCGATGATGTGCTCCATCTTCATCGCCTCAATCGCGGCCAGCGCCTGCCCCTGCCGAACTTCGTCCCCCTCCGCGACGAGAATGCTCACGATCGTGCCTTGAATCGGCGCCGGCATCCCCACCGACCCATCCGGGGCCGTCAGGCTGGCCGCAGCGCCTGCCTCTGCTGATGGCGACTCCGCCTGCGCGCTCTTCACCGCCTGATCGTGCGAGAACAGTGCCAGCGGGTCCCGGCTCTTTACCTGCGCGCCCGCGAAGCCCTGCCCGCCGGCGCCCGGCGCGGGCGCCGGCGCCTGCCAGAAGCGACGCGGACCCGCCATGTCACCGTCTCCCACCAGCTCCGCCACGTGCTCCTCCACGAAGCGCGTGTGCATGCGGCCGCCAGTGAAGTCCGGGTGCGCCAAAATGCTCTGCAGGAAATCCACGTTCGTCGCGACGCCCTCCACGCGGAACTCGCTCAGCGCCCGTGACGTGCGACGCACCGCATCGGAAAAGTCCGCCGACTCGGAGTGTCCGATCACCTTCGCCAGCAGTGAATCGAACGCCGGGCTCGTCGTATAGCCCACGTAGCCGAAGGTGTCCGTGCGCACGCCCGGCCCCGTGGGCGGCTCGAAAGCGGTCAGCGTCCCACCCCCCGGTCGCGTTTCCCCGGCGGCGGTCATCGTCTCCATGTTCACGCGCGCCTGAATCGCATAGCCGCGTGGGGCCGGGATCGCCTCCTGCCTGAGCCCCAGCTCGGCCAGGGTCGCCCCCCCGGCGATGCCGAGCTGCGCGCGGACCAGGTCCACGCCCGTCACCGCCTCCGTCACCGTGTGCTCCACCTGGATACGCGCGTTCGTCTCAATGAAGAAGAACGGCGAGTCGTCCCGAACGTCCTCGGCCGCGACCAAGAACTCCACCGTGCCCAGGCTCCGATACCCCACCCCCGCCGCCAAGCGCTGCGCCGCCGCAATGATCCGACTCCGCAGCCCCTCCGGCAAGTGCGGCGCCGGCGCGACCTCCACGATCTTCTGGTACCGACGCTGCACGCTGCACTCGCGCTCGCCCAACTGGATCACCAACTCGCCGTCCCCCAGCACCTGCACTTCCACGTGGCGGGCCGCCGCAACCAACTGCTCCACGTACAGAGAGCCATCACCGAACGCGCCCTCCGCCTCGGAGCGGCAGCGCTCGAACGTCTCCTCGATCTCCGCTGCGCTCGAAACGGCCCGCGTTCCCCGTCCGCCACCCCCCGCCACCGCCTTGATCATCATCGCCCCGCCCGCCGGCAGCGACTCGAAGAACGCCCGCGCCGCCTCAACGCTCGTGGGGCCGTCGCTCCCGCTCAGCACCGGCACATCGTGCGCCATCGCCACCTCGCGCGCGCGCACTTTGTCCCCGAACAGCTCCAGCGTCTCCACTGTGGGGCCAACGAAGTGCAGTCCTGTGGCCTCGCACGCCCGGGCGAACGCCGCGCTCTCCGCCAGGAATCCGTAGCCGGGATGGACCGCATCGCAGCCCGCCGCCTGCGCTCGTTCGACAATCTGCTCGATGTCCAAGTACGGACGCACCCCGCGACCCTCCAGCGCGATTGCGGAATCCGCCTTATGCACATGCAACGCCTGCGCGTCGTCTTCCGAGTACAGCGCCACCGTCTCGATGCCCATGTCGGCAGCGGAGCGAATGACCCGAATAGCGATTTCGCCGCGGTTCGCGATCAGCAGCTTGGACAGCGTCATTCACTCTCTCCCGTGATATAGGGCGCGCACCTCACAGATGGCGGGCGCGCGCAGTATGTGTGGTCGCCCGCGCGACGTGCAATACGCGGCGGACCCCAGCAGCATCGGTCTGGGCCGCCTTCGCACCCCACGCGCGGAGCCCGTCCCAACGGATGCACGAGTCCGCGCCGATCAATCGGCGGCAATGGAGCCTGCCGGTTGTACGGACCACCTGCCGGATGGACGGCTTAAGAGTGACCCGCCAGCAGCTTGTTCGCCTCGTCGGCCAAATCCATCCGGTTCGAGCCCTTGGCGACCGGGCCCCACGTCTTGCCGTCGGGCCAGTACCCCTCCGGGACCAGCCAACCGCGCAGGACCCGCAGGCGGTCGTCATCGGTCTCCGTCAGACGGCGGCCGACCTCAATGATCGCTTCGCCCAGCACCGTCTCCTGGAAGATCCAGTCGTTCAGGGCCCGATGCGAGGGCGTGTTCCCCTGCGACCCCGGCTGCGCCGCCAGCGCTTCCGTATAGAACGACCGCAGATCCTGGGCCAGGTGCCGGACCAAGTAGGGCATCCGGTGGCCCCATTGCACCGCCTCCTCCCCACCGGCCGAAGCGGAGATCTTCGGAATCGCATCCAGCGGCGCGCCCTCCGCGACCGCCACCAACGTCGCC
>QGNQ01000069.1 GCA_003228175.2 Chloroflexota bacterium
CGATCGCGAGGACAGGATCGACCGCGTCTAAGGCCTCCCAGGCCCGAAGGAAGACCTCATGATCGCTGAGTTGCTGCGCCGTCGCGAAGCCGGAACCCGCGGAGACGGTGGCGTCGGTCTGCGTGAGCACAACTCGTGTGCCCACCCCGCCGTCGACAGAGAGGATGGCGAGATCGCCAGCGTTCCAGCGTCGCGCGAAGACCTGCGCGTCGCTGAGGCCGCTCTCGGACAGGGGCGGGCGCAGCTCCAGCGTCTGCGTGTGGACGTAGCGGAAGCGGATTTCGTCCCCAACGTCGAGACCCGACACGTCGCTCAGATCGATGGCGAGGATATCGTTGAGGTCGAGGTTGTAGAAGGCATCCTCCAGATGGGGGCTGGTAATCAGGGCCGGGACGGCGAAGCGCTCCCCCAGGAAGACGCCGGCGGCGTCATCGACGATCGTGACATCGGGAGACTGCGCGCCGCCGAGACTGCGACTGATGATGCCGAAGCGGGCGCTCACGTTGCTGATGGCGGCCCCGTTCTCGGCGCGGGCGCTGGCTCGGAGGGACAGCGATTCCTGGAAGACGAGGCCGAACTGCAGCGGCACCGGCGGGCCGAGGTCGCGACTGGCGGCGGCGAGCACCGCGTCGGTCATGTCGATCTCCTGGCCACCCTCCAGGCGGGAGATGTTGTGGAAGAAAAGGGCGATCTGCGTGCCGATGCGCTGGAGCGCAGGCTGATGCCAAACCACGTCGCGATTGACGTCGATCCAGACGCCGTCGCCGTAGTTGAGAACGCGAGCGGTGTTGAGGAAGTCGGGCCGGTCCGGGCCGTAGCTGCGGAAGGCCTGGTTCTGGGAGTTCCAGGTGAAGGCGGAGACGAGCGCGGAGCCGAGTCCCCCGAACGCCTCTGCCACGGGGGTGTCGTTGGGGCCGGTCCAGAGCACCAGGTTGAAGCCGGAACGCAGCGGCACGTCGCGCGCCCACCAGGGGGCGGGCTGAAGCCAGGTGCTGGGCTCCGTGACGCGAATCCAGATGCCGTCGCCGAAGGCGAGCTGGTTGAGCGTGTTGAGAAGGTCGGGCGCGGTGGGGCGGAACTGGCGGAACTGCTTGGTGCGCGCATCGAACGTGAAGCCGGCCTCGAAGTCGCCGGTGAGGAAGTCAAAGGCGCCGGTGCCGGTGGTCGCGCCGGACCAGCCGACGAGGTGCCAGCCGGGGTCGAGGGTGAGGGCGACGAGGGGCGATTCGCCCGGCGCTGCGGGGGGCGGGCTGGGGGTCGGGTCGGGTGGCGGGGCCAATTGGTCCTCGGCGACGGAGAAGACGAGGTTGTCCGCGTAGCCGTCGTTGGAGTTGCCGGCGACGCGTTCAGCAGTCAGGACGATCTCGACGGTGAGGGTGCCGGTCGGGATCGTGCCAGTGGTCGATCGCTCGATCAGCGCGGTGACGCCACCGCGGTCGGCGTCGAGGACGGGCCCGATCGTCGCGACGGAGAGCGCAGCGCCGACCTGGCTGCGGAAGGTCGCGGTGAGCGTGGCGGCGTCGTCCTGGCCGCCGAACCCACCCAACCAGCCGCAGAGCGCGTACGTGAGACGCCCGTCGGCGATGGCCGCGGCGTTGCCCGCCAGGCTGATGGTCTGCGTGATCGTGGAGGCAGGGCTGGACGGTCCGGCGACGAAGAGCGCGCCGCCCGAGTTGGGGGGGCCGGGGTCGGAGAGGGCGGGGAAGGTAGATGTGCCGTAGGCGAGGATGCGGAAGCTGCCGGTGGTTTCCCAGCCATCGGGAGCGGTGGTCCCGCCGGGTGTGGTGTTGGCCGGGCCGGCTTCGGCGTCGCCGTTGGTGATGAGGTTGGGCCCGTCGCAGAAGGCGGCCTGGGCGACGCCGATGTTGGGGAGCGACGGGCCGCCGTGGGCGGCGGCGGGCGATGGCAGCGGGCCGGTGCTGAGGAGCAGTGCGACGCCGAGGGCCAAGCCGAAGTCCGGGATCCGCGACATCCGGGGGGCCGCTTGCGCATTGAGTCCCCCGATTCCCTCAGGCGGGCAGGATACCCAGCCCGCAGGCTGTCCGTTACGAGCGGGGCGCTAGGCGAGGGCCGCCGGGAACTCCAGGTTGAGCTTGGCGGCGAGATCGCGGAGTTGGTCGACGGTCTCCTGATCGAGCGGGATGCCGAGTGTGGTCCGCTCCTCGCGGGCGCGATGCTCGGGGTCGCCGGCGACTTGGACGGCGTCGACGCCGGGGGTGGGACGGCTATCGCGGAGGGCGTCGACCCAGTCGCTCATTTCGTCCATGAACTCGTCCGGGTCGCGGAAGAGGTTGATCCGCCAGGCGGCGAACCACTGGCCCATTTCGCCGTCTTTGACGCCTGCGTTGCCGAGCGCGGGACCTTGGCCGGAGAGCACGCCGGAGAGGATGTCGACCATGAGGCCCAGTCCGTAGCCCTTGTAGGAGGAGGTGCTGAGGTCCGATCCCAGCGGCAGCAGCGCGCCGGCGTTGCGCAGCGCGGCTGGATCGTCGCTGGCGGCGCCCTCTGCGTCGACGGCCCAGCCGGCGGGCAGCGCGCGGCCTTGGCGTCCGGCGATCTCCAGCTTGCCGCCGGCGACGGCGGTGGTCGCCATGTCGAGGAGGAAGGGTGGTTGGTCGCGGATGGGGGCGGCCATGGCGATGGGGTTGGTGCCAAAGGCCCGATCGAGGCTGCCGGCGGCGACGGCGATGGGGGTGACGGCGGTCATGGCCATGCCGATGAGGCCGCGGTCGGCGGCCATGCGGGCGTAGTAGCCGGCGGCGCCGAAGTGGCGGCCGTTGCGCACGGTGACCATGCCGATGCCGCTGGCTTCGGCTTTGGCGATGGCGGCGTCCATGGCTTGGGCGCCAACGAGCAGCCCGAATGCGCCATCCGCATCCCAGGCGGCCGAGACGGGTGACTCGCGCAGGACGGCGATTTCAGGGCGTGGGTTGACGGCGCCGGACTCGAACCCGGGGGCGTAGCCGGAGTGCCAGGGCAGGTGCGCGATGCCGTGGGACTCGATGCCGGCGAGGTCGGCGTCGACGAGGATCTCGGCGCTGCGGGCGGCGGCGTCGGGCGGCATGCCGTAGTGCAGCAGCACGGTGGCGGTGAAGCCGCGCAGGTCGGCGGCGTCGAAGCGGTCGCGATTGTCGGGTGCGTCCGGGCCGGCCACTAGACGATCGCCGCGCGGACGGTCTTGACGCCCTGACGTGCGCCTTGGGCGATGTATTGGCCGTCGGTGCCGATGTTGAGGAACTTCCAGCCCTCGGTGACGCGCCGGGCCGCTTCCTCGGCGTGGGCGCAGTAGATGCCGGGGGTGACGCCGTTGCGCTTTGCGCCGGCCAGCACCTCGGCGCAGGCGGCGACGTGATCGGGGTGCGGGTTGTCGGGCAGCACGGGGATGCCCATGGACATGGCGAGGTCGGCGGGGCCGATAAGGGTGGAGTCGACGCCGGGGACGGAGAGGATTTCGTCGATGTTCTCAACGGCGCCGATGGTCTCGATCTGGATGATGCAAACGATCTCGTCGTTGGCATGGGCGGCGTAGTCGGGGCCGCCGTACATGCCGCCGCGGTAGGGGCCCATGCCGCGGATGCCCTGGGGCGGGTAGCGGCAGGCGGCGACGGCCTGCTCGGCCTCGGCCTTGCTGTTGACCCAGGGGATGACGACGCCGTAGGCGCCACCGTCGAGGACGCGTTTGACCTGGACGGGGTCGTTCCACTGGACGCGGGCGATGGGGATGGTGTTGGTGGTGGAGATGGCCTGCATCATGTGGACCATGGTGAGGATGTCGACGGGGCTGTGCTCGCCGTCGACGCAGAGCCAGTCGTAGCCGGCGTGGGCCATTTGCTCGGCGACGATGGGGCTGGCGCTACCGAGCCAGGCGCCGATGGCGGGCTTGTCTTGGGCCCAGAGCTGTTTGATCGTGTTGGGTCGCATGGGAGTCTCCTGCGCGGTGCTGGACGTCGCGCGGTGCTGAACCTGGCGCGGTGCTGGCCTCTGAACGGCAGGGCCTGCACGTCGGTGGGAAGTCTAGGGGGAGATCAGACGTGTGTCTGGATGGACGAGCGGGGCTGGGCGGGAATGACGACTTTGAGGCGCTTGCCGTCGCGGGTGATGCGGTAGCGGCGGCGGCCGGGGGCGGTGGGCTCGGGGGCCTCGGCGCCGTCCGGGACGCGTTCGATCAGGTGGAGTGACTCGAGGCGGACGAGGCTGAGGCGGACCTGCATCTCATTGGCGGTGCGACGAAAGGCGAGTACGTGCTCGCGCAGGTCTTGGGCGAGGGCCGAGTTGGAGCGAATGAGGTGGCCCAAGACGAGTTGCTCGACGACGTCCAGGTCGACCTCGATGCGGTCGGGATGCAGGCGCTTCCAGAGCCGCCGCAGGGGAGTGGGAAGCGGCATTAGCTCTCCAGGTAGGCGGCGATGTCAGGGCCGCCCTCAGGGACGATTGCGCCCAGGTCGGCGAGCGCGGCGACCGCGGCAGTGTCGAGGTCGAGCCAGGCGCTGAGCACGGCTTGGGTGTCGGCGGCGAAGGCGGGGGCGGGACCACCGGCCGTAGCAGGGGTGCGGGAAAGCTTGAGCGGCGAGTTGGAGAGTTTGAGGGTGCCGGCGGTGGGGTGCTCGACCTCGGCGACCATGTGGCGGAGCTGGATCTGCTCTTGGGAGACGGCCTGCGAGATGGTGTTGAGGGGCCCGATGGGCATGCCGTAGGGGCCGAGGATGTCGATCCATTCGCCGGTGGTCTTCTGTCGCATGGCGTCGAAGAGGATGGGCTCGAGTTCGGCGTGGTTCTGGGTGCGCTTGAAGGAGGTGTCGAAGCGCTGGTCGTTGATCAGCGCGACGCGATCGATGGCGGCGCAATAGAGCTCCCACTGGTTCTCGACGCCCCAGGCGAGGGCGAGGACGAGCCAGCCGTCGGCGCTGGGGAAGGCCTGGAAGGGGGTGGCGGAGGGGTGACGGGTGCCGAGGGGCTGGGGTTCCTGGCCGGTGGCGAAGAAGCGCGCGACGGCGTTCTCCAGGACGGCGATCTGGCAGTCGAGCATGGAGAGGTCGAGCATCTGGCCCTGACCGCTGCGCTCCCGCTCGTGCAGGGCGGCGAGCACGCCGATGGCGGTGTAGAGGCCGGCGGTGATGTCGCCCATGGAGAAGCCGGGGCGGGCGGGGGGGCCGCCGGGGTAGCCGGTGATGCTCATGACGCCGCCCATGCCCTGGATGACGATGTCGAGCGCGGGCTTGTCTTTGAGCGGGCCGTCCTGGCCGAAGCCGGAGGTGGCGGAGTAGATGATGCGCGGGTTGCGCGCGCGCAGGGCCTCTTCGCCGAGGCCGAGGCGATCCATGGTGCCGGCGGTGAAGTTCTCCATGACGATGTCGGCCTGCTCAACGAGCTGGAGGAAGAGTTCTTTGCCGGCGTCGGTGCGGAGGTCGAGGGAGATGGAGCGCTTGCCGCGGTTGATGCTCTGGAAGTAGATGCTCTCGTTGGCGACGAAGGGGCCGGTGGTGCGGGCGACGTCGCCGTGGGGTGGTCGCTCGACTTTGACGACGTCGGCGCCGAGGTCGGCGAGGATCATCGAGGCGTAGGGACCGGAGAGGACCCAGGTGAGGTCGAGGACGCGGATTCCGTCGAGCGCTCCGGGCATGGTTCCCCCTTGAAACCGGTTCGAAGTGAGGTTAGGGGGCGGCGAATCCCGCAGCGATGTGGGAGTTGTCGCAGAAGGGCTTGTTCTGGGAGTCGCCGCAGCGGCAGAGGGCGACGCGGAGGCCATCGCGGACGACGCCACCGGCAGCATCCTTCAGCGTGAGGTCTCCGCGGACGTAGAGCGGGCCGTCGGGCTGGATGGCGACGTGTACGGCGTGGTCATCGGCGGCGTCTGGCGACTCTGCCGGTCCGTCGTCGAGGCGGCGGTAGCTGAGTGCGCCGGAGGGGCAGCGCGCGATCAGGCCGGCCAGCTCGTCGGCGCGGTCGAAGGCGTTCTCGACGGTGACCCAGGGGCGCGATTGGGTGTCGAAGACTTCGGGCATGCCGCGGACGCACTCGGCGGCGTGGATACAGAGCTTGGGCTCCCAGCCGATGGCGATCTGCTCGCCGACGTATTCGCGGGGCATCGTGCGCTCCTTTGTTGCGTTGCCGTTTTGGCCATTTCCGATCTGGCCGGGCCCGATCAGGCCGTTGCTGATCTGGGAAGGGCATGATCGCACATGGGAGGGAACGCTGCGGCGGGCGGCTAGGCCGGGACGGCCGAGAGGGAGGCCAGGGCGCGGCGGATGCGAGCGCCGGCGTCGGCGGCGGCGAGCGCGACACCACATCCGGCGAGACAGGGCCGCCGGCACTCGCTAGCGTCCATGGGTGCATACGCCTCCCCGTCTGACGCAGCCGCCGCTGCCCCGGTTCGTGCGGGGGCGGAGCGCCTATCCCGGCTGGTGGGTGGCGGCGGCGGTGGCGCTGGTGGGCTTCTCGCGGGTGTCGTTCTTCAACCCGGTCCTGGGCGTGTTCATCGATCCGCTGGAGCAGGAGTTCGGCTGGAGCCGCACGGAGATCGCGGGCGCGTTGAGCGTGGGGACGCTGGTGGGCGGCGCGATCGCGCCATTCATTGGCCCGTACGTTGACCGTTGGGGCGGGCGCTGGTTCATGGTGGGCTCGGTCATTGTGATGGGGGTGTTGCTGCTGGCGCTGGCGTTCGTGGAGACTCTGGGGCAGTTCTACGTCTTCTTTGGGACGGGACGCGCGATCGGCACGGGCATCCTGGACCTGGCGATCGTCGTCACGATCTCGAACTGGTTCATCCGTTCCCGCGGCCGCGCGACGGCGCTGGTGATGGTGGGCACGCGCGGGGCGATGGCGCTGATGCCGCTGGTGGTGCTGCTGTTCATCTCGATTGCGGACTGGCGGGCGGCGTTCGCGGCGCTGGGGGTGATCCTGCTGGTGTTCGCGGCGATTCCGCCCTACTTCCTGGTGCGACGACGGCCCGAGGACCTAGGTCTGCGGCCGGACGGGGATCGACCGGCGGTGACGGAAGGGGCGGCCGGCAGCGGAGGCCAGCCGAGAACCGACGACCCCGTCTGGACCGTGCACGATGTGGTGCGGACGCGGACGTTCTGGCTGCTGCTGTGGGGGATGAGCGCGATGTTCTTCGTGGGCGGAGCGACGAACTTGTCAATGGCGTCGCACCTGCAGGACAACGGGCTCTCGCAAGCCACGGCGATCTCGGTGATCACGGTCTGGGCGATCACGGGCATCGTGGGGGGGATGCTGGGAGGGGAGCTGCGGGAGCGCATGGGCCTTCGCTTCGCGCTGCCGCTGGTGATGATGGGGACGACGCTGAGCCTGATCATCCTGCTGACCGTGCAGAACGTGTGGATGGCCTACCTCTTCGCGCTGACGCACGGGATCTTCTTCGGGGCGCAGTTGCCGCTCAACCAGATCGCGCTGTCCGACTACTTCGGGCGCTGGTCAGCGGGGGCGATCCGGGGGATCTCGGCGCCGGTGCACTGGGGGGTCAACGCGGCCGGGCCGGTGACGGCGGGGCTCATCTTCGACTCGCGGGGGTCGTACGACATTATGTTCGTTGGCTTCGTCGGGCTGATGCTGATGGGGGCGGCGCTGATCGTGCTGTCGGGGAAGCCGCCCGACCCGCCGCCGCCCCGCGAGACGCCCACTGACTCGGCGTCCTCCGAACCCGCCAGCGAGCGCGCCTAGAGGACCGAGACGATGGGCGGGTCAACGGGGGCGTCGGCGATGATCCCGGCTTGGGCGAGGGCGGGCAGCTCCGACTCATCCACCCCCAGCAGCTCTGTGAGTATTTCGCGGGTGTGCTGGCCGAAGTTGGGGGCGGCGGCGAGGATGCAGGGGCCGGAGTTGGTCCAGCGCCAGACCCAGCCGTGGGTCATCCAGGCGGCGTGGTCCGGGTCTTTGATGGGCTCGTAGTAGCCGCGGGCGTTGAGTTGCTCGTCGGCAAGGAGATCGGTGCTGTTCCAGACGGGGCCACAGGGGACATCGTGGGCGCGACAAGCGGCGAAGACATCCTCCTTGGTGCGCGCTTGGGTCCAGGCAGCGATGCGTTCGTCGAGGTCGTCGCGGTGGGCCCAGCGTGATGCTTGGTCGGCGGAGGCCTCGTCGGCGGCCCAGGCTGGATCGTCCATGGCGGCGACGAGGCCGGCCCATTGGGCGTCGTTGGCAACGGAGATCGCGACCCACTGGTCCTCGCCGCGGCAGGGATAGGCGTTGTGTGGCGCCATCCACTCGTGGCGGTTGCCGAGGTGGGGCTGGAGGCGCTGATTCATCGACCAGAGTGCGAAGGCCTCGCCGATGAGGGAGGTGACGATCTCGCGCTGGGAGAGGTCGACGGTCATGCCTTGGCCGGTGCGGTGGCGGCGGATCAGGCCGGTGACGGCGGCGGCGGCGGCGGCGATGCCAGCGATGGGGTCGCCGTAGGAGATGCCGCTCTTGAAGGGGATGCCGTCGCCGTAGCCGCTGAGGGAGGCGAGGCCGGACATCTGCTCGATGATGGGGCCGTAGCCCATGGAGAGGGACTCCGGCCCGGTCTTGCCGAAGCCGGCCATGCTGACGATGACGAGGTCTGGGCGCTGCGCGCGCAGCCACTCCTCGGTGAGGCCAAGGCTGTCCATGACCTCTGTGCGGTAGTTCTCGATGACGACGTCGGACTGGGCGATGAGCCGGCCGAGCAACTCCTTGCCGCGGGGCTGCTTGAGGTCGAGCGAGAGGCCGCGCTTGTTGCGACTGAACTCCTGGAAGTATGCGCCGCTGTTGAACCACTGCTCAGTGATCTGGTCGGGCGGGAAGAGGGTGCGGATATTGTCCCACTGCTTGGGCGCTTCGATCTTGACGACGTCGGCGCCGTAGTCAGCGAGGAGCTTGGCGGCGTAGGGGCCAGCCCACATCATCGTGAGGTCGGCGACGCGGATGCCGTCGAGCGGTTTCGTAGCGTAGTCGGCCATTAGATCGCGTCCAGTTCGCGCAGCCGGGCCAGGTCGTCGGGGTCGTAGCCGAGTTCGCCGACGAGGATCTCGTGGTTGTGCTGCCCGAGCAGCGGCGCGCGACCGCGATCCCAGCCGTGCTCGGCGCGCCAGAGGTGGGCGGGGAAGTCGAGGGGGCCGGCGAGGGGGTGGTCGTCGTGCTGGAGGAAGTCGCGGTGGGCGTTCTGGTCGGAGGCGACGAGGTCCTCGACCGTGGCGACGTAGCCGCCGGGGAAGCCGAACTCGAGGGCGGCGGCGTGAAGCTGCTTGCGGGTTTTGCCGGCGAACCAGCCGTAGAGGATGGCCTGCAAGGTGTCGTCGTGTTCGAGGCGCTGGTGGGGGTCGTTGAAGGGGGGCTGTTGCAGCTCCGGGATGCCGGTGGCGGCGGCCATGCGGTCGTAGTTGCGGGGCAGGATGCACATGCCGGCGTAGCCGTCGAGGCAGGGGTAGATGCCCCAGACGGCGCTGACCATGTTGCCCATGCGGGCGCGGTACTCCTCGCCGTTCTGGGCGGTGTAGCTGGCGAAGTACTCCAGCATGGAGGCGAATGTCTCCTGGGCGGAGATGTCCAGGTGGGTGCCAAGGCCGTGCCGAAGGGCGCCAAGATAGGCGGTCTGGGTCGCGGCGAAGGCGTGCAGGCCGGCCTGGTAGGAGGGCTGCGAGCCACCGTTCTTGAGCGGCTCGCGGTTGGGGTCGCCGGTCACGCCCATCTGCCCGCTGAGGGCGTAGAGGGTGATCTCGGTCGAGGGGAGATGCGCGTAGGGGCCGGTCTGACCGAAGGGGGTGACGGAGACCATGACGGCGGCGGGCTTGGCCTGGCGCAGCCAGTCGTAGCCCAGGCCGCGCTCGTCGAGGTAGCCGGCGGGGTTGGATTCGATGACGATGTCGGCGGCGGCGCAGAGCTGTCCGGCGATGGCGCGACCGTCGGAGGTATCAAGGTTGCAGGTGAGGGAGCGCTTGTTGGTGTTGAGGTAGAGGTAGAGGCCGCTGGTCTCGGGATGGGGCTCGGCGTTGGGCCAGGGGCCAGCAGCGCGGGAGACGTCACCGGCGGGAGGTTCGAGCTTGATGACGTCGGCGCCGAGCCCGGCGAGCCACTTGGCGGCGTAGGGGCCGGAGATGCCCTGGGAGAGATCGATCACGCGAACGCCAGCCATGGGTCGGGCGAGGGCGTCGGGAGTAGCGGGGCCGGATGATGAGCGGGCAGTGGGAGTGGGCACGAAGGGAGTCTAGAAATAGGGCCCGGGCTCCGTCCAGCCTGCGACGCGGATTTGCTCGATCGCACGTAGGCAGCCTGGTAGAACCGGGGGGTGAGCGAATCGATCGAGACCTCAGGCGACCCGACGCGACTGCACTCAGACAGGCTGATGGATGGGGTGCGGGTGGTTGAACTGTGCGACGGCGGGGCGGGCCGCGTCTCGGCGGCCTTCGCGTGCAAGCTGCTGGCCGACTTCGGCGCGGACGTGATCAAGGTGGAGCCGCCGCAGGGCGATGCGTCCCGTCGCGGGGGGCCGTTCAGCAGCGACTCCCCATCGGCGGAGACGTCAGCGACATTTCTGCAATACAACACCAGCAAGCGCGGCGTGACGCTGGAGATCGGGACCGCGCTGGGTTTCCGCGTGCTGGAGTCGTTGCTGGACTCGGCCGATGTCTTCCTGACCGATCTGAGCCGCGCGGACTGGCCGGCCGCGCTAATCGCGAGCGTGCAGCGGCGGGGGGAGTCGCAGGGCTTGCTGGTGGTGGCGGTGACGCCGTTCGGGCTGGAGGGGCCGGACGCGGACGTCGTGGCGTCGCCGCTGACGGTGGCGCACGCGAGCGGGGGCGCGCACAACTTGGTCAACGCCTTCAGCACGGAGTTCGGCGGGGCGCTGCCGCTGCCGGCGCACACTTTCGAGGCGGACGCGGGGATGGCGGCCGCCGTGGCGGTGCTGGCGGCGCTACACGAACGGCGGTCGAGCGGGGTTGGGCAGTTGATCGACGTCGCGGAGATTGAGGCGATTGCGACGCTGGACCGCGTCGATCACTCGATCCAGGTGAACGGGCCAGCGATGGGCGGACCACGCGACGCGCGCGACGGGATGATCGAGTCGAAGGACGGCTTCACGGTGCTGGTGACGGGACAGGCGCATCAGTGGCGGTCGATGCTGGAGCTGTTGGGGGATCCCGCGTGGGCGTTCGATGCGGAGGGCGAGCCGCGCCCGCGCACGGAGGTCGCGAAGGAGTCGAAGCAGGCGATTCGGGAGTGGGTCGGCGACCGCAGTAAGGCGGCGGTCTACCACGCGACGCAGGCCGAAGGCGTGCCAACGGGGCCGGTGCTGACACCGACGGAGGTGCTCGCGTCAGCGCAGGAGGAGGCGCGGGGGTTCTTCGCGCCTATCGCGCACCCGGTGGCGGGGACGTTGCGTTACCCGGGCTACTCGGCCCGCTTCGCGGAGCTGCGGCTGTCGCGGGGGCCTGCGCCGACGCTGGGCCAGCACAACGGGGAGATTCTGGGCCCGCTGCTGGCGGCGCTGCCGGGCGGCTGGACGGTGGCGCTGGGGCGTCGGGCGGGGGCGCTGTGATGGGCGATGCTGTGATGTCTGGGGGGGTTGGAGGTCCGCTGGCGGGGGTGCGGGTGATCGACTTCACGTGGGCTTGGGCGGGTCCGTACGGCGCGATGCTGTTGTCGTTGTTGGGCGCAGACGTGGTCAAGATCGAAAGTCGGTCGCGGATGGACCAGGCGCGGATCGGGTCGATCGTGCTGGGCCAGTCGAAGGGCAACCACAACCAGCAGCCGATGTTCGCGGAGCTGAACCTGGGCAAGCGTTCGATCGCGATGAATCTGAAAGCGCCGGGGGCGGCCGAGGTCGTGAAGGATCTCTACGCGACGGCGGACGCGGTGATCGACAATTTCCGGCCGGGGACGCTGGAGAAGCTTGGCATTGGATTCGACGTGATGCGGGCGATCCGGCCGGACCACATCCTGGTCGAAGCAAGCGCGCTGGGCGCGGACGGCCCGGAACGTAGCTACGGCGGCTACGCACCGACGTTCGCGGCGCTGGCCGGGCTGGTCTCGCTGACGGGGGACCCGGGGGCCGACCCGATGATGATCGGCGGGACGGTGGACTTGCGGGTGGGCACCGGAGCGGCGCTGGCGTTGCTGGCGGCGCTGCACTATCGCGATCGGACGGGACGCGGGATGTGGGTCGACCATTCGGCGTGCGAATCCGTGTCGATGCTGATCGGCGATGCGCTGCTGGCGGCTCAGATGCGCCCGCCCGCGTCACCGACCGACGAGCCGGAGCGATTCGGGAACGGGCATCGGGCGTTCGCGCCGCACGGGCTCTACGTCTGCGCTGGTGACGAGTCCGGTATAGCGATTGCTTGCCGATCGGACGCGGATTGGGAGGCGCTGCTGGGCGTGAGCGGTTTGGCGCTGGGCGAGGATCCGCGGTTCGCGACGGGGCTGTCGCGCTGGAAGCATCGGGAGGCGCTGGACGCGGCGATCGGAGAGTGGACGGCGACGCAGGAGGCGGAGGCGCTGGCGGGGCGCCTGCAGGCGGCGGGGGTGGCGGCGAGCGTGAGTCGGGACGCGACGGCGCTGTACGAATGGGAGCACTTTCAGGCTCGTGGTGGCCCGGTGGCGATC
>QGNQ01000070.1 GCA_003228175.2 Chloroflexota bacterium
ACCGTCGCGCCTTCGCCCACACTCGCCATCGACCCGATCGCAGACCGCTCCCCCACCGTGCAGCTACTGTCAGCCAGCGCTTCCGCCGCCAGCGTCGCGCCCGCCTGCAGACGCGCCCCCGCCGCAACCTCCGCCCGCGGACCAATCACCACCCCTTCGCCGACCTGGGCCAGCTCACCGATATGCGCCCCGACGTGAATCACCACGTCATCGCCCACCTCGGCGCTATCCCCCACCACCGCCGCCGACGCCACCACCACGCGCGCCCCAACGTCAGCGTCCTCGCAGACCACCGCCCGTGCCTTCAGCACCGTTCCATCGCCAACGCTCACGCCGTCATCCAGCGTCGCCTCGACTCCGATCTTTACCGCGCTCCCCACCGCGACTTCGTCCCCCAGGATCGCTCCCGCGCGCAACGCCGTCCCCGCGCCCAGCGTCACATCATCGCCCACCCGAACGCGCTTCTCCAACTGCACGCCGGCCGCACCCACGAAGCTCTCTCCCACATGCGCCGTGCCGTGCATCGTCATCTCGCCCGTGGGCGGCTCCCCGCTCGGGACCACACTGGCGACCGCAGCGCTCTCGGACCCCACCCCAGCCACCGGCGCCGCATCCGCCTGCGCCCTCGCCACGACCGGGGATTCCGCCCCCGCCGCAACCGGCGGCGCAACATCGGGCGGCCCCGAAGCGGCCCCTGAAGCCGCCTCGTCCGGCCGCAGCCGCACCACCGGCATCGCCGGAGACTCCGCAACGATCGCTACCGGCTCAGCCGGCGCCTCGTCCTCCGGCGCATCCACCACAGGCTCCGTGTCCTCCGCCGGCCAGTCCGGCTCCGGCTCGCTCGGCGGCACCACGCTCAGCCCAAACACCCGCGCGCTGGGCGAGTCCGTCGGCGCCCCCTCGTCCAGACGCGTCGGCCAACGCAGCTCCGGCTCGTCCTCCTCCCCATCCCCCCTGACAGCCTCACGGGCATCGTCACCCCACGTGACCGCGTCCCCAACATCCCCTGCGATCTCCGTCGGCGAAAAGTCGGGCATCGACTCAGTCATCCCCGCCTCCGGCTCATCGCGAAACGCGATCCGCTGTAGCTCCCGTTTCGACGGCCCCGCTTCGTTCGCGCCCCCGCCCTCCGCAAGCGCGTCATCGTCAGATTCAAAGGCCGCGACCGCCTCCGCTTCCGGCGCGGCCGTGTCCCATCCGGACCTGGGCTCCTCTGCCCCCGCATCCGGCCCAACTCGGACACTCGCCGCGTCGCCCAGAACCCGCGCCGCCAGCGCATCCAAATCGTAATCGCTCGACGCGCCCGCGGAAGCATCCGCCCCGTCGCCATCCGTCCATCCGCTCGCATCCTCGACCGCGGAAGTCCCCCCGTCCGACCGCCCCGCCGACGGCTGCGCCCGCAGCGATTCACGCAGACGCCGCACCGGGTCCACCGCGTCCTCCGCCCCCGCGTCCGTCTGTTCGGGGGTCCCGGCCGGCTGCAGCGCCGCCAGATGGCGTCGCGCTTCCTCCAGCTCGCGCCGCACCTGCGCGACCTCGTCCTGCGCCCCGCGGTCGTTCGGCTCTGACGCCTGGCGTTCGACCATTGCGATCCCCTATCCCTCACTGATCGGCAACCCCAGTAGGGAATTGCCCCACTCAGTAATCGACACTTCGCCGCCAAAAGATGAGCCGCAGAACGCCCAGGGGCGTGGAACTCGCCATCGCCGCCGATGATCAGCCGAGGGACATCGTCATGCTGCCTGTGCTCGATGCCGCCGGACTGCTCATCCTGCTGGGCGCGTTAATCCTGAACCACGCCTTGCAAGCCAACCGGCAAACCCCGGTCGAGCCTGATCGCATCCGCGCGCACGCCGGCGCGTTCCGCGACCACCGGGCTGCGCCTGCCCCGCCCAGCGAGCCCGCCCCCGCCACGCCACCGATCGCTGACGCCGGCCTGCGCGAATCCGATCCCCTCATCGATCCCGGCGCGCTCCAGCGCCTCCGCGACGCCGACGCCGGCCAAGGCGCCCCCGTCCTGGCCGCGCTCATCGACGCCTTCCTCTCAGGCGGCGCCGCCCAGCTCGACTCCATCGACACCTTCCTGCGCGACCGCGACCACCTCCGGGCGCTCAGCAGCTTGGGACTCTTCCGCACCAGTGCCCGCCTGCTCGGCGCAAGCCCATTGGATGGGCGCGGGCAGTCCCTCCAAGACGCCATCGATATCGGCGACACCGGCGCCGCCCAAGCCACCCTCGACACATTGCGCCAGGACTTCCGCTGCGCCGCCGCCGAGCTCCGCCAGTATCAGGGCCTCGCCGCCTAGTCGGCGGTCGTCTCCGGTAGCCGCACGCCTGTGCCCGGCGGCAAATCCCAATCGTCCTGCTGCAACCCGCGCAGGAAATCAATCTGCCCGTGGTGATTGTTCTTATGCGTCGCCAGATGCCGCAGCGCGTCCGCCAGCTGCATCCCCCGCATCGCCAGCGACGGCCGATCGAGCTCCTCCGAGGTCAGCCCCTCCACCAGCGCCCGCGTCCGTGCCGCCGCCGCCAGCTGATACGCCAACAGCAGCGACAGCTCCGGCAGCGCCACCCCCAGCGCCGACTGCCGGTCCCCCAGCACCGATGGCGTCTCCACGTCGTTCCCGAACCGCGCGTGCCACCCCTCCCCCGCCCACAGCGTCTCCACCCCCAGCTCCGCGCTCGCCAGCCGGTCCTCCACCCGCGACAGGTGCCACAGCAAAAAGCTGATGCAGTTCGACTCCGCCCCCGGCCGCCACCGCGCCTCCGAATCCGTCAGACCCGCGCAGCTCGCCGCCAACCGCAGTTGCGCCTGCCCCAGGCTCTGATCAACAAAGCGAATCGCCTCCATTAAGCACCTCTCCCGTCACGCGCCCGCATCAAAACGGCCCCCACACCCGCGCTCGCCCCCACCATCACCAGCGCCAGCAACAGCATCTCCCCAGAACCGCCCTTCGACGCAAGGCCGCCACTCCCAGTGTTCGGCAGGCCCGTCGGCCCCAGCCGGTAGACCGCATTGAATCGGGCCGCGTACGCCGCGTAGCCGGCGTCGTTGTAATGCAGGCAATCGGCCAGGAACAGATCCGGGTCGCGCAGCGCAAAGAACGCGTCCGCCACCGCCACGCCCGTCGCCAAGGCCACCCCGCGAATCACGTCGTTCAGCCCAACCGCGACGCCAGCCATGGTACTGCCATCAAGCAGTACGTCGGCCAGACCCGCCGCCGCATTGAACGCGCAGCCGGAGTTGCGCAGCGCATTCGCGTACGTCCCCACCACAATCGGCGTCCCTGGGACCGCCGCCGCCCGCAACCGCACGATCGTCTCCGACAGGTTGGCCCTCACCGCCGCGAACGTCAGCGCCGTCGCCTCGCGGCACTCCGGCGTCAGCCCCCCGGCGCAGACCGAAAGCAGCCCGAAGGCATCGTTCCCTCCGATATTGATCGTCACCAGCCCAACATCATCCCGGCTCGCCAGCACCGCGACCGCCGTCTCCAACTGGCCCTCCGCGATCAGCGAGCCCGATGTCTCACCGGGCACCGCCAAGTTGATCAACTCCACATCCAAGCCCGTCAGCACCGCCACCCGATCGCGAATCAGCGCCGGGTAGCCCGTGCGCTCCGGATCCGACGCCCCCACCCCCGCCGACAGCGAATCCCCCAGCGCCAGCACCACCGTCGTACCGCCCCCATTCGCCTCCGCCGACCTCGCGGGCGGAGCACTCACTCCGATCAGCCCGATCATCACCCCCACCGCCGCCAGCCCCCCGCCCCACCGACGCAGCCGTCGTCGCATGACCACATCCCTTCCGATCAGCGCCCCCCCGCCGGAGTCACCGCGCGGCACACGGACACCTCAGAAAATCGCCAGCGGGTTCACCGGCGACGCCGTCCCGCGCTCCAACCGCAACGGCGCAAGCACCAGGCAGAACGCATACTGCTCCCGCGCCCGGCACGCCGCCGACAGCCGATCCAGCTGCATATTGTCGATCAAGTGCACCCCCATCCAGGGAATCGTCACCTCGTGCATCGGCAACCCCATCCCCGCCACCCCGCTCGGCAACACGTCCGACACCCCATCGCAACCCAGCATCGAAATATCCCGCGCATGCAGCCAGGGCAGCGTCTCTGCGTGCAAACCCGCCAGCCCCTCCACCCGATGACTCCACGCCCCGCCCTGATCCACCTCACGCGCGTCCCGCCCCGTGCCGATCAGCAAAATGTCGCCCGAGCCAACACGCACCCCCTGCGCCGCCTCCGCCGCCTCCAGATCCGCGATCCCGATCGCCGTGCCCGGCTCCAACCAATCAACGCCCCGCAGCCGCGCGATGTCCAGCAACACCCCCCGCCCCACGATCCCATCCTTGCCCGCCATGATGCTCAGCTTCTGGGCCCCATCGCTGCGCACCTCCGACTTCGCATAGCCGTTGAACATCTTCTCCCCCGCAAAAATGTGGCACAGCGCATCGATATGCGTCGTCGCCATCCCATGCGGCGCGATCCCGAAGTAGTCCATCGCCCCGGCAGGCCCCAGCGGAGGCTCCGGCAAATCGCCCGCCGCCACCATGTAGTGCTGCACCGGATTCGGATTGTTTGGCCCCGGCCGCGTCGGCAACGGCCGCGCGCAACTCACCGACTCCCCCTCCACGATCAGCGCCGCCGCCGCCGCCCGGCACTCCGCCGTGATCAGGTTCAGCGCCCCCCGTTCCTCGTCCGCTCCCCAGCGGCCCCAATTCCTCACCTGCGCCGCCATCGCGCGCACATCCGCTTCGCCCAGCTCAGTGATCGCCATGACGCTCCCCTTCTCCGATCCGCGCCCGCGCCACTGCTCCGGCGGGCGTCCGGAGTCTAGCCGAGCCCGCCCCGCCGCCGCCTACACTGCCACCGGCGCCCCCACGCCGGCGCGACAGCCCACCGCCACCACGCAAGGAGCCACCATGGATCTCGGACTCGAAGGCAAGACCGCCGCTGTCGCCGCCGCCTCCGCCGGCCTCGGCCTCTCCTCCGCCAAAGCCCTCGCCGCCGCCGGCGTCCGCGTCGCCATCTGTGGCCGCGACAACGACCGACTCCAAGCCGCTGCCGCCCAGATCCAAGGCGACGTCTTCCCCCTCCTCGCCGACGTCGGCACCGCCGAAGGCGCCGCCGCCTTCATCGCCGACGCCGACGCCCACCTCGGAAGCGTCGACATCGTCATCGCCAACTGCGGCGGCCCCCCGCCCGGCACCTTCGCCAACACCAGCATCGACGCCTACCGGCAGGCCAACGACGTCGCCATGCTCGGCAGCATCGCCATGTCCCGCGCCGCCATCCCCGCCATGCAGGCCCGCGGCTGGGGCCGCGTCGTCGCCATCACCTCCTACGGCGTCCGCCAGCCCCCGCCCATGCTCATCGCCTCCGCCACCGCACGCGCTGGCCTCACCGCCTTCCTCAAAATCACCGCCCGTGAAGTCGCCCGCAACGGGGTCACCGTCAACTCCGTGCAGCCCGGCGCCCACGACACCGCCCGCCTGCGCAGCGGCAACGCCGACATGACCAAACTCGCCGCCGGCCTCCCCACCGGCGTCATCGGCGACGCCGACGACTTCGGCCAGGCCGTCGCCTTCCTCTGCTCCCAGCAAGCCCGCTTCATCACCGGCGCCGCGCTCCTCATCGACGGCGGCGCAAGCCTCGGCGTCTAACCCGCCCCAGAACCTCCCCCCGCCCCCAGAACAAGCGACCAAGCACAAGCGACCACAGCAACAGTGGCGGCCCCATGGCCGCCACTGTTCAATCTCGCCGGATGCAGGACTCAGACTGGGTACTCGGTCCCGTTCACGATGACCGTGCTCGGGTTCAGAGCGCCCATATCAATCGTCCGTGTCTCCATACCGAAGATCTCAATGCACGCCACGTCCGCGTTCGGCGCGGGCGCAGTATTCAGTAGCGTCACCACCGGCGTCTCGCCCGACGCGTCAAACTCAATGCTGGCGAACTCGTGGCAGCCATTCGGCAGCCCGAACTCGATCGTCAGCACATACCCCCCCAACGCCAGCGCGCTGCTCACCGACAGGATCGGCGCCTCCACCTCAACTGTCGGGAAGCCCCCGTCCTGGTCCAGCCGGATCCCGAAGAAGTACTGCGCATCGCCGCTCTGCTCCCCCGGCAACGACCGCCACACCCCGGAGACCTGCAGGATGTAGTCGCCCGCCGGGGCTTCCGGGAACCACTGGCCGTCCCCGGCATTCTCAAAGCTCATGCTGAACGACGTCGGCTCCCCAGTCGGGTCCAGCAACTGCGCCGTGAACGAATCCGGCGGGGGCGGGTCCCAATGCAGATCCACCGGCCCGCCCTCCAGTGACGAGAACGTGTCCACCATCGGCGGGAAGAACGTGTCCGCGCAGATCCCGGGGCCCTCCGCCGACGGCCAGCAGTAGCTCCCGCGCTCCGGCAGAAAGACCTGATCGCTCACCGTCAAGAAGACCAGCGGCGGCATCTCCGGCAGCGGCCGCCCCGCCGGGAACACCCAGACGCCGGCCGCGGAAACGATCACGAAGTACGCCCGGCCGCCCTCCAACACATCGAACCCCTGCGCGAACGCCGGCAGTGCCGGTGCCCACAGGAACCACGTCTGCACCGGCGCCTCGAACGACCACACCGCCAGCACATCGTCCAGAATATTGTTCAGGCCCTCAGCGACATCCGTCGTCGGACCCGCGCAGACAACCAAGTTGGCCCCCTGGAACATCCGGACCTCGCGATCCGGGACCGGCGGCAGCGGAGCCTCGACGGGCGGCAACGGCTGTTGCGCGTGCGCCGTCCCTCCATCAGCCCCGCCAAGCGAGAGCAGCAACCCCGCCACCACGGCAAACGCCGCCACCGCGAGTGATACATGTCGAATCATGTCGATCTCCTGCCGGCGCGCGTCCAAAGCGAACAGCGCGCAAAGCTCGATTGCCGTCCGCCCCCCCCCATCCTGAGGGACCGGGACTTGCGGGAGCGGCCCTCGCCTGGGCGGAACCACACCTCATCGTGATGCACCCTAGCCGGACGCATGTTCTCTAGGACGCGACTCAGCCCCCCACGGTTCCCCCGCCCCGCCCCGCCCCGTCTGCGTCAGCGGACACTGCCGGCCTTCCCACACGACCCCGCCCCGCGCCCCGTTACCATCCCCACCGAGCGGGCCCCCTACGCCCGCCCGAAGCAGTGGAGGAACCTGATGTCCGGACTCGTACGACTCGATCACGTCGGCGTCATCGCCGAAACCTGGGAGCAAGCCAGCGACGTCCTCGAACGCCAAATGGGCCTCCACCTCGACCGCAACATCACCAACCTCGACGACATCGAACAAATCTTCTTCGAGCCCGAACAGACCTACAACTACTTCGTCAAAGTCGGCATCGGCGAGACCTACATCGAAGTCCTCATCCCCAAAGTCGGATCAGAGACCGGCACCACCCGCCGCCTCGCCCGCTTCGGCCCCGGCCTGCACCACCTCGGCTACGCCTGCGACGACGTCCAGGCCGCCGCCCGCGAACTCGAAGAGCGCGGCCTCCACCGCATCGACCTCGGCCCCATCAGCGCCGCCTTCTTCTATCCCAAAAGCGCCGGCGGCATCCTCACCGAACTCGTCCCCCTGCGCAAAGCCCCCTAGCCCCGTGGGGCCACCTCCCGCCCCGTTCCCACCGCAAGCCCTCCCCCCAGTCCGCTCATCCTAAGCCTGTCGAAGGGGGACGAGCCTCCCCGATTCCCGCTCATCCTGAGCCTGCCGAGCGACCCTCCCCTCCCCCCCATTCCCCCCTCTCCACCCCAGGCGCGCGACCGCACGCCGTCGCGGAACAGTTGGCGATGGAGAGGGGGCTAGGGGGTGAGGCCGCGGCCGCCATCCCCGCCTGATCCTGCCGAAGAGAGGTGCCGCAAATCCCAGCCGCCCACTAGCCTGCCCGCGCGACCACTGCGCCGCCGATCGCGCGCTCCCAGGAGGACCCATGCCCGCCGACCCCAACCACGACAGCTGGAAGCCCGGCGAACCCTGGGAAAAAGCCCTCGACGAACTCGAATACATCCGCTCCCTCGCCCGCGAAATGGGCGGCCTGGATCGCATCCAACGCTTCCACGACAAGGGCAAGTACACCGCCCGCGAACGCATGGAACGCCTCGCGGACCCCGGCACCTTCCAAGAAGCCGGCATGCTCGTCGGCGCCAGCGAATACGACAAAGACGGCAACCTCACCGACTTCAAGCCCGGCGCCTACGTCATGGGCCTCGCCGAAATCAACGGCCGCCCCGTCGCCATCGGCGGCCACGACTTCACCATCTCCGGCGGCTCCCCCCACGACATCCACAAAGGCCCCAGCCAATTCACCGAGCCTCTCGCCCTCACCTACGGCATCCCCTCCGTCCAACTCATCGAAGGCGTCGGCCACAGCTCCAAATCGGACGAGCACTCCGGCCGCATGGCCCTGCCCCAGGGCGAAAACTGGTGGCGCCTGGCCGAAATGATGCGCAGCGTCCCCGTCGTCGCCGGCTTCATGGGCGCCTGCGCCGGCCTCCCCGCCGCCGCCGGCTGCGTCTCCCACTTCAACTGCATGGTCAAAGACCAATCCCAAGTCTTCCCCTCCGGCCCCCCCGTCGTTGAGCGCGCCATCGGCGAAGTCATCCACAAGAACGACCTCGGCGGCTACAAAATGCACGTCCATGAAAGTGGCGAAGTCGACAACGCCGCCGACAACGAAGACGACCTCTTCGACCAGATCCGCAGCTTCCTCTCCTACCTGCCCAGCAACATGCACCAAGTCGCCGAGCGCATCGACACCGGCGACGACCCCCGTCGCCCCGTCGAAGAACTGCTCAACATCATCCCCACCAGCCGCACCCGCGGCTACAACCCCCGCAAACTGATCAAACTCTGCACCGACAACGGCGACTTCTTCGAAATGCGCCGCCACTTCGGCGGCTCCCTCATCACCGGCTTCGGCCGCTTCGACGGCTACAGCGCCGGCATCATCGCCAACGACCCCATGATCATGGCCGGCGCCATGGACGGCCCCGCCGCCGACAAATACGCCCACTTCGTCATGCTCTGCGACGCCTTCAACCTGCCTATCGTCATCTTCATCGACATGCCCGGCTTCATGCTCGGCTCCGCCGCCGAGCGCGGCGCCCAAATGCGGCGCGGCGCTCGCGCCCTCCTCGCCAGCGCAGAGGCCGAAGTCCCCAAAGTCGAATTCATGGTCCGCAAGGCCTACGGCGTCGCCGCCGACGCCCCCAACAGCATCGGCCACCCCTACAACGTCAACCTGCGCTTCGGCTGGCCCGCCGGCGAATGGGGCGGCATCCCCATCGAAGGCGGCGTCGCCGCCGCCTACAAGCGCGAAATCGAAGCCGCCCCCGATCCCGACGCCCACCGCAAAATGATCGAAGACCGCCTCCTCGCCATGCGCTCCCCCATGAAAGCCGCCCACGCCTTCGACGTCATTGACCTCATCGACCCTCGCCAGACCCGCCGCCTCGCCTGCCAATTCGTCAAACTCGCCCAGCCCAAACTCAAACGCCTCGCGGACCGCCCCCACAAACGCATGGTCTGGCCCTAGCCCCGGAACCCGCGCGCCATTCGTCCATCCTGTGCCCCCCCTGAGCGAAGCCGAAAGGCCTGCCAAGGGACCGCGCCCACCCCAGCCCACTCATCCTGAGCCTCGACCAACCGCCCACCCATCTCCGCTCATCCTGAGCCTGTCGAAGGACCCTCCCCTTCCCGCCCACCCCCACGCGCGCAGCCGCACGCCCTCCCTGGCAACCAACGATGGGGAGGGCGTGAGAGGAAGGACCCTCCCCCTACGACCCCCCATCCACCAGCGACTGCACCGCCGCCAGCGCCCCATCCGGATGCGCCTCCATCTCCTTCGCATCGTCCACGATCGACCGCACCACCCCCGCCGCATCAAACACAAACGTCACCCGCCGCGCCGTCGGCCCCGCCTCCGCCTCCACCCCAAACGTCGCAATCGTCCGATTGTTCGGCCAATCCGACAGCAGCGGGAACGCCAGCCCCAACTCCCGCGAAAACGCCCCCTGCACCGCCCAGCTGTCCATACTCACGCCCACCACGCGGGCGCCAAGGGCCTGCAGCTCCGCGAAGCGGCGCTGGAAGCCCTCCATCTCCCGCGTTCAACCGCCCGTGAACGACATCGGATAGAACGCCACCACCGCGATCGATCCCCGCAGCGCCGCGTCCGTGAACTTCTCCCGATCCGGATCCCGCAGCGAGAACTCCGGCAGCGCATCCCCAACCTGCAACATCGTCACCCCACCAATCGTCTGTGCCTCCAGCCCGTCGGGCCTGCCCCGTCCGGCACACGCAGTCTAAGCCGCAACGCCGCGACAGCGCGATCGCCGCCAGCCCCCTCGCCTCCCCAACCAGAGCCCCCCCAGGAGCACCCATGCCCGCCCACCCCACCCCACATCCGATGGAAGCCCCGCGACCCCTGGCAAAACCGCCCTCGACGAAATCGAACACATCCGCTCCCGCGCCACCGAAATCCGCTCATCCTGAGCCTGTCGAAGGACCCTCCCAGGCCCCCCTCTCCATCCCCCCCCTCACCACGCGACACCCACCTCCAACGCACATGCAGACCGAGCTACAGCCGGAGGTCCCCGACCAACTCCCCACTCACCTCCCACAGCCGCCCCACCGACCCATCATCCGCCGCCACCCCCTCCAGCGTCCGCTCCTCGAACCGATCGAAATAGGCCCCACTCGCCGCCCCCACCGCCTCCGACGCCAGCCGCACCACCGGCCCCGCCCCACTCCCCGGCGACCGCATCAACCGGCTCACCAGCCACCAGCCCCAGCCCGCCGGTCCACGCAACTCCCCACCCCCACCTAACTCCGTGCGCACCCCACCCGGATGCACCGCGTACGACACCACCTCCGGCCATCGAACCGCCAACCCACGCGTGAAGTACACATTCGCCAACTTCGTATCCGCGTATGCCCGCACCGCCCCGTAGTCGTGCGCCATCTGCAGATCGTCGAAATCGATCCCCTTCGACCGCGTATGCATCACTGAACTCACATTCACCACCCGCGCCAGGCCATCCCCGTCTGACGACGCCGCCAACAGCGCCCCCGCAGCAAATGCGTCATCAGAAAGTGGCCCAAATGGTTCGTCTGCAACGTCAGCTCGAAACCGTCCGCGCTCAGCTCCCGCCTCGACCGCACCGTCCCCGCGTTATTGATCAGCGCATCCACCCGCGGCCACCGCGCCACCACCTCCCCCGCGCACGCACGCACCGAGTCGAATCGCGCTAAGTCCAATCGCACATACGACACGGGACCGTATCCGCGCAGCGCCGCCACCACCTCCGCGCCCGCCTCCTCCCGCCGCGACGCCACCACCACCTCCCAGCCGCGCTCCAGCAACTGCCGCGCCGCCGCCCGGCCGATCCCCGCATTGCCACCCGTAATCACCGCCACGCGTCGTCGCATCGCGCCCCTACAACCGCGCCAGCTGCTGCCCCAGCCAGACCGCGACCAGCGCCCCCATCACCGACGCCACCACATTCAGCACCACGTAGCCCCACTGGCTCAGATCCGCCAAGTCCCGCGTCTGCACCGCGAACGTCGAAAACGTCGTGTAGCCGCCCAGCAACCCCACCAAGATCCCCGTCCGCAGCTCCTCCGACACCGACGTCCGCTCCAGCAAGTACGTCGCCAGCAGCCCCGCCACGAACGCCCCCGTCACATTCACAAACAGCGTCCCCGCCGGGAACGTCCCCCAGCCCGCCGACTGCACCCACATGCCGATCTTATAGCGCAGCGCTGAACCGATCGCCCCGCCCAGCGCCACCAACAGCAGCGTCATCCCCCGTCTTCCTTCGCTGCCGACCCTCGCGCGCCTACGTCAGCACGCCCGACGCCCGCAGCTCCGCGAGCGCCGCCGCATCCAGGCCCAAGTCCTCCCGCAAGATCTCATCCGTGTGTTCCGCCAGCAGCGGCGCCCGCGTGATCTCCACCTGACTCTCCGACATGCGTGGCGCCCAGCCCAGCAGCTGAATCTCCCCGTGCTCCGGGTGCGCCAGCGTGTGGATAAAGCCCCGCTCACGCAAATGCGGATTCGCGAACAGCTCCACCGTGTCCAG
>QGNQ01000071.1 GCA_003228175.2 Chloroflexota bacterium
CACCGGCCAGCAAGTAGGCTGCCCCCGTGAGTCATCCCTAGTGCCCATCTTCCATTACTACGGTGCCGACGCCTTCTCCCGCCGCGAGGCCTACGACGCCCTCCGCGCCCGCCACGACGCAGACGCCGCCCTGTCGGCCAACACACTCGTGCTGGACGGCCCTCGCACCACGCTCGCGGAACTCACCGCCGCCGCCATGACCGTGCCGTTCCTCGCCGCCTACCGGCTCGTTCGCGTCGACGGCATCTGCGCCTCGTACAACATGGGACGTAACCCCACGGCCGCCCGGCGGCGACGCAAGCCAGACGCCTGGGCGGACCTGCCCCAGCGCCTGGAGACCCTGCCCGACAGCACACTGCTCGTCTTCATCGATGCCGAACTGGACACCGCCAACCCCATGAAGCGCCTGCTCGCCGACATCGCGGAGGTCACGCTCTTCACCCCCCTCCGGCGACGCGACCTATCCCCCTGGCTGCATCGCCGCGCGCAAAACGCCGGGCTCCACCTCACGCCCCGCGCTGAGAGCGCCCTCGTCGACCGCGTCGGCGGCGACATGGCCGCCCTCGCCTCCGAGATCGACAAGCTCCAGATCTACGCCGGCGACGCCACCGTCGATGAGCACGTCATCCAACGGCTCTGCCCCCGCAACGACGACGCCGAGATCTGGGACCTCACCGCCGCCGTCGGGCAAGGCCGGCCCGGCCCAGCCCTGCGCGCCCTGGAAACACTCTGGGCCAACGGCGCGCAGACCCCTCGCCTATTGGGAGCCCTCGCGCGCCAAATGCGCCAGATCGTGATCGCGCAAGAGATCCTCGCTGAGGGCGGGAACGCCGACACCGTGCGGGAGCGGCTGCGCATTCGCCACCCCTTCCCCGCCAAGAAGCTCACCGAACAAGCGCAGCGCTTCCCCTCCGCCCGCGCCGCCGCCGCCCTGCCCCGCATCCGCGATTGCGACGCCGCCATCCAGCGCTTCCGTCGCGACCTGCCCGGTGGCCTGCGCGACAACCTGGCGTTGGAGCTCCTCGTAGTCGATCTCGCCACGGCCCAGCCCAAACGCACCTAGCCCACCCATGGGACGCCGTTCCTAATCCGTCTTCGCCTCAACCGGGTTGTAACAGGCCACGCTGTGCGGCACGGCAGTCGACCCAGGGACTGGCACTGCGGACGGGATCGCTCCCCCCGTGCTGGGAAGGAGTTCGATCGGCGGCTCCGACTCCTCCCGGCAAATCGTCAGCGCCTTGGGGCACCGCTCCAAGAAACTGCACTGGCCGGTCAGCGCCATCAGGTCGGCTGGGGCCCCGCGGATTTGCGGCAGCATCCGCCCCCGGCTCCGTCCGTCCAGTCGCGGCAGCGTCTCCAGCAACGACCACGTGTACGGATGCCGCGGCGAACGGAACGTCTCAACGGTGTCGCCCATCTCCACCAGCGCGCCCGCGTACATCACCCCCATCACATCCGCGATCTGGGCCACCACGCCCATGTCGTGCGTGATCAGCAGAATCGAGGTGCCGCGCTGCTCCCGCAGGAGGTTCAGCTCATTGATGATCTGCGCCTGCACCGTGACGTCCAGGGACGACGTCGGCTCGTCCGCAATCAGCACCTTCGGGTTCAGCACCGTCGCGATCGCGATCATCACCCGCTGGCACATCCCGCCCGACAGCTCCCCCGGGAACGACCGCGCGATCCGCTTCGGGTCCGGCAGCCGCATCCGCGTCAGCGCCTCCATCGCCAGGTCGCGCGCGTCCTTCCGCGACACCGCCCGATGGCTCGTGATCGCCTCCTGCACCTGCTGGCCGATCTCGAGCACCGGATTCAGCCCGGCCACCGGATCCTGAAAGATCATCGACACCACGTCGCCGCGGATATCGCGCAGCTCCGCTTCCCGCAGCGTCGCCAGGTCGCGTTCGCCCTCCGGCGTGCGCAGCCGAATCGCTCCCGACGTGACCACGCCCGGCTCGGGGATCAGGCGCAAAATGCTCAGCGCGACGGTCGTCTTGCCGGCCCCGCTCTCCCCCACCAGCGCCGTCACCTGGCCCGGCTCCATATCGAAGCCCACATGGCGCGCGGCGGGAACCGTCCCCTCGCGGGTGCAGTACTCAACGGACAGGTCTTCGATGCGTAACACTGGCGCCACGGCACCTCCGCACAGCGTCCAGCGGGGGACGCTGCCCGGTCAGTCTATGCGTTTTCGCGAACGCCTCGCGCGGCTCAGCGCCCCCCGCAATCGACCCCCGCCGGAAACGCCATCCCGGAAGCGCCATCCCGAAAGCGACATCGCGCGGAAACTACATTGCGCGGAAACTACATTGCGCGGATCGCCGTCACCACCCGGCCCTGCACCTGCACGTTGCTGGCGGCGTGGTAGATCGGATCCATCGTCGCGTTCATCGGCTGCAGCCGCACCCGGTCGCCCTCGCGGTAGAACTTCTTCAACGTGACCTCGTTGGCGTCCTTCACCCAGACCGCGGCCATCTCACCGTCCCGTACCGCCTGAGCGCGCTCCATCACCACGATGTCCCCGTCGTTGATCAGCGCGTCGATCATCGACGTGCCCTTCACGCGCAGCGCGTAGATCTCGTCCCGATGTCGGCCGCCCACCTGATCGGCGGTCAGTGCGACAGTCTCATCCGCGAAGTCCGGGTCCACACCCTCCGTCGTCGGCACCGGCAGCGGCTGCCCTGCCGCGATCGTGCCGACCAGCGGCACGCGAATCGTGTACTCCGACTCCGGGCGGCGCTCCTCGCCCACCAGTTTGATCCCACGGGAGATCTCCCGATCACGCTGGATCAGCCCCTTCGCCTCCAGCGCCTTCAGGTTGTAATCCACCACCGACGTCGATGAAATGCTGCACCCCGCCTGAATGTCCCGAATGCTGGGCGGGTAGTCGTGCTGGGTCAGGAAGTCCCGCAGGAAATCCAAGATGCGTTCTTGCTTGTCAGAGCGTCGCTTCATGTCTCGCTTGTCCTCCGCCGACTCCCGATTCGGGCACGCAGGTCGCCACCGCGGGCGACTGGCTGAGCGGGTTCACTCATCCACCATGTCCACATCCGTCCACAGCTGGAACGTCTGTTCTGGTACTATCACCGACCGTCACAGCTATGTCAACGCGCTGACCCGCCGTCGGCCCCTCCCCCCGCCTCGCGTCGCTCTCGCCGATCGCCCTCTCTATCATCGCTATGGCGGGTCGCACCGGCCTGGGCGCGACCAATGCATGCAGAGGGGGACGCGATTACGACGAACGACACCACGCCGGACCAGGACGCACCCAAGGTGGCGGCGGTCATCGCCGCCCACCCAGACGACCCGGACTTCGGCGCCGGCGGTACGGCCGCCCTCTGGACCCAGCAGGGCTGGGAGTTCCACTACATCGTTGTAACCAACGGGGCCAAAGGCTCTGACGATCCGGACATGACGCGTGAGCGTCTCGTCGCCGCACGGGAGGTCGAGCAGCGCGCCTGCGCGTCCGTCCTGGGCGTCTCCTCCTGCACCTTCCTCGGCGGCGAGGATGGCGAGCTGGATTACAGCCGCGAGATGCTCGGCAAAATCGTGCGCGAAATCCGCCGTCTCAAGCCACTCGCCGTCTTCACCCACAGCGACCAGATGATCCACCGACGACCCTTCAGCTCGCTCCAAGGGGAGAGCGAGTACGTCGGCTTCGTCAACCACCGCGATCACCGCAACACGGGCACCATGGCCGTTGACGCCGTCTACCCCACCGCGCGCGATCATATGAACTTCCCCGAGCACATCGACACGGAGGGGCTGGAGACCCACAAGGTCGGCCAGCTCTACATCTGGGGCCACAGCGACGCGAACTTCAAGGTTGATATCACCGACAGCGCGGAGCGCAAGCTGGCCGGGCTCATGGAGCACAAGACGCAGTTCGGCTCCCGTGGGGACGACTTCATCCCCGGCATGCGCGACCGCTTCCGCGACAAAGACGGCAACTTCTACGAGCGCTTCTTACGCGTCGACATGCCGTTCTAGGCGCCCCCCAGGCCAGACCACGGCGCCTCCAATCAACCAGCGCAGTGGAGCCCGCCAATCGGCGAGCGGGGCGAAGCCCGAAGGGCTGCCGGGCCACCGGGAAGATGACCAGCGATGGCCCAGTTCACGCCGCGCTACTGCCCGCTCTGCGCCACCCCCCTGGAACATCGGCAGCAGCACCACGCCGTCCAGCGACTGGCCTGCCCGGCCTGCAGCTTCATTCACTACAGCGACCCCAAGGTCGCGGTGGGCGCGCTTATCGCCGATAACGATGGCCGCCTGCTCTATACGCAGCGCAACCATGAGCCCGCCATGGGGGCCTGGGCCTGGCCCAGCGGCTTCGTCGACCGCGGCGAAGAGCTGCGCGCCGCCGCCGCCCGTGAGGTGCGCGAGGAGACCGGCATCGAAGTGGCGCTCGATGACCTAATCAACGTCTACTCGCAGGTCGGTGATCCGCTCGTCTTCGTGGTCTTCGCGGGCCGCGCCGTGGGCGGCACGCTCCAGCCGGGGCCCGAAGCCACCGACGCCCGCTTCTTCCCGCTCGACGCCCTGCCCCCGCCCGCGTTTCCGCACGACCGGGAGATCCTGGCCGCCTGGCGCGCCCGACCGGAACGCGCGTGACGACCCCGGACCGGCCCGCGATCCCACTGACCCTGCGGGACCTCGGACGCCTGGCCTACCGGCCGGCGCTGGAGGAACAACGTCTGGCGCACGCCGCCGTCCTGGCGGGGGAGGCCAGCGGTTTCCTGCTCCTCGTCGAGCACGAGCCCGTCGTCACCCTGGGCCGGCGCGGCAACCGCGCCGGCCTGCGTGACCCGGACGCACTCGCCCAACTCGGCATCCCCGTCGTACACAGCGAGCGCGGGGGCGGCGTGACCTACCACGGCCCGGGACAGTTGGTCGCCTACCCGGTTCTGCGCCTGCGCGATTTCTCCCTGGACGTGCGCAGCTACGTCGTCGCGCTGGAGGCCGTCGTCCTGGCGGTGCTGGCCTCGTACGGCTGCGAGGGGCGTCGGGATCCGGCCATGCACGGCGTCTTCAGCGACCACGGCAAGATCGCCTCCGTCGGCGTACGCGTCTCGCGTGGCGTGACCAGCCACGGCGTCGCACTCAACGTCAATCCAGATCCAACGCACTGGGCCTGCATCGACCCCTGCGCACAGCCCGGCGTTCGCGCAGCCACACTCGCCGCAGAGCTGGGACGAATCCCCACGCTGGCGGAGGTGCGGGAGCGTTTTCTGGCGGCATTCCAGCGGGAGTTCGGCGCCTGCCTGCGATCCATTGAGCGCACCGAGTAGAGCCTGGACGCCCTACTCCTCAGCCCAGACCTCCAGCCGCACGAGGCAGTGCACGCAGAGGCGCAGCACATCCGCGCCCCGCTCCCCATGGTGCAGCGCCATCACCACAGTCTCCTGCAGGTGCACGATGCAATACCGCGGCCCGCAGCGCTCGCAGAAGCTCGCGTGATCCGTGTCGCAGTCCGGCATGCCGCAACGACCGGCCTCGTTGCGTGCGCGCGCCACGCCAAGGAACGCGTGGTGATGCGACAAGTCCGCTTTCTTGGCCTGGCAGGGATCGCGGTCGCAGACCTCTTCGTGGTCACCGAACACGTCGCCATGGTCCGCGCAGAAGCCGCGCGCGCAGTATTGGCATTGTCCCGCAATGGGCTGCTGGCAGCCGCGCACCCGTCCCCGACGGTGGCAGCGCTTCGCTTTCGTGTACTCCCGTATCATCTCCGACCACACCGCTTCTTAGCACCGTCGACGTGCCAGCAGTCTACCAAGGACGAATCGGGTCCCGCCGCTTACCGCGGCCGCCAGAGCAGACCGCTGGGGCCCTCGCCCGCCGGCAGCGCCCCCACAACGGTGCCGCGCGCCACCTCCACGATTGTCACCGCCCCATCCCCCGCCGTCGCCACAAAGGCGTAGCGCCCGCTGCCATCCGTCGCGATCCCGTCCGGCAGTCGGCCCACGGCAACGCGGGCGATCAGCGCGCCGTCGGCCAGATTCAGCACCGCCAGCTCGCCGCTCAACGCCAGCGACACCAACACGCGCTCACCCGCAATGACCACGCGGACCGGGCGCCCCGTCAGTGCCACCCGCCAGCGCTCCTCCAGGCTCTCCGCCGCGAACAGGGTGACCCGACCCGCGTCCGCCGCCGCCACGACCACACGCGTTCCGCTCGCGTCCAGCGCGATCGATTCGGCCAGCGCGCCCGCCGGGGCGCGGTCCCTCACCCGCTCCGTCTCGAGGTCGACGACCGCGATTGCGCCATCCCCTGCCTCCGCCACGTAGGCTCGCCCCGTCGCCGCGTCGATCGCGACGGCGTGGGGCGTCGCCCCCACACGGATCGCTGCCCCCCCGGACGAACGCAAGTAGCCGTCCGCCGTCGTCCACCAGAGCACGCCTGCCCCATCCACGGCCAGCCCGTGCGCGCGTGGTCCGCCGGCCGGCTGCGTCACCGCTGGCCCGCCGCCGGCCCGCCAGAGCGTCGAGATCTGACGGCTGCGGTAATTGCTCCAGAAGATGCGGTCGCCGTCGTAAGCGAACTCATGCGGATTCCCGGGCGTCTCCCAGCGGCCGATGACGGTTGCACTCGCCACATCGACCAGGGTCACGTCCGAGGAACGCAGGTTCGCCACGAAGAGCACGCCCCCCGGGCCCTCCGAAGCGCCCGCACTCCCATCGCCGCCCACGTCAGCGCCGCGCCCGCCAAGACCAGCGCGCCCGTCAAGACCAACGCGCCGGCCAGCGCGATCCGCTGGCGCGCGCTTCGCGGGCCCGGCACTAGGCGCTCTTCCGCATCGTCTCGCGCGCGTCGATCCAGCGGTCGTGCGCCAACCGGTCCAGGTCCCCGTGCTTGTCAATCCCCTCGCTGCGCACCGTGCGCTCGAACCAGCGGATCGCCTCCTTCGGTTCGCCCAGTCGGAACGCGAGTTCGCCCAGCAGATAGGACACCCGCAGCGCGGCCGCCTCGCTGAGTTCTGCGTCCTCGCGATAGACGCGGTCGTATTCCTCGCGCGCCAACGAGAGATATTGGCGTTCCTGCGCGTCGTCCTCCATCTCGCGAGACATCCACGCCAGCTTGTGCAAGATCGACGCCCGGGCCCGACGACGAATGTGGCGGATCTCACCGCAGCGCAGAGCCAGCAGCGTCGCCGCGATTCCGGTCTCCACATCGCGTTCGCCCAAGAAGCGCATCGCGCCGGCGGCCTGCAAGCGGTCTTTGCGGTCCGCGTCCAGCTTCCCGATCAACTCGGCGTCACAATCGCTCCACGCATCCGGTGTCGCCGCGTACAGACACTCAGGGCAGACATCCATTGCATAGTGCAAGGGGTTGAAGCCGTCGTAGACCGTGTGCAGGTCTGACTCGCGGCGTATCGCGTTGAGCGCCCGGATGCGGATGCGCGTCGCCTCGAAGTCCGTCTCGCAGACCGGACAGTGGACCGACTCCGTGTACAGCGGTCGGATCGCGTTCTCCAGAGGCGCATCGCTGCCGGCCTCCGCACCTTCCCCCTCCAGTTCCGCTGCGAGCGACGGCGCCAGCGACGACGGATGAACAGCGGCCCTCGGTTTCGCCGCGCCTGCCTGCGCCTCCTCGTCGCCAGGTCCCGTCCCACTGGACCCTGGCCCGCCCGGCGCCCGGCCGGTCAACTCCTGCGCGAGTGTCGCTGCCAGCCTGACGAACAGCGCCGGGGCCGCCGCTGCAAGCTCGGCCACCGCATCCTGCGGCACACGCAGCGCCGCAGTCTCGGCGAGCGCGATCGCCGTGCTGGAGTGTGCGCCGTGGGCAAGCACGGCGGCGAGCCCCACGGGAGCGCCCGCCGCCAAGGTGTCGATGGGCGCGCCGCTGCTCTCGACACTGGCGTAGAGCCCCACCTCGCCGCTGAGCAGCAGATGGAGCGCGTCCGCCGCCGCGCCCGATCGCGCCAGCACGTCGCCGCGTTGGAATGTCGTGGTCCATTCCGGCCGTGCCTGTGCCAGCGCGTCCAGGAGCGCCTGTTGATCCATTCCGGTCGCCCCCTCTCTGTCGTGCATCCGCCCGGCCTACGGGGCGGGAAGTGAGTGGGGGGCGGGGATCGACCCCGCCCCCCACTACCGACTACCGCTTGATGTTGACCAGGTCCTGCAGCATCTCGTCCGACGCCGTAATCACCCGCGAGCTGGCTTGGAAGCCGCGCTGCGCCAGGATCACGTTCGTGAACTCCTGCGCCAGGTCCGTATTGGAGCCCTCCAGGTTGCCCGTCGAGACCACCCCGCGACCCCCAGTCCCCGGCACGCCGACGATCGCTTTTTTGGCCTTGGGGTTCTTCAGCATCCGATCAGTCCTTTCCGAACAGGCCGGCGATGGGCGACTCGACGGGCGCCGGGAGGTCTTCTGGGCCGTAGATGATGACGACGTCGGCGCGCCGGTTCTGGGCGCGTCCTTCCGGGGCGGTGTTGTCCGCGATGGGGCGGAACTCGGCGAAGCCGGCCGCGTGGACGCGGTCGGGCGCGACGGCGCCGCCGCTGACGAAGTAGCGCAGCACGGCGGTGGCGCGGGCGGTGGAGAGCTCCCAGTTGGAGAGGAACGCGCCGGAGTTGACGGGGATGTCGTCCGTGTGTCCCTCAATGCGGATGGCGTTGTCCATTTCGCTCAGGATTGTGGCGATGCGGTTGAGGACGGCCGGTGCGCTGGTATTGATGGTGGCGCTGGCGGGGGCGAAGAGCAGGTTGTTGGATAGCGAGATGACGACGCCGTCTTCATTGAGGCGGACCTGTACCTGGTCAGGCACGCCGAGTTGGAGGGTGGCGACGGCGAGGTCGTCGCTGAGCACTTGGAAGTCGGTCTCGCGGTTCTCGCCGATCGGTGGGATGACGGTGTCGCCCAGCTGATCGAAGATGGTGCTGTTGCCGCCCGATCCGGAGAGGATCTGGACATCGAATGCTTCGTTGAGTTGTGCGGCGGTGCGGGCGAACTTTTCGCCGTCCGGTTCCGCCGAGGCGAAGAGGACGAGGAAGAGCGCGAAGAGGAGGGTCATGAGGTCCGCGAACGTGATCAGCGAGCGTTCGTCGCCGCCCTCCTCGCCGCCGCCCTTCTCGCGCTTGCTCATGCCGCCTCCGCCGGGTCCGCCGGCGTATCGAGCTGGAGCCGTTCGGAGGGCGGCAGGTAGCCCATGAGCTTGTCCTTGACGACGCGGGGGTTGTCGCCGGCCTGGATGGCGAGGAGGCCCTCCATGGCGATCTCTCGCACCTGGATTTCATCTTTGCTCTTGAGCTTGAGTTTGTTGGCCAAGGGCAGCCAGATGAGGTTGGAGGTGAAGACGCCGTAGAAGGACGCGACGAAGGCGACGGCGATGCCTTCGCCGAGGTCTGCGCCCTCTTCGCCCAGGTGTCCCAGGACGGTGATCAGGCCCATGATCGCGCCCAGCACGCCGAGGGTTGGTGCGTAGCTGCCGATGCCCTCCAGGAAGCCGATGCCTTGGTGGTGCCGCTCCTCCATGGAGGTGATTTCGGTCTCCATGATTTCGCGCAGGGCCTCTGGATCGGTGCCGTCGATGATCAGTTGCATGCCCTTGCGGGTGAATTCGTCATCGATCTTGCCGGCCTCTTCCTCCAGGGAGAGGAGGCCTTCGCGGCGAGCGCGGTCGGCCATCTGCTCGAACTGGGGGACCATGGCGCCGGGGTCGAGGTCTTGTTGTTTGAAGGCTTTGCCCAGCAGCTTGGGGAGCGTTTTGACGGTGGACATGGGCACGGCCATGATCCCGGCGCCGAGCGAGCCGACGATGACGATCATGAATCCGGGGATGTTGATCAGGGCGGCGGGGGAGCCGCCCTCCAGGATGTTGCCGCCAATGACGCCGACGACGCCGAGGATGATCCCGATCAGGGTTGCGGTATCCATGGTCTACTGGTCCTCCGCGAACTGGATCAGCCGGAACGGGGCTTGTGCATGCACCCGTTCTTCCCGCAGCGTGCGGCGGTAGTCGACGATTTTTTGCGCGATCACCACCGGCTCCTCTTGCACCATCAGGACGAGTGTGGTGGTGAGCAGGAGCCGGGTATCGGGGCTCGCCTCGATCGTTTGGATCAGGTCGGGGTTCACCCAGAACGAGGCACCGATGAACTTTGTCAACTCGATCACGACTCTCTCCTGCCGGCCTTCAGTATGTGGTTGTCCGGGGTGGCTCCACATTGGGAAAATCCTCAGGCTGATGGGGCTGACCCCGTAGGGCGGCCTATCCGCTCCCTGATGCCGGGGAGGCGCTGTTTGGGGCCGGGGGGCGGGCTCGGCGACGGCGTGACGCAACAGAAACGCCCGGCGAATGTCGGGCGTTTCTGTTCGTCAATTGCGGGGGCGGGGTTACCCGGGGGTGGGCGGCTCCGGCTCTGTGCGGAGGATGTGGGCCAGGGTGGCGTCGTCCGCGGTCACTGGCGTATCCGTCTGCAGCGTGGTCAGCAGGGCCGCGGCCAGTGTTTCACCACCCAGCTCGCGGCAGTCCACGAAGGTGGTAAAGATGGCGTGGTCCAGGAGCCGGCGTCCTTCATCGTTCAGATGTGAGACGTGTGCGTCGCGCAGGGCGAGCAGTCGCTGCAAGCGTTGCAGCTGCTGGCCCAGCCAGCCGCCGGGAAGCGGTGCGCTGAGGTCCGCGAGCGGTGGCGGCGCCAGAGCGGCTTGCACTGAGGTGCTGACTTGCGGAACGACGGACTCGTGCACGATGACCTTGGGTCCTAGCCCGCGCGCAGCTGCGGCATGGGGTCGAGCCCGATGATGCCGCGCCGGATCGCGTAGCGGATGAGGTCGGTGCGGTTTCGTGCGCCGAGCTTGCTCATGATGTGGGCTTTGTGGGCCTCGACGGTTTTGACGCTGATGACGAGTTGGTCGGCGATGGATTGGTTGGAGTGTCCCTCAGCGATCAACTGCAGGACTTCGCGCTCGCGGTCGGTGAGGCGGTCGAATCCGGCACGCGCGTCGCCACTGCGGGCGCGCAACAGGAAGTCGTTTCCTTGGTCCCGCTCGGAGAGCGAGGAGGAGAAGTAGGTGTTGCCGCGGGAGACGGCTTGGATGGCGAGGAGCAGCTCCCCAATGTCGGATTCTTTGATCAGGTAGCCGCCGGCGCCGGCGCGGAGGGCTTCGATGATTTGCTCTTCTTCCTCGTAGCCGGAGAGGATGAGGACGCGTGTGTTGGGGCAGCGCTTGCGGATTTGCCGGGTGGCGTCGAGGCCGTTGAGGCCGGGCATGACGACGTCCATGAGGACGACGTCCGGCGTGAGTTCCTCGGAGAGTTGGACGGCGTCGCGGCCGTTGGCGACGTCGCCGACGACGTCGATTTCGTCGTGGCTCTCGAGCAGCATGCGCAGGGCCTGCCGGAGGACGGCGTGGTCATCCACGATGAGAACGCGCACGCGGGCGCGGGTGGTTCGGGAGCTGTTCAGCGGCATGTCGCTGGCGCCGGGCGCTGTGCCCGCCGGGGTTCCGTGCTGCGTGTCCGTCATGTGAGACCTTTCTGGCGGCTCTGCCGCGCTCGGCCGCGAAGGGCCGCCACTCTACTGCTGGATTTTCCCTAGCGGCAACGCGTAATGCGTGCGCCATTCGGTTGCGGTTCACACGCCGTTTACCGACGCGATGGGCACTCTCCCTAGGCCGCGCGGGTCAGTGCCGGTGCGCGCGCGGGCCGGGTGAGGTCTTCGTGGTCGTTGCCACGATCGAATTCGTCCAGGCGCGAGGGGAACAGGCGTTCCTCCTGGCAACGCTTACATCGGCCACGAACGATCTCCGCTTGGGGCGGCTGGAGAACCCAGTAATGCTGGCAATGTGCCATGCCGCGTTCCTTCCCGTACGGGCTTGCGGTGGCGTGTGGCCAACGAACCCGTCTGGAAGCCATTCTGTGCGGTGGTCAGTCAGCTCGACATCGGGAGTTGTTACAGCACGGGTGGGGGAGACCCTGATCGTCCCTGGGGGCGGGGCGGCGTCGAAGCGCTGCGGGGGGTGGCCGGCCCGGCTTGTGCGGCCGGCGCCCCCCTAGCGGGATCGGTGCGGGCATGGCTTCCGGCGTGACTAC
>QGNQ01000072.1 GCA_003228175.2 Chloroflexota bacterium
CGCAGCGCCACCAACCACCGACCCCCAGCCCCCCACCAGCACCGCCAACCTCGAAGCGACCCCCGCCAGCTCCACCAGCCAGCGCATCGGCGTCGCCGCCATCCAAACCGTCGCCCCCCAGGACAACCCCGCCGATCCCCCCTCCCGCCCCCTCGCCTCATCCGCCCAAGCCGGCACTGATCTCCTGGCAGACGCCCCCACCGACGCCACCCCAACCACCGACGCCGAACCCCTCCAGGACGACACCGCATCCGTCGCCTCGCTCCCCTCGCCCGTACCCAGCCTGAAGATCGAAGACCTGCTCGACCCTGCCAGCACTCCCCCCGCCTCAGGGGACACCGACACTGCCGCGGACACCAGCACAGAGGTACCCACCGAGACACCCGAACCAGCCCCGCCCCCACCACCGCCACCGCCAGCCTTCACCGCCATCGGCGACTCCGTCATGCTCGGCGCCGCGGGTGCCCTCCAGTCCATCATCGGCGGCATCGGCATCGACGCCGAAGTCTCCCGCCACGTCGATCCGGCCATCGCCATCATCACCGACTACCTGCAGCGCGGCCTCCTCGGCCAGACCGTCATCCTGCACATCGGCAACAACGGCCCCATGTACGACGAACAGTTCGACGCCATCATGGAGCTACTCCCAGATCGCACCGTCGTCTTCGTCAACCTGCGCGTGCCACGGGACTGGCAGGACTGGAACAACGACATCATCGCCGCCGGCGTCGCCCAGCACCAAAACGCCTTCCTCATCGACTGGCACGCCGCCAGCGACGGCAAACCCACCATCTTCTGGGACGACGGCTACCACCTGCGCCCGGAGGGCGCCGACCTCTACGCCAACCTCATCGCCTCCAACCTGCCCGGCTGAACCCAACAGCAGCGCTACTGCAGCGCCCCGCTCGCCGCGATCTCCGCGATCGCCGCATCGTCCAAGCCCAGCAGCTCTCGCAGCACGTAATCATTGTCCTCGCCGTACGTCCCCACCCAGCGCGGGTCCGACGGCGTCCGCGACAACCGCTGCCGAGAGTTCTCCACCGGGATCGTGCCCAAGTCCGACGACTCGATCTCCACGAAATGCTTCACCGCCTGCAGCTGCCCGTCCTTGTCCCCCTCCAAACTGTCCAGCACCGCGTGCGCCGCCACCCCCGCCGCTTGCAGCGCCGCCTCCAGCGCCTGCGCCTCCCGCCCCGACGTCCACGCCCCGATCGACGCCTCCAGCGCGTCCTGATTCGCCTCCCGCGTCGCCACATCCACGAACCGCTCGTCCACCGCCCAGCCCTGCCCCGCCACCGCACACAACGCCTGCCACTCCGCCTCCGACTCCACCGCGATCGCGATCCAGCGGTCCTCCCCCGCGCAGGCGAACACGCCATGCGGCGCGACGCCCGGTACCCGGTTCCCCCGCCGCCGCAGCACCCGCCCGTTCACCGACGCCTCCAGCACCGCCGGCCCGAGGAACGGGATCGACGCCTCCACCTGCGACAGATCGATGTACTGCCCCTCCCCCGTCCGCCGTCGATGGTCCAGCGCCGCCAGCGCCGCGATCGTCACCATCCGCGAGGCCGTGTAGTCCGTGTAGGCGCGGGCCAGCGACGGATCACGGTCCGGCCAGCCCAGCACCTCGATCATCGCCGCCCGCGCGGCCCCGCCCACGCCGTAGCCCGCGCCGGTCCGGTCCGGCCCCGTCTGCCCGTTCAGGCAGGTGCTGAGCATGATCAAGTCCGGCTTGCGCGCCCGCAGCATCTCGTAGTGCAGGTTCCAGCGCTCCATCACCCCCGGCACGAACGACTCGATCGCGATGTCGCACCAATCGACCAACTGCAGCAGCACCTCCCGCGCCTGCGGATTCCCCAAGTCCAGCTGGATCATCCGCTTGTTGACGTTGTAGTTGACCACGTTCGCCGACCGCTCGGTCCCCGGCTCCCCCCGCCAGAACGGCGGCCCCGCCCGCACCGGGTCAATGCGCACCGAGCTCTCCACCCGCACCACCGTCGCGCCGAAATCCCCCAGCACCCGCATCGCCGCCGGCCCCACCAGCGCCCAGCTCAGGTCCAGCACCTTCACATCAGCCAGCGCCGTCGCCTCCGTCTTGCGGACCCCAGCGCCTTGCTCCCTCACGACACACCCCCCCTCATGACACACCACCGAGCACGCCCCGCGCTCCCAGATCCCCAAGCTCCGTCTCGCTCAGCCCCAGATCGCCCCCCAAAACCGCGTGCGTATGCTCCCCGATCGACGGCGCATGCCCCCCGATCTCCAGCGGCGTCGCGCTGAACCTCGCGAACGGCCCCGGCATCAGCACCGCTTCCTCGACGCCCGGCTGCTCGATCGATTGCCAGTACCCCCGCGCCTGCAACTGCGGCTCGCTCAGCAAATCCGTCGTCGTCCGCACCGCATCGATCAACAGATCGTGCTCCACCGCGTAGGCCTCCATCTCCGCCCGCGTGTGTGCCGCGCAGAAACGCTCCACCGCCTCCTGACAGCGATCAAACTCCGACATCGGCTCCTCGCCGCTCATCAACGGCCCAATCAGCGTGACGAAATCCTTGTCCCGCACCGACGCATCGCAAAAGCCCTTCGCATACATCAACTGCACGAACCGATTCGTCGGCGGCCCAATCGCCGTGCCAAAGAACAAGCCCGCCGACACGTACCCGTCCTTACAGGGCCAGATGAAGCGCACCGCCAGCGGCCCGAACTTCAGACCCCCGCCCCAACGGAAGAAGTTGCCGCCCCCCCACAGCCCGCTCAGCGTCGTGCACTGCGTCGCGAACGTCAGCGCCGTCTGCGCCGTCACCTCCACCCGCTGCCCCAACCCAGACGACGCCTGCTCGCTCAGCGCCACCATGCAGCCCGCCGCCGCATCCGCGCCCGCGTGCGCGTAGGCCTGCGGCACCGCCATCATCACCGGCGGCCGGTCCGCGTCACCCCACGTCGACAACAGCGTCGACGCCGCCAGCGCGATCAGCTCCCCCCCTCGATACGCCGCCTTCGGCCCGCTGCGCCCAAACGGCGTGATCGACGCCGCGATCAACGACGGATACCGGCTCGCCAGCGTCGCATCGTCCAACCCCAGCCCCGCCTGCCGCTCCGGCTCCACCCCCTCCACCAGAAAGTCCGCCCCCTCCAGCAGCCGCCCCAGCAATCCCTGCCCCTCCGCACACGCCACATCCATCGCCACGCTGCGCTTGTCCCGGTTGTGCGCCCACCACGACAGGCTCGTCTCCAGCCCCGGCGCATCGTTCGCGTACGGACCAAAACGACGCGCGTCGGAGCCTTCCAACGGCTCAATCGTCACCACGTCCGCCCCCAGGTCCCGCAGGATCTGCCCGCAGAACGTCGTCCGCTCGCTCGAGATCTCAACCACCCGGTAGGGCCGCAGCAACGTCATGGTTCGACGAACATAGCCGCCGCTCCCAGCGCGTTCAACGACGCGCCGTTGTACGGGACTTCGCCGCCCGCCTAGCATTCTCGATACCACCGCGCGGGCCGCCTCCCCCGATCGACCGACCTCCACCCCACGCCCGCACGTAGTACGGAACCCACATGCCCACCCCCCCACCGCTCGACGGCGCCCTCGTCCTCGACCTCGCCGACGAGCCCCTGCTCGTCGCCGGCCGCTACCTCGCCGACCTCGGCGCCCGCGTCATCCGTGTCGAGCACCAGCACGGCGACCCAACCCGCGCCCGCACCCCCTTCCTCGACGGCCAGCCCGGCCCCGAGCGCTCACTCGCCCACCTGCTCTACAACGCCGGCAAGCAAAGCCTCGCCCTCGACCTCGACTCCGACGCCGCCTGGCGTCAAATCCGCGACATCGCCGCCCTCGCCGATGTCGTCATCGCCCCCGCCGAGAAAAGCCCCCAGGCCCGCGCCCTCATCGACGACCTCCGCGCCGATCCGGACAGCGGCCCCAGCCTCATCGACGTCGTCATGCGACGCGGCCAGCCCCACCTCGCCGTCAGCGACCTCGCTACCCTCGCCGCCGGCGGCGTCCTCTACTGCTGCGGCTTCCCCGGCGTCGCGCCGGACTACCCCGCCGGCAAACTCGGCTACAAGCAGGGCGCCTACATCGCCGTCGCCGCCGCCGTCGCCGCCATCTTCGACCGCCGCCTGCGCGGTCGCCGCAACGCCGCCGAAGTCAGCCTGCAAGAGGCCGCCACCTCCACCACCATCCAGGCCGCCAACCAGAACATCTGGCGCTGGTGGGGCAGCATCTGCGAACGCGCCGGTGAAGGCGGCCTCGACAACCGCGTGCTCGGCACCGGCTTCAACTCCTGGAAGACTGGCAACACCGGCAAAGTCACGCTGCTCAAGTCCTACGGCGCCACCTTCCCCACCCACGACGACCAATGGGTCGCCTTCATGCCCAACCCCGTCCGCTGGGAGGCCTTCGCCCAGTGGTACCGCGAGGTCATGGGTCCCGGCCACGGCATGGGTGCGGAGGAGTGGAGCGATCCCACCTACCGCGTCAACAACCGCGAGGACTCCAACAACTACTTCCACGAGTTCTGCGCCGCCGTCGACCGCGACGAGCTCGTCACCCGCGGCCAGGAAGGACGCCACTACGCCACCCCCGTCCAGACCGTCGCCGACATCGCCGCCGACCCCCACCTCGCCGCCCGCGACTTCTTCCCCCAGGTCGACCACCCCGCCCTCGGCCGCGCCCTCCCCAAGCCCCGCTCGCCCTATCGCCTCTCCCGCGCCGACATCCAAGCCCGCCCCGCGCCCGGCCTCGGTGAGCACACCCAGGCCATCGTCGAATCACTCGGCGACGGTTCCCTCACCCCCCGCGCCGGCAGCGCCACGGGTCGCGACGGCGACCTCCCCCTCTCCGGCTATCGCGTGCTCGACTTCTGCTGGATGGCCGCCGGGCCGCTCATCACCGAGCTCCTCGGCAACCTCGGCGCCGACATCGTCAAGGTCGAATCGGCCACCGGCATCGACCAGGTGCGTGAGTTCGTCCACCCGCCCGAGGGTTTCAGCATCGATACCGGCGGCTTCTTCGCCGACTGCAACACCAACAAGCGCTCACTCACCCTCAACCTGCACAAACCGGAGACCGTCGAGTTCATCAAGCGCGAGCTGCTGCCCCACTTCGACATGGTCACCTCCAACTACGCGCCCGACGCCATGGCCAAATGGGGCCTCGGCCCCGACGATCTGTTGCCGCTCTTCCCGCACCTCGTGATCGGATCGTTCCCGGTCATGGGGCACAGCGGGCCCAAGTCGCACTGGCGCGCCATCGGCAACGGCGTCCTCGCACTCAGCGGCGTCCCCGGCCACATGGGCGCGCCCGACCGGCCCCCCGTCGGCATGGGCACCCTCCACACCGACTTCACCCTCGCCCCCATCGCCGCCGCCGGCCTCATCGCCGCCCTCCTCCAGCGTGAAGAGACCGGCCAAGGCCAGTTCCTCGAGATCGCCCAGTACGAGGCCTCGGTCCACCTCCTCGACACCGAACTCATCGAACAACTCGCCAACGGCGTCGCCGCCCCCCGCAACGGCAATCACTCCACAGAGCACGTCCCCCACGGCATCTATCCCACCGCCGGGGACGCCACGACCCCTGACGACCGCTGGGTCGCCATCACCGCCCGCAGCGACGCCGAATGGCGCGCCATCTGTGGCGTGATCGGCCGCGCCGACTTGGCCGAGCGCGAAGACCTCGCCACCGTCCAAGGCCGCCGCGCCGCCGAGGACGAAATCGACGCCTCTATCAGCGCCTGGACGTCGAGCCGCAACGAATGGCAGATCGCCGAGCAGCTCCAGGCCCACGGCGTCCCCGCCAGTGCCCTGGAAAGCGTCGCAGACCAGGTCGAGAACGACCCCGCCATGCACGACTACTACCTCGCCTACAACCGCGGCGAGGTGCCCTTCCTCGCCCACAAGCAGCCCTTCACTTGGAACCACGACTACCTGCCCGCCCGTCCCTCGCCCGGCCTCGGCGAGCACAACCTCGAAATCCTCCAAGGCGAGCTCGGCCTCGACGACGAACAGCTCGCCCAACTCGTCATCAACGAAATCGTCCACTGAGCCCAGCCCCCGCTCATCCTGAGCCTGTCGAAGGACCCTCCCCTCCTGCCCCGATCGTCCATACTGGGGCTCCCCTGCGCAGAGCCGATGGCCCTGTCCAAGGACGACGCCAACACAACCAGCGAAAGAAGGAGCAGCCCATGCCCGACCCCAACGAATTCAACACCCAAGTCATCGCCGAGCTGCGCGCCAATCAGGGCAAAGCCGCCGGTCCCTTCGAGGGCGCACCCATGATCATCCTGCACACCACCGGAGCCAAGAGCGGCGGAGCGCGCGTCAAGCCCCTGATGTACCAGGCCGTCGGCCAGAACTTCGCCGTCTTCGCCTCCTACGCCGGCGCAGACAAGAGCCCCGCCTGGTTCCACAACCTCGTCGCGCACCCCGACATCACCGTCGAAGTCGACGGCGCCACCCTCGCCGTCACCGCCCGCGTCACCGAGGGCGCAGAGCGCGAATCGATCTGGACGACCCAGAAGCAGCGCTACTCCGTCTTCGCCGACTACGAAGCCAAAACCGACCGCGAAATCCCCGTTGTCCTCCTCGAACGTCAAGCCTGAGCCCGCGCCACCTCAACCCGCTCATCCTGAGCCTGTCGAAGGCCCCTCCCCACAGCCAGCGTCCTCGCCCTCTACCAAGTGTCCATGAACTGCGCCCGGCCCCGACGGATCGGGTCCGGGTTCGGGCACGCCTTCAGCCCCTGCATGACCCAATACCGCGTCTCCGCCGGATCGATCGTGTTGTCAATCTCGAACGTCGACGACACATTCAACGACCCACCCCGCACGTACGCCGCGTCCACCAGCGACTGATACTTCGCCGCGCGCTCGTCCACATCCTCAATCGTCGCCAGCATCTCTCGATTCGACAGCAGCACCCCTGACTCCACGTTCATCCCTCCGTGCTCCCCCGTCGGCCAATCCACCGTGAAGTGCGACGCGCGCGCGCTGCCCGTCAGCATTGCCATCGAGCCCAGCGCGTAGCCCTTGCGCAGGATCACCGCGAAGCGCGGCGTCACGAGATTCGCCCCCGTCACGAACAGCCGGCTGCAGTGCCGCACCAGCCCCGTCCGCTCCACGTCCGGGCCCACCATCATCCCCGGCGTATCCACCACCGTGATGATCGGGATGTTCCACGCGTCGCACAGCTGCCAGAAGCGCGCCACCTTGTCCGACCCATCGCTATCGATCGCCCCGCCGATATACGAATTGTTGTTCGCCGTCAGCCCGAACGGCCGCCCCTCAATCCTCACGAACGCCGTCACCATCCCCACCCCGAACTCCCGTCGCAGCTCCACGACGGAGTCCTTGTCCGCCATCAAGCGGATCACCTCGCGCACATCGAACGGGCGCATCCGGTTCTCCGGGATCACGTGCCGGAGCAAGCGCTGATCCTCACACTCCCAGTCCTTGATCGCCCCCTGGAAGTACGACAAGAGCTTCTTCGACATCGCGATCGCCTCGTCCTGGTCCTTCACCACCAGGTCAACGGTCCCCGCCGGCGCGATGTCCGAAATCGGCCCCACCTCCTCCGGCAGGAACGCCCCCATCCCCCCGCCCTCGATCGTCGACGGGCCGCCCATCGCGATCAGCGCGTCCTCGGTCGCAATGATCAGGTCCGTCACGCCCAAGATCGCCGCGTTGCCCGCGTAGCACCACCCCGCCGTGATGCCGATCATCGGCACCGTGCCACTCAGCCGGCACATCTTGTCCCACGTCCGCACATCCCCACCGAACCCGCGCCCCTCGAAGCCGTCCGTCTCGCCCGACCGGCCGCCCGCGCCCTCCGCGTGGAAGATCACCGGCAGCGACAACTCGTACGCCAGGTCCACCATCCGGTCCGTCTTGTGATGGCCCACCATCCCCTGCGTCCCCGCGAACACCGTGTCGTCATAGGAGATGAACGCCACCCGATTGCGATCGTCGTCAAAATGCTCACCATTGACCGAACCGATCCCCGCCACCAGACCATCGGCCGGCGTCTTCCAAATCAACTCCTCCAGCGAGCGCTTTCGGCGCTGCCCCGCGATCCCCAGCTGCCCGTACTCGATCCACGTCCCTGGATCGATCAGCATCTCAATGTTCTCGCGCACCGTGCGCCGATTCTTACTGTGCCGCCGCTCCACCGCCGCAGGCCGGTTCGCGTCCTCGCCGAACGCCCGCCGATCGAACAGCGCCTGCAACTCCGGACGGATGTAGTCCAGGTCGATCGCCTTCTTCTCCTCCACGATCGCCGCCCCCACCTCCGACCGCTCCACGAAGAACATCGGATGCTCCTCGTAGACCGTGTCCCCCACCTCCACCGTGATCTGCCGCACCACCCCACCCAGCGATGCGTTCACCAGGTGCTCCATCTTCAGCGCGCTCATCACCGCCAGCAGCTGTCCCTCGCGAATCTCGTCCCCCACCGCCACCTGAATCTCAATCACCGTCCCCTGCAGCGGCGCCCCCACCGGCTCCGTGTTGGGCGGCCCAACAATTTCCGCCGGGCCCCGCGCGCCCGCCTGCCGCGTTCCCGCACCCTCTCGAAAGAAGTTCAGCGACGACAGTGGATCGCGAGAATCCAGCTTCGCCCCCGCTCCCCCACCCCCAGCGCTACCGCCCCCCACGGTCTCGCTCGCGACCTCCTCCTCGACCACCGCCAGCGTCGACACATGATCGTCCACCCAGCGCGTGTAGACCCTGCCCCCCTCAAAATCAGCGTGGCCCAGCACGTTCCGCAGGAAGCCCAGGTTCGTCTCCACCCCGCCGATCTGGAACTCGTCCAGCGCCCGCAGCGATCGCTTTACCGCCGCCCCAAAGTCCGCCGACGGCGTCCACGCGATCACCTTGCCCAGCAGCGAATCGAAATTCGGGTTCGTCGCGTAGCCCGCGTACCCGTACGCGTCCACACGCACCCCCGGGCCCGACGGCGCAACAAACGACGTCAGCACCCCGCCCGACGGTCGCACCGTCCCGTCCGGCTGCATCTGCTCCAGGTTCACGCGCGACTGAATCGCGAAGCCACGCGGGGCCGGCACCATCTCCTGCGTCAGGCCCACCTCCCCCAGCGAATCGCCTCCCGCGATCCGCAACTGCGACTGCACCAGATCGACCCCCGTCACCTCCTCCGTCACGGTGTGCTCCACCTGCAAGCGTGGATTCGCCTCGATGAAGACGAAACGGTCATCAACAGTCGCATCGACCAGAAACTCGAACGTGCCCAGGCTCAGATAGTCCACCGCCGCCGCCATCCGCACCGCCGCCTCCGCGATCTTCTCCCGCAGCCCCGCGCTGAGAGTCGGACTCGGCGCGATCTCCACGATCTTCTGATGCCGGCGCTGCACGCTGCACTCTCGCTCCCCCAACTGGCTGACCACCCCGCTCCCGTCACCGACGACCTGAATCTCGATGTGCCGCGCCCGCCCGATCAACTCCTCCGCGTAGACCGCATCGCTGCCGAACGCCGCCTTCGCCTCGGACTGGCAGCGCGCGTAGGCCTCCGCCAGATCGGCCGTCGCCTCCACCACCCGCATCCCCCGACCGCCGCCGCCGGCCAGCGCCTTGATCACGATCGCGCCCCCCGCGCCAAGGCCCTCCAGGAATGCCGACGCCTCCTCCACCGTGACCGCGCCCGGCGTCCCCGGCAGCACCGGCACGTCGTGCTCCTGCGCCAGCGCCCGCGCCCGCGCCTTGTCGCCAAACAACTCCAAGGACTCCACACTCGGCCCCACGAACGTGAGCCCCTCCTCCGCGCAGCGCCGCGCGAAGTCCGCGTTCTCGGCCAGGAAGCCATAGCCGGGGTGCACCGCGTCGCAGCCCGACTCCTTCGCGACCCCCACGATCTGCGCGATGTCCAGATACGCCGCGGCCCCGATCCCCTCCAGCGCACATGACTCCCCGGCCGCGCCCACATGCAACGACCCCGCGTCGTCACTCGAGTAGACCGACACCGTCGCGATGTCCAGTTCCGTCGCCGCGCGCGCGATCCGGATCGCGATCTCGCCCCGATTCGCGATCAGAAGTTTCTCCAGGCTCATGCGATTCAGTCCTTTGCGACTCCGGGATAACCCACAACGCGCCCGTTCGGCGCGCGCCCCCGGATGTGCTGGGACCATAACCGCGCCCGACCCGATAAGCAGCCGCCCGCTCCACTCCACAGCCTGCGCCCCGCACCACCCACGCGGGACACAACCGCGCCTCTCCCCTATCATCCCTCCCGATCGCCCCACCCTTGCAGCGATCGCAAGCACCCCACAACCGCGCCCCGCGCGGCGTGATCCGTGAGCAGTGAGCAGGAGCAACACCATGGGAACCCTGGACGGACGCAACGCGCTGGTCACCGGCGGCGGTCGCGGCATCGGCGCCGCCATCTCACAAGCCCTCGCCGCGGAGGGCGCAAACGTCGCCATCAACTACGCCAAGCGACCCGACCCCGCCGAAGAAGTCGCCGCCTCCATCCGCGCCATGGGACGCACCGCTGAAATCTTCCAGGCCGATGTCTCGGACTACGAAGCCTGCGAAGCCATGACCACCGCCGCCACCGCCAAACTCGGCCCCATCAGCATCCTCGTCAACAACGCCGGCATCGCCTCCCGCGGCAACACCGTCGCCGAGGGCGACCCCCACGAGATGGAACGCGTCGTCCGCACCCACGTCTTCGGCTCCTGGTACATGGCCCACCTCCTCGTCCCCCAAATGCGAGAGCTGGAGCGCGGCGACATCGTCCAGATCACCAGCTCCGCCACCTCCGGCCTCTCGGCCAACGGCTCGCCCTACAACATGGCCAAGACCGCACAGGAAGCCTTCGCCCACACCCTCGCCAAAGAGGAAATGCCCAACGGCATCCACGTCAACATCGTCGCCCCCGGCCTCGTCGACACCGAAATGGGCTCCCGGCTCATGCGCGCCGTCCGCGGCGTCGAATCGCTCCGCGAGCTCGACGCAGAGTCCGCCTTCGGCCACGTCTGCACCCCCCAGGAGATCGCCAGCGTCGTCACGTTCCTCTGCGGACCCGGCGCATCCTACGTCAGTAGCCAGCGCATCTACGTCAGCGGCGGCACCGCCGACTCCCGCTAGCGCCGCCCGAGAGGTCCCCGGCCCGCTACTCCGCCGACACCCGCGCGCCCTCCGGCACCACGGCCATGCGCGCGATCACCGCACCCGCCTCCACAATCGCGCCCGCGCCGATCTGCGCGCCCGCGCCCACGCGCACACCGGCCCCCAGCGTCGCCTTGGCGCCAACGCTCACCCGCTTGTCCAGCACGCAGCCCTCCGCGAGCTGTGCCTCGGCCCCCACCACGCAGCGCGGACCCAGCACGCACTTCCCCTCCACAACAGCGCCACTCTCAATCACACTGCCCCGGCCGATCTCGCAGCCCGCGCCCACCTGCACGCGATCGTCCAACGTCGCGTTGCGCTCCAGCGTCACACCGACGCCCACCTGCGACGTCGCACCCGCATCCGCTCCCGCCTTCAGTACGCACCCGTCCCCAATCGACGCGCCCGCGCCCACACTCGCATCGTGCCGCAGCACCACATCGCTGCCC
>QGNQ01000073.1 GCA_003228175.2 Chloroflexota bacterium
GCCAAAGTCGAACAGCCCGCGCCCCTCCAGCGTCCGCGCCGCCCCCCCCTCCCCGAAGTCCGACACCCGCACGGCGTTCGACTCACTATCCGCAAACGCAATCCCCCCCGCCCCCACCGACAGCCCACTGGGCTGCGCCAGCTCCGCCGACGCCCGCGGCCCGTCCTCCAGCCCCTCCCGCATCGACCCCGCCCAGGGCCCAATCGTCCCCGCCCCCAAATCCAGCGCCCATAGCTGGTGGAATCCCGCCATCGCCACGTACAGCGTCCCGTCCTCTCCGGCCGCCAAATCCCAGGGCGAGTTCAGCGACGCTCCCGCCGCCGCCCGCGACTCCGGCCGCATGCGTGATTGCTCCCCCGTGCCCGACACCGTGGTCGTCTCCCAGCTCGCCAAGTCGATCCGACGGATCGCGTGGTTCTCCAAGTCCGCCACGAACAGCGCCCGCCCCGCCGCGTCCTCCGCGACCGCCATCCCGTGCGGCTGATCGAAGCGCGCTTCCCCCCATCCCCCATCAACGAATCCCCCATCAACGAAGCCCCCATCAACGAAGCCCCCATCGGCGAACCCCCCATCAACCGCGCCCGCGCGTCCGCCCCCGATCACCTGCTCCACCGACCCGTCCAGTCGCGCCGCGATGATCCGATCGTGGTTGCTGTCCGCCACGAACAGCAGCTCGCTCTCCGCGTCGTAGTGCACCTTTCCCGGGAACGACAGCGCCCCCCCCGGGCCCGACGCCCGCTCCAGCGGCAGCGGCGTCGTCGATAGCAGCCCCTGCTGCCGGTACTCCGCGATCCACTCGTCCAACAAATCCGACACCGCCTCCGCCGTGATCTCCCCCTCGTGCTTCCCAATCACATTGCCGTTCGGATCGATGAAGAACAGCGTCGGCCAGGCCCGCGCCCCGAACTGCTTCCAGAAGCCGAAGTCGCGGTCGTTCAGCACCGGATGCGTGATCCGATGTCGCAGCACCGCCTGCCGCAGCGCCGGCGTCTCCTTCTCCGTCGGAAACTTCGGCGAGTGCACCGACACCACCACCAGCTCGTCCGCGTACCGGCGCTCAAGCTTCCGCAACTGCGGAAGCACATGCAGGCAGTTGATTCACGCGTACGTCCAGAAGTGCAGGATCAGCAGCCGCCCTCGCACATCGTCCGACGACAACGGCCGCGTCGTATTGATCCAATCCTGATCCGTGGGCAAGGCAGGCGCAGGCGCATCGCCGAAAGCGGGACTTGTCATTGTCGCTCCGATCCTTCGATCGCAGCCTATCCTCCCCCCTCCCTCCGCTCATCCCGAGCCAAGCCTGGCCCGAGCCGGTCGAGGGGTCGCTGGGCCAACCGCCGCCGCCCCCTCACGCCGGTCCCCTACCCCGGCAACGACGCCCGCACTTTCGCCTCATCAATCCCATACAACCTCACCACCCCGTCCCACGTCATCAGCCGCTCCTCCGCGTCCGGCACGCCCTCCATCAGGCGGTCCAGGACCGGCATGCTGTTCGGCCAGATCGAATCATGGTGCGGGTAATCGTTGCCCCACAGCATCCGATCGACACCGATCAGATCCCGCGTCCGAATCCCGATCGCATCGTCCTCAAACGTCACGAAGCAGTTCTGCCGGAAGTAGTGCGACGGCTCCTCCGTCATATCCGGCGAGCACTGTCCCCGCACCCGGTAGGCCGCATGGTCCAGTCGCTCCAGCCAGTGCGCCACCCAGCCCGTCTCCCACTCCGCGAACACCACCTGCAGCTTCGGGTGCCGTGCGAACACCCCGCTCGTGATCAACGTCTCCGCCGACCACGCCACCCCCGCCAGCGCCAGCGCGTACGCTGACACCTCATTCCAGTGCGCCGGCAAACTCATCCCCCACTCCGCCCCGCAGAAAATGTGCAGCGACAGCGGCACCCCCGCGTCCTCCGCCGCCGACCAGAACGGCTCGTAGTGCGCATCGCTATAGGGCAGATCAGGCGGCGCCGTGCAGGGAATCGCGAACGCCCGCATCCCCTTCCCGATCATCCGATGCATCTCCGCGATCGATTCCGCCACGTCCGGCAGCGGCAGGCAGGCCGCCCCAATCAGCCGCTCCGGCGCATGGCTCTGGTAGTCCGCCACCCAATCGTTGTGCCGCTCGAAGATCGCCTGCACCACTTCCCGGTCCGGGTGCGAGAAGGCCAGCATATTAATGCTGGGGTACATCACCTCCCCCACAATCCCGTCCTGCAATTGCTCCTCCAGCCGCGCCGCCGGATCCCGCACCCCGGGATTGATCTGCTCCCAGCCGTGCTTCATGCGCTCCTGCGTCTCCGGCAGATCGAGCCGCGCCCCCGCAATCCCAAAGCGGCCCACCGCAATCGGCGTCTGCATGTGCGGGAAGACCACATAGATCCCCTCCCGCCCCGGTGGATCCTGCACGATCAGCGGCGCCCGCTCGCCGAACTCCGCCTCCAGCCCGGCGAAGACCTCAGGCGCCTCCACGAAATGCGAGTCACAGGAGTAGTACAGATGGTCGCGCGGCATCTTGGGCTCCTCAGCACGCGCCGGGCTGACTCACACAGGGCCTCGGACGCCCTGCGCGGAGGAATGCCGCACGCGAATGAGGCCACAGGCTAACGACTTCCACCACGCTTGCGCGTCTACCCCGCTCCTGCGCCGGCTTCCTGCTGTGCGGCCCCCTCCTGCCCCCCGCCGTCTTGCTCCGACACCGACGCCGTCTCCAGGAAATACCGCTCGATCCCCCGCACAATCCCAACCGCGATCCCCTGCCGCGACGCCTCGTCCTTCAGCACGCCCGCTTCCCACTCGTTCGTAATGAACAGCAGCTCCAGCAGCGCCGCCGGCATCTGCGTCGCCCGCGACACCAGCACGTCCTGCCCCGGCGCGAAGCCCAGCATCGCCGGGTCCAGCCCGAAGAAAATCGCCCGGCTCCGATCGATCTCGTCCGGCGGCCCCAGCACGAAGATCGGCGAGCACTCACCCGTCCGCTCCGAAATGTGCCAGCACGTGTCCTCCTGGATCCCGCGGTCCCAGGCCCGATAGCCCGTCGCAATCTCCAGCGAATCCAGGATCGACTCGTGCAGCGCCAGCGCCAGCCGTTCGTTCTCCGCCGCGTGTGGCCGTGCCGCGTCCCAATAGACCTCAATCCCCGACGCCCGCGGATCCGCCGCGCCGTTCGAATGAATCGAGATGAACAGGTCCGCTTCAGCCTCGTTCGCCAGATCGACGCGGCCCTGCAGGTCGGGCCGATTGATCAGGAACTCCGGCACCTCGTCCAGACTTGCCTCGCTCACATCCACCGTGCGAGCCGCCGTCCGCCGCGTCAGGATCACGTCGTAGCCCGCCGCGATCAGAAGCTGCTCTACCCGCAACGCGAAGTCCAGGTTCGACTCACGCTCCACCACGCCGAACCGCACCGCGCCCACATTCGTGCCGCCATGCCCCGGATCCAGCACGACCACCGGGCGGCGCGGCTCCATCAGAACAAGCCCACCTTCAGGAACCCCCGCCTCAGGAACTGATGCCTCAGGAACAGGCTCCTCGGGTACACCCGCGTCGGGGTCCGACGCCTCCGGCGCATCCGCGCTCGGCGCGGACTCCGCCTCGTCCCCACCGCTGGAGGCAGGATATCCCCCGTCCTCCGACTCCCCGTCGGCGCTCGTCTCAGCAGCCCCGCTCCCCCCCCCGGCGAAGTAGTACCCATCCTCGCCCCCGCTGGCGTCGGAATCAACGCCCGCGCTGGCCGGCCCCGCACTCCCCGCTTGGCCGTCACCTGCTACGTCGCGGGCTTCCTCGTTGCCGGCATCCGTCGCATTCGCGACGCTCGTCCCGGCCGTCACGCTCGACGCAGCGGACTCCTCGTCGGTCGCCTCCACCCCAGCCTCATCCACCCCAGCCCCATCCTCAACAGACGGCGCCGCTACCGGGGCGGCACTCCCCCGGACCCCGTCGGAGTCCCCATCAGTCTCCCCGCCGCAGGCGATCGAGAGCCCGGCAAGCAGGCTCATCAGCAGCACGACCACCAGCCGAAATCCCGGCATCCGTCTCATGCCCCCGTCTGCGCTGCATCCCGACCCGGGAGGACCAATCCAGCAGCGTCGCGCCGCCGTCTGCGCGGCAGCGTACCCCGTCCCGGCCTCCCCAACAGCCCGCCCCAAAACCGAGGCCACCCCGACACTACGACTTCGCTAGCCCCTGCTTCCGGACGAGGCTCCCGCCTTCGCCGCCGCTAGCGCGGCTGCCCATTCACCCGCGCGAAGCCATCTCGGAACTCCAGGCCATAGCGATGTCGCAGGTTCACGTCCTCCAGCGCCTCGTTGATCGCATCCTCAATGCCGGATTCCACCCCGGACGTCACAAAGCCTGGCAGGCTGCCCAGACCGATATCCGTGATCTCCAGGATCGGGTGCTCGCCACCCAGGTCCATCCGCCCGCGGATCTTCGCGTTCACGTCCGGCAGCACCGGGATCGCCACGCTGCCCCGCACCTCCGCTTCGCCCAGCCCACCGGATTCCTCCGGGCCGAAGAAGCAGATCACCAAGCCCACAATCTCATCAATGTCGTGCTCCAGCTCCAGGAACGCCCGCGCCCGCGCCGTCACCACGTCCTCTTCCAGGTCCAGCGTGTCCGGCACGCCCGTGTCCAGGAAATCATCCAGACTCTCCCACCGCGGGTCGAACGCACGGTCGTTCGACGGCGCCGCCTGCAGCACCCGATCCCCGCAGACCGCCTCCGCACTGGGGCCGCCCACGAATACCAGCACCACCAGCACCCCTACCAGGGTCGCGAAGGCGAGCACCACCGTGCCGACGCCAATCACGATCCATCCCACGGTCGTTGAGGGAATCATGGACTCGTCTCCTCACCTCGCTTGCCGCCCAGCGCCCACGGCGCGCACCGATAGGCGCCAGCGCCCGCCTACTCGACGGGCCGCCGCGACATCCATACGATCTCCCGCGCCGCCGGTGCCGGCTGCGGCTGCGGCGCCGACGGCTCTCGCGGCGCGATCGGCCCCATGACCGACGCCACCCAATCCGCGAACGGCAGCGGCTTGCCATTGATCGTGAACCGATCCGCGTCCGAGATGTCCGGCTCGCGTTCGTCCGCAAACCGTTCCTCGGTCGCGTCCAAGTCATGGCCGTCCCGATCCGGCGCCGCGTCCCGGTCGCCACCGTCGTCCGCGGGCCGCGTCTCAGAGCTGCCGTCGTCGTGGTCCGCCATCGCGCTGCTCCGATACTCCGCCCGGCCAACCCCGGCCCGAACAGCCTAAGCGACTCCCTGATCTCCGATCGACTGCCCTCCCGGCGCTCGCCGCGTCCAGTAGGCTGAGATATGGACGGCCCGGACGGATCCGAGCCGCGGGGAAGGTCGCGGGACGGGCGCCCACTGGCTGGCGCGGCCCGGCAACGCTGGGGAACCGCATGACTCGCGCAGCCCGCCCCACAAGCTCGCTCCAATGACAACCGACCAATGACAATCGAGACGCCCCTCGGTGCTGCCGGCGACGGATCGATCCAAGCCCTCAGCCCGGAAGACTGGTTGGAGACCGACGACTGGATCGGCTCCCTGCAGGATCTCCTGCGCCGCCGCGGTCCCCAGCGCGTCAGTGGCCTGCTGCAGGCCCTCCAGATCGAGGCCCAGAAGGCTGGCGTGCCCCTGCCCGTCACCTCCCAGACCCCCTACGTCAACACCATCCCCCTCAACCGCCAGCCCCCCTACCCCGGCGACCGCGCCCTGGAGCGGCGCATCAAGAGCATCATCCGCTGGAACGCCATGGCCATGGTCGTCGAGGCCAATCAGAAGTCCAACGGCATCGGCGGGCACATCTCCACCTACGCCTCCCTCGCCACCCTCTTCGAGGTCGGCTTCAATCACTTCTTCCGCGGCCCAGACCACCCCTCCGGCGGCGACCTCATCTACTTCCAGGGCCACGCCGCCCCCGGCGTCTACGCCCGCGCCCTCGTCGAACGACGCCTCGACCCCCAGCAAGTCCACGACTTCCGCCGCGAGATCACCCCCAGCGGTGGTCTCGCCTCCTACCCCCATCCCTGGCTCATGGACGACTTCTGGCAGTTCCCCACCGTCTCCATGGGCCTCGGCCCCATCATGGCCATCTACCAGGCCCGCTTCATGCGCTACCTCGAAAACCGCGGCCTCAAGCCCAAAACCGACCAGAAAGTCTGGGTCTTCCTCGGCGACGGCGAAACCGACGAGCCCGAGTCCCTCGGCGCAATCTCCATGGCCGCCCGCGAAAAACTCGACAACCTCGTCTTCGTCGTCAACTGCAACCTCCAGCGCCTCGACGGCCCCGTCCGCGGCAACGGCCAGATCATTCAGGAGCTGGAGGCCGTCTTCCGCGGCGTCGGCTGGAACGTCGTCAAGACCATCTGGGGCAGCGAATGGGACCCCCTCCTCGCCAAGGATGACGACGGCCTCCTCGTCCGCCGCATGGGCGAGGTCGTCGATGGTGAATACCAGAAGTACTCCGTCGCCGGCGGCGCATACATCCGCGAGCACTTCTGGGGCGTCGACGAACGCCTCAAGCGCATGGTCGCCCACCTCTCCGACGACGACCTCTGGCGCATGCGCCTCGGCGGCCACGACGCCGACAAGGTCTACGCCGCCTACAACGCCGCCGTCCAGCACAAAGGCGGCCCCACCGTCATCCTCGCCCGCACCATCAAGGGCTACGGCCTGGGCGAGGCCGGCGAGGGCCGCAACATCAGCCACCAGCAAAAGGAGCTCAACCTCCAGGAACTGCTCCAGTTCCGCGACCGCTTCGACATCCCCCTCACCGACGCCGAAGTCGTCGGCGCTCCCCTCTACCGCCCCGCCCAAGACAGCGCTGAAATGCGTTACATCCGCGACCGCTCCACCGCCATGGGCGGCCCCGTGCCCCAGCGTCGCACGACCCCCAGCACCCTCCGCGCCCCGGACGACGAGCTCTTCCAGGAGTTCTTCGACGGCACCGGCGAGCGCGAGGCCTCCAACACCATGGCCCTCGTCCGCATCCTCACCAAGCTCCTGCGCGATACCCGTCTCGGCAAGCACATCGTTCCCATCATCCCTGATGAGGCCCGCACCTTTGGCATGGAGGGCCTCTTCCGCGAGTTCGGCATCTACGCCTCCGCCGGCCAGCTCTACGACCCCGTCGATTCGCACCAGCTCCTCTACTACAAGGAGACCAGCGACGGCCAGATCCTTGAAGAAGGCATCACGGAGGCCGGAGGGCTCTGCTCTTTCCTCGCTGCAGGCACCGCCCTCACCCACTACCAGAGCCCCACCATCCCCTTCTTCCTCTTCTATTCCATGTTCGGCTTCCAGCGCGTCGGCGATCTCATCTGGGCCGCCGCCGACTCCCGCTGCCGCGGCTTCCTCGTCGGCGCAACCGCTGGCCGCACCACCCTCAACGGCGAGGGCCTCCAGCATCAGGACGGGCACAGCCACGTCCTCGCCTCCGTCGTCCCCAACCTCGTCGCCTACGACCCCGCCTACGCTTACGAAATCGCCGTCATCGTGCAAGAGGGCATCCGCCGCATGCACGATGAGAACGAGGATGTCTTCTACTACCTCACCACCGAGAACGAGAACTACCGCCAGCCCCCCCTTCCCAACCCAATCAACGCCAGTGCCGGCGACGCCAACGCCCCAAACGCCAACACCGGCGACGTACGCGAGGGCATCCTCAAGGGCGTCTACCGCCTCTCCGCCGCCGACCCTGACGGCCGCCCCCAGGTCCACCTGCTCGGCAGCGGCGCAATCCTCAATCAAGTCATCGCCGCCGTCGAAACCCTCAACGGCTACGGCGTCGGCGCCGACGTTTGGTCCGTCACCAGCTACACCGAACTTCGCCGGGATGCGGAAGACGCCGAACGCTGGAACATGCTCCACCCCATGCAGCCACCCCGCGTCCCCTTCGTCACCCAGCAGCTCGGTGAGCACCCCCGCCCCGTCGTCGCCGCCAGCGACTTCCTCAAATCCCTCCCCGAGACCGTTAGCAAATGGGTCCCCTCCTCCTTCACCGCGCTCGGCACCGACGGCTTCGGCCGCAGCAGCACCCGCGAGGAACTGCGCGACTTCTTCGAGGTCGACTCCGCCCACATCGCCGTCGCCGCCCTCCACACTCTCGCTAGCGAGGGCCGCGTCGACCCCAGCCTCGTCCAGCGCGCCATCGACGAACTCGGCCTCGACCCCGACCGCCCCAATCCGGCCCGCGCCTGACAGGCGCGATTAGACCCCCGCCTGACAGGCGCGAACAGAGAGGACGCCGACACGATGCCCAGCGACTTCGCTCTGCCCGATCTCGGCGACGGCATCGATGAGGCCGACGTTCTCCAGCTCTACGTCCAGCCCGGCGACACCGTCACCGTCGATCAGCCCGTCATGGAGATCGAGACCGACAAAGCCACCCTCGATGTCCCCTCCGGTGTCGAAGGCACCATCACCACCCTCCACGTCGCCGCCGGCCAGACCATCACCCCCGGCCAACTCCTCATCACCGTCGACGCCGATACGGCCGCTGCATCCCCCGCCGCGCCCGTCGCGGAGCCAACCCCAACCCCAGCCACAACGCAACCCCCATCAGTGCCAACACCCGCCGTAGCCATTGCGGACCCCGCCGCCCCCCGTTCGTCCCCAGCGGAGTCGAGCGATCCTGGCCAGGCGATCCCCACGACAGCCGCAGCCTCCGCCCCTCCGCAAGTCGCGCCCACCGCCCTGCCCCACCAGGAAGGCCCCGTCCCCCCTCCCGAGGACGTCACCCAGCGCGCCGCCTTCGCCTCCCCCACCGTGCGACGCTTCGCCCGCGAAATCGGCGTCGACGTGCGCGACGTTGGCGGCAGCGGTCCCGCCGGTCGCATCTCCGAGTCGGACGTCAAACGCTTCGCGCGGACTGCCCGCAATACGCCCGACTCTCAGCAGGCCGGCCTCCCCGCCGTGCCACCCCCCCTGCCCGATTTCAGCCGCTGGGGCTCCGTCCAGCGCGAGCCCCTGACCCGCTTCCGCCGCACCGTCGCGCGCAACATGTCCCTTGCCTGGGAGCAGATCCCCGCCGTCACCCTGCACCACACCGCCGACGTCACCGAGCTCGAGACCATGCGCCAGCGTTACAAGCAGGTCGCCATCGATTCCGGCGGCCGCCTCACCGTCACCGCCATCCTGCTCAAGATCGTCGCCTCCGCCCTTCGCGCTCACCCCCGCGTCAACGCCAGCTACGACGTCGAGGCCCAGGAACTCGTCCTCAAGGACTACATCCACATCGGCGTCGCCGTCGACACCGACCGCGGCCTCGTCGTCCCCGTCATCCGCGACGTCGATACGAAAAACATCATCCAGCTCGGCGTTGATCTCACCACCGTCAGCGCCAAGGCCCGCGACAACGATCTCACCATCGAGGAGATGCGCGGCAGCAGCTTCGCCATCACCAACCTGGGCGGCCTCGGCACCGGCCACTTCGCCCCCATCGTCAACTGGCCCAACATCGCCATCCTCGCCATCGGCCGCTCCGACCAGGTTCCGGTCCTGATCGACGGCGAGTGGCAGCCGCGCCTGCACATGCCCCTCTCCTTCACCTTCGACCACCGCGTCCTTGACGGCGCAGACGGCGCACGCTTCATGACCTGGATCACCGACGCTATCCGGCAGCCCCTAATGCTCGCGCTGGAGGGCTAATGGCCGACGCTCCCGCTCCCGGCAAGCGACTCGCCGTCATCGGCGCCGGCCCCGGCGGCTATCCCGCCGCCTTCCACGCCGCCCTGCGCGGCCTCCACGTCACCATGATCGACGAAGAAGAGAACCCCGGCGGCGTCTGCACCTACCGCGGCTGCATCCCCTCCAAGGCCCTCCTCCACGCCGCCCGTGTCATCGCCGAGACCCACGAGGCCAAGGCCTTCGGTCTCGACTTCGGCGAGCCCACCATCGACCTCGACGCCCTGCGCGACTGGAAAGACAGCGTCGTCCGCCGGCTCACCTCCGGCCTCGGCCTCATCCGCGGCCAGCGCAACGTCACCCCCGTTCGCGGCCGTGCCCGCTTCGCCGACAACTGCTCCCTGCGCGTCCTCCGCGACGGCGCACTCGACGAGATCGGTTTCGACCACGCCATCGTCGCCACCGGCTCCTCGCCCGTCATCCCCGGCCCCCTGCAGCTCGATTCCGCCCGCGTCATGGACTCCACCGGCGCACTCGAACTCGCCGACATCCCCCCCCGGCTGCTCGTCATCGGCGGCGGCTACATCGGGCTGGAGATGGGCACCGTCTACGCCGCCCTCGGCTCCAAGGTCACCGTCGTCGAGATGCTCTCCGGCCTCCTCAGCGGCGTCGACCGCGACCTCGTCAAGCCACTCGCCGCCCACCTCAACGACACCTTCCACGAGATCCTCCTCGACACCCGCGTCAGCGCCATGGAAGAGGTCGAAGCGGGGATCCAGGTCACGCTCGAGGCCCCCGGTGGCGCACAGAGCGAGCGCGTTTTCGACAAGGTCCTCGTCGCCGTCGGCCGTCGCCCCAACTCAGCCGACCTCGGTCTGGAGTCCACACAAGTCCGTCTCGATGCGCGCGGCTTCATCGAGACCGACGCCCAACTGCGCACCGCCGAGCCCACCATCTTCGCCGTCGGCGACGTCGCCGGTGAGCCCATGCTGGCGCACAAAGCCATGCACGAAGCGCGCGTCGCCGTCGAATCCATCCTGGGCGAGCCCGCCGCCTTCGAGCCCGCCGCCATCCCCGCTGTCGTCTTCACGGACCCTGAGATCGCCTGGTGCGGCCTCACCGAGCAAGACGCCTCCCCAGACCACACCCAGATCGTCCGCTACCCCTGGCGCGCTTCCGGCCGCGCCATCACCCTGGGTCGCCCGGAGGGCCTCACCAAGCTCATCATCGAAAAGGGATCCGAGCGCGTCCTGGGTGTCGGCATCGTCGGCCCCAACGCCGGCGAACTCATTGCTGAGGGCACGTTGGCCGTCGAAATGGGCGCCCGCGCCTCCGATCTCCAACTCACTATCCACGCCCACCCCACCCTCTCCGAAACCGTCATGGAGGCCGCCGAAACCTTCTTCGGCACCAGCGCCCACCACATCGCCCGTCGGCGCTAGGTCGAACGTCACGTGCCCGAAACCCCCCCCCCCCCGAACCCACCCGCCCCCCTCCACCCCCCCCCCCCGCCCCCCCCTCCGCAGTATCCGCCGGGCACTCCC
>QGNQ01000074.1 GCA_003228175.2 Chloroflexota bacterium
CCCTACCCCCCCCGACAGCCAGAGTGCCTCCCCATCCACCAGCAGCCAGAACGCATCGCCCTGGCTCACCGCCAGAAAACTCGCCACCGGCATCCCCGGAATGAACAACTCGTACGTCTGCGTCTGCGGGTCGAATCGCGCCGCACTGCGCACCCGCGGCAGAATGCTCGCCAGCGCCACCGACAACGCGACATCATCCGCACCCTGCCAGCTCACCAACTGCCAGCCCGTCGCAAGCGCCACTTCCCGACCACTCGTGGCCGCCAGCGGCTGCCGCCAGTTGCCCGGCCCCTCGCTCCAGACCCAGAGCGGCTGCCCCGGACCAATGTACGCAAGCTGGTTGATGTTGTGGAACGGCAGCACGCCCAGCCAGCTACCGGACGGCAAGTCCCACGTCGTCACACTCAGCACGCTATCCGGCAGGGTCTCGCGCAGTGTCGGCCCCGATATCCAATCCCCCTGCCACGACACCAGATTCCAGCCCGGCACCAGCGGCACCGTCAGCCGATCGCTGGCCGGAGGCGCGCCCGCGCCCGGCTGCGGACCATCCGCGTGTGAGCCGAACGTCAGCACCCAATCCCAGTCATTCGCCCCGGTCGACCGCTGCGCACGCGAAATCCCGTACGCGATCACATCCCCACCCAGGATGTTCGCCCGATGCCCGGGCGAGTCCATCCAGGCCGCGACCACCCCCGCACCCGTCGCGAACCCGCGCGCCAGATTCTCGCTAATGAACGTGTTCGCCGGATAGCCGAAGTCCGTGAAGCGTTCGCGAATCGAGCGCCCTTGGCGGTCCTCGTGCGCCAGCGCCCCCAGACGCAGATCGCGGGCCTTCCACGCGGCAGCCTCGCTCAGGATGGGCGAGAAGACCAGCGCCTCCAGGCCGCGAGCCGATCGCGCCGCGTTCACCGCGCTGACCGCGCGCTGTTCCTCAAGATCCTGGAACGGGATCGATTCCGGCACCGCGACGCCGTCCGCCTCGATAGCCGCCGGCGCGCCCCCACTCAACGACAGCGCCGCCGTGCTCAACAACAGCGCCAGCACTATCGGAAGCCAGCGCCGCGCGCCCGCTCGATCGAGGCGCCGATCAAGGTGCCGATCAACACCCCCTGCGGATGCCCTACGCATTCCTGCCGTCCGTCCCTAGGGGAAACCCCTTCCCCGCCTGATCGTCGGCAGGAATGCGCGCAAGCGCAGCCCGGACCCGGCGGCCCGCCGAGACATCGCTGCTGCACGCAGCTTAGGCCGCCAGTAAACCGGAGTAGGCAGACAGGTCCGCTGCCGCCGCCGCAACGATCGCGTCCCACGCCGCACGTGAGTCGGGCAGCAACACATCCAGCTGCGGTTGGAGGAGCCCGTAGGGGTCCGGCCGTTCCTCACCGTTCGCCGGGTCTGACGAGGCCCCCGCCACCCCTCCCGCGACCGCCACCGCCGTCCGATCGCCCAGCTGCGCCACCAGCGCCAGCGCCTCGCCGGTCCCCACCACCGGCGCGTCGTGATGGCTCCCAATCGCCAGCGCCACCGCCTCCCCAAAGCCCCAATGCGCCACCAGCGCCGCACTCAGCGCGGCGTGCGTATAACCCAGCACCTCCCGCTCCGCGCTCAAGCGCTGCTGCGGCTGCGTGTACAAGTCCGAGCCAACACCAGCCTCCGCCAGCGCCCCGTCGGCCACGATCCGTCCCAGATCACGGAACAGCGCGACACTGAACGCCTCGTCCCGGTCTGCCGGCTGCCCCGGCAAATGGGCCGCCCAATGCCGCGCCGCAAACGCCCCCTGCAACGAGAAGCCCCAAATCTCCGCGATCACGATCGGGTCCACCGCCGCCCCCCGGAAAAGCTTCTGCAGCGACAACGCATCCACCAGCGCCCGCAGCTCGCTCCGGCCAATCCGCCCGATCGACTGCCCCAGGCTGAAGCGTCTCTCCGAAACGCCGTAGCGAGCCGAATTCGCCAAGCGCATCACCGCCACACTGAGGCGTGCATCCATCGCCACACTGGCCGTCAGATCGTCGCTGCTCGTCGTCGCATCGCCCAGCACCCGGCGCACCCGCAGCAGCGCCGCCGGGAACGGCGGCATCGACTCCACGACCGCCGCCAACCGGCCCGGCGCGGTCGCCGCGGCATGGTTCGGCAGGCTGGGCGGATCCAATGGTGTCATGGCGCTCCCTGCGACCTGCCTCCCACGGATCAGCCCCACGCATTGAGAGGCCTCGACAGTCTCATCATCGGCGGGAGATCTCCCCTGACCCTGGGGAGTCTCCTCATAGGTCGCGGCCTTGGGCCATCGATGATGATGGCGATCACGAATCGGCCCGACGCCGGCAACACGACCGGCCTGGGAGGAACCATGCGAGACCAAACGCAGACCGCGCGCCACACCCGACAGTTCACCGCGCCGGGACGGGTCCGGGCGCTGGCAAGCGCGCTACGCCCCCATCCCACCCGGCCGCACGCCAAGAGCGCCCCCACCGAACTGGCCACCGCTGGCGAAGCGCACCTGCGCTTGCTCTTGCAGAACACCCCAATCGCCCTCTTGGGCTTCGACACCAGCGGCATTGTCACCCTCTACGAAGGGGCGGGCCTGGAAGCGATCGGCAAGGTGCCCGGCTCCCGCTTGGGCCAGCACGTCCGCGACGTCAATCCACAGACGCACGCCTACGCGCAACGCATCCTCGCCGGCGAGACCTTCACAGACCTCGTCACGTTCCGAACTCGCATTCTGGAGATGAATCTCGCGCCCGTCCGCGACGAACGCGGCGCCATCGCCGGCGGGCTCATCCTCGCCCTGGACCGCACCACGGAGCGCCGCGCCGTAGAGCGCTTCCGACGCGTCGTCGATCTCGGCTCCGACGCCGTCCTCCTGCTCGATGGCGATCTGCGATTCACCTATACCAACGCCGCCGCCTGCCGCCTCCTCGGTCGCTCCGCCAACGCCCTCGCCGCCCGCTCCTTCGCCGACCTTGTCGTCCCCGCTGACCGCCCCGCCGGCGCCGCCATCGCCACCGCCCTCCGCGAGCGCGGCGTCGCCAACCAGGTGTTGCGAATCGAACGCGACGACGGCGTCGAGGTCACGGTCGAATCCCACACCGTCGCCCTCGGCGACGGCACCTATCACTGCCGCACCCGCGACCTCAGCCCCTGGCTGGAGTCCCAGGAAGCGGCCCACATCAGCGAGAGCTACCTCCAGAGCGTGCTCCGCCACGCCCCCGTCACAATGCTCGCCGTCGACACCGCCGGCATCGTCCGCCTCTACGACGGCAAAGACCGTCCCCTCTTCGGCACGCCGCAGCCGGAGCGCTACCTCGGCCGTCACTACACCGCCATCCCCGCCGTCACCGGCGACTTCCAGGAACGCATGCAGCGCGCCCTCACCGGCGAATCCTTCAGCGTCGTACGGCCCGTCATGGATCACACCCTGCGCATGCACCACAACCCCATCCACGATCGCGATGGGGCCATCACCGGCGCCGTCATCATCAGCTTCGACATCACCGAAGAACGCGCCCTGGTGGCCCAGGTCCGCCAGGCCCAGCGCATGGAAGCGGTCGGCAACCTCGCCGCCGGCGTCTCCCACGACTTCAACAATCTGCTCACCGTCGTCCTCGCCAATCTCGATGTCGCCCGATTCCAGGACCCCGCCTCCGCCGAGGGCGCCCTCGCCCAGGCCGCCGAAGCCGCCCGCAGCGCCGCCGACCTCTCCCGACAACTCCTCGATATCGGTCGCGCCAACATCAGCCCGCGCGGTGTCGTCGGCGTCGCCTCCACCGTGCGCGAAGTCCTCAGCCTGCTCGACCGCTCCCTCGGCGACGAGATCCGCACCCTCGCCCAAATCCACGATTCGCTGACCGTCCTCGGCAACCCCGCCCAGCTGCGCCAGGTGCTGATGAACCTCGCCCTCAATGCCGCCGAGGCCATGCCGGACGGCGGCGAAGTGCGCGTCACCGCCACGCCAGCGGCGCAGCCGCCCACCAGCGCCGCCCTGCCCGACCGCACAGATGGGTATGTCGAGCTCACCGTCAGCGACGACGGCATCGGCATGGACCAAGAGACCGCCGACCGCATGTGGGACCCCTTCTTCTCCACCAAGAAGGACGGCACCGGGCTCGGCACCGCTGTCGTCTGGGGCATCGTCCGCGAGCACGACGGCCGCGTCCTGGTGGACTCCGCTCCCGGTCAAGGCACGACCGTGCGCGTCTTCCTGCCCGCCGCCCAGCCCAACGCCGTCGCCCCCCCTGACAACGACGCGCCCCGCCGCCTGCCCACCATCGGGCCCGCGCCCGCCCCCAGCGTGCTCATCGTCGACGACCTCCTCCCCCTCCGCGTCGCCAGCCGCCGCATTCTCGAGGACGCTGGCTACCACGTCCGCGAGGCCCCTGACGGCGTCGAGGCCCTCACGATCGCCCGGACCGAACGCATCGACCTCGTCGTCCTCGACTGCTCCATGCCCGGCATGTCCGGACGTCAGGTCTACGACGAGCTCTAGCGCCTCTCGCAACCGCCCCGCGTCCTCTTCGTCACCGGCTACACCGCCGACGCACTTGACGGCCTCGAATCCACCGGCGCCTGGTCCTTGCTGCCCAAGCCCTTCGACGCGCGCGCCCTCCTCGACGCCTCCGCCGCCGTCCTCCAAGGTCGCGCCGCCTAAGCCACCCCCAATCAGCCCGCGGGTCACCACGGCCGGATCCCGCCCCACGCCGCCGCGCCGCCGACGCGCATCACTCCCCGGCTCGTCCCGCAGGCCCCCACGCCCCCCCCCATCCAACCCACCACGGCACCCCCACTGCAACCCCTGATGCACATCAGGGCATTCCCCTAAGGGATCGCACGTCCGCACCCCTCCCACGTCCGTAACTTCATTTGCGATAGCGAATACCCCACCCGGGTATCTCCATCCGAATCGAAGACGCACGCAGGGAGGCCGCGATGACCGGATTCGAGCTCGCCCAACCACCAGCCCAGCCCACCGCGACGCCACGATTCCTCCGCCGCCCGTCGATGATCTCGCCCCGCCCGTCGATGATCTGGGTAAGCGGCGTGATTGGCGCGACGGCGCTGATCCTGCTGGCCGCGTTGGCAATTGCGGTCGGGCCCCTGCCCGCCGCCACCGACCTATCGATCGCGAGGGCCATCCAAGACGTGAACCTGCCCGGCTGGGACTCTGCACTCGCACTCGGCGAATGGCTCACCGGCGCCCCCGGCGGCGTCATCATCTGGCTGCTGCTCGTGGCCGGGCTCTGGCTCTGGAGCCGCCCCGTTGAATCCATTGCCGTTGCGCTCAGCGCCGGCATCTGGCTGCCCAAAGCCATCCTGGAAGAGCTCGTCGCCCGGCCCCGCCCCACAGACGACCTACTCCTCGTCACACAACTCGGGGACGGCTTCGCCTTCCCCAGCGGCCACATCACCGCCGGCGCCGCCGTCTTCGGCATGCTCGCTGTGATCGCCATCGTCCGCCTCCCCACCTGGCGCAGCCGCGCCTGGGTGCTCGCCCCTGTCGCCACGATTCTCACCCTGGCCTCGCTCTCCCGCGTCGAATCCGGCGCCCACTGGCCCACAGATGTTGCCGCCGCCCTCCTCCTCGCCACCGTCTGGCTTCTCGGCATGACCTGGGTCTACCTCGAACTCCGATCAGGCCACGCCCCCGGCCTGTGCCAGCTCCGCGCCCTCCGGCGACGGCTCCGGCACCGGCGTCGCCCCATCCAAGTCCCACAGCCCGGCAGCCCCCGCATCACCGGCTCCATCGCCAGCACCGTCTACCTCGACGACGCCGCCGGCCTCGCCCGCAAGGTCTACAACCCGTCCCTGCCCGTCCGCGCCCTCTATTGGGCCGCCTTCCAGGCCCCCTTCCCCTACGCCACGCGCGAGCCCGCCCTCCGCACCGCTGCCGCCGTCCGCGAACTCACCGGCCTCCTCACCCGCTACTGGACCGGCGACGACCTCGTCGCCCGCGTCACCGCCATCCGCCGCCGCGGCGAGCAGTGGGAGCTCGAAAGCGAACTCGTCCAGGGCCGGGAACCGGCCAACAACGCCGAGATCCGCGACCAGCTCATCTTCCTCCGACGACGCTTCGCCCAGGCCGGCCTGCCCACCTGGCAAATCGACATCGAAAACCCCCACGCCCACACCAACCTCATCCGCCGCCCCGACGGCCGCCTGCGCATCATCGACCTCGAATCCACGCTCGTGCCCCTGATCCAGCCCCTCGCCCGCTGGCCCCAGATGCTGCGCGACGGGCGCGCCCCCATCTTCGACGATGTCGACTACGTCCGCCTCCGCGCCTACATCGCCGCCGAGCACGACCAACTGGCCGCCGCCCTCGGCCCGGACCTGGACCGCCTGCTACAGGCGATCGACGTCGCCCAAACCTCCGCCTTGGCTTGGAAGAGCGCCGAGCCCGCGATCTAGGGCCGCATCGCCGCACGCATCTGGCGCAGCCTTGGCTGGGAGCGCCGATCGGCTGCCCTGCGCACCCGCCTCGGCAAAGCGGAGGGCATGGCCCTCTCCTTCGTCACCCAGCCCCTCGACCGGTGGGTCGCCCAAGGCCGCATCGACCAGGCCGAAGCCACCGCCACCCGTGCGCGCCTCTCCCAAGCAGAGACCCGGCTGGGCATGCGCCACCTCGGCGCCGCCCTCGCCCTCAGCGTCCCGCTGCGCTTCCCCTTCGGCAGCCTCACCCGCTTCGCCCTCGTGCTCGCCTTCCGCCGCCGCGCCAACGCGCAGTACGCCGCCGCCGAGATCGACGCCGCCACCTACCGCACCGCCCGCGAAACACATACTCGCCTCGTCGCCGTCGTCGCCCTCATCCCCGGCTTCGGCGCCGGCGCCTACCTACTCTCCCCCGCCCTCCGGCGATCCGGCAACCTCCTCCCCCTCCTCATCGACGAGACTCTCTACCACGCCCCCTTCGGGCTCTACCGGCGGCTGCGCTTGCACAAGCTGGTACCCACCCGGATCCCCGCGCTGCCCCACCTGCGCGCACCCACCCTCTTCCCGCCCCGGCTGCGCATCCTGGATCCGGACACCACCTCCGCGCGTGCGGCCTCGCCCTTCCCCCCCGCCACAACCCTGCCGGTCATCCGGCCCGCGTTCGCCATCGCCCAAACGGAAGCGCAAGCCGCCTAACGACCCCTGCAGCGCCAACAGCCCCCAGATCCCAGGAGCCTAGGTCGAAGAGCCGTCGGTCAGCGCCGCGCCCCGTGTCGCCTTGCCGGCGTGCAGCCAGGCCGGCCGATCCTCCTCCGCCCCCCCATGCTCCCGCACGAACTGCGACGCCGCCACATGCATGCGCTCGTCCAGCTCCACCCCCAGCCCGTCCGCCAGCCGCGTCATGAACGAGAAGTTGCAGGTGATCAGCACGACCGACAGGATCTCCTCGTCACTCAGCCCCGCCTTGCGCAGCATCTGCAGATCCTCCTCCTGCACGACCGACGGATCCCCCGCCAGCAGCGTCGCGTAGTTCAGGATCGCCTCCAACCGCGGCGACAGCTCCAGCGCCGAATAGTCGTGCATCACCCCATCAGACAGAGCGCTGTCGCCGCCGGACTGCGCATGGAGGGCCCCTCCATGAGCGACCGTTCAATACTGGCACTTGTTTACCGCCGACACCGCCGTCGCGATCGCCTCCTCACTCCACCCGCGACAGACTCGACGCCCCGAAGGTGATCCCCCGGTTCATCTCCACCACCGCCCGCAGCCCGGTCGGGTTGATCGAGAGCACCCGAATCACGTTCGCCCCTGCCCAGGGACGCAGATCCTCCGGCAGCGAGTCGGTATCGGATTCACGAATCCAAGACATATCTCCCTCTTTCTGGATCGAAGCGGGCCCCAGACCCCCGCGCCCTCATCTGCCTCGGGCAGAGAATAGCGCCCGCCAGGCGCGCGACCGCACGCCGTCCCAAACCAAGAGGCGCGCGACCGCACGCCGTCCCAAACAACAACGGAAGTGAGGGGGTCGCCCCACACCCCAGCTCCCCCGCCGCCCCAACGAGCGAATAGATCTGAGCCGTCGCCCGACACACTCCACACCCCTCCCGACCTCGCCCCATCGTCACCACCCACCACACCACACGACCCCCACACACCACCAGACCCCGCCAAGATCGTCCCGCCACCAGCCGCTAGGCTGGCCCCACAATGATGCACTACCGACGCCTCGGCGAAACCGGTCTCATGGTCTCCGAGGTCGGCATGGGCGGGGCCGGCATCGGCCACGTCTGGGGCCCCACCACTGAAGACGACGCCATCGCCGCGGTCCACACCGCGCTCCAGGCCGGCGTCAATTTCTTCGATGTCGCCGCCACCTACGGCGACGGACTCGCCGAACGCCTGCTCGGCCAAGCCCTGGCCCCAGACCGCGATCGCGCCGTCATCGCCACCAAGGTCTACCTGGCCCCGGCCGACCTCGCCGATATCCCCGGCGCAATCGAACGCGGCCTCGCCCAGAGCCTCGAACGGCTCAACACCGGCCACATCGACCTCTTCCAGCTGCACAACCATGTCACCGCCCGCCGCGGCGAAATCCCCGACTCCCTCTCCCTCCACGACGTCCTCGGCGAAGGCGGCGTCGTCGAGACCCTCCAGCGCCTCAAGCAGTCAGACGCCGTCCGCTTCGTCGGCTTCACCGGCCTCGGCCAAGCCGCCGCCGTCCACAGCGTCATCCAAGACGGCGGCCTGGACACCGTGCAGGCCTATTACAACCTCCTAAACCGCAGCGCCGCCGAACCCCTCCCGCCCCACTCCGGCCTCCACGACCACGGCCAGATCATCCCCCTCGCCCTCCAGCACGGCCTCGCCGTCATCGGCATCCGCAACCTCGCCGGCGGCGTCCTCAGCGCCGGCCTGGACCGCGACATCCCGCCCCAGTCGCTCTTCGCCCGCGACGCCCGCCGCATCGCCCGGCTCCACTTCCTCGGCGAGCACGAACTGCCGCTCTCCCAGATCGCCACCCGCTTCGTCCTCGCCCAGCGCCACATCGCCACCGTCGTGCCCGGCGCGAAGAACGCCGCCGAGATCGAAGACGCCATCGCCGCCGCCGCCCACCCCCCGCTCGACGACGCCCAGATCGCACTGCTCCACGACGCCGCCGCCGACGACTTCGGCGTGCCGGAGCCAGTGCCCACCACCCTCTAGCCCAACCCCTCGATCCGAACCCCTCCCTCTGAACAAAGCCTCACCCACCCCAGAGCACGCCATGACCCCACACCCCACCCCGCCCCACGCGATCCAACGCTGCGAATGGAGCGCCGGCGACGACCCCCTCATGCTCGCCTACCACGACGAAGAGGTGGGCGTCCCCGTCCACGACGACGCCCACCTCTTCGAGCTACTCACCCTGGAAGGAGCGCAGGCCGGACTCTCGTGGCGCACCGTCCTGCACCGCCGCGAGGGCTACCGCAAAGCCTTCGTCGGCTTCGACATCGCCAAGGTCGCCCACTTCACCGCCAAGCGGCGCGAAAAGATCCTGCTCGACCCTGGCATCATCCGTAACCGCGCCAAGGTCGAATCCACCGTGCGTAACGCCCAAGCCACCCTCGCCCTCCAGCAAGAACTCGGCTCGCTCAACGCCTTCCTCTGGGACTTCGTCGGTGGCGCGCCCAAGCACAATCGCTTCCCGCGCATGTCCCAGCTCCCCGCCCAGACCGACGAATCCCAGGCCATGAGCAAGGCGCTCAAACAGAGGGGCTTCGGCTTCGTCGGCCCCACCATCTGCTACGCCCTCATGCAATCCGCCGGCCTCGTCAACGACCACGTCCTCACCTGCTTCCGCCACGACCAAGTCCGCGCATGAGCCCGGCCGCCCAGGCGCACACCAATCGGCCCCCACCCATCGGGGGTCGCGTGCGCACCGGCCCACTCCTTCGCTCCATCGCGCCTGTTCCGTCCACCAGCGACACCGAACGTCTGCCCTCGTGCCCCTCATGGCACACTGCCCTCATGGCACACCAATCGAGGCCCAACGACATCGACGCGGCCCAGGAGCGGAACATGCCTCCAACCACCGCCACGCAGATCCGCGCCGACCTCTGGCAGCGCATCGCCCAGGACGTCGCGGGCGCCCCGCTGACCTACGTCATCCTCCTCCGGCACCCGGGCTGACTCCCCTGCCGGGATCACCTCGTGCAGGTGAATCGCAGCCGGGAAAATCTGGAAGCCGCGGGCATCACCGTCGTCGGCATCGGCTTCAGCCCCCAACCCCAGCTCGACGCCCTCGCCAAAGAGCTCGGCCTCCACTTCCCGCTCCACGCTGACACGGCCCGCGACTGGTATCGCGCCCTCGCCTTCCCGCCCGGACGCTGGCGCGCCGTCCTCGCCCCGCGCATCCTGCGTCGATACGCCGTTGGACTCCTGCACGGAGAGGGCCTCCCCCTCTCCCGCACGGACCTGCGACAGCTCGGCGCTGGCGCACTCCTGCGCCAAACCGAAATCGTGCAAGCATGGGTCACCGACGAAAGCGAGCGTCGCCCCTCCATCGCCCAGCTCATCCACGCTGCGGGCGGGGCCTCTAACCACCGCTGATGTACGGAATCGTCTCCATCGCCGAAGGCCCCCTGGGCGCACAGATCGAGCGCGCCTGGACCGACCTCCGCGCAAAGCACAGCCCCA
>QGNQ01000075.1 GCA_003228175.2 Chloroflexota bacterium
CGCGACCCGCTCCGCCCGATGCACCCACCGATCCTCCAGTGGCTTGCCCAGCGCCTCCACCCCCACCACCGCCACCACATGCGTCGCCCGATCCGGAATCACCGGCTCGTGCGACGCCGGCGCCTTGAACGCCCGCCCCGCCGACCCATCCGCCTCCACCCCCACAAAGAACACCCCATCCACGCCCCGCGCCTGCGCCGGCCAATCCGGCTCCACCCCCAGCAGCCGCTCCCGATCGCCGCGCCCCCCCGCCACCAGCACCGTCGGCAGCCCCCGACCGCGCACGTCCGCGACCGACGACGCCCGCACCAGCGGGTTGCTCGCTAGCACCACAGGAATCTGCTCCGCCGCCTTGGGCACCGTGAACTTCGTCGTCGTCGTCAGCACGCTCACGGAGTCGTCGCTTCGCGCCTGTGCCCGCTCCTCCGCCAGCGCGAACAGCAGAGTCGTCTTGCCGCCCCCGCCCACCGTCGCCAGCACGATCCCCTCGCCCGACCCGGGCAGCGGCAGGCGCAACGCGTCATGTAGCGGCGTTTCGACCATGCCCGAATCCTACCCTCCCCACCCCACGACGCGACCCACCGCCGGACCTACACTTGCCACATGGCCAAGCCGGATCCCCCCCCAGTCGAGCCCTTCAGCGGCATCATCCTCGCCGGTGGCTTCGGTACCCGCCTCGGCTGCGACAAGGCCGACGCCCAGGCCGCCGGTCGCTCGCTGCTGCACTGGACCGCCGACGCCCTCGCCGCCGCGACCGACGACATCGTCGTCGTCGCCCGCCCAGGCCAATCGCTGCCCCCGCCCGACGGCATGACCTGGCGCGTCGTCACCGACACCCGCGCCGACGCCGGGCCGCTGGCCGGCATCGAAGCGGGACTCGCCGACGTCCAGCACGAACTGGCCGTCGTCGTCGCCACGGACATGCCCCTGCTCGCCCCCGCGCTCGTTCGCGCCATCGCCCACGCCTGCCGCGATGTCGACGTGGCCATGCCGCTCCGCGACGGTCGCCCGGAGCCGCTCCTCGCCGCCTACCGCCGCCACTGTCAATCGATCGTCTCCGCCCTGCTCGACACCGGCGAACGCCGCCCCCGACGTCTGCTCGACCAGGCCCGCAGCCGCCGCATTGACGCGCAGGAACTCCGCCCTCACGACCCGGACCTCGCCTCATTCCGCAACGTCAACACGCCCGCCGACCTCGCCGCCGTCGCCCGTCTGCTCGTCCCCCCGCATCCCCCAGCCCTCACCATCAGCGACCCCATTGGAGGCTCCCGATGACTCTCTACCGACGCGTCCTCACCGGCCAAGTCGCTCCCGGCAAACACGGCGAATTCCTCGCCGCCGTCGAGGCCGCGCTCGACTACCAAGCGCAACGCGGAATCGAGGCCGATTTCGCCGTCTGGGACTCCATCACGGGTCCCGCCAGCCAAGTCGAGATCGTCGCCAGCTTCGACTCCATGCAGGAGTTGGAGCAGTTTGAGGAGCTCGCCGCGCAGGATCAGACCTTCTCCGACCTCCGCCGGCGCGTCCGCCAGGCCATGGTCTTCGACTCTGCCTCCGTGCAGATCTTCCGCCGCTTCGTCTAGCCCCACCAACACCCCCCCACCAACACGGGCCGCCAAGCGGTGCGTCGCGGTCCCACCCCGGCGCTAGGGCAGGCTCAGCCCCACGCGCTCGACCGCCGCCGCGTCGTCGCCGATCACCACGAACACGGACTCCCCGAACCGGCGCAGCCACGCCGACCCCCGATCACCGCTGGAGCGCCATTCCGTCCCCGGGCCCAGATCCTGTAGCGCCGCGCCTGTGCGGGCCGGCAGCCAGCTCCGGAACCCCGTCACCGCCTCCGTCACATCCTCGGGGCTGTCCCAGCGCAGCTCCCAGACCAGCACGCTCTGATCGTCCGGGCCTCGATACACGGTCAGCCGGTCGCCCCCCCAGCCCGCCGCCGCGCCGCTCGCGACGCCCCCGCCCGTGACGGGACTCAACATCGTGCGCAGCATGAACTCGCCGATCGTATCGCTGCCCAGCGCCGTCCAATCCTCGCCCAGCGCCTCCGACGCGTCCGGCGCCTCTACCAAGATTGGCGCCTCGCGCGCCTCCAACTTGTCGCGATGCAGGAGCTGCTCCGTCGACGGCGGCAGATCCCCCAGCAGCGCGTCCACGCCCGCCTGCCCCTGCCTCCCCAGCACCTCCGCGATCGCCGCCACGCCCGTGAAGTAGGGGGCGTTGAAAATCGCCTGCAGCAACGGCGGCACCGACCCGTTCAGCCCCGGCGTCCGGTCCCGCCGCGGCTCCAACTGCCCCCCCAGCTCCGACTCCAAATCGCGGAACAGCGCCTCCGAATTGCGCGCGTCCCCCTCAACCACGAAGCGCGCCGCCAGAATCCGGTCGCTGTTGTCCTCGTGCGCGTCGAAGTAATCGGCGATCGCGAAGTGCTGGTCCTGCAGCACGTGCACAAACTCATGCGTGATCGTTGACACGTCCCCGCCCGCCACATGGTCGTTCGAGCTGATGATCACGAAGCCCTGCAGATCAAAGTCGTAGAACCCCAGCGCCAGCCCAACAAAGAGGTCGCGGAACAAGTCGCCCAGCGACACCTCCGGCCCAATGATGTCCAGCATCTGCAAGACCCGGTCATCGAAGCGGTCCCCCGGCTCGTCCGCCCCCGATGTCTCATCATCCGCATCGAAATACGCCGGAACGTCGTCCCGACGCAGCAGGTAGACCGGGACCGGGTCCAGCAGCGCCAGCCCCCGCCGCTCCGCCACCGTCGCACCAATGCGCTCCACGACCGCGACATCGTCAGCGTCCGTCAGCTCAATCAAGAACGCCAGCCGTGGGTCCGGGCCCTCGTCCTCCGCCTCCGCCTCAACGTCTTCCGGCTCGGCGTCTTCCAGCTCGGCATCCTCTTCAGTCGCATCGCCCGAGTCGACAGGAGGATCCTCGTCCCCTGCGCTCTCATCTGCGGCCGCCTCGTCCTCATCGTCGGCAGCCTCGACCGGCCCCCCGTCGACCGGCCCGCCTTCGGCCGGCCCCTCCTTCTCGTCGACAGTCTCGGTAGCGCCCGATTCGGTCGCCCCAGCCGTGACAGCTGGCGTCTCGTCCGCGGCCGCTTCGTCCTCCGCCGACGCGGCGGTGCCCGCCTCCGTCGTGACGACCGACCCCTGCTCCTCCCCCACCACCGGCGAATCGTCGTCGCCGCCGCAGGCCGCGATGAGCAGCGCCACCGCGAGCAGCAAAATCGTCCAGCCGCGCCCCAGCCGGCCACCTGCGGGCTCACCGACAGCACGGACGCGCGCAAACCCGGGCAGAGCTCTCATCTCGCGCCTCTCGGGCCGCCGGCCCCACCCGTCCCCGCACGCTCGCCTATACTCCCCAGCCTATCGGGCCCAGCCAAAGGCGGCCCATCCGCGAACACCGCATGGGAGCTGCGCATGGTCACCGTCGATCCGGAAGTCGCCGACGCCTACCGCCAAGCCTGGCAGCGCTGGCAGGACCAACTCACCACCCTGCACGACATCTTCCTGGACGGCGCCGCCTCGGACCCGCCCCGGCTCAAGGGCCTGCTTAACCGCGAGGCGCGCGCCAAAGACGCCTACGACGCCGCCCGCCTGCGCCTCCTCGGCATCCCCAGCTAAGCCGTTGGCGCCTCGCCTGCGCGGTCTGGCTCGCGCGGCACCGCCACCACTACCAAACGCTCACAGTCCACATTGCACAGCCGGCAAGTGATCAGCGTCACCTGCTCTTGCCCGCTTGCCTGCATCACCTCCACCGCCTCCGACCCAACGTGCCGGATCTCCTGCACCACGTACTCGCGCACGCCGCGCGCCGTGTGAATCTGGATCGCATCACCCATCTGCACGTTCTGCAGGTCGCGGAACACATTCCCGGCACTGCCGTCGCGCGTCCCCACGTGCCCCGCCAGCACCACGTTCTCGCCCTCGCCCGGGTTGCTGCCGCCGTACTGCCCCACCACGAACTTCGCTGTCTGATAGCGCAGATCCCCGTCCACCTGCTGGATCCCCTGCCGTTCCACGTCCGTGTCCAGCTGGATCGCCGGGATCACGAGCCGCTGCACCTCGCCCGGCAGCACGATCTCCTCCACCGCCTCAATCAGCGCCACAGATTCCTCGGCCGTCTCAAAGACGAAGCTGCGCGGAATCCCGTCCCAGGCCGGCAGCACCGGCACGCCGTTCTCCGTCGGCAGATCCGCCGTGGGGATCGCGTGCAGCGGGCGTGTGCGCACCACCACCGCGTCCGTCGACGCGGTCGCCGCCGGCGACGCGTCCGTGCCCATCATCACCAGCACCAACGCCGCCGCCGCAATCGCACCCCAGAACCCATGCTTACGAATCGCCCGCATATCCGCCTCCCTGCGCCAACCCACGTGATCGAGCCCGAAGCCCATCGAACCCCTGGCGCCGCATCCTGCGGCCCCGTCTCCTGATCGTCGTCAGTTGGCGGCCAAAATTGACCCCCTCTGGGCCCGTTCATACACTGACCTCCCTCCCCTCCCGGCCATCGCAATCGACGCGGGAGGATTCTCTGAGACCGCCCGCCCAGCGAAAGGCTCCGACCGTGGACGACTACGGCGTGGATCTGGACGAAATCGGTGGCGTCATTACGCGCGCTGAGGTGCTCATCGTGCGATTCCAAGTCGTCCAGCGCCGCATCCTCATCGACTTCCGCACCACCGCCAACGCCGGACCCCTCGTCAGCGCGGTCGCGCCGGCCTCCAGCGTTGAAGAGCGTTTTCGCACCTTGAAAGCCTTACGGCCCGGATTCCCCCTGCCGGAGCGCATCATGTCCTTCCTCTGGCCGCGCGCCGTCGGCGCAATGGCCGACGCCGGCGTTCTCGATCGCATCCGCGACCGCCTGCTCGGCATCGACAACGCCATGGGTGAGGACCTCGACGGCGCCTTCGGCGAATTGCTCGAGGAAGAACGGGCGACCCTCATCGCCGCCATCCGCGGCGGCGAGGGCTTCCAAACACTCTGGGAGCGCGAGCCCTCCTGACCGCCCCACCCCATCGCGACACAGACCAATAGAGCCTGCGAGCCCCATGACCCCCACCACCATCGATCTGCGCAGCGACACCGTCACCCGGCCCACCCACGCCATGCGCACCGCCATGTCCGCCGCCGAGGTCGGCGACGACGTCTACGCAGAGGACCCCACGCTCAACGCGCTCGAAGCCGCCGCCGCCACCCGCCTGGGCAAAGAGGCCGCCCTCTTCGTCCCCAGCGGCACCATGGCCAACCTCGTCGCCCTCCTCACGCACTGCCAGCCCGGCGACGAGGTCCTCCTCGGTGACCAGGCCCACATCGTCCGCGCCGAAGTCGGCGGCGCCGCCCGCCTCGGTGGCCTCCTCCTCACCACCCTGCCCAACGCCGCCGACGGCACCATGGATCCCGCTTCGATCCGCGCCGCCGCCCGCAACGCCAACCTGCACCATCCGCCCACCACCCTGCTCGCGCTGGAGAACACCCAGAACTTCTGCGGCGGCGCCGTCCTCACCCGCGAACAAACCGAAGCGCAAACCGCTGTCGCCACCGATCTGGGCCTGCGCACGCACCTGGACGGTGCACGCATCTTCAACGCCCAAGTCGCCACCGGCACCCCCGCCGCTGACCTCGTCGCCACCGTCCACTCCGCCAGCTTCTGCCTCTCCAAGGGCCTCTCCTGCCCCGTCGGCTCATTGCTCTGTGGCGACGCGGAATTCATCGGCCGCGCCCGCCGCACGCGCAAACTCCTTGGCGGCGGCATGCGCCAGGCGGGCATCCTCGCCGCGGCCGGGCTCGTCGCCCTCGACACCATGATCGACCGCCTCGCCAACGACCACCGCAACGCTCGCCGCCTCGCCGCCGGCCTTGCCGAGCGCGGCTTCGCCATCGACCCCGAAACCGTGCAGAGCAACATCGTCGCTTTGCCCCTGGACGACGCGCCCGCCTGGCGCGATCGCCTCGCCCAGCAGGGCGTCCGCGTCAGCGTCCTCTCGCCCACCACCGGCCGCCTCGTCACCCACGCCGATCTCTCCGAGGCCCACATCGACGAGGCGCTTGAGCGGATCGGCCAGGCTGGTCCGGTGCCCGTGTGATCGGCCTGCCTGACCCGCGTTCCCGACCGCCCCGCCGCTCCCTGGCGCTGCTGGCGGTCCTGATCGTTGCCCTGCTGGCGGCGTCCTGCGCCCAGGGCGCCACCTTCCCCGACCCGTCCAACCCCGTCAGCGCCACACCCTGGCCCGACTACGAGCTGCTCCGCTACGACATCACCGACCAAACCGAGGTCAAGATCGGCACCGTCGACTTCGAGATCGAACGCCAGGACGACGAGTACCGCATGCGCGTCCAGTTCCTCCTGCCCGACACCGCCACCGAGGACGAGCTCACCCTCTTCGTCGACGCGGCCACCCTGCGCCCCCTGCGCTACGAACGCCTCGCCACCACCCCCGACGAGCGCGTCGAGATCCACGCCACCTACGGCGTCGACGCCGACGGTCAGCGCTTCGTCGACAGCATCGTCCTCCAAGACGACGACCGTGAAGAGCGCCACCTCGAGCTCGACGAGCACTCCTTCGACACCGACTCCTCCGCCTGGCTCTGGCGCACGCTCGCCTTCGCCATAGACCTGGAGATCAGCTACCGCTCCGTCAACGTCTTCGCGCAGCGCAGCCAGCTCGTCGGCCTGCGCGTCCGCGGCCAAGACGAGATCCGCACCCCCGCCGGCGACTTCCTCGCCTGGCAGCTCGAAGCCCGCCCCGGCGCCGAGCGACAGACCGTCTGGTTCACCGTCGACGTCCCCCACATCCTCGTCCGCTGGGACCTCGAGCCCCGTCGCTACCTCCTCCGCGAAATCGTCACCACCCGCCCCGCCAACTAGCCCATCCTCGCGCCCTCCCACTCCATCCACCCACTCCCCCATCCCCACCCCCACCCCTCAGCGCGCCCACAGACACCCCCTCCCCGCCCCGCGCGCCTCCGACTCCAGCCCCACGATCGCATCCCGCAACTGCCCGTCCCGACGCCAGGCCTCCGCCAGCCCCTCCGCCACCAGCGTCGCGTCCAGCGAGCGCCCATCCTCAAGAAAGGCGTAGCGCAGCAGCCGGCTGCCGTCGTCGTTCCGCGGCCCCGGGTGCAGGAGCAGCGGCGTGCCCACCGGCGCAAGCCGGGCCAGCCGCGCACTCGCCTCCCCGTAGCAGCGCTCGTCGCGCTCCGGCGCTTGCAGCCCAAACAGCCGAATCGTCTGCCGCGCCCCATCGACCCGCGCCACCAGCGTGTCGCCGTCGATCAGCCGCAGCACCGACGCCGCCTCCGTCTCGACCACCAGCGGATCGATGCGTAGCGTCGCGTCCAACACCAACGACCCCGGCGCCACCGACGACGGCGGCGGCGACACCGTCTCCGCCGGCACAAAGCGCACCACCGCGATCGCCAGCACCGCCCCCACCAGCAGCGTCGGCGCCAGCACCCCCCATCGGATGCGGTTCACTCTTCGATGCTGACGCCGGCGAGATCGAGCCATGCCGCAACGCTACCGCGCGCCACGCGCACTCGGGGCCTGCGCCCGAGCGCTAGAGTTCGATAGTGCGCATCCTCCTCGTCACCCCCGACGAACGCTTCCAGCGGTTGCTGCAACGTGACAGCCCTGACGACCTTCACTTCCTTGTCGCCGCCAACGCCGCCGCGGCCATCCGCCTGCTCGACGGCACGCGGGTCGATGCGGCCGTGCTCGACGCCGGCCTCGACGCCCCCGCGCGGGACGAGTTCCTGCACTGGTGGTGCGCCCTGCCCCAACGCATCGCCCTGCCCCTGCTCGTCGCCGGCGGCCCGGCACAACCGCCGGCTGCGCCCGCTGTCCGCGGCGCCCGGGCCGTCGACCGCGACCCCGCCGCTATCAGCCGCGCGCTCACCGGCGCGGCCCCGCTCACGCTGGACCGCCGGGCCTGCCTGCTGCGCCGCGACGACACCGAACTCCGCCTCACCCCCTCAGAGGCCGCCCTGCTTCACGTCCTCATCCAACACGACGCCCCCCTCGCAACCGCCGATCTGGCCCGAGAAGCGCTGGGCTACCGGGACGCCGCCGGCGCCCCCGTCGTCCGCACCCACCTCAGTAACCTGCGCAAGAAGTGCGCCGGAGCGGGACTGCCGGATCCCATCCGCGCGCGGCGCGGCCTCGGCTATCGCGCCACCGGCGTTCGCCTCAGCTGATCAGCCCGCTCGGGCCCGCCTCCCGTGCCTCCACGAACCTGAAGTCATCCGGACAATGCGCCCAGCCCAATGCGTCCAAGCGGCGGCCGTCTTGCCCCAGGGGCCCTAGTAGCTCGAGACGTTGATCTCTTCGAACCGGCCCGTCACCAGGAAGATCGCGCGCTCGCAGATGTTCGTCGCCCGATCCCCCATCCGCTCAATGTTGTGTGACGCCCACAGCAAGTGCGTGTAGCTATCGAACTCCTGCGCATCCAGCGGCAGCCCGGACAATTGCTCGATCACATGCCGGTGGATGCGGTCGTAGATCTGATCGACCTCATCGTCCAGATCGCAGATCGCCCGCGCCGCCGCCTCGTCCCGCTCCAGGAACGAATCGATCGAACCGCGCAGCATCTCCCGGGCTTTCTCTGCCATCACCCACAGATCCGGCTCCGTGCTCGCCAGCGGCTGGTCGCCCAGGAACAACGCGATCCGCGCAATCCCCTCCGCGTGGTCCCCTATCCGCTCCAAGTCCGCCACGATCGAGAGGATCGACACGGACTCCCGCAGGTCCGATGCCACCGGCGCCTGCGTCGCCATCATCTGCAGCACCTCCTCTTCCAGTGCGTAGCGCTTCTGATTCACATCCGTGTCACCGTCCACCACCGCCCGCGCCAGCGTCATGTTGCGCGTACGCAGCGCCTCCATCGAGTCCACGATCGCCTTCTCCACCCGCGACGCGAGCAGCCGCACCCCGTCCTCAGCATGCTGTTGGCTTTCACCGAACGCCGTACGTGGCATGGGACACCCTCCTGCTCACCAATCCGACCAGCGGCCGCCGCGCCTCCGCGCGGCGGCCACACGGTTCCTGCGACGAACACCCGTCGACAACCCGCATCAACGGTCGAACCCCATCACGGCGAACCCCCATCACGATTAACCGTAGCGCCCCGTGATGTAATCCTCCGTCCGGCGGTCTTCGGGATTCGTAAAAATCCCCTGCGTCGGACCAAACTCCACCAGCCGGCCCGTGCGCTCCTCGCCCGCCAGCAAAAACGCCGTATAGCTCGAAACGCGCGCCGCCTGCTGCATGTTGTGTGTCACCACCAGAATCGTGTACTCCGCCGCCAACTCCCGCATCAGATCCTCGATCTTCAGCGTCGCCACCGGATCCAGCGCGCTGGCCGGCTCATCCATCAAGATGATCTCCGGCTGCACCGCGATCGCCCGGGCAATGCAGAGCCGCTGCTGCTGCCCGCCTGAGAGCGCCAGCGCGCTCTTATTCAGGTCGTCTTTCACTTCCCCCCACAGCGCCGCCCGCCGCAACGACTCCTCCACCAGCGCCTCCAAGTCCCCCCGAAAGCCGTTGATCCGAGGCCCGAACGCCACATTCGCGAAGATCGACTTCGGGAACGGATTCGGCTTCTGGAACACCATCCCAATCCGCCGCCGCACGTCCACCGAATCAATACTCGGATCCAGCAAGTTGCGCCCCGCGAATGTGATCTCGCCCACCATCCGCGCGTCCGGAATCAGATCATTCATGCGGTTGAAGCAGCGCAGCAGCGTGCTCTTGCCGCAGCCCGACGGGCCAATCAGCGCCGTCACGCGCCGCTTGGGTATATCGAACGTGATCCCGTCCAGCGCCTGAAACTCGCCGTAATAGACCGACACGTCGCGCAGCTGCAGCGCCACCTCTTCGTCCAGCTGGTGGCGCACCGCGCCCCGCCCGCCCTCAATCTCGTCGAACAGCTCGTTGCCCGCCTGCTGTGGCCGCGCCGCCGTCGGTCGCAGCCCGGCCGCCGCCCGGCCCACCGCCGCCTCGCCCTCCGCGGGGGGCATTGCTTCCGTGTCCGGTTCGCGATTCGCTGCCATGACTTCACGCATCCTACTGTTCCTCTCGCCTGCGCCAGCCTCGCGGCCGGTGTCCCCATTACCAGCGGATCCGCGTGCGGTGGCGCAGGATGATCGCCGTGCTGTTCATCAGCAGCAAGATCAGCAGCAGCAGGATGATGCCCGCCGCCGCGATAATCTGGAAATCCTCTTGCGGTCGCGAGACCCAATTGAAGATCTGAATCGGCAGAATCGTGAACGAGTCCGTCGGCAGCGTCGGATTGAACGCCACGAACGTCAGCCCCCCGATCACCAAAATCGGCGCCGTCTCCCCAATCGCCCGCGACAGCGCCAGGATCGTCCCCGTCATCGTCCCCCCGAACGCGAACGGCAGCACGCTCGTGCGCACCACCTGCCACCGCGTCGCACCCAGCGCGTACGCCCCCTCCCGCATCGATGGCGGCACCGCCCGCAGCGCCTCCTGC
>QGNQ01000076.1 GCA_003228175.2 Chloroflexota bacterium
CAGCCCACCCCGCCCATCCCACGCGTGTCCAACGCCCGCAAAACAGCGCCCCCGCCCCCCCGGCCCGCTGATCCCAACCCTCCCCCGCCGCAACCACCCACCCCCACCACCGTCCTCCCATCCCTCACCCCCGATCAGGCCCTCGCCGAACCCTCCAACGGCCCCCTCGCCCGCATCCTCGAAGCCGCCTTCGCCAGCCTCACCCGCGACCACGCCCTCGCCGCCCTCCGCGCCGCGGGCGTCCCCGCCGTCCCCTGCCCCAACCGCTCCCAGATCTTCACCGCCGAAACCGCCCTCGCCAACCGCGCCCTCGCCGTCGTCCAGACCGCCCGCTACGGACCCGTCGCCCACAGCGCCCGCTTCGCCCGCTTCGGCGCACACGACCCCGACCCCCTGCCCGCCCCCGAACTCGGGCAGCACTCCCGCCAATCCCTCCTCCGCGCCGGCCTCACCGATCAAGAAATCAATGCCCTCCTCACCGCCGGCGTTACCTCCCAGCCCGAAACCCATCCATCCTGAACCGGTCGAAGCCTGTCCAGAGCCCCGCCGAAGGGGACCCTCCCTCTCCCCCTCCGATCCCCCCACTCCACCCCCAGGCGCACAACCGCAGAGAGAGAGGGCTAGGGAGTGAGATCCAGCACCACCGCCAACTGCGGGCACAGATCCACCGCATCCTCCGCCGCCTCCCGCTGCGCCGCCGTCGGCGCAGACACCACCACCTCCGGCCAATCGTCCACCCCCCGGCGCACCAACTCCGGATGCATGTAATAACACTGCCCCGTCCGCGCGCACTTCCTCAGATCGATCGCTAGCTTCATCCGCAACCCTCCCTCGTGCCTGCCTCAACCGGCCCCGAGTCTACCCCCGCGACACCACCCCCACCCCCCGCTAATCTCCCCGCGACACTCCGCGCCGGCGAAAGGACTCCCCATGCCTGAACACGTCAGCTTCTTGACCGCCACGGCCTTGCCCCGCAAGCGCAACGCCGTCCTCAATCAATTCGACAAATGGGACAAAGAGCACCGCAAAGCCGCCAAAGCCTTCCTGCGCTCCGAAATCGTTATCGGTCGCGACGCGCCCCCCCAGTGGTGGGACGGGAGCCTCGCCCGCGATTCCAAACGACGCCGCTGAACCGCACGAATCGCCGGACACCCCACCACGCCCCTGCACATCCTCCCCCCGCCCACACCACCCTCAACCAGAAAGCCCCCCCCACCATGCCAGACCTCCCCCGCTTCTCCCTTGAAGGCAAAGTCGCCCTCATCACCGGCGCCAGCCGAGGCATCGGCGAAGCCACCACCGTCCTCTTCGCCCAGGCCGGCGCCGACATCGCCCTCAGCAGTCGCAAAGAGGCCGACCTGGAAAAGGTCGCCCAGCAAGTCCGCGCCCTCGGCCGCAAAGCCAGCGTCATCCCTGCCCACGCCGGCCGCCTCGACCAACTCCAAGGCATCGTCGACAAAACCCTCACCGACCTCGGCCGCCTCGACATCCTCGTCAACAACGCCGGCACCAACTTCTTCTCCCCCGCCATGGACATGGACGAGCATGCCTGGGACACCGTCGTCAACCTTGACCTCAAAGGCGTCTTCTTCCTCAGCCAGGCCGCCGCCCGCCACATGAAAGACCACGGCGGCGGCGCAATCGTCAACGTCGCCTCCGTCAGCGGCCTCCGCCCCCAAATCCCCACCGCCCACTACTCCGTCGCCAAAGCCGGCGTCATCATGCTCACCTCCCAGCTCGGCGTCGAATGGGCCCCCCACAACATCCGCGTCAACTGCGTCGCCCCCGGCGCCATCGACACTCGCCTCTACGACGCCATCTTCGCCCTCATGCCAGAAGACCAGCAGGCCGCCGCCAAACACGCCTCCGTCCAGCCCGTCCCCCTCAAGCGCGTCGGCCAGCCCCATGAAATCGCCGACGCCCTCCTCTACTTCGCCTCCGACGCCTCCACCTACACCACCGGCCAGACCCTCACCGTCGACGGCGGCCTCATCTGGACCACCGGCCAGGGCTAGCGCCCCACCCCCTCCGACCGCCCGCCATCACCGCCCAGCCGGGCCGCCACGCGGACAGAACGACCCCGGTCCGCCGCCAAAAGTGCTATAAATCGAGGGATCGTGCCGTCCTCGCACCCCCTCGCCCCACACAGTTGGAGATCCCATGGTCGCCGTCCACGAACCCCGCTCTTGGCCCAAGCACCGGCAGCCGGACCAGCCCCAATCCCCCTGGCCCGCCGGCACCACCGTCGTCTCCGCCGACAGCCACTTCCTCGAACCCCTCGACTGGACCGACCACCTCCCCGCCAAATACCGCGACCGCGGCCCCCGCGGCCACTGGGACAAAACCGGCTTCCACATGGTCGTCGACGGCCGCAGCCTCGATAACCCCGGCTTCCCCTCCGAAATGATCGAAGGCCGCGCCGGCATGTGGGACGTCGACCTCCGCATCAAAGACATGGACGCTGAAGGCATCCGCCAAGACATCCTCTTCCCCCAGCGCACCCTTGGCCTCACCCGCAACGACGACCATGAGTTCGTCGCCGCCTGCTTCCGCGCCTACAACGAAATCGTCACCGACTACGTCAAGCCCCACCGCGACCGCCTCTTCCCCGTCGGCATCCTCCCCTACTGGGACGAAGCCTCCGTCCGCGAAGGCGGCCAGCAACTCAAAGACCTCGGCTTCAAAGCCATGATGATGCCCACCCTGCCGCCCGGCGTCTTCTACAACAGCCGCAAACTGGAAGGAATGTGGGACGCCATCGAAGAGATCGGCCTGCCCCTCTCCTTCCACGTCGGCGAAACCTTCGACGCCCGCGGCCTCGGCGGCCTCGCCACCACCATCGTCGTCGCCTTCGGCGGCTACCGCCGCCTCTGGTGCCTCCTCACCTTCTCCGGCATCCTTGAGCGCCACCCCAACCTCCAATGCATCTTCACCGAAGGTGGCATCGCCTGGGTCCCATCCGCCCTCTACGACGCCGACAAAATCTACAAAGCCTTCGAGTCCGAAATGAACCCCAAACTCGCCCACCCGCCCAGCTACTACTGGTCCAACAACTGCCACGCCACCTTCATGGACGACGCCCCCGGCCTGCGCCAGATCGACCTCATGGGCGCCGACCGCATCATGTGGACCTACGACTACCCCCACCCTGAAAGCACCCTCGGCTACACCCAGTCCAGCATCCAAGACATCTTCGACGCCGCCCCCACCACAGCCGACGCCCAGAAAATCGTCGGCGGCAACGCCATCAACCTCTGGGGCCTCAACGACTAGCCCCGCACCCACCCCCCAACCCACGCATCCTGCGTCACCCCATCCCCGCTCATCCTGAGCCGGCCGAAGGCCGCTCCCGCTCATCCTCAGCCTGTCGAAGGACCCTCCCGACTCCCGCTCATCCCCGTCGAAGGCCCCGCCCGTTCCGCTCATCCTGAGCCTGTCGAAGGACCTGTCGGCCCGACCCAAGACTCCCGCTCCCACCCGAAGACACCGCACCAACGATCTGCCACGCTGCGCCCTGGAGCCCCCATGCGCCCATCGTTGCCCGCGGCCCTCGCATTCACCACCCTGCTCGTCGCGATCCCATCGCTCCTTACGGCCTGCGGCGACGACGATCTCGCCCTCGGCATTCGCGGCTCCGGCGACCTCGTCCGCCACACCATCGACGTCACCGACATCGACCGACTCGACATCGGCAGCAGCTTCCAAGTCGAAGTCCGACAAGGCCCCCCCTCCGCCGTCATCGAAATCGACGACAACCTCCTCGACCGCGTCGTCGCCACCAACCGCGACGGCCTCCTGCGCCTGGCCCTGGAGAGCGGCACGTCCCTCCGCAACGCCACCCTGCGCGCCACCGTCACCATGCCCGCCCTCACCAGCGTTCAGGCGGGCGGTGCATCGCGAGTCGACTTCATCGACGCCATCCCAACGACCGGCGACCTCCGGATCGAGCTCGCGGGGGCCTCGCGCCTAGAGGGAACGTTCTCGGCCACGCATCTCGAATTCAGCGTTTCCGGCGCCTCCGAGATCGTCGCTCGACTCGCCGCGCAAAGCGCCACGATCGATGCCTCCGGCGCCAGCCACGTCGACCTAACCGGCGTCATCGACGAACTCGAAATCGAGTTGACCGGCGCAAGCCGCGGCGACCTGCCCAACCTCGAAGCCCGCCTCGCCAGCATCGTCCACAACGTCTTCACCACCCTCGACGCCGAGTCCGACGAACGCCAGCACGCCCTCCACGCCTCCCCCCTCGTCACCTTCTACCAGCACGAGAGCCGCTTCATCGCACCCAAGACCATGCAGATCGGCCCCGACCCTACCCACACCATCACCGCCGACCGCGTCGTCATCGCCGGTGGCTCCCGCCCCTTCCTCCCCCCGCTCCCCGGCCTCCAAGAGACCCCCCACCTCACCTCCGATGAGGCCCTCCACCTCGACCGCCTCCCGGACCGACTCGCCATCATCGGAGGCGGCTACATCTCCTGCGAACTCGCCCACTTCTTCGGCGCACTCGGCAGCCGGGTCACCATCCTCGAGTCGGCGCCCCGTCTCCTCAGCCGTGAGGATCAGGAAATCGCCGACGCCTTCACCGCCCGCTACGACGTCCGCCTCGGCGCCCGCGTCCAGCGCGTCTCCGCGCACCAAGACGCCGTCCGCGTCCACCTCCCCGGCGGCGACACCGTCGACGCCGACCAACTCCTCGTCGCCACCGGCCGTCGCCCCAACAGCGACCTGCTCAACATCGCCGCCGCCGGCGTCCACCTCGACGATCGCGGACACGTCATCGTCAACGACTACCTGGAGACCAATCAGGAAGGCGTCTGGGCCCTCGGCGACATCACCGGCGTCCTCCCCCTCAAGCACGTCGCCGTGCGCCAGGCCCGCCACATCATCCGCGCCCTCTTCCACCACTCTCGCCAGCCCATGCGCTACGACGTCATCCCCCACGCCGTCTTCTCCGCCCCCCAAGTCGCCGCCGTCGGCCAGACCGAAGCCGAACTCCAGGCCGCGAACATTCCCTACAAAGTCGGCCGCTGGCGTCTCCAGGACACCGCCATGGGCATGGCCCTGCGCGAAGACGGCCTCGCCAAAGTCCTCGCCGCCCCAGACAACACCATCCTCGGCTGCCACATCCTCGCCCCCAACGCCTCCATCCTGATCCACGAGGTCGCCGTCGCCATGACCCTCGGCGGCGCCCTCGACACCATCGTCGACACCGTCCACGCCCACCCCGCCCTCTCCCAACTCATCGAAGAAGCCTGCAAAGCCGCCCTCACCGCCCCCCTGGAAGCAGCACCCGCCCCCTAAGCCCCCACCTTCCCCTTCCCCTCCCCGACCACCGCCCCACCGCCGCGTCTACTCCCCCCCTTCCGGCTCCCCTCTCCCTTCCCCCAGGGAAGGGAGAGGGGCTGGGGGAGAGAGAAGGGCAAACGAAAAACAATTCCAATTCCCCCTCTCCCCCCCGGGGAGAGGGGGCTAGGGGGTGAGGGGGAAGAACAACTAGTCCGGCAGCCCGTTCTGCACGAACTCCCACGCCGTGTCCGACACCCGACGCGCTGTCCCCGCCGAATTGATCGCCAACGACGACGCCGCGTTCCCCTGCACCCCCCGGTAGTACACCCCCTGAACGATCGCCGCCGTCCGATACATATTGAACACCACATAGAACGGAAAGTCCGTCACCGTCCGCCCCGAAAACTCCTCGTAGTCCGCCACCAACTCCGGCGGTGTCGGCACCCCGTTCCTCCCCACCGTGACCGCGTGCTCCGGTTCCGCCGAGTAGAACCGCGACGCGAAATACGCCACGTCTGACAACGGATTCCCTAGCGTCGAAATCTCCCAGTCCAGCAGACCCACAATGCGCGGCCCGTCCGGCGCGAACATCATGTTGTGCAGGCCCGGATCCCCGTGCACAATCGTCGTCTCCGCCGCCGCCGGCATCTGACTGGGCAACCATTCCATCAGCTTGTTGAACGACGCAATCTCCTCCGTCTGCGACGCCACATACTGCTTCGTCCAGCGCTTATACTGCCGCTGCACATACGTCCCCGGCCGCCCAAAGTCGCCCAGCCCCACCGCCTCGTAGTCCACCGCGTGCAGACTGGCGACCACCCGCATTACCTCGCGGTACATCGCCCGGCGCTCCGTCGCGTCCCGCCCCGCCGTCGAGTGGTCCGTAAACACACGCCCCTCCAAGCGTTCCATCACAAAGAACTCCGTCCCCACCACAGACGTGTCCTCGCACATGTGGAACATCTCCGGCACCGGCACATCGCTCTCCCACAGCGCCTTCATCACCCGGTACTCACGATCCACCGCATGTGCGCTCTTCAGCAGCTCGCCCGGCGGCTTCTTGCGAACCACATACTCCTTCCCCCCCGCCACAATGATGAACGTCGGATTCGACATCCCCCGATCAAACTGCCGCACCGTCATCGGGCCCTGAAAACCCGCAATGTGCTCGCTCAGGTACGCCTCCAACCGCGGCTCATCGAATCGATGCGCCTCGCGAACGTCAATGATCTCGGGCGGTTCCGGCTGCTGCGTCGTCATAGTCCTGCTCGATCAACTCGCGGCGCCCGCCCCAGCCGGGGACCGCACCTCAGCGCCGGGAACAAGGTCCCAGCGCGATACGTGCCAGCGCGATACTTCTCGGCGCCACGATGGCCAGCGCCCCCATCATCAGCGGCCCTCGAAGACCGGCGTCTCCTTGTTCACAAACGCCTTCGCCGCCGCCTGGTGGTCCTCGTCCTGCGAACTCAGCGTGTGGTGCATCGCCTCCGCCAGCATCGCATCCGCCAGCGGCATCGACTCCGCCCGCTGCAGGTTCAACTTCATCCGGCTCAGCGCCAGCGGTGGCCCGCTCGCGATCTGCGCGCAGTAGTCCAGCCCCGCCTCCAGGAAGCCCTCGTGCGGTGCAACATGATTCGCGATGCCCAGCGCCTGCGCCCGCTCCGCGTCAATAATCTCGCCCGTGAAGTACAGCTCCCGCGCCACCGACGCCCCCACGATCCGCGGCAGGAACCAACTCCCGCCGAAATCGCCCGACAGCGCCACATTGCGAAAAGCCGTCCCAAACTTCGCCTTGCTCGAGCAAAAGCGAATATCGCACGCCAGCGCAATGCTCATGCCCGCCCCCATCGCGAAGCCGTTCACAAGCGCCACCGTCGGCTTCGGCAGCGTGTGCAGCTTTCCCGAAAGCTTCCACCCCCAGCTCGCCAGATTCCGCGCCGCCTCATCCGTTGACGGGGCCGCGCCCCCGCTCGCCGTGTCCGGATCCTCCGCCATCGCCTTCACGTCACCGCCCGCGGTGAACGCCCGCCCCGCCCCCGTCAGCGCCACGCAGCGCACCGCATCGTCCGCCGCCCAGTCATCCAGTTTCGCCGCGATCGCATCGGCCTGGATTGGCATCATCGCGTTCAGGCTGTCCGGCCGATTGAACGTAATCACCGCCACGCCATCGTCGCGCTTCTCAAACAGCGTCATCTCGTCCGCCATCAACATCCTCCTCAAACCGCGCTCCTGAGCCCTTGCCCTGGGCCCGATGCCGCACTTCCTCTTCAAACGTTCGGCTCGCTCGCGATGTTAGCTTCGCACGACCACCCCCGCCACTCGCCCACCGACAGTCGCACCAGCGCCCGACCCCCCAGCCCAACCATCGCTTAGGAGCTCCGCATGGCAACAACCCTCTCCAACACCCCCTCCGTCCTTTTCGACCTGCACGACCGCGTCGCCACCGTCACCATCAACCGTCCCGAAGCCATGAACGCCCTCGACCCCGAAACCTTCGACGGCCTCGCCCACGCCTGGCGCGAAATCAGCGAGAACCCAGACATTTGGGTCGCCATCGTCACCGGCGCCGGCGGCAAAGCCTTCTGCGCCGGCGCCGACCTCAAAAAGACCATCCCCACCCAAGCGGGGAACGCCGGCAGCGCCATGGCCAACATCTTCCAGCCCGGCGGCCGCGGCAGCCTCGACGACGGCATCCGCGTCTGGAAGCCCATCATCGCCGCCGTCGACGGCTACTGCCTCGGCGCCGGCCTCACCCTCCTCTCCGTCACCGACTTCCGCGTCGCCTCGGAGCAGTCCCTCTTCGGCCTGCCTGAAGTCCGCCGCGGCATCTTCCCCACCCTCGGCGCAACCCACCGCCTCTACCGACAACTCCCCCACGCCATCGCCATGGAACTCATCCTCTACGGCGACAACCTCAGCGCCCAGCAGGCCCTGCACCACGGCCTGATCAATCGCGTCGTTGAATCGGACCAAGTCCTGCCCGTTGCCCAAGAGGCCGCCGCCCGCTTCACCGCCGGCGCCCCGCTCACCCAGCGCGCCATCAAGGAGTCCGTCATCCGCGGCCACGGCCTCCCCCTCGACGACGCCATCCGCCTCGAATCCATGCTCGCCTTCGCCACCCGCCAGACCGCTGACTTCGTCGAAGGCCCCAAATCCTTCGCCGAGAAGCGCGAGCCCCACTACCAGGGCCGCTGAGCGCTAGTCGAAGATCAACACCCCATTCGCGATCGCCGTCGCCCCCTGCGCGTTCCCCGTTTCCCAAAACACCACCCGCTCGCCCTCCGCCGCCGACTCCCCCACCACCCGCACCGTGATCGGATCGCCCAGCATCACCATCGACCGAAACTGCCCTGCCACCCGCCGCAGCCGCCCCGCATCATTGTCCAAGTACTGCCGCATCAGCTCCCGCACCGAAAACGCGAACGTGCAACTCCCGTGCAGGATCGGATCCGGCAGCCCCGCCTCCCGCGCGAAGCCCCGCTCCGTATGGATCGGATTCCAGATCGCCGCGCACTCCGTGTAGATGTGTGCCGCCTGCGGCAGCACCGCCACCTCCGTCTGCCAGATCGGCTCGCCCGCGACCACCCGATCCGGCAGCCCCGGAACCTCCGCCGACGCCCGATCCGCCCCCGCCGTCCGCAGCCCGCGCATGATCCCCCGCGTGTCCATCACCGCCACCGCCACCCCACGCGAATCCACCATCCGGTAGCGCGTCGTGGAAATCACCCCCGGCGGAATCTGCCCCACCCCAATGATCTCCCCCTGCGTCGTGATCACATCCCCCACCCGGAACGCCCGCTCGAAGCGCCAGTCCGTCGACGCATGCACCCCGAACGGAATCGCCCGCGGATCCGTCGCATCGTCTGGCTGGTGCCGCGCCGCCCACATCAAACTCTCCACCAGCCCCGGGTGGCCCACCAGACCGTCCGGGCGCAAATCATCGCTGTAGCGCGCATCCCACTCCCCGATCCCCGCCGCGAACGCGAGTAACCGGCGCGGCGTCAGCTCCGTCGTCACCGCAATCGTGCGACGCCCCACCCGGCTCGGATCGATCGTGAACGGACGAGAAGAAACGTCGGCAGTCATCATCGCCAGACGCTAGCGCCGCCGGCCCACCCTCAGCAACCACGCCAACACCCCTGCCAACCGGCGCCCCCCAGCACCCATCCCAGGGGCGGTAGACTCTCCCCAATCTCACCAGCCCACCCCGGAGCAGCCCCATGACCACCGCCACCACCTACACCGAGATCCGCTACGAAGTCGACGGCCCTGTCCTCCTCATCACCCTCGACCGCCCCGAGCGACTCAACGCCATCGGCGAAAACATGATCAGCGAGCTCCGCCACGCCGTCGCCACCGCCGAGCGCGATCCCGCCATCACCGGCATCGTCCTCACCGGCGCCGGCCGCGGCTTCTGCGCCGGCGCCGACATGGACGGCCTCAAAGACCTCGCCGCCGACGAGAACGCCGACCCCTTCACCCGCTCCGGCGCCCAGCCGGACCTCCAGCCCGGCGGCCCCGACCACAGCCCCCACTTCGACAAATCCGTCACCTTCCTCATGGCCGTCCGCAAGCCCGTCATCGGCGCAATCAACGGGCCCGCCGCCGGCATGGGCCTCAGCGTCGCCGCCGCCTGCGACATCCGCATCGCCGCCCAAGACGCCTTCTTCGTCAACGCCTTCGCCCAGCGCGGCCTCAGCGGCGAACACGCCACCACCTGGCTCCTCCCCCGCCTCATGGGCCACGGCCGCGCCCTCGACATGATGTGGACCGGCCGCCGCGTCGGCGCCGACGAAGCCCTCGCCGTCGGCCTCGTCAATCAAATCGTGCCCAAAGACCAACTCGTCGAAACCGCCAAAGACTACGTCCGTACCCTCGCCACCACCGCCTCCCCCCGCTCCCTCATGCACATCAAACAGCAAACCTACCTCGACCTCATGCGCTCCCTCGGCGACGCCATGGACGACGGCGAAGACCGCATCCGCGAATCCCTCAGCTGGACCGACTTCGCCGAAGGCGTCGCGGCCTTCCAAGAACGGCGCCCCCCCAACTTCCCCGACCTCACCCTGACCTAACCGGCCCCCTCCACGCCGGAGCCCTGCCCCACCACGCCCACCTCCCCCCTTCCCCTCCGCCCCA
>QGNQ01000077.1 GCA_003228175.2 Chloroflexota bacterium
CCCCCCGCCCCCACCAGCACCACACCGGCGCCGTACGCCGCTTCCACCGCCGCCCGCGCCGACTCCGGCAGGAACGTCGAGGCCAGGCTGATGTTGATGATGTCCGCCCCATTCGCCGTCGCGTACTCCAGCGCCCGCACGAACGACGAGAAAAAACCCGACCCTTCCGGGTCCGTCACACGCACCGCCATAATCTGCACCCGCCAGGCCGTCCCTGTAACGCCCAGCCCGTCATTGCCACGCGCCGCAATCACCCCCGCCACCCGTGTCCCGTGCCCCACCGCACCGTCCGCAACGCCGTCCCCGTCCTGATCGATCCCGTCCCCCGCCGCCACATCGCCCACCTGCACGTCCGGATCGTTGTCCTCCTGGGGCGCCCCCGTCCCGCCCGGAAAGTCCCCCAGGAAATCGTACCCATGCAAATCGTCCACATACCCGTTCTCGTCGTCATCAATCCCGTTGTCCGGGATCTCCCCCACGTTCGTCCAAATGTTCGATACGAGATCCGGGTGATCCAGATCAATCGCCCCATCGATCACCGCCACCACCACAGCCCGGCTCCCCGTCGTGATCTCCCACGCGGCGGGTGCCCCCAGCAACTCCCAGACATCCGCCTGCTCGCCGTAGCGCGGGTCGTCCGGGATCAGATCCGCCACCCGCAGACGCTGATTCGGCTCCGCCCACGCCACCAGCCCTGAGGCCCGCAGCCGCGCCAGCGCAGCAGTCGGATCTGCCTCCCCTCCCCGCAGCCGCGTCACGTTACTGGCCGCCGCATGATCGATCAGCGTCAGCCCCAGCCCCAACAAGCGCTCCTCGCTGGGAGGCGCGTAAAACGAGGCCAAAATCTCCCTCGGCGCAACATCTGCGCCAACCGCGCACCCCCCAACCGACTCCGCCCCAACCCGCGCCACCGCATCCGGCCCAAGCATCCCCCCCGCCCCACCCATCAGCAGCGCCAGCACCCCCAGCACAGCGCCCAACCACGCGCCTCGCACAGAGCGACCCCCGCCCAATCGAGCTCCACCCCCAGGCCGCCGTTCACCATCCATCGCCCCAGTCTACGAGCCCCCGCGAAAGACGCCCCCGCCGCAAAGCGAACTGCCGATCCAGACCGCTGACCCGCCTAAACTGGGCACGATGGATACGCGGGATCGGCAAGGGGAACCAGCCGCAGCGTCGCGCGACGCGGCCGCCGCGCCAACCTGGCGCGCGGCCCTGCGCGCCGAGTGCCGCCGCCCCCGCAACATCCCTGACGCCCTGCGTCTCGCCGCCTGGGCCTACCTCGGCCTCGCCATCGTCCTCCCCATCTTCCGCATCACCGTGGGCTTCGACGCCCTCGCACTCCCCTTCATCGTCGCCCCCGCCCTCGCCATCATCCTCTGGCTCGCCCCGCGCCAAGACCACTTCCGCACCTGGCTGCTCTACGCCGTCGGCATCTACTTCTTCACCCAGCTCCGTGACGCCGCCGACGAATCCTCCATCCAGGCCAGCACCGGCTACGTCCTCCACTGGGAGCGCTGGATGTTCGGCGGCGACACCCCCTCCGCCTGGCTGCAACAACGCATCGGCGGCGCAAACGGCGACCCCGGCGTACTCGCCTACTACTCCACCTTCGTGCACTGGAGCTGGTTCTTCTTCCCCCATCTCACCGTCGTCGGCGCATACTTCTGGGCCCGGCCCATGTTCTTCCGCGTCGCCGCCGTCATGCTCGGCATCTTCTACACCGGCGTCATCATGTACTTCCTCGTCCCCACCATCCCCCCCTGGCTCGCCGCCGAGCAGGGCGACGCGGCCGGCATCGTGCGCATCATGCGAGACGTCGGGCCCACCCTCTTCGGCCAATCCCTCTGGGACGACCTCTTCAAGCTCGCCGCCGAGCCCAACCCCCGCGCCGCCATGCCCTCCCTCCACTTCGCCGCCGCCTTCCAGATGGTCCTCATCGGCTTTCTGCTGCGTTCCCCCCGCCTCATCGCTGCCGCCACCCTCTACAGCGTCTCGCTCGCCTTCGGCCTCATGTACCTCGGCGAGCACTACTTCGCCGACATCCTCGTCGGTGGCCTCGCCGCCCTCGTCTCCTTCTTCATCGTCGAGCGCGCCCTCGGCGGCCCCGGCCTGCCCTTCGGCATGCCCCGCTGGCGACGCCGCCGCCTGCCCCACCCCCGCCCCCTCGCCCACCCCACCATCGGCCCCGCCCCCAGCCTGCCGGATATCCCTGCTCGACCTGAGCCGCAGACCGCCCCCAAGGGCCCCTGATGCCCAGCCCCGCCCACCACGCCCTGCCCCTGCTCACCAGCAGCGGCGCGCGAGCGCTGCTCGGAGTCGGGATCAGCGCCCTCTTCGTCTTCCTCTTCCTGCGCGACACCAACTTCACAGCCGTCGGCCACGCCTTCCGCGATGCCGACATCGTCCTGCTCCTCCTCGCCCTCCTCGTCTTCTTCGCCGGCACCGCCTTCCGGGCCCTCCGCTGGCACGTCCTCCTCCGCCCCCTCGTCCACACCTCCCCCCAGCGCCTCTATCCGATCATGGCCGTCGGCTACGCCGCCAACAACGTCCTCCCCTTCCGCATCGGCGAAGTCGTCCGCGCACACACCCTCAACCAACAACTCGGCGTCCCCCGCAGCGCTGGGCTCGCTAACGTCTTCCTGGAGCGCGTCCTGGACGGCGTCATGCTCGCCCTCTTCCTCGTCCTCGGCGTGGCCGCCAGCCTCACTGGCCTCGACGGCATGCACTACGCCGGCGACATCCTCACCGCCACCATGGCCTTCCTCGTCTTCGGCGTCTCCATCGCCCTCATCGGGCTCTACCTGATCGGTCGCCATCCCGCCCGCGCCCAAGCCATCCTCCGCCGCCTCGCCCGCCGCCTCCCCAGACTCCGCCACCACGACGGAGCCTGGATCGACGGCCTCATCGCGGGCCTGCGCCCCGCGGGCGATCGCACCCTCCTGCTCGCCGCCTTCTGGACCAGCGCCGCCGCCTGGGGCCTCGAAGCCCTCATGTACTTCCTCGTCGGCCAGGCCTTCAGTCTCGGCCTGCCCTTCCCCGTCTACCTCCTCGTCGCCGCCGCCGCCAACATCATCATCACCGCTCCCTCCACCAACGGCGGCGTCGGCCCCTTCGAATGGGCCGCCAAAGAAGTCGTCCTCATCTACCTCGTCGCCAACAACGCCCAAGAGACCGCCGTCGCCTACGCCACCGCCTTACACGGCCTCGTCCTGATTCCCATTACGCTGCTGGGGCTCGCCTTCCTGTGGTACTTCCACGTCCCCATCCCACGCCTCCTGCGCGGCCGCGGCCCCACACAGGACGAGTCGGCAGTCGGTCCGGAGTCACAGATCCCCTGAGCCCCGCTCGGCCAGCGCCCCACCCAAGCGCCCCCGCAAGGAACACCACATGTCCGATTCCCCTCCCCCAACCGCCTCCACCGTCGCCGCCGGCGCCCTCCGTCTCGCCTGCGAAGAGCGTGGCCGCGGCGACGCGCTCGTCCTGGTCGCCGGCGGCGCCATGGACATGGACCAGTGGGCCGCCCAGATCGACGCCTTCGCCCCCGCCCATCGCGTCATCCGCTTCGACCAGCGCGGCGTCGGCCACTCTGACGGCCCCCCCACCGGCTACACCATCCAGCAAATGGCCACCGACACTCTCGCGCTCATCACCACCCTCAACGCCGCCCCCTGCGTCCTCTTCGGCACCTCCCTGGGCGGATCAGTCGCCCTGGAGGCCGCCCTCCAATCCCCCACCTCCCTGCGCGGCCTCGTCCTCGCCGCCACCTCCGCCGGCCCCACCGGCCCCCAGATGGCGCCCGACACCCAGACAGCCATGTTCCGTGCCTCCGCCCTGCCCTTGCAGGAAGCCGCCGAAGCCGCCCAGGACTTCGTCTTCGCCAGCGACTACCCCCGCCGCCACCCCGACGTTCTCCAGCGTGCGATCGCCAAGCGCGAATCCAACACCGGCCCCCTCATCGCCACCCTCGGCCCCCTCCAATCCCTCGCCGCGTACCACCCCCTCCCCCGCCTCGCGACCCTCACCGTGCCCACCCTAATCCTGCACGGCGCCGAAGACCGCATGGTGCCCTCGGGCAACGCCGACCTCCTGGCCCAGCACATTCCCCACGCCACCCTCACCCTCGTCCCCAACGCCGGCCACGGACTCGTCATGGAATCCGCCGACACCGTCAACGCCGCCGTGCGCGACTTCATCGACTCGCTCTAGCGCGGGGGCAGTCCCATGCACGTCCACGAACTCACCGTCATGATCGGCACCGACCAACCCCACGCCCTCGCCCGCTTCTACGGCGACATCCTCGGCCTTGAGCGCGTCCCCCGCTTCGACGATCCCGTCTTCCTCGCCGCCGGCGCACACATCCGCATCCTCCACCACTCCGCCATCGCCGGCCCCACCCCCCAGCCTGCCCGCATCCAAATCAACCTCTTCGTCCACGACGTCCGCGCCGAATGGGCGCGCATCGCCCCCCAAGGCGTCCCCTTCGTCCGCGAACCCACGCTCGAATCCTGGGGCGGCGTCGTCGCCACCATGCAAGACCCTGACGGCAACTACGTCCAGATCATCCAGGAACAGGAGCGCTGACCATGCCTGACCAACCGCCAGATCGACTCCCGGAGCGAACGCGAGATCGAATGCAAGTCACCGGCGCCGTCATCAACATCACCAGCGACAACTCCGCCCGCCTCGGCGCGTGGTACCGCGACGTCCTGCGACTCCCCCAAGCGACCGAAATGGGCGAATACGCCTTCCGGGCCGGCCCCCTGGAACTCATCATCGACGCCCACTCCGACACCCGCGGCCCCGCCGCCGAGCCCAGCCGCGTCCTGCTCAACCTCTTCGTCGCCGACATCGCCGCACAGCACCAGCGCCTTAGCGAGGCCGGTGTCATTTTCATTCGCCCACCCGAGCAGGAGCCCTGGGGCGGCATCATCGCCACAATGACCGACCCCGACGGCAACTACGTCCAACTCGTCCAATTCGCCGCCCCCAGCTAGACAGCCCGCCATAAGTCGTCTATAATCCAACTCAGAACCGCGTATAGCACCACATAGGACAGTGTGCACGGCCGACGAAATCGCTCCGCCACCTGCACCAAGTCCGCATCAGCCGGAACCGATCCCCGGAGAAGCCCGCAAACACAGCCTGATCGACCCCTCAGCCCCCGCTCGCCGCCCCGAACCCCCGTGCACACGCATGCACACCCCTGCCGCCCGCATGATCGCCGATGATCGAAAATGTTCGCCCGACGCATGAGCCCGCGTCCGGCAAGCCTCCGACCCCCTACCCGCCCTCGATCATCTGCGACTCGATAATCGCGAAATCGTCCTGGTCCAAATCGTCCAGCTCGCCCTTGCGGTAGGCGTTGTACAGCTGGAACAGCTCCTGCTTATGCGGCCGCTTCCGACCGATCGGGCAGGCCTTCCAGGCCTCGTAATCCTCGTCGCAGTAGCCCATCCGCAGCTCACCGCACTTCGGCTGCAGGAACCGGCCCATCTCCGGCACCACCCGCATCACCTCGGCCCGCATCAAGGCCACCACCCGACGGAACTCCCACTGCGCACGCGTGCACAACCGCAAGTCCGCGATATGCAGCAACGACGCGAAGTTGACCGTGATCTTGAAATTCGTACTCGTCGCATTCGGCAGCAGGAAACGGGCGTCCTCCGCCGGGACCCCGGCCTGCACCATCCGCTCGTACAGATCACCCGACTGCCGGAACAGCTCCTCCATGTCCGACGCCATCCCCGCCGCCTCCACCGTCTTCGGCACCGAATACGGGAAGTCGCCACCCCTGTACGTCACATAGCGCTGGCTCTGCTGCTCGAAGGAGATCCCAATGCGATGCCGCACGAACTGATGCGAAAACGCCCGCGACACCCCGCTGATCCCAAACTCGAAGTGCACCTGCTCCAGCGGCGACACATGCCCCGTCTTCAGCCGCTCCTCCACGAACGCCGTCATCTTCTCTTCCGAGATCCGCTCGTCCTCCACACGCTCCAGCACCTGCTGCGGCGTCAGCGCCGAATAGCAAACGCGATACGCCATGTACAGCGACCGGATCGGCTCCGGCGTATGTTCGATCAGAGTCACTTGGATGGGCACAGTCATCACTTTCGTCGCCGAATCAGGAGCGTATCACCGGCCCCCGGCCCGCCCCCGCCATCACCGCCGTCGTGCTTGACCGAAACGCCCCTCACGCCCGTTCCGTCACGTGACCGCGAGGCCCCGCCGCCCTACTTCTTCGGTCGGTCGCGGAACGCATCGACGCCCCCCGCACGACGCCCCCCCGACCGTCGCCCTCGCATCCCGAAACGACGCCGCTTCTTGGCCGGAACGCTAGCGGGCATCACCTGCCACCCCGCTGGCAGCGACACATCGCCATGCGGCGCATCCGCGTGCCCCGATGGGGCATCGGACCCCAGCGCTGAATCAGCGGGCGGATCGGACCGCAGTGGAGGATCCGAGCGCAGACGCCCTTGCTGCGGAATCTCCGATCGCGCGCCGAACCCAAACCCGAACCGGCGCGGCACATTCCACGTCGGCGTCACCTCGTGCGCGGGAGCCTTCCAGCGCCCAATAAGAAACGGATAGATCAGCAGCAAACCCGCCGCGAATCCACCCAGATGCGCCCACCAGGCCGTCCCCGTCGCGCCCCCGTCCGAAACCACGGAGCCAAGCCCCGGTAGCAAGTTGAGCAGGAACCAGAAGCCGATCATCAGCGTCGCCGGCACCACCGCCGGAATCAGGAAGATCACCGGGATCAGCACCTGCACCAAGGCGCGCGGATACAGCACGAAATACGCCCCCAAGATCCCCGACGTCGCACCGCTCGCCCCGATCATGGGCACCAGATCGCCAGAACCGATAAGGATGTGCGCCGCCGCCGCGAAATAGCCCGTCAGCAAGTAGAAGATCAGGAACCGCGCGGACCCCATCCGGTCTTCCACATTGTCGCCAAAGACCCATAAAAACAGCATGTTCCCGCCCACATGCAGGAGACCGCCATGCAAGAACATCGCCGTCAGCGGCGTCAGCAGGATCAGCAGGCCGGGCAACAGATCGATCCCCTGGCCCTCCACCACCGTGCGCGTACGCGGCGTGTTCTCCAGCTCGCCGGTGATCAACTCCGGCACCGCGCCGAAGCGCAGGAATACCTCCGACTCCTCCGTCACCAGGTAGCCCTGCACCTGAGCCGCGTCGTTGCTGGGGATACCGATCACCGCCGAGCGAGAGTCCGGCCGATCGCTCAGCACGTACCCCGTGAAGGCGAAAATCACCAGGTTCAGCACGATCAACGCACGCGTCACCGGCGCCGATCCCACCCGGGCCGTGCTGTCGCGAATCGGGATCATCGGCTCCGCCCCCTAGCGACCTGCATCCCCGGTTCCGCCTTTCCCGGGTCGACGCCACCGCCTGCCCTGTCCCCCATATGCCCCGGCTCCGGAAACCCCAGCCGCGCAAACCCCAACCCCGCAACCCCCAGCCTAACTCAGCCTCGCCACCGCCCCGGCCCGCGCTCCATCAGCACCAGCACCGACACCGCCACAGCCGCCACCACCAGCGCGGCCCGATGCAGCCGCAACGCGCTGCGCAGGCCGGACGCTGGGTCTGACCCGCGCACGGCCACCGCATGCGCCGCCGCCAGCGCCGGCACGTCTGCGCTCATCGACGCCCGCACAGCGCTCACAGGATTGCCACCCACTGCCGGCGCCGCACAGCCGTACGCCAGACCCGCAGCCCGCCCCGCGAGGCCCCGCAGCAGCGCCGGTCCCGCTCCCACCCCTAATGCCCGGTTCAGCCCCGGCACCCGAAACACCGCCCCGGGCACCTCACCCCACAGCCGCACCAGCACCGCCGGCAAGTGATACGCCACCGCCCCCGGCAAATCGAGCAGCGCGTAGGCCAGCCACGGACCCACGCTCCCATCCGCGACCCCCGCCGCCAGCACCTCCTCCGCCCGATCGGCCATCTCCTGGGCCGTCATCTCGAAGGGCAGCGCCTCATCAGTCAGCGCCACCAACCCCGCACGCGCCGCCGCCAGATCATCCCGCGCCAGCGCATCCGCCACCGCCTCCGCCCGCCGCGACGCCCGCCAAGCATCGAACGTCAGCGCCAGCACCCCCGCCCGCAGCACAACCCCCATCACGCCCCCGCGCCGCGCGATCCGTGCTGGCAAACGCAACAGCGCCAGACTCCCCAGCGCCGCCACAGCGACCGCCAATCGTCCCTCAGGCAACGTCCCTGGCAGCCCCGCAATCGCGATCAGCGCCGGGCCCGGGGGCGCCTGCCGCCCCCCACGCTGACCACGCATCCCGGCCTGCAGCCCCAGCGCGATCAGCAACGTGAACAACCGGACGTATCGACCGGGACGCCCCCCGGCGCCAGCACCATCGCGATCAGGCTCCGCCATCGCCCGGCGCCCCTAACCCACGGGCGCGGCCGGCAGTCGCAGCCGGCGCGTGCCTGGCGGATCGACCACCTCGCCGCTGGCCGCCCGCAAGATCGGCCCCAACGCCTCAATCCCCTCCACCACCCGCGGGCCCGGCCGGCTGAACCAAGCGCTGGCCTCCACCGCCCACACGTTGCCCGCCTGCACCGCCGGCAACGCACGCCACGACGGCTCGCGAATACTGAGCGCCTCCACCTGCGCCACCACATCGTCCAAATCGTAGCCACACGGCAACACAATCACGATCTCGGGCCGCGCCTCCGCGATCGCCTCCCAGCTCGTCCGAAACGAAGCCCGGCCCGGCGTACCCAGCACGTCAATCCCGCCCGCCGCCTCGATCTGCTCCGGCACCCAATGACCACCTACGAACGGCGGATCGGTCCATTCCAGCGCCAGCACCCGCGGCCGCGACTCCACAGCCGGGCGCGCCGCCCGCGCCGCCGCCACCCGCGTCCGCAACGAATCCGTCAGCGCCCGCGCCACATCCGCGCGCTCCACCGCCTCGCCCACCTCCTCGATCGACTCGAACACCGCTTCCAAGCTCAACGGTGTCAGCGTGAGGACGCGGCTTCCCAATTCCAGCGCATGCACTGCCCGGTGTACCTCGCCCGCACTCACCGCGCAGATGTCGCACAGCGCCTGCGTCAGAATCAGATCGGGCGCAAGCTCGCGCAGCAGCGGCTCATCGATCGCGTAAGTCGATCCACCCTCCGCCAAATGGGCGCTCACATCCGCGTCAATCTGCGCCGGCGTCCGCCCCGCCACATCAACTGTCGACCGCGTCAGCACCGGCAATCCCACCACCGCCGCAGGGAAGTCACACTCATGCGAGCGCGCAACCAGATCGGCCTGCCGCCCCAGCGCACAGGAAATCTCCGTCGCGCTTGGCAGCAACGAGGCGATCCGCATGCGCAGAGAATAGGTCATCGTGTCGCCCACCAGATGGGGAGCCACCACGGTACTTTGATTGTAAAATCCATCACAATCACCCGAGATCGAGGCCCCCGGGCCCCGCAACCGCTTGACAGCCCGATCCACCCCTGTCAAGAATGTTCCGGAAATCACAAAGTCGTGTGGCGGTCGGCGGAGAGCGTCCCCCAAGGACGCATCTGCAGCCACAGCGGCCGGGATGCGCACCGTTTCTCGGCGGCGGAAGCAATCGCTCCGTCGCACAGAGCGGAGGCCGGTTCACAGCAGCGGCGCGGATGCGTCGCGCCGGACCAGCCCCCGGTGGTGCGAGTCACATCCCGCGTCGCCGATGCGTGGCAAACAGGAGGCTGCCCAGATGACCGTCGCTACCCCCATCCAGTGTCCCCGCTGCGCCGGCGCCATGCTCGCCGAGTCGGATGCCCACGGCACCTTCAGCACCTGCCTCGCCTGCGGCTACGTCTACGAGAGCCGTGTCATCTCCGTCTTCGAACTGGAGCAAGAGCAAGCAGTCGAAGAAGGACGCCAGCGCCGCCGCCAGCCCTCACACGGCAAGCTACGCCTCTAGCCTTTTCGCCATACCGCGATCGAATCGCGGCGCGCAAACGCCCCCGTTGCTCCTTCCCCCCCGCCTCGCCGTCGGCCGCAACCTCCCGCGCCGGAATACCCCGCGCCCGCCGCCGGGCCCCCTTGCCCCCCGCCCCAGCCCCCCGTAGTC
>QGNQ01000078.1 GCA_003228175.2 Chloroflexota bacterium
GCACCAGCAGCACCGCCAGCAACGCGCCGCGGCCATACGGCACCACGCCGCTCCACCCCAGCCACCAGCCGCCCACCGAAAGCAACAGCCACGCCAGTGGCCTCGCGTACAGCACGCCCGAGGATCGCAGCGAGCCGAACAGCACCGTCGCCGGCAGCAACCCCGCCCCACCGATCAGCAGCGTGGCGAGGTACCAGCGCAGTGCCTCAGACATGAGCGGTGTCGCTCTGTCTGCTAGCCGCCGGACGCATCAGATACGCCCGCGCCGTCAGCATCGTCCGGGTGCCCCAGCAGCGCGTCCACGAACACCTCCGGATCGAATGGTGCCAGGTCTCCCGACTTCTGCCCCACCCCCACGAATCGCACCGGCAACCCAAACTCCTTCGCAATCGAGAACACGATGCCGCCGCGCGCCGAGCCGTCCAGCTTCGTCAGCATCACGCTCGTCACCTCCACCGCCTCGGTGAACGCCCTCGCCTGAGACAACCCGTTCTGCCCCGTCGTCGCGTCCAACACCAGCAGCACCTCGTCCGGCCCGCGGTCCACATGCCGCTCAATCACCCCGCGTACTTTCGACAGCTCGTCCATCAAATTCTTCTTGCTCTGCAGTCGCCCCGCCGTATCAATCAGCACCACATCGTGCCCGCGCGCTCGCGCCGCCTCAATCGTGTCGAACGCAATCGCCGCCGGGTCCGCCCCCTGCTGATGCGCAATCACATCGAAGTCGAGTTGCCGTCCCCAGTCCTGAAGCTGCTCGATCGCTGCCGCGCGGAACGTATCCCCCGCCGCCGCAATCACCTTGCTCCCCCCCTCCTGGTACGCGTGCGCCAACCGTCCGATCGCGGTCGTCTTCCCGCTGCCGTTCACACCCACCACCAGTATCACCCACGGTCGCTCAGGCTCCGGCGTGCCCTCCGGCAACCCCCACAGCCGCCCCCGCGCCTCGTTGTTCGGCCCACGCAGAATCAAGGTCAGCTCCTCACGCAGCAGCACGCGCACCTCGTCGGAGTTGCCCGGGTTCTGGGCCCGAACGCGCTCCAGCACTTCCATCGTCGTCGAAACACCCGCGTCGGCGCCGATCAGCACCTCTTCGAGCGAATCCCACAGCTCGTCGTTCACGTCCGAGCTGCGCAGCAGCTTACCGACGCGTCCGAAGAACGAGCGCCGCGTCCGCTCCAGCGCCTGGTCGGTCGCCTCGTCGCTCTCCTTGCTACGTCCGAACAACATCACAAGGCGTGCTCCCATCGCACCCGTAGGCGCGAGTTCAACAACGTGGTCGATGCATCTGGTCGAGCGATCGTACGGCGACACGAGCCTCCCGCCGACGCCACAAACCCCGATCCTCAGACCGCGACCGCCTCCGTCGCCTGCTCCACCATCAGCGACAGCACCTGCGAGGTGGAGTCGTCACCCATCGACACACCGTAGATCGCGTCCCCGGCCTCAATCGTCGTCCGGTTGTGCGAAATCACCACGAACTGAGTCCGCTCTCGCAGCTCCTTCAGCGTGTCGACGAACCGACCCACGTTCGCCTCATCCAGCGCCGCGTCCACCTCATCCAGCACCACCATCGGCGCCGGGTTCACCGCCAGCAGCGAGAACAGCAACGCCACCGAGGTCATCGAACGCTCGCCGCCAGACAGTACGTTCAGGCTCGCCACTCGCTTGCCCGGTGGCTGCGCGTAGATCTCCACGCCCGGTTCGGACTCTGGGTCATCCTCGTCCTGCAGCAGCCGCAGCTCCGCCTGACCGCCTCCGAAGAAGCGCGTGAAGTACTCGCCAAACCGCTCGTTCACGACCTCGAACGTCTCGATGAACCGCTCGCGGATCAACTTCCGCAGCTCACGAATCGCGTCACGCAGCTCCACCTCGGCAGCTTCCAGATCGTCGGTCTGTCCCGCCAGGAACTCGTGCCGCTCCGCCTCTTCGCTCAAGTCCTCAAGCGCCTCGAGGTTCACCGGGCCCAGCGATCGGATCGAGGCACGCAGCTCGTGGATCCGCTCGCGTAGCTCCGGAATATCCACCTCTACGCTACCCGCGATCGAAACCGGTAGCTCTACCTGAACCGGGGCCTCAGCAACCGCCTTGGCCGGCTCGGCCGCCGCAACCTCATCGTCCACCGCATCCTCAAGAGCTGCCACCGCAGCCTCAACGATCCGCGGAATCACGCGGCCGTCCTCCAGTAACTCCATGTTCTCTTCTTCAACCTGCCCCAGCAGCATCGTCACCCGCTGTGCCTGCTCGCGCACCGTCGTTTCGCTCGTCAGCATCTCCCGCTCCGCCTGCAACAGCGTCCGCTGCAGGTCGTGCCGCGAGGTCGTCAGCTCGCGCTCTTCTTCCTCGCGCTGCGCCACCGAGGCGTGCGCCGGACCCACCGCCTCCTGCGCCTTCGTCCGCGCGCTCCGGTTGTTCGCCAGACGCTGCCGGTAGTCCTGCAACGACAGCTCAAGGTCCTGCTGCTCGCGCGTCAACGTCGCAAGCTGCGTCCGCTGCTGCTCAAGCCGCTCCCGCGCCGTGTGTCGCTCCTGCTCACGCTCCTGGCGCCACGTCGTCTCGGAGCGATGCTCCGTCTCTCGCGAAGCCAGCGTCCGCGTCGCCTCGTCCACTCGCGCCGCGGCCTCGTCGCGTTCCGTCGCAATCGAGGTCGATCGATCACGCAACGTCGTAATCGACTCGGCCACGGCCGTCAGCGACTCCTCCGTCTGATCCAGTCGCGTCCGCGTCTCCTGCGCCTGTTCATCGACACGCTCATCGTGATCAAGCACTGATCGCAATGAGCGCAGATCGGACAGCGCCTGCCCGTGTACCCGGCGCTCGCGCGCACGTTCCTGTTCGAACACGCGCGCCTCAATGTCCACCGGGTCCAGCACATCACGTGCCACAACAATCGCCGCGCGGGCCTCGGTCACAACCCGCTCGGCTCGATCCGCGCTCCCGCGCGCGCTCGAAGCCAGCACCATCGCCGCATCACGTCGCTCCGGCAACGACTCCAGCTCGCGACGAAGCCCGAACTGCTCGGCGCCGCTCGTCCCCTTGCCGCCATACACAGAGCCGTTCATCCGCAGCAGCACGCCATCGCGCGTCACCACCGAGCCGAGGCCGCGCCGCACCATCTGCTGCGCCACCTTCAAATCCTCAACCACAATCACGCGGCCCAGCAACGTATCTACCAACGGTCGGTACCGTTGCTCCGTCTTCACCAGCCGCGCGGCAACGCCCACCACGCCACGCTCGTTGAAAATGTTGACCGGGTAGACGTGCTCCAACCGGTCCAACGGATAGACCGTCGTCGCGCCCGTCTCCTCGCTCCGCAGATACTCAATCGCCGCAATCGCGTCTTCCTCGCGCTCGACAACCACCGCCGACAGATGCTCCGCCAGCGCCGCCTCAATCGCCGCCTCAAGACCGCTCGGCACCTGAATCAGCCGCGACACCAGATCCACCACGCCCGCCAGTGGCTCTCGAGGACTCTTCTCGTCCGAGGGCTGTCCCGCCTCGATCACCGCACGCGATCCACCCTGTGCCGTCTCCATGCTCTCCGTCAGCTGGTCCAGCAGCGCGTGCCGCTCCTCCAGTGCGTGCAGCGAAGCCTCCGCGTCGCGCAACGCCCCCGCCGAAAGCTCCTGCTCCGCCTGCGCTCGCTCCAGTGCCGCCTCCGCCGCATCGCGCGCCGCCCGCGTCTCTCGCTGTCGATTCACCAGGCGGATAATCGTGCGCCGTCGCTCCGGCGATCTCTTCCGATACAACCGCAGCTCACCCGAAAGCTGTTCGAACCGCGACGACGCTGTCGTCCGCTCATGCTCCCGACGTACCCGCTCCCGTGACTGCTCGCCAATCCGCCGCTCAGCGTCCTCGCGCTCGGCCTCCAGACGGGCGCGTCGCGCCTCCATCTCCCCCAGCTCGCGCAGGATCATCCGCGTCGTCTCATCCGCTGCCGTCAGCGCCGCTCGCTCACGCGCCAGTTCGCTCCGTGCCTGTTCCACCGTCGCCGCCAGTGCTGCCAGCGATGTCTCGTCGTTCTCCGGCTCACTGGCCTCCGCCGGCGCGGCCGCAACCGCCGCCTCCAGCTCCACGCTCCGCTCTCCGATCAGCTGCAATCGCTGCTCCGCCAGCGCTACCGCCTGCTCCAGTCGCAGCCCTTCTTCGGCGGATCGCCGCTCGCTCTGCTGTGCTGTCTCCAGAGCCGCGCGTCGCTCTTCCAGCGCCGTCACCAGCCCTTCCAGCCGCCGCTCAAGCTGCGTCATCTTCGATTGCCCCTCGGCAAACCCACGCGACTTCTGATCGTGCGTCGCCTGCGATGCCGTCTGCACCTCGCGCGCATCCCGCAACTCATACTCCAGGTACACCTGCAGCGCCTCGGACAGCTCCGATGCGAACCCCTGGTACCGCTCCGCCTTGCGCGACTGTCGTTCAAGCTGCCGCAACCGTGGCTCCACCTCGCGGATCAGCATCCGCACGTGCCCCAGGTTGTCGCGCGTCTCAACCAGCCGTCGCTCGGACAGCGTCAACTGGTGGCGATGCCGCCGAAGATCCGCCGCCTCTTCAATCAGCTCGCGCCGCTCACCCGGTCGCAGCGTCAGCACCTCGTCCACCAGCCCCTGCGACATGTGAGCGTAGCTGTTCTGGCCCACCTGCGCGCGCCGGAACAGATCCAGCACGTCGCTCAGCCGCACCTGCTGGCCGTTGATCAGATATTCGTTGTCACCAGAGCGATGCGCCCGACGCGTCACCGAGACTTCCGCGAAGTCGATCGGCATCCAGCCTTCCGAGTTGTCCAGGGTCAGCGTGACCTCGGCCATCCCCATCTGGCGGCGCCTGTCGGATCCGGAGAAGATCACATCCTCCGTTTTCCGCGCGCGGATCTGCTTCGATGACTGCTCGCCCAGCGCCCAGCGGATCGCGTCCGCCACGTTGGACTTGCCGGACCCGTTCGGCCCAACAAGCACACTCATCCCGTTGCCGAACTCAAAGCGCTGCCGTTCGGCAAACGCCTTGAATCCATGGACCTCAAGTCGTCGGAGGTACACCTGGTACGCCACCCTCTCGCTCTGCCACTTGTTGTCCCCTGCCACTGCCAATCTGCTTCAGGCGCGTCCGAAGCACAGCCAGCGCTTGCGCCGCCGCCTCCTTCTCCGCCTGCTGCTTACTCGCGCCGCCGCCCTGCCCAAGCGACTCCCCGTCAATCAACACCTCAACCTCAAACTCACGAGCGTGGTCCGGGCCACTCTCGGAAAGCAGCACATACTCCGGACGTCCATTCATCGGCTCGTCCGTCGTTCTGTCTGTCGAACTGTCTGCCAACTCTTGCGCCAAACGCTGCACCAGTTCCTGCAGCGCCCCCTTCGGGTTCAGCGCGTCCGGCCCATCTTCCAGTGCATCGAACTCTGACTCTAGCGTCCGCAGCACAAACGACCGAGTCTCATCCAATCCCTGATCCAGGTAGAGCGCACCCACCACCGCTTCATACACCCGTTCCAGATTCCCCTCGCGACCACGACCGCCCGTCTGCTCCTCGCCACGCCCCAGCCGTAACCAGTCGCCCAGAGAGAGCGATCGAGCCACGCGTGACAGCGTCGGACCGCACACCAGGTGCGAACGCCACTCCGTCAGCCGGCCCTCTGGAGCCCCCGGAAACCACTGGTACAGGGTCCGCGCCACAATCATCCCGAGCACCGAATCGCCCAGGAATTCCAGCCGCTCGTAGTCTCCGGTCGGATCCTCCGGGTGCTCGTTCGCGTACGAAGGATGCGTGAGCCCGGCGCGCAACAAACTCAGGTCCTGGAAGCGAACACCAAGGTACGACGCCAATTCTTCGATGGAACGCTTATCGGCAACTGTTGAATCATCAACTTCGGCAGGCACGGCATCAGCCTCTGGGGAGAAGCGTGTGGTCTGCAATATGGTGGTCACGCCTCTGCTCCCAGCGTCAGCACCCCACCCTGAGTACGATAATCACGATCGGATCGGGTCGAACGCCTGCTCGGATCACGTCGTCCCAGTCCAGGTCATCGTAGAAACGGGCCTCTGTGGTGTCAAGAACAGTTAACCCGCTTACTCCCTCTAACATCACAACTCTGCGAGCCGCGCTCCACCCCGCAGCCCGCCGCCTGCTCGACTCCGCCGTCGATGCAGCCACCGAGGCGCGCCTCGCACTCTGGGCCGTCGGCGGCCCCATACGCGATACCGCACTCGCACGCCGTCTCGAAGATATCGACCTTTCCATCGATGGCGAAGCCGCCGCCATCGCCACCGTAATCGCCACCCGCCTCGACTCCACACTCACCCTCGAGCCACGCTTCGGCACCGCCTCCGTCACCCTTGACGGCGACCGACTCGACCTCGCCTCGATCCGCGGCGAGCGCTACCCCACCCCCGGCGCACTCCCCAGTGTCACCCTCGGCGCCACCATCGAGGATGATCTCGCCCGCCGTGACTTCTCTGTCAATTCCATCGCCCTGGCCCTCACCGGTCCCCGTGCCGGCGAGCTGCTCGACCCATACTCGGGCCTGCACGATCTCGCCACCACACGCTTCTCTGTCCTCCACGACCGATCCTTCGAGGATGACGCCACCCGCCTCTGGCGCGCCGCCCGCCTTGCTGCCCAGCGCAACCTCCGTCCTCACCCCCACACCCGCGCACTAATCGAAGACGGCGCACGCTGGCTCGTCCCCATCTCTGGCCACCGCCTCTGGATCGAACTCACCCTCGTCGCCCAACGCGGCCGCGCCGCTCGCACCTTCGCTCTACTCGACGAATGGGGAGTCCTCGCCGGCACCCACCCCGCGTTCGCACTCCCCGGGGCTTCCCGCCGCGCCCTCCGTCACCGCTGGCTCCCGCTGCCGCCCGAGACCCTCGCCGCCACCCTCCTCGCTCCACTCCCACCCGCCGAGGCCACCGCCATCCTCGATCGGCTCGACGCCCCCGGCCCCGCCCGCCAGGCCGTCGAGGGCGCACGCACCCTCCTCACCGCCGCCCTCACCGCCAGTCCAGACACGCTCGACCCCCTCGCCAGCACCACTCCCGAGGCCCGCACAGCCGCCCGCTGGCTCGGCGGCAGACCTCAGATCGAACTGCAGCGCCAGCTCCATCGCTGGGAGTGGACACGCCCTCATCTCGACGCCAACGACCTGCTCCGCCTCGGAATTCCCGAGGGCCCATCGCTCGGAAAATCGCTCCACACCTTGCGCCGAGCGCGTTACCTCGGCACGCTCAGGAGCCCCAGCCAGGCACGCGCGCTCATCAACAGCCAACAGCGCGCAACAAGGAGCCAACCGTGACCACCCAGCAGTCACTCCAATGCCACGTCTGCGGAGACACCGCCGACAACGAAGCGCTCATCTCCGAGTGCCTCAACTGCAGCAGGTCCTTCCACCTCAATCCCTACAACAGCGGCGACCACAAAGACTGCGGCGACGCCGTCATCGGCCCCAGCTCCGGCATCGAGTTCTGGTGCAACCCCTGCCTCACCTCCATCGAAGAAGCAGAGCGAGACGCTGGCACCAACGACCCGCGCGCGATCCTCGATCACCTCAGCGGTGCCGACCAGTTCCTCCGCCCGTCACGACCAGAAGTCTCCAGCACACCAGCAGCCGCCGAGGACACGCCCGCGCCGCCTACAAAGCAATCGTCCGGCTACGGACGCGCCGCGATCATCCTCGCGCTGCTGCTCGGAACACTCGCCGAACGCGCAGCGCTTAGCCTCCCCATCCAAGCCCTCGACATCTTCCATCTCGTCGTCGTGATCGGAATCGCGCTGCTCGCCGCTCGCACCTATCGACGATTCGCCCGCAGCGCAATCGAGCGCAGCCGTGAACGCCGTCGCAACCGCTAGCTCAGGCTCGGATCTCCCCTAGCCACCGGCCCTATGCCAATACCCCTCAGCCCAACAGCAGCGGTCCACAAACAACCGCGAATCGCCCTGAACGGGTCGAAGACCTCTAGACCACCATCTCGTCGTTGCCGCTGCGGTTGACCACAATCTCGTCCGCCTCTTCCAGCCGCATCACCACCGCCACAATCCGCCTCTGAGCCTCGTGGATCAGCGCCATCCGCACCTTGCCGGAAGCTTCCATGTCCTCACTCAGCATCGCTGCGTCACGCGACGGCATGTTCGCGTACAACCGCTCTTTCATCTCGTCCGTCGCCGCCCGCATCGAGAGCGCCAGATCCTTCTGGTCGACGTCCCGTAGCACCCGCTGAATCGCTCGATCATCGAGCGCTGCAATGTTCTCGAACATGAACATCTGCTGACGCACCAGCGCCCCAATCGTCGGGACAACCTCGTCGATCCCGTCGATAATCCACCTGCTCGTCTGTGTATCGATAATCTGCATCAGGCCGACGAGCTGATCGGTCCTCGACTCCGCCTGGTGATACGAGTCGACATCCAGCAAGTTGCCGGCACGCTTCCGCAACATATTTTCGAACAGTTCGATCGCCTCTGTGTCGGCTCGTTCTATTCCCGCCAGACGCGACAGGACTGACACCTGCAACTCGTCCTAGAAATTCATTAGCAGCGATGCCGCATATTCATCCGGCAGCATCGCCAGCGCCATCGTAATCGCCTGCGGGTGCTCCTCGCGCATGAAACCGGCCACGACGTTGGCATCCACGTTCCTCAGGAACGCGAACGGCGCATCTTTCGATGTGGTGCCCAGGTTCATCTGCATTTCGCGCGCGCGCTCCTCTCCGAACGCCCGCTCCAGCAGATCGAATGCCGCCCTCGACCCACCCTGTGTCACAAACTCGTAGTACAGGTCGTCCCGCTCCTCCGGCTCGAGTTTCTCGATGCCTGCCACCAGCCAGGCCAGCCGCCCAACATCCTCATCTAGAAGCTGCGCCATCACCCGCGCCGCTTGATCCTGCCCAAGCGTTACCGGCAGCGCTGCCGCGTGTCGCGGACGCCTCATCTTCACCTTGCGTGCCATTGGTAATGCTTTCGCTGATACTGACCGTCAGCTAACCATCGCCACGAATCAACGATTCCATCAGGGTTTCCCCTGTGCGATCAGAAACGTAAGAGCCTCAGATAATGCTCGTCAGTATTCGCCGCCGCGAACAAATCCCAGTCGCTAGACTTCTCCCCCGCGTACAAACCACGTCGCATCAGCCCCATCGAAGCCCGCACTCGGCGTAAACCCCGCCCGCAACATGAAATATAGCCCGCGTCCGTTCGTCCGAGGTACCCGCACCAGCACCCGATCTGCCCCATCGCGTAACAACCGCCGCTCAGCCGCCAACAGCGCCTTCGTCCCGCTCGCGTGCCCGCGAGAGGCGGGATCGATCGTCACCGCCAGCACCGCCGAGTCACCCGCACTGGGGTAATCGCGCATCACCGCTAGCAACCCCACCGTCTCTCCCTCAACACGCACCGAGTAGTGTTCCACCCCCTCCGGCAGCGCCGGAGGCTCACCCTCGAACCCGCGCTCAATGCCATCGATGTACGCCTGGCGCAGCCCGTCCGTGTCCAGCTCTGCGGCCTCCGCTGCTACCAGCCCCACGCTCTCAAACTCCGCCCATTCCGCGCCTGACGAACCATCCGACGAACCGCTCAATCTGCCAGCCACTCACTCACCGCCGCTGCCACGCCGTCCGCCTTCACCCGTCGCAGCTCCGTCTCTGGCAGCGCCTCCAGGAACGCCGGCCCGTACCGTCGCCGCGCCACACGGCTATCCGCGATGATGAACACACCCCGATCCGTCGTCCGACGAATCAGCCGCCCGAACCCCTGCCTGAACCGCAAGATCGCTTGCGGCATCGAGTAATCGTTGAACGGGTTCGCGTACTGCTCGGATCGCCCCGCCGTCACCGGGTCCGTCGGCACCGGGAACGGCAACCGCGCAATCACAATCTGCGACAGCGCGTCCCCCGGAACATCCACACCTTCCCAGAACGCCGCCGTCCCCAGAATCATCGAATTCGGGTGCTCCCGCAGCATTCGCAGCAACCGCGCCGGCGCCCCATCGATCCGCTGTGCCAATACGCGCACATCTCGAGGACTCAGGTCTTCGCGGAGCGAAGCCGCCGCCGCCCGCACCCC